>NZ_WUAG01000001.1:623394-1246789 GCF_009828855.1 Psychromonas sp. L1A2 | reverse complement strand
CCAATACCTTGTGATAATAACAAACCCAAACCGACAGCTGATTTAACACTACCACTACGTAAACCACCCGCTTCAGTGATCCCTAAGTGTAATGGTTGAATGATTTGTTTTGCTAGTAACTGGTAAGATTCTACGGCTAATAATGCATCAGATGCTTTCACACTGACTTTAAACTGTTCAAAGTTTAAACGGTCTAATATATCCACATGTCGTAATGCTGAATCAACTAAGGCTTGTGCCGTTGGTTCGCCATATTTTTCTTGAATATCAGCTTCTAATGAACCACCATTAACGCCAATTCGAATAGGAATATTATTGTGTCGAGCACAATCAACTACACTACGAATTCGTTGTTCATTACCAATATTACCTGGGTTAATACGTAAACAATCCACACCGTATTCTGCTACTTTTAATGCAATACGGTAATCAAAATGAATATCGGCAATGAGAGGAATGTTGCATTGTTTTTTAATTTCACGAAATGCTTCTGCAGCATTCATAGTCGGTACTGATATACGCACCATATCTGCACCAACCGCTTCTAAACGTTTGATTTGTGCAACCGTCGCGGCAACATCGGTGGTTAAAGTATTGGTCATTGATTGAACGGTAATTGGCGCACCGCCACCCACAGGGACATTTCCCACCATAATCTGTTTAGACTCGCGGCGTATAATCGAAGAGGTATGGCTCATTATATTTACTCTTAAAAGTTAAAGGTTATTACGCTATTTGATAAATCAATCGTTTAATAAAACTAGAGCCTTAGTAAATATAGGTTCTAGCAGGTCTAGCGTTCTGATAAGTCGGGTAACATTCACTATTTAAACTAACCATTATATTAAAATGCTTAACTTAATTTAGCTTACAATTTTCATTGAATGATTTAATTTTAAGTTAAATTAATAAGTCTCTGCAAGTGTTAACCCGTTATTAAAGTGTTGCATCAGCTTCAGATGTTGCTTCTGTCGATAGCGGTTCTTCTTCACTATCAACAGCCTGACTTTCGACTGATGAAGTCTCTGTCGCTTGCTCAGCCGCTAACTCGTTGTCTTCAGCATAGGTATCGATAAAACTATTTTCGCCAGGTTCAGGTAAGCGCATATGTATATTTTCAGTATCAACAACCGTCTGAGAAAATAATGAAGCAGAAACACTTTCCCAATAATAAATAGTACTCGTAATACAACCAACAAGAAGCAATAAAACAAACCATGCAAATTTATTCGATGATTGTTTTTTATTAGTCAGAATGTAAGGGTTGCTTAATGTATTTACTGATTTACCTGGACTACTTAATTGTTGATATTCTGGGAATGATTCAAGGTTTGGTAAACGTACTGCTTTACTAAAGTTAGCTAAGTAACCTCGTAAATAAATAACTGGATGAACTTCATCTTCAATCAATTGTGCAAGGTCATTTTCAAGTCCTTCAATGACAGTTGTTTTTAGATTAAGTTTTAGTGCGATTTCCTCAACGGACAAATTAGCCGCTAAGCGATGTTTTTTTAGGGCTTTGTCAAGCGTCATTTTATGTTCCGTTGTAGGCATATCATGTTCTGTTATAGGCATAGTTTGCTCAGTCATAGTATTTATTCGTTAAGTAATTTAAGGCTTGCTCTGATTCAGGGAACTTTTGTAAAAGTTGAGTCGAATAGCGAGATAAACTGCTCTCCTTTCCTGTAGCATAACTCAAACGAATCCATTGCCATAAACTTTCAGCCGTAGGTTTTGAATCTTTTTGAAAAGCAAATAAGTTAAGGACAGCGGCTTGGTAATTTTTTTCAGTAATATTTAGCTTTGCTAATGATAAGTTTATTTCATTACTGTTAGGGCTATGCGATAAAGCATAACCATAATAGAAAATAGCTTTGTCATTATGATTGGCTTTTTCAGCACAAATAGCGGCATTAGCATAAGACCGAGCAACACGCGTGTAGTTCGGAGCAGAGATAGCTTTTAAGAAATATTCTTCAGCTTTAACGTATTCACTTTGACCACATAAAAAAGTAGCGTAGTTATGGTTAGTATCGCCGTTGTCAGGATCTAATGATAGGGACTCTTTGTAGAATTTCTCCGCTTTATCATTTTCATTCACTTTCTCGTAGTAATAGGCAAATATACGGTGAACTTTAGCGCTATCAGGTTGGTATTTTAGTGCGGTATCGAGGTTTTCTTTTGCTTGCTGCATTTGTTTGTTTTCTAGATAAAGCAACGCTAACTTAATGCGCGTATCAGCAGCACCTTTAGGATCAAAGGCCATTTTTTTGCCACCAGGACTATTAACAGTGGTGGTCGTTTCGGTCGAGACACAAGCTGAGATAAAAAAGACAGATATTAAAGCTACAAATATAAAACGCATACATTCCTCATAAACTAAAAGCCGTACAGGAAACTTCTTTAAGTATCCTATTGTGAAGTAACTTGAGACTTGATGCATGCTTTTTTTAACTGTTCTTGAACTTTACTCTTAAAGCACAAGAACAGTTTTAAGTTTTAACTTAATTAGTTCTGTTGAACGCTGATATTTTCACCATGTTGACGTTTATTCATAGTGCGTTTTGTACGGTCAATAACATCCCCTACCAACTGACCACAAGCAGCATCAATATCATCACCACGTGTTTTACGTACAATAACAGTGTAACCATATTCCATTAACACTTTATTGAATCGGTCTACACGACTATTACTTGGTTTAGTATAATCATTACCCGGGAACGGATTAAAGGGTATTAAGTTAATTTTACACGGTGTATCTTTTAATAGATGTGCTAATTCATGTGCTTGATCTGTTGAATCATTAACATGATCTAATAATAAATACTCAATAGTCACTTTGCCACGGTTAGCATTTGATTTACTAATATAACGTTTTACACCCGCTAAGAAATCAGCAATATTATATTTATCATTGATTGGCATCATTTTCGAGCGTAGTTCGTCATTTGGTGCATGTAATGAAATAGCTAAAGCCACGTCAATTTTATCACCTAGGATATCTAAAGCAGGCACAACACCCGATGTTGATAACGTTACACGACGTTTAGACAGTGCATAACCTAAATCATCTAACATTAACTCCATTGCAGGAACCACATTATTTAGATTTAATAAAGGTTCACCCATTCCCATCATTACAACATTAGTAATAGGTCGCGTTCCACTTTCTCCCATCACACCAATGATTTTAGCAGCACGCCATACTTGGCCAATAATTTCAGAGACGGTTAGGTTACGGTTAAAGCCTTGTTGAGCTGTTGAACAAAAATCACAAGCTAAAGCACAACCTACTTGTGAAGATACACATAAAGTTGCGCGCTCTTTTTCTGGGATATAAACAGTTTCAACTTCTTGATTACCTACCGTCATCGCCCACTTAATAGTGCCATCTTCACTGCGTTGCTCAACTTTTATTTCAGGTGCCACTATTTCTGCACGCTGCTTAAGCTTTTCTCGTAGGCCTTTGTTGAGATCAGTCATTTGATCAAAGTCTTCACAGCCAAAATGGTAAATCCATTTCATGACCTGTTTAGTACGAAATGGTTTCTCACCCATTTCAGTGAAAAAATCTTGCAAACCTTGACGGTTTAAATCTAACAGGTTTACTTTTTTCTGACTCATTAATGCCTCGACTAGACTGATTCGGTATAAATTGGGTGTGGATTGTACATATTATGAGTAGACGATGCTAGTCACAAATTTGAACTAAAAAAATACCTGAGCAAGTAATTACATCAGGTATTTGTTGTTTAAGGATATTTTCAGCTATAAGACGATTTAAGGATCAATAATAGTTTATTTAATGAGCTATTTCATTACCTATACTCGTTACCGTTCAGGTACTTTTCTCAGTCGTTAGCTTGAACTCTAAATGAAGGTACAACATGATGACAATGGCGAGCCCTTATCGAAGGTTACAACGCAGAGATGGTTTTCAAACTAACGATCCAGAGGGCAAAGGCTGAAGCAAACATCTTCGTTGTTAAAAAGTGTCGACTTAACCCCGTTAGCTCTTCCTCTTTCTAGTTAGCATCTGTTCATTTCACCGCTTGCTGAATGTTGCACCTTGAATGGTAACGGGTATATAAGTAGCTAAAATTTAATAACGATGTAATTTATTATTTTTCACTTTTAATCCGAGACTTACAACAAACCATTGATAACGAACGGTTTATAATAAGGTCGTCATCGGTATGACTTGATTCTCCTGCCAACTATAAAAAACTTGAGCCGTTAATCGATCACCACGACTGCTTACTGTTTTTTGTACATGTCCAGAACGAATAAGAATTTCGATCATAGGAGCAAGGCCATTTTGCTTTAAATGGAATTGTTTTAATACAGTCGCTTCATCTACATGTTGTTGTTTTTGTATGTAAGCAGATAAACGTTTTAATATCATTTCCACCTTCCTAGATTAATTTATGTTCAGTGCTAATAGACACATCAGCTAATAAATTACCTCTATGCTTTAACTTATACAGCACGGTCATAATAATTAATAATCCTGATAGCAAGTAAGCCAGACTGTTCATTGGGTGAAGTGAAAAAGTGGCAACTTGGTAGTAAGCAACTGACACAATATAAGCAATAGCCGTTGACCATATCGCCACAAACCGAGCCCAATTTACTCCTACTTCTCTGACAATTGCCCCCATCGCCGCTGCACAAGGCGCGTATAAAAGAATAAACAATAAATAAGCAAAGGCGGCTTCTTGGCTAATGAAAGCTTGCTTAATATTACTGTAGATAGTTAAGTCTACGCCCTGTTCTTCTGCTGCACTTTCTAAATTAGTCAGATCTCCAACATTGATACCCAATGGATCGGCAATATCAATCCCCATTAGGTTTTCAGGAATAGTTGCTATCGCCGCGTTAAGTTTACCCAATAAAGTAATCTCTATTTCGTCTTCACTATCAATACTTGAATATAGATTATTAAGCGTGCCGACAACGGCTTCCTTAGCAAAAATACCGGTCACTATACCAACCGTTGCTGGCCAGTTATCATTGTTAATGCCCAATGGCGATAATATCGGCGTAATAATTTGAGCGCCTTGGCTGAGTAACGAGCTATCACTATCTTGATGACCAAAGCTGCCATCGATACCTACTGAATTAACAACATTTAAAATAGTGACTACTAAGACAATGGTTTGACCCGCTCCAAATACAAAACCTTTCAGTTTTTGCCAAGTTTTAATTAAGGTACTTTTAATGGTTGGAATTTCGTAGTCCGGTATTTCTAAAAACATATTTTCGCTTTTGCCAGGCAAGATGGTTCTACTCAATACATACCCAGTCAATACAGCGACCAAAATACCAATCAAATACAATAAAAAGACGATATTTTGTCCTTGTTCAGGGAAAAAAGCACTAGCAAATAAAGCATAGACAGGTAAACGTGCACCACATGACATAAAGGGAGACATAATTACGGTTAACAAACGTTCACGCTCTTTTTCTAAGGTTCTTGCCGCCATCACTGCTGGTACAGTACACCCAAAACCAACAATCATAGGGACAAAAGATTTTCCTGGTAAACCGATGAATTGCATTAAACGGTCAATAACAAAAGCGGCCCTTGCAAGGTATCCAGAACTTTCTAACATAGCTAAAAATAGATATAAGCAAGCAATCACAGGTATGAATGTCATTACGGTTTGAATGCCATTACCGACTCCATAAGCCAGTACATTAATAATCCATTCAGGTGCATTAATAACACCTAACCAATGGGCCGTTTCATCTACAAAAATAGCGCCCGATGCGATATCAAAGAAGTCAATAAAAGCACTACCAATGTTAATGGCAAACATGAACATCAAGTACATAACTAACAGAAAAACAGGAATACCCGTATAACGATTTAAGGTAATGGTATCGATTTTTTCAGATAACGTTTTACTCAAGTGGCGTTTTTCTCTGACCGCTTGTTGCGTTAATGCATAAATGAAGGTGTAGCGAACGTCTGCTATCTGCAAATCCAAATCAATCGATAATGAATTTTTAAGGTGATTGATGGTGTGTTTATCCTCACTATTAAACTCTGAGAGAATAGATTGGTCCCCTTCAATACATTTTATCGCTAAGGCATTTTTATTTAACTGTATGAGGTTATTAAATGATTTTTCAGGTTTATCGGATGATTGTATTAGCTTATCAAGTAGTTGTGAGGTTTCATTAATAACTGGTTGTAATTCATTGCCATAATCAAGTATAAGTTGATTGTTTAAATTGGCTAAATCTAGACTAGTGAAGGTACGTATTAGTTTATTTACGGCTTGTTGATCATGGGCTGACAAACAAATGATAGGACAACCTAACTGCTTACTTAATGTGTTTACGTTAATCACTAAATGTTGTTTATCCGCAAGGTCCATTTTATTTAAGACCATCACAACAGGTAAACCCAGTTCTAATAATTGTAACGTTAGATATAAGCTCCTTTCTAAACAACTTGCATCAATAATATTCAATACAATATCAGGTTGATTTTGCATGATATATTCAAATGCAATGCGTTCATCCAATGAAGTACCTAGTTGATCGTTATCAAGATTATAGATACCCGGTAAGTCGATTATTTTAACGTTTTTCCCGTTATCTAAAGTAAAATGCCCGGTCTTTTTCTCAACGGTAACACCACTCCAGTTTCCAACACGTTGATGGCCACCAGTAAGTGCATTAAATAAGGTTGTTTTACCTGAATTTGGGTTGCCAATCGTTGCAATATTTAAGGTCATATCAACACTCCACTATGATTTGCTTAGCAATGCTTTTACGCAAAGCAATAGAGCTATTAGCACAGCGAATTGCAATAGGGTCTCCTAGCGGTGCAACGCGTAATAGTTGTATTTTAGCTTTAGGTAAAAAACCAAGATTAAGTAATTTTTTACGCATCACAGGTTCAATGCCATTAATGTTAATAATGCTGGCGGTTTGACCTACTTTTAATTCTGACAATATCATGATTGACCCTTACTATTTTTCGTTCAAAAAATACGTTTATTCTTTGAACCTGCTAACGCTATAACAAGCAAGTTAATACAAACCATTATCATTAACAACCAATAAACAGAGCGAGCAACAGGTATAAACAAGTCCTTTGTTTTAGATCAATTTAGTCGGGTCAACTCCTCTATTTAAGAAGAAGTTTTGGCTGTGTTTTACATCTGTAATAGGAACAGGTATAAACTAGATGAGAAATTAATTGGTGGAAATAATTATGGATTTTGGTGAATTAAATTTAGTCTACTCTACAGATGGTGGAAAAGTAGAAAAGACAAAACAGAAACAAAAAGCACCTGAGAGTGATGGCGTTATCCGCTTGCATCGAGAGACTAAAGGTCGTAAAGGTAAAGGTGTGACTTTAATTAAAGGCTTACAGCTAGATGAGAAAGCGATTAAAGCGTTAGCTAAAGAAATTAAAAAGCGAACTGGTTGTGGCGGTACAGTAAAAGACTTCGTCATTGAGATACAAACAGACCAACGTGAAATTATTAAAACAGTATTAGAAAAACAAGGCTACCAAGTTAAGTTAGCTGGCGGTTAGATTACTTTTTTAAAGCGTATAAAAAACCCGATGTTTTAAGCATCGGGTTACATTTTATTCGTTTAGGTGAGATAACGTTATGTAGTTTTGAGACTGTAATAAAAACAGTCTCTACTTATGATCTGAATCCAAGTATCTTATTAACATGATCTATTAACACTACCTACTAACATAACCTACTAACATAGCTGAATGCTACTAACATAGCTGAATGACCTACCCTACTTAAACGTATATTTACTACCGGTTACTTGTTAACAATTATTTGCTAACTAAAGGTGCAGAATCAAAACTAATACCAGACCAACCATTAATCATAAACTGACGAATATTTTGATGATCCCTTGCATCAGGGTTTCCTAAGACATCATTACGGTAATAGATGCCAAAACAAGCTAACGTTTGCTGTTCAGTTAATCCATTTAATTGTGCAAACGAAAAAATCTTACATGAGCCTGAGTTTTCTCCTGCAGCATTACTTTGTTGACCATTAGTGAAAGCTGTTTCACTAAACGTGTAATTTGCTTCAATGACAGCCATTGTGTCAGTAAATTCAATTGTCTCTGGTTGTGTATTTAATTTTGTTAAAAAATCACTTAGTAGCATCATACTTCCTTATATTTTTATCTTATTTTATCTATCTGTTTTATGTCTATTTTTAATACCAATGTTTTTATTAGCGCTTTCAACTAAGTTATTAATCTTCTTCAAAATAAATTGTTTTATTTTGCGGTAAATTCTCTGGGCTAACAGACTCACCTTTGATGCGTTTTTCTTCATCAGCCCATTCACCTAAATCAATTAACTGACAACGTTTACAACAAAATGGGCGATACAAGCTCTGTTTATCCCAGACAACTTGTTTTTGACAAGTTGGACAATTAACCTTCATTTATTTTCCTTACCTTTAACAATATTTAACATTTTGATTGTCTATAGACGTTTTAACAAAAAGTCTGTTCGAATTCAATATTCTCAGCTTGGCTATTTTCAGCATTAGCATTCATAAACCTGACAGAGTAGCGATGTTTATGCCCAGAGATCATAGGGTAAGCTTGTAAAGCAGGATCAACACTCAAAATAATAAATAACGCATGCTCTACTTCACCTTGGAAGAAACCATTTTTAGCTTGCTGTGTCGATTTAATACCTTGATGACGTTTCATTTTCAAAAATAAAGATAATGCCCGATCTAAAACAGTAAAGTATTCAAACCATTGTTTAGTGTCTGTTCTTTTTAATTCAATCGGTTGTGATAACCAGAAATGAAACTGCGGTAGGTCAAAGTTACAACATCCACCAGGGATGAAAAATCGCTGTTTTAAAGAAGTTAAAAAACGGCTATCTTTAAAAAATTTAAGTTGTTTAGACATCACTAATAAAGCACTGATTAATTCACTAATTTCTACCATTAATGCTTTAATCGCTTCAGTATCAGCTTGCTCACTGTTTAACCATGATTGCATTTCTTCTAATAGTGAACGCAAGTCTTTAATTAAATCGTGTCGAATATCACTGCGATCACTTAATTCAATTAACTCAAATAAAGACTTAAAATAAGTAACGGCATCACTCTCATTATCTAGTGAAATGCTTTGTTTAATTTGTAGAAAAAGAGATTCAAAACGTAGATAACTACGGCTCTTTTCTGTTAAGGGGTATTCAAAGGCGATCATAAGGCTGTCTATTTATTTTATAAAAAAGTAAGGTTACATTAAGGAGTCTTTACTAAACAATCAAAAAGCCTACTTTTGTATAGATAAAAACTGTAAATGTAACATTTTAACTTGCTGCTTCAATACAACAAGGTCTGTGCAGTTATTATCAATAATATAATCAGCTTGTTGTAGCCTAAGCTCTCTACTGATTTGTGCATCCATAATAGCTTGAATTTGGGTTATTGAATTACTATCTCGTTGCGTTGCACGCTCGATTTGCAAAGCCTCAGTAACATCAACGACCAATGTGTAATCAGTATACTTTGTTAACTGATTTTCTAATAGCAAAGGCGCTTCTAATATCACGTATTTACTTTGTGCTTGTTCAAGTTGTTTCAACAAAGTATCACGGATAATAGGATGCAACAATTCATTCAACCACTGCTTTTTTGTCTCAGATTTAAAGATGATATTTCTAAGCTTCGCTCTATCTAATTCACCGTTAATATCTACGACCTCTTTGCCAAAATAAAGTTCAATTTTAGCTAAGGCTGGTTGTCCAGGTTCTACTACTTCTCGAGCTACTTTATCAGCGTCAACGACGTCAATACCTAAAGCAATAAACTCTTTTGCGACAGTTGATTTTCCACTCCCGATTCCCCCTGTTAAACCAATTATTAAACGCATCTTATTTTCACTTCTTATTTTTACTTTTAGTGTTAAGGCTTATTAAATCTTTTAATCTGACCCAGAGCATCTTATTTTATAAGAGTTAAGCATTTAGATCATTGGTATTCAAAGATCATTAAGGTAATATTTGATTTTTTTACCGCTGTCTGGAAATTTACCATGATTGAACAAGAAATTGCACAAAGTGTTACCTTAGCTTTAAATGAAGACTTAAATGGATTGTCTGCTGCAGAAGGTGATATCACCGCTAATTTAATACCAGAAGATAAACGTTCAAAAGCAACAGTTATTACACGTGATGATGCAGTTTTCTGTGGTAAAGCATGGACTGATGAAGTGTTCCGTCAATTAGGCAATTCAGTCACTATTACTTGGCATGTAAAAGATGGCGATTATGTCCTTGCAAATAGCCCTTTATTTACACTTGAAGGTTCAGCAAGAATATTGTTAACAGGCGAACGTACTGCACTCAACTTTATTCAAACGCTTTCAGGTATTGCGACAACAACCAAATATTACTCAGATTTAATCGCAACCACTGAGTGTAAATTATTAGACACACGAAAAACCTTACCTGGTTTACGTAATGCTTCTAAATATGCAGTGACATGTGGTGGTGGTTTTAATCATCGTATCGGTTTATATGACGCTTACTTAATTAAAGAAAATCATATTATGGCCTGTGGTGGTATCAAACAAGCGATTGAAGCAGCTAATCAACAACATCCAGAGCGTTGGGTAGAAGTTGAGGTAGAAAGCATTGATGAGCTTAACCAAGCACTAAATGCAGGTGCACAACGTGTGATGTTAGATAACTTTAGTATTCCGATGATGTTAGAAGCAGTTGCCATTAATAAAAGTAATCCTCAGCAAGCCGATTTAGAAGTATCAGGTAATGTCGATAATACAACGATATTAAGTTACGCAGAAACGGGGGTTGATTATATTTCTGTTGGCGCATTAACTAAACACGTACATGCTATCGATTTATCGATGCGTTTTATTCAACACTAAAATACGATCTACCCAATAGAACCTGTAAATAATTTGCTGGTAAGCAAACATTATTGTATTTAAATAGTCTCACTTTTTTAAAAACTTCCTACACTTATTACTTGAATTAAAAAAATATTTATATTTTGCCAAGTGTAGGAGCTTTTTATGACGTCATTATTTACCTTTCAAAAAATCGTCTTTTCTCATCTGAAAAATAGTCAATTTACTTACTACCTATTTAACTGCATTGCAATATTAATGCTTTCGATTTCTGCCGCTATTGCTAAACCTCCTCCCATTCAGCTTGCTACCAATTATCGACAAGATATCGATGTTACACAATATTATGTCAGTGAAAAGTTAGATGGCATTCGTGCTTATTGGGATGGACATCAACTCATTTCCAAACAGGGAAATGTATTTACAGCGCCAACATGGTTTATTAAATCATTCCCAGCGACCAAAATGGATGGGGAACTATGGATCGCAAGACAGCAGTTTGAAAAAGTGTCGGGCATTGTGCGTACTCAAGATAATCAAAATGAGCATTGGAAACAGGTTAAATTTATGATTTTTGATCTGCCTGAAAGTACAGCCTCTTTTGAACAGCGTATTAACAAAATGCAAGGCATAGTCACTGAAGCTACTAGCCCTTATTTACAAATGATTAAACAACAAAAACTACCCAATACAGAAGCGTTATTTGATTTGCTAAATAACGTAGTAATGGGACAAGGTGAAGGTTTAATGCTTCATCATCAAAATGCCCTTTATCAAACAAAGCGAAATCGTGACTTAATGAAGCTAAAGAAGTTTGAAGATGCTGAAGCAACTGTTATTGCTTACATACCAGGAAAAGGTAAATATGAAGGTTTATTAGGTTCAATTCTAGTAAAAAATAAAGAGGGAGTCACCTTTAAGATAGGATCTGGATTTAGTGATCAGGAGAGAAATAATCCGCCTGCTATCGGCAGTGTTATTACTTATCGCTTTACGGGTAAAACAAACAATAATATCCCTCGTTTTGCATCATTTGTCCGTGTTAGAGTAATTTATTAATCACCGTTAAATTAGCTTTAGGGAAATCATATTGGCTTAGTTCGGCAGCAGAGACCCATTTAATTTGTTGTCCTTCAAGAGAAGTTGCTTCGCCTTGATAATCTGTGACTAAATAAAAGTTTAAATGTAAATGCACCTCATCATATTGAAAACTTAACGAATCAAATAAACTGTACTTGGTTGCCGTCAAGCCAACCTCTTCCTCTAACTCTCGTAACATTGCCACTTCAAGCGCTTCACCTTGTTCTACTTTACCACCAGGAAACTCCCATTTACCAGCGAGATGCTGGCCTTTTTGACGACGAGATATCAATAGTTTTTTATGCTCATTCTGCACTATAGCGATACTAATTATTTGCTCTGGCATTGTTGCTCCTTTTTTATTTTTAAAGCAATAAAAAAGGTGGTCTTCAATGAAGTACCACCTTTTATTTGTTAAAGAGGATTAAACTTCCTTAACGAGATGTTAGCCTAATTTACCATGACATTGCTTGAACTTTTTACCTGAACCACATGGGCAAGGTTCATTACGTCCTACTTTTTTATCTTGGCGGATAAACGTATCAGATGACTCATCTTCTGCTTCAGTTTCAGCTTCTCCATCACCATTTACTTGTGCATGTTGATATTGAATATTAGCTTTTGCTTCATCTTCACGACGTTTTTCTTGAATCGCTTCAGCTTCTTCTCTACTTTGTATTTGTACTTTAGATAAAATACCTACGACATCTGCTTTTAAGTTTTCTAACATCGCGATAAACAACTCATATGATTCACGCTTGTACTCTTGTTTTGGATCTTTTTGTGCATAACCACGTAAATGTATACCTTGGCGTAGGTGATCCATTGCTGACAAATGCTCTTTCCAAAGCATATCAATTGTTTGCAACATGACAGACTTTTCAAAACCAGCAATAATAGACTCGCCTACTTGCTCTTTTTTGTCTTGATAAACTGCTTTTGCATGCTCAAGTATGTTTTCACGAATAGTTTCTTCTTGTAAATTAGCATCATCAACTAACCACTGTTGAACAGGTAATTCGATTAAGAAATCTTGTTTTAAACGGTTTTCTAAACCTTCTAAATCCCATTGTTCTGTTAATGAATGCAATGGTACATATCCATCGATACAAGCGTTGAATACATCATCCCAAATTTGTTCAATATTTTCAGTGATGTTTTCACTATCCATTATACCGTTACGTTGTTGGTAAACCACTTTACGTTGGTCATTAGCAACATCATCAAAGTCTAATAAAGATTTACGCATGTCAAAGTTACGCCCTTCAACTTTGCGTTGTGCGTTTTCAATCGCACGAGTTACCCAAGGATGCTCAATGGCTTCGCCATTTTCCATGCCTAATTTTTTCATCATATTAGACACTTTTTCTGAAGCAAAGATACGCATTAACGAATCTTCCATTGAAAGGTAGAAACGACTTTCACCAGCATCACCTTGACGACCAGCACGACCACGTAACTGGTTATCGATACGACGAGACTCATGGCGTTCGGTACCAACAATGTAAAGACCACCAGCAGCTAATACTGCGGCTTGATCTTCTTTCCAAGCAGCCGTTTCAGCGGCAATTTGCGCTTCAGTTAAATCACCTAATTTTTCAAGACGATTCTGTAAATTGCCGCCTAGTACGATATCAGTACCACGACCAGCCATGTTAGTGGCAATAGTCACTGAACCTAATGCACCAGCATGAGCAATAATATCAGCTTCTTTTTCATGAAACTTAGCATTTAACACGCTATGTTTGATTTTTGCTTTAGTCATTAACTCTGAAAGCAATTCAGAGCTTTCAATAGAAACGGTACCGACTAACACGGGCTGACGACGCTCTAATCGCGTGTTAATATCTTCAATAATTGCTTGGTATTTTTCAATTTCAGTTAAGTAAACTAAATCACCACCATCTTTACGTACCATAGGACGATTTGTTGGAATAACAATCGTTTCTAGACCATAAATAGACTGGAACTCAAAAGCTTCAGTATCAGCAGTACCTGTCATACCACCTAGTTTTTCATAAAGACGGAAGTAGTTCTGGAATGTAATTGAAGCCAGTGTTTGATTTTCATTTTGAATTTTAACCCCTTCTTTAGCTTCTACAGCTTGGTGTAAACCTTCAGACCAACGACGACCTGGCATTGTACGACCAGTATGTTCATCAACGATCACAACCTCACCTTCAGCAGTAACGATGTACTCAACGTCTTTTTCAAATAATGTGTGAGCACGTAATGCGGCGTTAACATGATGTAACAAACTGATGCTTGATGCAGCATATAAAGAAGTATGTTCTTCTAATAAACCACGTTCTTGTAGAATACGCTCAACTTTTTCTTGGCCACGTTCAGTTAGCAATACCTGCTTACTTTTTTCATCGACAGTGAAATCACCTTCACCAATGTACTCTTCAGTATCTTCTTTATCTTGTTTTGTTAACAATGGGATAATAGAATTTAATTTAGTATAAAGCGTTGCATCACCGTCAGTAGGTCCTGAGATGATCAATGGTGTTCTTGCTTCATCGATTAAGATTGAGTCAACTTCATCGACAATCGCAAAATGTACACCACGCATAACACGTTGAGAAGCTTCGAAAGCCATGTTGTCACGTAGGTAATCGAAACCAAATTCATTATTAGTGCCGTAAGTAATATCAGCAGCATAGGCAGCTCGTTTTTCTTCACCGTTCATGCCAGATAAATTGATACCAATTGTTAAACCTAAGTATTCAAATAGTTGTGCATTCCATTCAGCATCACGGCGCGCTAAATAATCATTCACGGTAATAACATGTACACCTTTACCGGTTAATGCATTTAAGTACGCCGGTAAGGTTGCAGTTAAAGTTTTACCTTCACCAGTACGCATCTCTGCGATTTTATTTTCATTTAAAACCATGCCGCCAATAAGCTGCACATCAAAATGACGCATACCAAAAACACGCTCAGATGCACTTCTAACTACAGCAAAAGCTTCAACTAAAATATCGTCAATCGTTTCACCATTGGCAAGACGTTCTTTAAAGTAAGCAGTTTTCGCTTTGAGTTCTTGCTCAGAAAGAGCCTGGATTTCAGGTTCTAGTTTGTTAATTTCATTAACAACTTTGCGCAGGTTTTTTAGATAACGGTCATTTCGACTGCCTATTATTTTTGTTATTATCGATGTGATCATTTGCTTTTCTCATTGTAAAAAGTCGGATAAAATTTGTAATTTAGCTTGGTAATCTTTGTATATAATAATTTGGATTTATTTGCCTGCCATCTTTAATAACTTCGTAATGGACATGCGGTCCTGTAGAGCGACCAGTTGTTCCCATCACGGCTATTTGTTGGCCTTTTTCAACAACATCACCAACTGAAACAACTAGTGACGATGCATGTGCATAACGAGTCTTAAAGCCGTTACCGTGATTAATTTCGACCAAAAATCCATAACCCGTTCTAGCTTCAGAAGTTGTTATCACCCCTGCTGCCGTAGCATTAATTGGCATACCAGTATAACCTGCGATATCCACTCCGTTATGACGACGTAAACGACCTGTAAACGGATCTGAACGAGTACCAAATGGAGAAGATATCCATGAGCTTTCATCGGGAACTGGGCGACCAGAAATAAACAGTTCATCAACTAGATGGAGGTTGTTTAACGTAATTTCAAGTTGTTGTAGTAGATTTTGACTCTTTTCATACTGATATGCGAGCTGTGAAACACTTTTATTTAAAATTGTTAGTTCTGGCGTCACAACTATAGCTGGATTATTGAGGGTGCTTGTTGGAATATCTTCTTTTGTATTTTGTTCAGTATTTTCATTTAATTCAAATTCAAACTCTTCTTTAGGGAAGTTTGATTTTTCAATAATACGTTCACCTAAGCTATTTAATTTGATACCTTGGGCTTGAAGTTGACCTACTTTTTCAGTTAATGACTGCAGTTGCAGGCTAGTCTGAGACTGCATAGATTGAAGATATTGTTGTTTAATGGCATTTCGTTCGTTCAGTGAATTTATTTTATGCTGTATTAACTGCTGATGATAATGAGACTGTAATAACCAAGCGCTGGTCATCAATAAAGCGACCGTTGATATACAGATGAAAATAAATGTCGATCTTGTTATAGAAAAACTATGTTTAATCTCATTCCTATTATAAATAACCGTTATACTCATAAACCTAATTCACTATTGATGGCTGTTATGACAACACATAAAAAACAACCTAAACCCATCTCATTATTACTGAAGAAAAATAATTTTCAGCAGAGCACATCATTGATTTCTAAATTGGATATAGTACTACAAAGGGTTTTAAAACAACACAACATCAGTGGCTGTCGTATAGGAAATGTTGAAAATGGGAGCTTGCTTATAGAAAGTCCAACCTCACTTTGGCTTCAACGTTTACAATTTATACGAAGCGACATATTAACGGAGTTACGTCAGCACCATTCCTCTTTAATCAGTATCAAAGTAAAGGTAAATCCAGAACTTGCTAAAGTAAGCCCTGCATTGATAAAAAAGAATAAACCGGTCAAAAAACGAGCTACAAAAATGAGTAAAGATATTGCAGATTCTTTTTTAGCATTAGCAGAGAATGCAGACCCAAAACTAAAAAAAGCATTACAATCACTAGCCAAATTTTCAACTAATAAAAGTGAATAAATAACTACTTATACCAATTACGTTAAATAAGCGTTCTAAATTTTGCGCAGGAAAATGACTTAGTTAACCTCAATTATGGTTAATAAAAGTGGAATTACATTTAAAATCATAAGGTACTATTTTTTACTAGTCAGTACAGTTAGTTTGCGTAGTTCAAGGCTAATTATTGAAGCAATGACCGATTATTGAGAGATAATACCAAAAGAATTAATAAGGTGATCATTCTTGCTGGTTAAAATCACCTCTAACTGCGTTGTGAGTTTTGAAGTGAGGACAACTATCTCCTACAACTCACGCCTTATTAGTGTTAATTTTTCCTGCGCAATCTCTGATCACTTATTTAATTCTATTGATATAATTTAACGCAGAGATCCCCGAAAATAGCGGTATTGTATCGCTTTTCTTATCCAGAACTGGGGTTAGTTAAGGCACAAATTAAGCGAAAGGTTTGTTCCCTTTACTAAATTGACAACGAAGAAATAAGTTATTTTAACAAGTAAGATAGATCAGTTAATTAGCGTGGTTGGTATTATATAAGCTTACATAACAAAGTTACTGCAGCCATGACTACTCACTTTAATAGACTATTTTAGAGCTAAAAAAAAACCACTTTATTTACATAAAGTGGTTTAGCTATTCTTTCATGTTGAATGCCTCTAAATAAACATCACAACTTAACAATCATTAAGCAGGTACAAATAATGGCTCAATGTATTGCACTGGAGACTCGCTAACAGGTTCTTCGAATGTCACCATTTCAAATGCTTCTGCATCAGCTAATAACGCACATAATAGTTTGTTATTTAATGCATGGCCTGTTTTAAATGCTTTTAAATGGCCTAAAATAGTAAAGCCTGATAAGTATAAATCACCGATAGCATCTAATACTTTATGTTTCACAAATTCGTCTTCGTAGCGTAAACCTTCAGGGTTTAATACACGGAATTCATCTAGACCAATAGCATTGTCTAAACTTGCTCCTAGCGCTAAATTATTTGATTGAAGGTATTCAACACTCTTCATGAATCCAAAAGTACGAGCGCGACTGATTTCTTTAACAAACAAGTCACCAGAAAATTGCATTTCAATGTGTTGGTTTTGACCTTCGAATACAGGATGATCAAAATCAATTTTAAAATCTAAGCTGAAACCATTGTTAGAAGGTTGTAATTCGGCCCACTTGCCTTCTTCTTCATCTTCAACTCGTATTGTTTTTTTAACACGAATGAATTTTTTAGCTGCATTTTGTTCTTCAATGCCTGCTGATTGTAATAAGAAAATAAAAGGACTTGCACTACCATCCATAATTGGAATTTCTGGCGCATCGACATCGATAATAATATTATCAACACCTAAACCAGCAAGTGCTGCTGATAAATGCTCAACAGTAGAAATCTTCTGCCCTTGATCATTAACTAAACAAGTACATAAAAGCGTTTCTTGCACCGCTTGAGCATGAGCTTTAAAAGTCACCACCGGATCAAGATCGATTCGACGATAAACAATACCTGAATTAACAGGTGCAGGGTGTAACTCGATAGTTACTTTATTCCCTGAATGTAAACCAATACCTGTTGATTTAACACTCTTCTTTAATGTTCTTTGTTTAATCATTAAATGATCTCCAATACAATGATATCTATTTCTAAGTATAACAGTTTGAGACCTAGATCACAAACCGTTATATTTTTATAGTTAATTTAATTATCTGCTTGACGTCTTAAGAAAGCAGGAATATCTAAATAACTCTCAGCATTTTTTTTATCTTTAACTTCAGCAATAGGTTCTACTATTTCAGGCTCAGCCTGAGTAGTGTCTTCAGATGTTTGAGTTTCTGCTTCTACATTATCAGTAGAATTATCGGCATTAACTGTTTTTTCTGCAGTATCACTGACACCTTTTGTCTTATTTAATGTTGGGTTTTTAACTACATTAAGTTCTGATTTACGTTCACCGATACCTGTTACGATAACTGTTACGTGTAATTCACCACTATCAAGTGTTGGATCAACGGTTACACCAATGATGTTTTGCGAATCTTCAGAAGCAAATTGTTTCAATGCATCACCGACTGTATGGTATTCATCCCAACTAAAGTCAATACCAGCAACAATATGTACCAATACGCCTCGTGCATCAGAAAGATCAACATCTTCTAATAATGGGCATGAAATAGCTTCTTCTACAGCTTCTTCAGCACGGTTTTCACCTGATGAAACACCAATTCCCATTACAGCCGTTGTACCCGCTTCAGTCATAACGGTACGAACGTCGGCGAAATCAATGTTAATGGTACTTTCTTCATTATTAATAATAGAAGAAAAACCAGAAACTGCATCATAAAGTACACTATTAGCAGCACGAAGTGCGTCTAAGAAAGTGATACCACGAGGTAATGACTTTTGTAATTTATCATTTGGAATAATTAATAAAGAATCAATATTTTCCGACAAACGAGCGATACCTTGGGTTGCGTAGTTCATACGCTTACGACCTTCGAACATAGAAGGTTTTGAAACAACACCAATAGTTAACGCGCCTTCTTCTTTAGCAATTTCAGCAACAACAGGACAAGCCCCTGTGCCTGTACCGCCGCCCATACCTGCAGCAATAAATACTACATCTGCGCCTGTAACAATTTCGCGAATTCGTTCTTTATCTTCAAGTGCCGATTTGTAACCAATTTCTGGATTTGCTCCAGCACCTAAACCATTGGTAATGTTGGCACCTAGTTGCAGTCGAATATCTGCTTTTGATGAACGTAATGCTTGAGCATCAGTATTCATTGCAATAAATTCAGCACCAGTTAAGCCTTTTTCGATCATATAATTGATCGCATTACCACCACCACCACCTATGCCAATAACTTTAATTACGGCTTGTGCTGAATGGTCTTCATCATCGATTATTTCAAACATTTGACTCTCTTCCACTCTATTAACTTCTTGTGACATCGTTTGTTACCACCCAATCCATGAAACTTGATAACTAATATTCTTTTTTAATCCAGTTTTTTACTTTACTGAAAAAACTTGTAATACGGTTTTCAGGCTCTACTTCTTCTTCACCTGCAAACTCATCATTTTTATAGCGTAATAAACCAACTGCTGTTGAATATGCAGGAGAGTTTACATCATCTGCTAAACCTTGAATATGTTGTGGTTTACCAATTCTAACTTGGATATTACCAAAAACTTCTTCGGCAACCTCAACTAATCCTTCAATTTGTGCAGCACCACCCGTTATAACCACACCTGCAGCTAATTGTTGCTTTAAACCTTCACGGGCAAATTTATCATTTAATTTATTAATTTCATTCTTAACTAATGTTAACAATTCACTATAACGTGGTTCAATAACATCAACTAAAATAGAACGTTGCAAGCTACGTGCAGGACGCCCACCGACACTCGGCAACTCAATAATTTCATCGTCTTGCACTAACGAACGATCCAAACAACCATATTTAACTTTCACTTCTTCAGCAGAAGTTGGCGGTGAGCTAAATGCAATAGCGATATCATTGGTTACAGAGTTACCAGCGTAATCAAGCACCATACTATGTTGCAAAGAGCCTGCGATATAAATGGATAAATCCATTGTACCACTTCCCATATCAATCATGCACACACCTAACTCTTTTTCATCTTCACTGAGCGTAGCGGCACTTGATGCAACACCAGACGATGTTAGTTGGTCAATAACTAATCCACATCGTTCAACTGCTTTTTCTAAATTTTTAACTAAATCATTATGACAGGTGATTAAATGTACATTTGCTTTTAATTTTACACCTGACAAACCAATTGGGTTATTAATACGTCCTTGAGAATCGATAGAATATTCTTGTGGAATAACGTGTAATACACGTTGCTCATCTCGAATTTTTACTGAACGCGCATTGTGAATAACACATTCAACATCATAAGTACTGACTTCATGTGCTTCTATCGCCCAAGTACCCGTTTCATTAATTGACTCGATATGTGAACCTGAAACAGATAAATTAACCGATGAAACACGGCAGTCAGCCATATCTTCAGCTTGTTTCAAAGCTTGTGTAATCGATTCAACAACTGAATCTAAATTGGTCACAGATCCTTTATCAACACCTTTAGAAGGTGCAGAACCTACACCCACTATATTAATCGCATCATTTGCTAATAATTCACCGATCAAGACAACAACTTTATGACTACCAATGTCTAAACCAACTGTGTAATTACTTTCCATTCGTTTATCACCATTTTCTCTAATTTAAGAGAGAAGAATTAACTCTATGTAATACTAATCATATTGTTGTACTGAGTAAATTACCTAAAGTGAGTAATTAAGCACTTAAAACTCAAACATAAAGGGCTGATCTTATTAAGTTTTGATGATTAATTGTTCTATCTCTTTACGCTGTATTTTCTCACACCTGTTATCATTAATATTTACATTACTTTTTGTTTATTTCTGTTTCTTTCCATCCAATAGCCAACCCAGTGTCATAACGAAGATCAACATATTTAATGGTATTAATATCGTATTTTTGTACAATCCTAGGGAATGCATTTAAAAACATTTGTATACGTTCTAATTTTTGTTCTTTACCTAAATTCAAACTAATACCATTTTTTAACTCAAGCTCAGTTGCATTACGTTTATCACTATATAAGGCGGCAATGCGATAATGGCTAGGCTCTAGCAACTGATTGAGTTGCAAATAAGTATTAAGCACATCCTCTGATTGTTTATCATCGCCAGAAAGTGCAATAAATTCGTCTTGTTCCTTTGGTACTACATCTATTATTTCACCAAAACGATTAAGTAATGCTTTGCCGTTCCATGACGCGACGATTGTTTGTTCAACAATATGTATTTTTAACGTGTCAGGCCAATGCTTACGGATTGACGCAGAATATACCCATGGTTTATCTTCTAACTGTTTTTGAATTTCAGAAATTTTTAACGTAAAAAAGTTAAGTTTATCTTTTTGCTTTGCTAATACAGCTCTCACCATATCTTCTGTCACATGCTCTCTGTTTCCAGTTAGCACTAGGCCGGTTAATGGCAAAGACTTTTCGTCAGTTAACCAGTGTTTTAATTTAAAAAATCCATCTTGTAGCGCGTAAATTAAAAGTACAAAAACAAAGAAGCTAATCCATTTACTGATTTTGATTTTTTTTAACTTTTGCCACATAAATTATATAGTTTGCTTTAAGATATCTAACACTAACTGGTCAAAGCTAATTCCTACTTGTTTCGCAGCCTTTGGTACAAGACTTGTTTCTGTCATACCCGGCACTGTATTTACCTCTAATAAATACCAGTTTTTATTGCTATCTCGCATAAAATCAACACGTCCCCAACCACTACAACCAATTGCTTTAAATGCTTCTACTGATAAACGATTAAGTTCGGCTAATTCATCATCAGACAATCCACAAGGGCATAAGTACTGCGTATCTGTCGATTGATATTTAGCTTGGTAATCATAAAATACATTAGTTGTTTTCATGCTAATAGCAGGTAATGCTTTTCCATTTAGCATTGATACAGTGAATTCATCACCTGTGATCCATGATTCTAATAATACTTTGCTATCAAAGTTAAAAGCTTCTTCTAATGCACTAATTAACTGCTCTGCATTTTCAGCTTTAGCCATGCCAATACTTGAGCCTTCGTGTACCGGTTTTACCATGACAGTGCCTGATAAGCTGTTTAGTATATCGTTAGCGCTTGATGGTTCAAAGTTTTCTTTGACAATAATTTGATAGTCAGCGGTAGGAAGTAGACAACTTTGCCAAATTTGCTTGGTTTTTGCTTTATCCATACCTATCGCTGAGCTTGAAACATCACTTCCAGTAAAAGGAATCCCCAATGTTTCTAGGAAACCTTGGATAGTGCCGTCTTCACCGCCTCGACCATGTAAAACAATAAAGGCACGGTCAAAGCCTAATTTTTTAATTTGTGAAATATCATCATGTTTTGGGTCAATGGCATGTGCATCTATACCTTGTCGTAGTAACGCACTCAAAACTGCATTACCAGACTTTAATGAGACTTCACGTTCAGCGCTATTTCCGCCAAACAAAACTGCTACTTTTCCGAAATTTGTCGCCATTACTTTGTGCTCTCTTGTTGCATTTTCTCAATATCTAACTTGAAATCTGCTAAAGTTTTTACTACTGCGCCGATATTACCAGCACCTTGAGTTAACACTAAATCACCGCCCTGTAACACTTTTGCAAGCGCAGCAGGTAAAGCTTCCGGAGAAGCCACAAAAATTGGCTCTTTACCACTTTGTTGACGAATAGTTCTGCATAATGAACGACTATCAGCTCCTGCAATTGGAGTTTCACCAGCAGCATAAACATCTAGCAGTAACAATTGATCAACCTGCGATAACACATGCGCAAAATCTTCATATAAATCACGTGTACGCGTATAACGATGTGGTTGATAAGCCATCACTAAACGTTTTTCAGGCCAACCCTCTCGTGCCGCATTAATCGTAGCTTGAACCTCTGTCGGGTGATGACCGTAATCATCAGCAAGCATCGCTTTACCACGTCCAGTTTCAAATTCACCATATTGTTCAAAGCGACGACCAATACCTTCAAAGCTTTCTAATGCCGTTAAGATTGCAGCATCTTCAATATCATCTTCCATCGCCACTGCAATCGCAGCTGCAGCATTTAATGCATTATGCTTACCTGGCAAATTCAGATGGATAACTAAATCAGGGCGATTGACACGGTGCACAATAAACTCACTTCTGCTAACCGTTTGCTTAAAGCTTGAGATGCGAACGTCAGCCTGCTCATTAAATCCATAAGTCACACACTGACGAGCAAAACGTGGAATTAACTCTTCTATTACTTTATCGTCTAAACAAACAACGGCGGTACCATAAAAAGGCAAGTTTTGAACAAACTGTACAAAGGTATCTTTTAATACTTCAAAATCACCTTGGTAAGTATCCATATGGTCAGCTTCAATATTGGTGACTACTGATACCATTGGTTGTAAGTGTAAGAACGATGCATCACTTTCATCAGCTTCTGCAATTAAGTAGCGACTTTGACCTAATTTAGCATTAGTACCAGCGCTGTTTAACAATCCACCAATCACGAAGGTTGGATCTAAATCAGCCTCTCGATAAATACTTGCAATTAAACTCGTTGTTGTCGTTTTACCATGAGTCCCTGCCACTGCTACACCATGACGGTAGCGCATTAACTCAGCTAACATTTCTGCACGACGAACAACAGGAATGCGCGCTTGTTTAGCTGCTAACAATTCAGGGTTTTCAGGGTTAATCGCTGTTGAAACAACCACCACTGATGCACCGTATATATTTTCTTGCGCATGACCGATAAAAATTTCAACACCAATTGAACGCAGTCTTTTAACCACCGTATTTTCAGCGATATCGGAACCAGTGATTTTGTAACCTTCGTAGGCTAATACTTCAGCAATACCACCCATTCCCGCACCACCGATACCAACAAAATGTATCTGTTTTACGCGACGCATTTCAGGGATCATGGTACGAATTTCTGCTAATTCAATTTTTATCATCGGAATTCACTTTTACTATATTTTTAAACTAGGTTTTAAATTAAGGAATTACAAACCGCAGCCACTTGCTCCGTTGCATCTCTAATTGCTACTTTTTTACAGTTTTGGCTCATTTTATTAAGCAACTGCCTATTTTGACTTAATGTAAGCAAACATTCACTTAATTTATCAGGATTTAAATCTTTTTGAGCGATTAACATCGCAGCATCAGCATTTACTAAGCTCATTGCATTTTTTGTTTGATGATCATCGACTGCATGAGGCAAAGGAACAAAGATAGCGGGTAAGCCTACTATTGCCACTTCTGCTACCGTTAATGCTCCAGCTCTACAAATTATAACATCAGCCCAATCATATGCTGTAGCCATATCACTAATAAAATCATGAACTTGATATTCAAAATCAGAGTCTTTGTAAGCAACTAACACAGATTCAGAATTACCCTTCCCTGTTTGATGCAAAATAGACACTTCGCTTGCTTTGAAGTTCATAAGTGCTTTAGGTACCGTTTCATTTAATACTCGAGCGCCTAAACTTCCACCAATCACCAATACTTTTAACGCAGCCTCTGGTGCTGAGATACTTTTATCAGTTAAAGCCAATAGATCTTTTCTGATGGGATTTCCGACCAAAATAGCCTTTTCGCCAGAAAATGCATCACTAAAGCCCATTAATACTTTTTTCGAAAATCGTGCTAATAAACGATTAGTCATGCCAGCTGCTGCATTTTGCTCATGCAATACCACAGGAATACCTAATGTCCAAGCAGCAATCCCGCCAGGGCCACTAGCAAAACCACCCATGCCTAAGACTAAATCTACATTTCTCTTTTTTAATACTTTACGCGCTTGAAAAATTGACTTTAATATTTGAAAAGGAGCTGCTAATAAACGTTTTAAACCATTGCCTCTGATACCAGCAACATCAATAAAATCAATTTCGTAACCATGCTCAGGTACTAACTTTGCTTCCATTCTTGCCGCAGTGCCTAACCAACTTACCTGCCAACCTTCATTTTTTAATTTATCTGCCACGGCTAATCCAGGGAAGACATGTCCACCTGTACCGCCCGCCATCACTAATAAGGTTTTATTTTTACTCATTATTCTCAACCTTTATCTTTTCTGTTGAATCATCTGCTGCCTCAGATGTTAATTTTTTAGTCTTTTTCGTTTTTTTGGTAATGCGTACTTGGCCTGAATTAATACGTGTTTCAAAATCGATACGTAGCACTAAACCCACTGCAATCGCAATAGTAATTAAACTAGAACCTCCATAACTGATCAAAGGTAATGTCAAGCCTTTAGTTGGTGCAATACCTGATGCGGCACCTATATTAACGGCCGTTTGAAATGCAAACCAAATAGCAATACCGATGGCAACATAGCCAGCAAAAATAAGGTTTTTCTCTAATGCTCTTTTACCAATAGAAAACGCTTTATAAACTAAAACAAACTCTAAAATGATAACAATACTTACACCAATAAAACCTAGCTCTTCAGCCAAAATTGCCATAATAAAATCTGTATGTGCTTCCGGTAAATATTCTAACTTTTGAACTGAATTTCCTAAACCTTGACCAAACCAACCGCCACGCCCAAAAGCCATTAGTGATTGAGTTAGCTGATAACTTCGACCAAAAGGGTCTGCCCATGGGTCTAAAAATCCAAATACCCTTGCCATACGATAAGGAGACGTCACGATTAATAAAATAATCACCGATAACATTGCAACTGCAATACCAACAAAAGAAATCATTCGCGCATTAGCAATAAACAACATTCCCATCATAATAACTACGATCACGACGGTTGAGCCTAAATCGGGTTGTAATAATAAAAGCATTGATATTAAAGCGAGTATCGCTAAAGGTTTAATAAACCCTTTGATCGTATCAATCACCTCTTTTTGGCGACGAATAAGATAACTAGCAATAAACAAAACAACAGACAGCTTCGCAAATTCAGAAGGTTGAAGATTAAGTGGACCCAGTCGTAACCATCGAAGTGAGCCATTAACCTCTGTACCAACAATCAATACTGCAAGCAATCCTAAAGTTGAAAGCAATAAAATTAAAGGCGTATATTTATGCCAGGCATCTATTGGCACAGAAACCACTGTCGCTAAAACAAATAAACATAAAATAATATAGATAAGATGTCGCTTTAAAAACTGGAAAGGATCGGCTGATATAGCAATACCTTCAGGCATCGACGCAGAAGCAACAATCACCAATCCAATCCCCATTAAGGTAAAAACCAATACCAAAAGAGAGCGATCGTAGGCATGTGAATCTGACTTAACAGTCAAGCGCTTAAATATTTTACCTAGCTTATTAGTCACAACTTGCAACATGATTAGACTTCTCCAACCAAAGCATTAACTAATTCAATAAAATGATCACCACGAGCCATAAAGTTTTTATACATATCTAAGCTAGCACAAGCTGGCGTTAAAATAGCTAAATCACCAGCGACTGCATATTGGTTAATATGGTGTATGGCTTGATCTAAGTTATTAACAATAAGCGCATCAGGATGTTGCAATGCAATTGATTTAGCATCTTGACCAAAACACACAATTTGCCCTTTGATCTCAGTTAATACAGGTGCTAATTCAGTAAAATCTGCACCTTTACCATCGCCACCTAATATAACGTGTACTTTTCCTGAAATTGTTTCAGAAAGTCCTAACAATGCTGCTTGCGTAGCACCGATATTGGTTGCTTTGGAATCATTAATCCAGCGAACGCCATTCACTTCTTTGACAAATTCACAACGATGCTTCAAGCCAGAATAAGATTGTAAAGTGTCCAGCATTGAAGACATTGGTAAACCGACTTGTTTGCCTAACGCAATCGCGGCAAGTGCATTCATCCAGTTATGTTTACCGCTCAACTTAAGCGCATTGCAGCTTAATAAAGGTTGCTGCTCAATACTAAGGTAATATTCACCTTGCTGTTGAACCAATCCATATTGCTGTTGATCAAAGCCAAAACTGATTTGTGATTTTTTATCTGTGAATGTTAATGGGTCATCACGGTTAATTAATACTGTTTGAGCTTGTGTATATATTTTATGCTTAGCCAAACTATAAGCTTGATAGCTTAGGTAACGATCTAAATGGTCTTCACTGACATTTAAAATGGTAGAAATCGTAGCATTTAATGATTCAGTGGTTTCAAGTTGAAAACTTGATAGCTCTAAAATATAAAGTGTTTTATCTGGGCTTAATAAATCTAAAGCTGGCACGCCGATATTGCCACCCACCCCAACATTTACATTGGCATTAGCAGCCATTTCACCCAACAGGCTAGTCACAGTACTTTTACCGTTTGAGCCAGTAATAGTAACTAATTTCACATGTTGATATTGTGGTGTATTTAACTCTCGAGCAAATAACTCAATATCACCAATCACTTCAACGCCCGCTTCAATTGCAGCGTTAATCGCTGGCGTTGCAATAGCAATACCAGGACTAACAACTAACGTATCAAATTCACACAACAATGGAGCAGATAACGGTCCAATCACCAGTTTGGTGCTAGCATCAAGCTTATCTTGACCTGGTGGTACCAAACGAGTATCGAAGACAGTGACATTAATGCCTTTTTGACGAAAAAAGGTGACACAGGATAATCCTGTGACGCCCAATCCAATAATCGCGACTCGTTTAGTAGTTGCCATATTAACGAACCTTCAGTGTAACTAAACCAATTAAGACTAATACGATAGTAATGATCCAAAAACGCACAATAACACGCGGCTCAGGCCATCCTTTCTTTTCATAATGGTGATGAATAGGTGCCATTCGGAAAATACGTTGCTTACGCATTTTGTAAGAACCTACTTGTAAAATAACTGACACCGTCTCCAGTACAAAAATACCGCCCATGATCACTAATAAAAATTCTTGGCGCACCAATACCGCAATCACACCTAAAATAGCACCCAATGCAAGTGAGCCTACATCGCCCATGAATACTTGAGCAGGGTAAGTGTTAAACCATAAAAACCCTAAACCAGCCCCAACGATAGTGCCGCAAATGATCACTAACTCACTAGCTTGTGGAATGTAAGGTATAAATAAATAATGAGAATAATTAACGTGACTTGTTAAGTAAGCAACTAAGGCAAAAGCCGCTGCGACCATCACCGTTGGCATAATAGCTAACCCATCTAAACCATCGGTTAAGTTAACTGCATTACTACTACCTACAACAGTAAAGTAAACCAGAGGAATGAATAGGAGACCTAGGTAAGGCATGTATTCTTTAAAAAAGGGAACAACAAGTGTTAACTGTGCGTCGCCTTGTGCCGTCATATATAAAACAACACCAATAACTAATGCCGTTAGTGATTGCCAAAAGTATTTCCAACGAGCAATCAATCCATCTGGATGTTTACGTACTACTTTTAAGTAATCGTCCATAAACCCAATCGCACCAAAAGCAATCGTAGTGAATAATACAACCCACACATAGAAGTTATCTAACCTTGCCCATAATAAAGTACTTAATACGATAGCGGCTAAGATTAAAACACCGCCCATCGTTGGTGTTCCTGCTTTACTAAAATGAGATTCAGGGCCATCATCACGGACTATTTGGCCAATTTGTTGGCTTTGTAAGAAGCGGATTAATTTAGGTCCCGCCCACAAAGAAAATGCTAATGCAGTCAGAACAGCTAATACCATTCTCACGGATAAGTATGTCAATACATTGAAAAAAGTATAATGACTTGAAAGTAATTCCGCTAACCAGACTACCATTTTTAAAATCCTATTTTATAAAGCTGTTGACCAGCAGATGATGAAGACTTACGCACCGAACTCTTGTTTAATGAAAGCGACAATTTCTTCCATTTTTGCACTACGAGAGCCCTTTACAAGCACCACAACTTTAGATTTTTGACTTCCTAAATAAGCGCTAATAGCTAATTTAAGTTGTTGTTTGTCTGAGAAGTGTTCTGCCCCTGCATTTTTAGAGGCAGCATTATACGCATTTGTTGCCTGTTGACTCAAATTTCCAACTGTAAATAATCGATCAATATTATGCTGCTGAGCATACTCACCAATGGTTTGGTGTTCTTGCTCTGCATAACGGCCTAATTCGCCCATATCGCCACAAATTAATAATCGTTCAGATGGATATTGAGCTAATAAATCAATACCGGCACTTACTGATGCAGAGTTCGCATTATAAGTGTCGTCAATCACGGTTAATTTTTCAGAAATAGCAGAGCAGTTAACGCGCCCTGCGACTTCTTTTAATGTTTGTAAACCTTGTTGAATGTCATTTAATGAACAGCCTAATGCCAATGCCATCGCACTTGCTGCTAATGCATTACTGACATTATGCTTGCCTGGAAGGTTCAACTGAATTTGAATATTTTGTAATGAATTAGTCGATTCATTTTGTGTTTGTTTATGGCTTAATAATACAGATGTTTTAACGTTCAATGTAAAGCTTGATTGACCTAAATCATTACTGTGTAATTCAGTAGCAAATAGATCGGCATCTACCATACCATTATTGTCATTCTCTCTAGAAAAACCGGTAAATGGTTGCTGCTTTTTCTGTAATTGCTTAACAAAATCTGCTGCAAAATTAGCATCTAAATTAACCACCGCTATTCCATCAGACGCTAAGCTAGACCAAATTTCAGATTTAGCCGTTGCAACACCTTCTAAAGAACCAAAACCTTCTAAATGAGCAGGCATGACGTTATTAACTAATGCAACATCAGGTTTTGCTAAAGTGGCAGTATAAGCAATCTCACCAATATGATTTGCTCCTAACTCTACCACCGCAAATTGATGTTGTTTTTCTAGTCGAAGTAACGTTAACGGTAAACCAATATCATTATTAAAATTGCCCGCTGTAGCCAATACTTTATCTGCACTACCGCTATGCACGGTTAATATCGAACTAAGCATTTCTTTACAGGTGGTTTTACCATTACTACCAGTAATGGCAGCACATTTTAAGCTATTGATTTGCAGTCTTACATAACGACCCAATAAACCTAACGCAATACGAGTATCTTCAACTTCAACAACAATACTATTAATTGGAATATTCAAAGGGATATTGGCTTCAACTAATAAAACAGAAGCCCCCTTATCAAGCGCGCTTTGTAATAATTGATGGGCATCAAAAGACGGACCTTTTAATGCGATAAACAAGTCATTACTTTTAATTGTGCGAGTATCGGTGCTGACATTACTAAAAGTGATAGCAGCAGTATGTGAAAGCGATGCGTAACCTTCTTTTAGGTTACCTTCCGTTGCGTTACATAATTGCTCAACTGAGAGTGTGATCATCGCTTTTGTTCCTGTGTTTGTTCTTTTTCTAATCCAGATTGTTTTACTTGCGAATGTTCGATTAACTCACTTAAACATTCTCGATCGCTGTAATGAACCTTTTTATCACCAAATATTTGATAGTCTTCATGGCCTTTACCTGCGACCAAGATAATGTCGTTTTCACTTGCCGTTGCTAACAAATGTAAAATGGCTTGCTTACGATCATGTATGACCAACGCTTTATCAGGATCAGTTAATCCTTTTTTAATATCTTCAACAATTTCTTGTGCATTTTCACTACGTGGATTGTCATCAACAATCACGACTTGGTCAGCTCCTTTCTCAGCTGCTTTAGCCATTTCAGGACGTTTACCTTTATCACGATCACCACCACAACCAAACACGGCAATAATACGACCTTGTTGTGTGTGGTTTTGTAATGCTTTTAATGCATTCTGTAACGCATCGGGTGTATGAGCATAATCAACAACAAACGTTAGCTTTTTCTGTTCAAATACATATTGCTCCATTCTCCCAGGCACTACTGCTAATTGAGCAATTACCGTTTGAATGTTTTGAATCGAAAAACCATCGGCTAATAATGCACAACTGACAGCGGCAATATTTGAAATATTAAAATCGCCGTAAAAGCGCGTTTCTATAAAACCGTCACCCCAACTAGAGCTAAATTTAAAGGCCAAACCTTGTGCTAAATAATCGACTTTAGTAACACTAAAATACTGCTGTGTTGGTGAGTGAGGTTTTACATTAAAACCATAAGCAATTGCGTCAGAAAACTCAGCTAGCCACGCTTTACCGACTGAGTCATCGGCATTGATAATACGATGTTGTAATGGAAATTCTTCGAATAGTATTTTTTTAGCATCGGCATAAGCTTGCATAGTACCGTGATAATCAAGGTGGTCACGCGTTAAATTAGTAAAAATAGCGGTTTTAAAAGGTATAGCAGCCACTCGGTTTTGTATTAAACCATGAGAAGAAACTTCCATCACCGTATGTTGAGCACCCTGGCATTGGTATTGTGATAATTCACGACATACTGAGATAGCGTCTAACGTCGTATTTAAACTTGTTTCAAGCTGACCATATAAGCCATTTCCTATAGTTCCCATCTGCGCACTTTTCTGACCTAACAGCATGTAACTATTGGCTAATAAACTTGCAATAGTTGTCTTACCATTAGTGCCAGTAATGGCCGTGACTGCATGAAGGTTCGAGCTAGGAAAGTAAAATCGCATTGCGATTGCACTTAGGTGCTTATTTAACTCAAAAACGTCAATAACAGGGATGTCTTGTTCAAAGCGTATATTGCCATGTACTATTTTATCTTTTGTTTCAGAAAGCACGACTGAAGCACCCGCATTGATTGCGTTACCAATAAAGGTACGTCCATCACTTATTGCACCTTGCAGCGCAACGAACAAATCACCCTGTTTAATAACGCGGCTATCTAGAGTCATGCCTTTAATGGAGATTTCTTCTAAAGAGTTAACAGGATTAATATCTGCATTGTTAAAAAATGGGGTTAATAACCAAGAAAGCATACAACTATGTTGTGTTAGCTCAACTTTATTGGTCATTACTTAGCCTCCAGGTAGGTGTAGCTTTCATCTCCACCATCCGGTAAAACATGTGTTAGTAATAGAGTGCTCTTCATGACTTCAGAAAACACGGGGGCAGCAACATCACCGGCATAATAACGATCGCCCTGTGGTTCATTGATCATCACTGCGATTGCAAAACGAGGACGCGTTGCCGGTGCTAAACCAGCAAAAACCGCCACATAGTCATCTCCATAGCCACCTGCTTCCGCTTTTCTAGAGGTACCTGTTTTACCTGCAATGCGATAACCATCAACTTTTGCTTTTGGAGCTGTTCCACCTTTTTCACTGACACCTTCCATCATTGCAACAACTTCAAGTGCAATTTTTTTAGGAATAACTTGTTCACCAGGCTGTTGTGTCCCTTTGATAATAGAAATTGGGTATTGCATTCCACCACTACCTAAAATCCCATAAGCTTTAGCAAGTTGTAATGTAGTTGCAGTAATGCCATAACCAAAAGACATCGTTGCTAATTCAAAGTCAGACCAGCGATGACGAATCGGTAAACGGCCCACACTCTCACCAATCAGTCCAATACCAGTGTCATTACCAAAACCAAAATCAGCAAAAGTTTGTTGTAATTGCTCTGGTTTTAATCGTAATGCCAGTTTACTTACGCCAACGTTACTCGATTTTTTTAATATTTTAGCTAAATCCATTTTTCCGTAATTATGACCGTCACGCACTCGACGACCACCAATATTCATCCAGCCCGGTGATGTATCGACGATCTCATCTAAATCAGTTTTATGGTTCATTAACGCACTAGCAACCACTAATGGTTTAACTGTAGAACCCGGCTCAAAAGTATCGGTGATAGCACGGTTACGTAATTTATACGCTTGATATTGATTACGATCGTTAGGATTAAACGACGGGTAATTAGCCATCGCATAAATTTCACCATTGTGAATATCAATTACGACAATAGATCCAGAAGTCGCATTATTGATTTTAACAGCACGCTTTAATTCACTATAAGCCACTGCTTGAATACGTTGATCTATTGTTAACTGTAAATTACCTGCTAATTTTTTCTCTCTAAGTACTTCGATATTATCGATGACATTACCTAGACGATCTTTACGTACACGCTTTTTACCTGTTTGCCCTTCCAAGTAAGCGTTATAACTTTTTTCTATTCCTTCAATACCCTGTGAATCAAGATCAGTTAACCCCAAAATATTGGCATTGATCTCTCCAGTAGGATAAAAACGATGTGATTCTAATTGGCTAGAAATACCAGATAGTCTCAATTGTTTTACATATTGCACTACAGGATCATTTACTTGTCGTCTTAAGTAAGCAAATCGAGAATTTGGTTTTTGGATTGCTCGAGCAAGATCTTCCATCTTAATATCAAGTACTTCAGCTAAGGCAGGCCACTTTTTAGACTCATAAAAATACTTTTTAGTATGTCTTTCTAACCCTGTTTTAGGATTAACCACTGCACTATCTGCCCATTCTTCACGGGTAAATACAAAATGTTTTTTAACTTCTTTAGGATCGACCCAAATCGCATAAGCAGGCACACTAATAGCTAACTCTTCACCATTTCGATCTTCAATATTACCTCGATGAGCAACAGAACTAGTGACACGTAAACTACGTTTATCAGCTTCATTGGTAAGGTATTCAGGCTCAAGGACTTGGATAAATGCAAGACGTGAAATTAGAGCAATAGCGATCATAGTGATCGTCACCGCGACAAAAATATATCTACCTGATGAATAAGTCTGATATATTTTTTTCTTACGTGTTTGTGAACCCGCCTTGGTTCTTGATGTAGTCCGTTTTCTGTTCATCGAATTTCCACTAATACACTATTATTCTTAGTTGGCTGTGACATTGATAATTGATTACCTGCAACAGAACGGATCCGGCTATGCTCATCAAGCGTATGCTCTTCGATCAACAAGTTTCTCCATTCGATCATTAGATTGTCTTTTTGCTGTGACAAATATTCTTTTTTAGTCACTAACTCACGCGTTTCATGAGTGATGTAAATGTTATATAAAGCACTGATCAGTATAACAATACCCAATATCACCAAAATCGCATTTTGGCGTAAATCAGCTAGGATAAGCAGTAACAAACTATCTCGAGAATCAACCACTTACTTAACCTCTGGCTGTCTGATTTTTACTGCTACGCGTAAAACCGAACTACGAGAACGAGGATTAGCTTCAACCTCTTTTGCACTGGGTTTAATAGCCTTACCTGCTGACTTCAAGTTCTTTCCATCTTGCATCTGCGCATCTGTTAATGGCAGACCCGGTGGATATTCAGGACCTTTCTCTTCTTTGCGAATAAATCGTTTAACAATACGATCTTCTAACGAATGAAAGCTGATCACTGAAAGTTGACCGCCAATCGCTAAAATATCCAACGCACCCTCTAATACTTTGTGGATCTCTTCTAATTCGCTATTAATATAAATTCGAATACCTTGAAAGCTTCGTGTTGCAGGATGCTTTTTCTTTTCACGCTTAGGACATAAACGCTCAATTAACTGTGCTAACTGTAAAGTGCGTGTAAACGGTGTTTCCACTCTATCTGCGACGATTGCGCGAGCAATACGATAAGCAAACTTTTCTTCACCAAATGTTTTTAAAGCCCAACCAATATCATCTACATCTGCTTTTGCTAACCAATCGGCAGCACTAATCCCAGACGTTGGATCCATGCGCATATCTAATGGGCCGTCACGCATAAAACTGAAACCACGTTCAGCTTCGTCAAGTTGTGGTGAAGACACACCTAAATCCAATAAAACACCATCGATTTTTCCAGCTAATCCAAGATCTTTAATATATTCAGCTAAACCAGAGAAAGGTCCATGAACGATCTCAAAACGACTATCTTCTAGTTTTAATGCTTCAGCAGTTGCGATTGCACGTGGATCACGATCAATCGCGATCAAACGTCCATTTGGACCAAGTTTTGATAAAATATGACGAGAATGTCCACCACGACCAAAAGTGCCATCGACATAAATGCCGTCAGGCTTAATCGCTAGGCCATCTACTGCTTCATCTAATAATACGGTTACATGCTCACTCATTAGAACGAGAACTCCTTGAGAGAATCACTTAATTCCATGCCTAATGACATATCGCTTTCCAGATCTTGCTGTACTTGTTGATGCCACACTTCTTCATCCCAAATTTCAAATTTATTCAATTGACCTACTAACATAATTTTTTTATCTAATTTTGCATGTTGACGAAGTGTTGGCGCGATCAACGTACGTCCGTTTTTGTCTAATTCACACTCGCTAGCGTGACCTAGAATGAGTCGCTGTATACGTCTTTCCTGTGGATTGGTACTGGATAAACCACGTAATTTATTTTCTATCAATAGCCATTCATGTAATGGATAAAGTAATAAACAATTCTGAGATTGAAAATCGATCGTGCACACAAACTGGCCCTGACAATTGTCAGTCAGCCAATCACGATACCGAGTAGGTACCGCAATACGTCCTTTTGTGTCCAGATTTATTGCATTTGCGCCACGCAACATGATTATTCAATTCCATTTATTTGTGGGTGAATGATCCACTTTCTAAGAAAAAGATCCACAATTTGACACTTTTCCCCACTTTTGACCACCCAGTCTAATAAAGTTCAATATTTTTGCAAGTGATGGATCTTTTTAAATAGAGATCTAAATCACATTTTTATCTGGTAGCCATTTTATTTGTATGGTTTATCAGTTAATAAAAAAGTGAAATTAATCTCAAAATGCGTCCAATTAATAAGTTGCGTGATATACTCCGCCGCTTAAAACAATTTAATCAATAAACTCGGAAGGAAATTCCCTTGCAAGACGAACAATTAAAAGCATTTATCATTAATCAACTTGAAGAAATGAAAGCAAAAGAAATCGTTACGATTGATGTTGCTGGAATATCAGATGTGACTGACACTTTAATCATCTGTACAGGTACTTCAAAACGCCACGTTCGTTCAATTGCTGAACAAACTGCGCTAGCAGCAAAAAATGCAGGTGAAGTACCGCTAGGCGTTGAAGGCCTTGAAGGCAGCGAGTGGGTATTAATTGATATGGGCACTGTTGTCGCGCATGTTATGCAAGACGAAACGCGTCAATTTTACCAACTAGAAAAATTATGGACTGAAACTGCATAATGAAAATTCAGCTAATTGCAGTGGGCACTAAAATGCCAGACTGGGTTGAAAAAGGTTACCTAGAATATGCACGGCGTTTCCCAAAAGAAATGCAGCTTGAGTTATTAGAAATTAACGCAGGTAAACGTGGCAAAAACGCTGATATTAAGCGTATTTTGAAAAAAGAAGGTGAGTTAACCTTAGAAGCGATTCCAAAAGGTAACAAAATTGTCACGCTAGAAGTGACAGGGAAATCGTGGACAACTGAACAATTAGCCAATGAAATGACAAAATGGCAACATGATGGGCGAAATATTAGCCTATTGATCGGTGGCCCTGAAGGTCTAGCGCCTGAATGTATTCAACAGTCTGAACAGCGCTGGTCTCTTTCTGCATTAACATTACCGCATCCTTTGGTTCGCATTATCGTTGCAGAAAGCTTATATCGCGCCTTTACACTCACTATTAATCACCCCTACCACAGAGAATAAAGGTGAAGAGAAAACGTAATAGCATTCGTAATCACAGCGCAGAGTCTGCTTTATTTATGCGCAGAACGATTGTTGTTTTTTTAGGGATCTTATTTGCAGTAGGTATTTTAATCACTAATTTGTATTACCTACAAATTAACTCTTTCAATACCTATAAAACAAGATCCAATGCAAATCGGATCAGTGTGCAAACCGTCCCTCCGAATCGCGGTTTAATCTACGATCGTAATGGTGTGATCCTCGCTGAAAACAGACCCGTATACAGTTTGCAAGTTATCCCCAATAAAACAAAGCACTTACAAGATGATATTGAACGTTTAGCTTCTCTACTTTCACTGACTGAAGATGAGTTAAGCGATTTCAAAAGTAAAAGTCGCTATTCTCGTTCTTTTAAAGCCATCACGATCCGTGATCAACTAACACCTGAAGAAGTCGCAAAATTCACCGTTAATCAGCACTTATTCAGAGGTTTCTCAATTCAAGCTAACCTAAAACGTTATTACCCATTCGGTAATGCATTTACACATGTTTTAGGTTATATCGCGAAAATTAATAGCCGCGATCTAGAAAAAATCGAAGAACGCGGTGAACGTGTACGCTATCAAGGCACCCACTATATTGGTAAATTAGGTATTGAAAGATATTACGAAGATATTTTACATGGTCAACCAGGTCAACGCCAAGTAGAGGTTGATAGTTGGGGTAAGGTAATCAGAACACTAAGCTTTACTTCTCCAGTGCCTGGTAAAGATATCAAACTTAATATTGATATTAACTTACAGTTGAAAGCACAAGAATTATTAGGCGATAACCGTGGTAGCATTATTTTAATGGATGCCAGAAATGGCGCTGTATTAAGTCTTGTGTCAGCACCAAGTTACGATCCTAATTTATTTGTAACTGGGATCAGCCAGAAAAAATACCAAGAACTATTAGAGTCAAAAGATCGACCGCTGATTAACCGTGCTACACAAGGACGCTATCCTCCCGCTTCAACCATTAAACCACAAATGGCTTTATTAGCATTAGATGAAAAAGTCATTACAGAAGAAACAAAAATATTCGATCCAGGTTGGTGGATCGTCCCTAATTCTAAACGACGTTTCCGTGACTGGAAACGTTGGGGACATGGGTTAGTAGATGTATTCCATGCAATAGAGCAAAGCTGTGATACTTTTTTCTATGACACTTCATATAAATTAGGTATTGATCGTATCGAGCCGTTCATGCGCTTGTTTGGCTTTGGTGAATACAGTGGTTTAGATATCGCAGAAGAAACAAAAGCAATTATGCCATCACGAGATTGGAAGCGTACGCGATTCAATCAACCTTGGTACGATGGTGATACGATTTCAATTGGTATCGGGCAAGGTTATTGGACAGTGACTCCTATCCAATTAACTAAAGCAACGGCTATGTTATCGAAACGTGGTCAAAATATTAAACCACATATATTAAATTCTATTATCTCTGCGGAAGAGACAATTACACCTGAGTATGAAGTAAAACAAGCGGTTAAATTACATAGTCAACGCTATTGGGATGTCGCATTAGAAGCAATGCAAGGCGTAACCAGTAAAAGAAGAGGGACAGCTTACCGTACTTTTGGTGATGCCCCGTATACCGTCGCAGGTAAATCAGGAACAGCACAGGTTATTAATATTAAAGAAGATGAAGTATACGATGCAGATAAAATAAGCGAGCGTCATCGTGATAATGCTATGTTTGTCGCATTTGCACCTTTCGAGTCTCCTGAGATTGTAGTGACTGTTGTATTAGAGAATGCAGGTGGTGGTAGTAGTAATGCTGCGCCAATTGCTCGTGAATTATTTGATGAGTACTTTAAAGAGAAAACCTCAGCAGCTTCAACACCGGAACCGGGTTTATAATTATGGTCAGTACACAAGCTCAAAAAAGCATTTTCTATCGGTTACATATTGACCCTTACTTATTATTGGGCTTGCTTGCATTAATGAGCATTAGCTTGACCGTTTTGTATTCCGTAGGTGGATATGAAATGCTATATCGTCAGGTAACACGTTTAGCAATCGCATTGACGGCAATGATTTTTATCGCTCAAATACCACCAGAATGGTATCAACGTTGGACCCCTGCTATCTTTTTAATTTGTGTATTATTATTGATTGCCGTATTAGTGATGGGGCACACTGGTAAAGGCGCACAACGTTGGTTAGATTTAGGATTTACAAAATTTCAACCCTCTGAAATCATGAAGTTAATTATGCCATTAATGGTGGCTTATTATGTAAGTCAGTTCACCTTACCAACACGTTTTAAACAAGCTTTTATCGCCTTATTATTAGTAGTCATTCCAACTTTATTAATCGCTAAACAACCTGATTTAGGCACCTCTATTTTAGTGGCCTCTTCAGGTATATTTGTACTCTTTTTATCGGGTATTTCTTGGTTATATATAGGTCTTGCTCTAGCAGCTGTGTTAGCTTTTGCCCCTATTTTATGGTATTTCCTGATGCTTGATTATCAGCGAGGTCGAGTTCTAACACTGCTTAATCCTGAAGCTGATCCTTTAGGTGCGGGTTATCATATTATTCAATCTAAAATAGCAATTGGTTCCGGCGGTTTATGGGGCAAAGGTTGGATGCAAGGAACACAATCTCAACTTGAGTTTTTACCTGAGCGTCATACTGACTTTATATTCTCGGTATTCTCCGAAGAATTTGGGTTTGTGGGTGTTTTACTCTTATTAAGCATTTATCTTCTGATTATTGGTCGAGGATTGTGGATTGCTAACCAAGCACAGGATGCTTTCACTAAATTAATTGCAGGGAGTATTATTCTTACTTTCTTTGTTTATGTTTTTGTAAACATTGGTATGGTAAGTGGTTTATTACCCGTGGTAGGTGTACCGCTACCTATTGTTAGTTTTGGTGGTACCTCTATTGTAACTTTACTTGCAGGGTTTGGTATTTTAATGTCTATCCATACTCATAAACGATTTAATATAAAACGGTAAAATTATGCTTAAAAATATACTCCAACTCTGCTTTATAAGCATTTTTTTAACGGCTTGTAGTAGTAACAATAATGATGCAGGCAACAAGACTAACAATAAGGCTGAAGAACCTGTTTATACTGATAATTATGGCCGCTATCAATACAGTCAAGATCATGCACCAACAGAGATTCCATCATTAGAACATATTGAAAATGTAACCCCTCGTTATGAACCTTATTCTCGTGGTGGCAATAAAGATTACACCGTACGCGGCGTTGATTACAAGGTATGGAGAGATATTACCGAGCTAACGGAAAAAGGTGGCGCTTCTTGGTACGGTAATAAATTTCATGGCCATTTAACTTCTAATGGTGAACGTTATAATATGTTTTCGATGAGCGCAGCCCACAAAAACTTACCCTTACCAAGTTATGTAGAAGTGACAAACTTAGCCAATAAAAAGAAAATTATTGTAAGAGTAAATGACCGTGGACCATTTCATGAAGGTCGCATTATTGACCTTTCTTATGCAGCAGCGAGCAAACTCGATATTATTAAAGCAGGTACAGGCCAAGTTGAAATTAAACTATTACATTTCCCTGAAGATGAAAGTGTTACGATATTAAATGAGCAAGAAAATCTTAACGGCACTTTTAGTATTCAATACTTAGTGACATCGAGCGCAGAAAAAGCAGGTTTACTATCAGAAAAATTAACCAAACAATACAAAGTAAATAGCTTTATTGAACAAAAAAACAACCTATATTATTTACGTGTTGGGCCTTTCTCGAGTGAATCTAAAACAGAAGCATTACTAAAATCGGTACAGTTAGATTACCCTAAAGCTTATATTATTCATAAAGCTCAATAGCGTTTATCTATTCAGCTTATTTACTAAGCTTTATTAATAAAAATGTAATTAAAAAAGCCGCTACTTTAGCTAAATTAAAGTAGCGGCTTTTTTATTAAGTTCTTTTTATGAAATGGTTTTTATTAAGCAATACTTCAATAGACAATATTATGCGCCAGCTATTTTCATTTTTTTAATTAAAATAGAGCCTGTTTTCAAACTACTTCTTGGGTCAGTATCACAACCAATCGCACTGATATCCATGAACATCTCTTTTAAGTTACCAGCAATCGTTATTTCGTGAACAGGATAAGCAATTACACCATTCTCAATCCAGAAGCCTGCAGCACCTCGAGAATAATCACCGGTCACCATATTAACGCCCTGTCCCATTAATTCAGTCACAAATAATCCAGTTCCCATCTCTTTTAATAAACCAGCTAAATCTAAACCACCGTCTTTCACAAACCAATTGTGAATACCACCAGCATGACCTGTACTTTCTAAACCCATTTTACGTGCCGCATAACCGGTCAGAAGATAAGTCTGTAAAAAACCATTATCAATAATATTACGTTTAATAGTACGTCCACCCTCACTATCAAAAGGAGAACTTGCAATGCCTTTGATGATATGAGGATCTTCTGAAATTGACATCCAATCAGGAAAGATTTGTGTATCGATAGAATCGAGTAAGAAAGAAGACTTTTTATATAAGCTTGCACCACTAATAGCACTGACTAAATGTCCAAACAAGCCACTCGCCATTTCTGGAGAGAAAAGAACAGGGCTTTCTTGAGTTGCTATTTTACGTGCACCTAAACGCTCTACAGTACGTTTCACCGCTTGTTCTGCTACCCATTGAGGCGATAGCAATTCATTCATATCACGCGCGCTGGTATAACTGTAATCACGTTGCATTTCATCATTTTCTTGTGCAATCAATACACAACTTAAACTATGACGACTGCTACCGTAACTTTCTAGAAAACCATTACTATTGCCATACACTTGTAAGCTAGTATGGCTATTCACACCCGCACCATCAGAATTCACGATACGTTTATCCAAACCTAATGCAATATCCTCACATTGTTTGGCTAATGCTAATAAATCCTCAGTACTTTTGTTACTTGCATGGTACAAATCTAAATCAATTGGATTTTCTTCTAAGTAACGTTTATCTAATAATCCCGCATAAGGGTCTTGGCTTGTATATTTAGCAATATCGACAGCTGCTTTCACACTAGCGGCAATCGCTTCTTCACTTAAGTCAGCTGTAGATGCACTGCCTTTACGATGATCAACATAAACGCTGATGCCCATTGCACCATCATGATTAAACTCTATATTCTCTACTTCACCTAAACGGGTATTCACAGAAATGCCTGCACTTTTACCTAATGCGACTTCAGCTTGGCTAACCCCTAAATCATTGGCAATATTAAGCGCCGTATTAACGGCATTTTCTAGCATCTGTTTCTGTTCAATCATGTTATAGCACCACAATGTAAAATAAATTTAAGATAAGAAATAATAACATGGATTAAGGTAAGCATCTTGTGATGATGGTATGATGCGCTTAATTATTTAATCCCTAACGTGATAGACCATAATCTATGAATAAAAAAGTTGAAGAAATCTCTGAAGAAGAAGAGATTAGTAAGTCGCAAATCAAACGTGAAGCTGAAGCTTTAAAAGAGATTGGCCGCCAGTTAGTGGCCTTAAATGCAAAGCAATTAGCCCAAATCCCAGCAAGTGATACATTAATGGAAGGTATCAAGGTTGCACATAAAATTTCGACTAAGCATGAAGCGTTACGTAGGCAGTATCAATATATCGGTAAAGTATTACGTACAGAAGATATGGAAAAGATTACTGCTAAACTTGATATTTTGAATGATAACAATCGTAAACGTACTCATGCGATCGCCCATTTAGAATTATTAACAGAGCAGTTAATCGAATTAGGCGATCCTAAAGTGAACGATACATTAGAAATGTATCCACAACTAGAACGCCAAAAGCTGCGTCAATTAATACGCCAAGCGAACAAAGAAAAGAAATTAGAGAAACCAGCTAAAACAGCAAAAGAATTATTTGTTTACTTAAAAACGAATTGTTTATAGGTCGCTAATATTTATAGCTCGCTAATATTTATAGCTCGCTAATATTTATAAATCTCTAATAAATAATCTACGTAACAAAAAAGCCAGATTAGCTAAACTAATCTGGCTTTTTTGTATTGATATTAATACCACTTCCTACTTATAAAAAACGGTATAAATAGAAAGCGCTATAAATTCAAGCTAGCGTAATGGAAAGCAAAAAACATAGAACAATAAAAGTAAGTTTAGTTAGTGCCACCAACTGTTAACTGATCAATTTTCAACGAAGGTTGCCCAACACCAACAGGTAGACTTTGCCCTTCTTTACCACAAACACCAACACCCGCATCTAAGCACATGTTATTCGCGACCATAGAGATTTGTTGCATTGCATCAAACCCATTACCAATTAAAGTTGCACCTTTAATAGGTGCGGTAATTTTACCATCTTCAATTAAATAAGCTTCTGATGCTGAGAATACGAATTTACCTGACGTAATATCCACTTGTCCACCACCAAAGTTAGGCGCGTAAATACCCTTTTTAACACTTTCAATTAACTCTTCATGCTCATACTCACCATTCAACATAAAAGTATTCGTCATACGTGGCATTGGTAAATCAGCATAAGACTCACGACGACCATTTCCCGTTGGATCAACGCCCATTAATCGTGCATTAAGCTTGTCTTGCATGTAACCTTTTAAGATACCGTTTTCAATTAAAACGTTACGTTGTCCTTTAGTCCCTTCATCATCGATATTGACTGAGCCACGACGATCAGCAATGCTGCCATCATCAATAATCGTACAATGCTTAGAAGCCACTTGTTGACCTATCTTGCCAGAAAATGCTGAAGACCCTTTACGGTTAAAATCCCCTTCTAAACCATGCCCTACTGCTTCATGCAATAACACTCCCGGCCAACCTGCACCGACAATAACCGGCATAGCACCAGCAGGTGCAGCAATAGCATCAATATTAACTAATGCTTGGCGTACTGCTTGACGAGCATAAGAGAATGCTTTTAATTCACCTTCCTGCGTATCAGTAAAGTAATCTAAATCAAAACGGCCACCGCCACCTGAACTACCACGTTCACGCTTACCATTTTTTTCAACTAAGACTGAACAACCGAAACGGATTAAAGGGCGAATATCTGATGCTAATGTACCGTCAGTTGCCGCCACTAGAATTTCTTCATAAACCGCATTTAATGACACAGTCACTTCACTTACCGATGGCTCTAAAGCACGAACAAAAGTATCAACTTGCTTTAATAATTCAATTTTTTTATCACGGCTCATACTTTCTAAAGGATCAGAGGTACCGTAATAAATAGGTTGTGCCTTAGGCATGATTAATTTAATGGTTTTCTCTTGGCCAGAGTTAGCAATACTTTTAGCAGCATTAGCCGCTTCTGATATCGCTTTTTTAGAAATATGGTCCGAATACGCGAACCCCGTTTTTTCACCAGAAACAGCACGGATACCGATGCCTTTTTCTATGTTATAACTACCTTCTTTAACGATACCATCTTCTAATAACCAAGACTCATGACGACTCGCTTGAAAATAAAAATCTGCATAGTCAATTTGTGCCCCAGAAATTTGGCTAAGCTGTGACTCTAAATCACTGATTTGCATATCTGCAGGGGCTAAAAAATTGTCTACAACTTGTTGAAAAGACATTAAGGATCCTTATTTTATTTAAATTTTTGAGTGCTATTAAATTGGTTATGTTGCTGTACAGGCATGTTTTTTTTAATGCTGTTTAAAGCACCTTTGTCGAAGTTAGCTTGTGCAAAGCCATTACCCGTTGTTAATTCACTAAGTACCTCTCCCCAGGCATTAATAATCATGGAATGTCCGTAGGTTTCACGTATTTTGAAAGCGTCGTGGTTAACAAAGTGTTTACCACCTTGATTCGCCGCAATAACATAACATTGATTTTCAATTGCACGAGCTTGTAATAGTGCTTTCCAATGTGCTTCTCCTGTTACTTTGGTAAAAGCTGCCGGTAACAATATAATATCAGCCTCAAGTTCAGCGAGTTTTTGAAACAAACCAGGAAAGCGTAGATCATAACAGATCGCTAAACCGATTTTTGCAAAACCGCAATCAACCACTTTTATTTGCTGTCCTGCGATAAAGGTATCAGACTCTTTGTATGCACCTTGTGTATCGGCAACATCAGCATCAAATAAATGAATTTTATGATACGACTCAAGCAGCTTACCACTCTCTGAATAAACTAAGCTAGTCGTGTATATTTTATCTGCTTGCTCACTTTGAATAGGGAAACTACCACAGATTAAAATACAATTATGTTGTTTAGCGAGTTCGCTTAAACGTGTTTGATTCGGTCCGTCACCCAAACGTTCAGCAACGCTTAAGTAATGCTCTCTATTCGCAAAGCAAAGGGCATTTTCAGGTAATAACACAATGTGCTTTGTTACATCTGTACTTGCCGGCAAAGCATTAAGTTGTGTTTCTATTTGTAAGAAATTATCGTCAACATTGTCATTACTAATAATTTGAATGGCGGTTAATTTACATGTGTCGATGCTATTTATATCAGTGCTCTTTATATTAGAACTCATCTTCTAGCTCCTCATTATCCGTTGCTTCTTCATTTAATACACTATCTTGCAATGGCTTTACTTTTATTTGTTGATCTTCAATCTCTTCTAACACTTCACTGTTTTGCAGTTTTACTTTGCCTTTTAATCTATCTTCAATTTTAATTTCAGGATCGTTCAACGCACCTTTTACCGAGAAGTCTACTCGTATAATGGTGTCCACTACAGGCTCTAGTATTTTAGTTAACATTAATACCGCAGCGCCGGTTAATGGATTAATCGCAAAAGCCGCTAACACGGGCAAACTAGAGGTTACCGCAGGGCTATAACTAAAACGGTAATTCACATTAAGATTTGGTAAATCAACCAGTCCATCACCGGAAATTTTACCGGCAGAGCCATACAGATAATAATCATCATTTTTTAGAATGCCGTTGGTAATATTTGCAGAAAGCGACATTTCATCAAAACCTAGCCCCTTAGAGAAAACATCATCAAACTCTAAGTTCAAACTACGTCGAATACCATCAAGACTCAAAAAGCCTAATAAACGTGCACCTTTGTCATCTACTTCGGTGATTTGACCATTTTCAACGTCTAAAGAGAGATCGCCATTTAAAGAATCAAAATTAAACTGCCATGGTGCACCAATCCAATTAAATGCACCATTTAACTGAGCGTCTTGAAAATTCATTGGACTATCATAACCTAGACGATGAACAATGCTGGTTTCACTACTCGCACGACTATCTACAATAATATTAGTACGGCGCTGATCCCAAACTCCTGAAATATTCGTTGCTTGTCCCTCTTCACCTAATTGCAAATAATCAATACTAAAGCGAGATTGGCTAGGAAATACATGCGCTTTTAAAGGTGATAGATCCATTTTTTTATAAGTACAGGATAAACATTCTAAAAATACTTCAGGATAGTCTTCACGTAAATTATCACTGTATTCAGTTAACGTATCATTTTCTTCGTTAAAGAAGACTGCTTGTAATGCATCCATGTCTAATAACTGAAAATTCATTTGTTTAATACTGATGTCATAACGGTCAGGAATACCTTGTCGATATTCAATATTCGCCAATAAGTCATCACCTTTAATATTAACAGTCAGTTTTTCATCTGTTTGTATTATCTCAGAACTCAAGTTAACCAAAGGTTGCTCGAACAACTCGGCATGTTTGATATTAAGATAAAATGCGTCAAGGTCTATCAAAGTATTAGTATCAACTGCCGCTAAACTTTCAGTGGTTTGTGTTGCGGTGTTAATTGCTACTGCAGCTTGCTCGACAAAGTGTTCATTTAAAATTTCCACCCAAGGCGTTAAGTTAACTTTATCTTGATTAACACGAACCACTTGTTTTGTTTTATCAATATTAGTACCAGTGTCTTTACCTAACCCTAAATAAAGATACTTAATAAACGTTTGTTGTTTTGAATATGCTAATTCGCCAGCTGATTTTAACTTATCAGTAATCAACGCATCCCAACGCATACTATTCTGGTTACCATTAATATTGATTGTTGTTGGCCAAACTTGTAATGCATTTTTATTATATGGAGCAGGGAGCCCAATCTTCATTCCCTGTAATTGAGAGGTTAAATGCACACCAAATTTATAATCTTGATTTAAACTTTGTGTGAAGCTCATTTGCCCTTGCCAATCCAAATTGCCGCTTAGTTGTAAAGGTAATAATGATTGTTGATGATCACTCAATTTAGCCACATCCCACTCACCAGAAAGACTAGCTTTGAGTTCATATTTATCGGGAAACTCTTTACTAAAGAAAGAAAAATTAACAGGTTGCCCAAATAATGTAGCCGTTAAATCATCAGCTTCTAAATCACCATTAATAAAACTAAAGGTACCTTTCACATTCTTTAATGGCAGTATATAGTCACTACCAAGTTCAAGATCAACATTGTTCTTATTAAGGTTAAATTTTCCCGACACTTGAGTATCATCATTATCCTCAGCTAATGGGATAGTCAGCGTTAGATTGCCTTGTAGACGGTCATTAATATGAATTGATTGTACAGCCTTACCCACACTGTCTTTTAATGGCGATGCGATAAGATATTTAACAATCGACTTAGACTTCTCTTCAAGATCGACATTAACCGTTAAAATACCTTCTGAACTCAAATGATCAACATCAGCAATCAACTTATCTACTTTAATATCACCTAACCTAGCTTTATTACTTTTCATGATTAAGGAATCATTTTCAAATAACAAATTAAGATCTAAATCGCTTAACCCTTGCCAACCTTGGTAAAAATTATATTCAGCATCTTTTACTGGTACGTAGGCTTGGAATACACCTTGATTTTCTGTAAATGGATAATCAGAGAGACGTCCACTCCATAGAACCTTAGCACCGGTTACCGTGCCTTTTTTAAGTGTTGGTTGTAAATAGTCAAAAACATCCTCGCCCATCGCATGAACAGGAAAGTAATGTTGTGCTTTACTGGCATCATTGAGAGAAGCATAAGCATAAAGATTTAGGATAGGGCTAGTATCAGTGGCGCTTTCACTAGGAAAAAACAATGAAAACTGAGAGAGACTATTAAGTTCATCAGTAACCAGTAAACTTTTTTTACTAATGAGTTCGAACCCCTCTTCATTATTCGTCCAATTTAATTCGAAATCACCCTGTTGTAAGGGCATAGGGCGATTAAATTGCCCGTCAAAATGAATTTCCTGTTGCCCTAATTTTATGGTCGCATGCCCTGACTGTTGATTCGATGTTACCGATATATTGGCATCACTAACACCAGGAATAACGCCAACAGCTTGGTTATTAAAAGCATCAATATTAGCATTAACGGTCAGTTCGCCTGGTTTTTCGACCTTCAAACCTATTTTATTTAATTTCCCACCAATTTCTAACGCTGAGATATAGTTAATATCCGCTTCAGAAAGAGACGAAAATAAAAGTCCAAATGGCATAATAGAACTGACATCAATACCGTTTAAATCAAAACCACCAAATTGGCCTAATGTTCCCTCAGCAGATACTTCCACATCGCTAAAAGGAATATAATTATGAGTGATATTTAAGTCATAACTATCAAACAAACAATAATTATTTTGATAGGTAAACTGTAACGAACCATGGTTTATTTGCCAATCGTGCGATTGATCCAACATTGACCAAGCTATCTCAGAATTCCCCCATTCTAATTGCATATTTTTAGGGCCATTAAAATCAAACTCACCCCATAACTTGAATGACATAGTCGCAGTTTTTAATTCTGCTAATGGATTAATTTGAGGCCTAATATACTCAGCGACATTTAAATTTTCAGCATGGGCATAAAGACTACCAATTAATTGTTCGTTTGATCCTTCAGCATCGCCTTTTATATCAATGATAAATTCTAAACTATTATCGTCCAATGTATTAGGGAGTGAGGCTTTGCCGACGCCTTGATGATGTTCACCATCGTTAATCCAACTTAAATCTTGTATTAAAACTGTTTTTTTATTGTAAAGGTGATCGGTAAAGTTAATGCGGCTTTCAGTAATGGAAAAGGAACTTAAACGAAGAAGAAATATATTTTTGAGTGCATCTAGCGTACTTTGGGATTGTGGTTCGTCTGTCTCAGATAATTCTAACTGTTCAATTTCCTCTGTATCAATAGGAGATTTTAAAAGTAAATCAGCCCCTTTTATCGATATATCATTAAACGTAATGTGTTGTTGACGAAGACTCTCTAAAAAATCAAAATGTAAAAAAAGATTATCTACTTTCAATTCAAAAGGTAAGGCTTCAGTTTCAGTGAAGGTTACATTTTTTAGCGTCAGCACTAAGCCAGAGAAATCAACTCCAGCAGTGACTTTATCTGCATTTACATTAATATCGTGTTCAGCGGCAACCCACTCTACGAGTTGTTCTTTATAATCATCAACACTATTTATTGCAAAACGGGCAGCCGTCAATAATACTGCAATAAGAATCAATGTAATGACTGCTAACATTAATAAACACTTTAAACACCCAAAAGTAAAATATTTCAAAAATGAAAACCCATTTACCACCCTTTCATAATATCACAATGCTATTTGCATTAATTTTCAATCACCTAAAAACTATTAATACGCTTTTATGTAAATACAATCAACTTACTAACTTCATATTTTTTAGACCATTGTGACGAAAAGTCACATTATCCCTACATCATAACCACATCAAACTGTTCAGGCCCGTATAAAGGCTCAGGATGAATTTCCACACGCTTTTGCATAAAGACAATCAATTCACCTAAGTTATAAGACTCATCCCCTTTGAGGGCTTCAGCAACTGATACAGAGGCATAAACAGCAAAACGTTCTGCAGAGTAAGCACGATCTACACGTAATATTTCACGTAAAATTTCATAACAAACTGTTTCAACAGTTTTAACATAACCGCGACCATTACAAGTCGCACATTCACCACAAAATATATGCTCAAGACTTTCATGAGTACGTTTACGGGTCATTTCGATTAACCCAAGCGGCGAAAAGTCATTAATATGTGTTTTAACACGATCTTTAGCTAATGCTTGTTCCAAACTATTAAATACGCGGCGTCGATGATCTACTGATTTCATATCAATGAAATCAAGGATAATAATGCCACCTAAGTTACGTAAACGTAATTGACGAGCAATCGCTAATGTTGCTTCAACGTTAGTATTAAAAATAGTTTCTTCAAGATTACGATGTCCAACAAAAGCCCCCGTATTAATATCAACCGTAGTCATCGCTTCCGTTTGGTCGATAATTAAATAACCGCCCGACTTCAGTGCTACTTTACGATTTAAAGCACGTTGTACTTCATTTTCAACATCAAACAAATCAAAGATAGGACTTTCGCCGTCGTAATATTCAACTTTGCCTTCTAATTCAGGGATAAACTCAGTACTGAAATTGGACAGTTCTTTAAAACTAAGCTTTGAATCAATACGAACGCGATCAATCTCTGTACCGACAAAGTCACGTAGAATACGAAATGCTAAACTAAGATCTTGGTATAGCATTTTGTTTTTTGATTGAGTACGCTGTTTGCGAGTGATCACTTTACGCCAAACGCGCTGTAAAAAAGCCGCATCATTTCTTAATTCAACTTCTGGCGCACCTTCAGCCGCAGTTCGAATAATAAAGCCACCCAATTCATCAACACAAGATTCAGTGATGCCTTTCAAACGTTCTCTTTCTTCAGCGCTTTCAATACGTTGTGACACACCCACATGTTTTGTATCGGGCATAAAAACAAGGTAACGAGAAGGTAGCGTAATATCGGTCGTTAAACGTGCGCCTTTAGTGCCTAAGGGATCTTTAACCACTTGCACTATAATATTCTGACCAGGTCTAACTAAGGTTGAAATATCAGCGACTTTAAATTTATCTTTATCAGGTCCAGTAAAACACTCTGCGTGCAAGTCGATATCAGAAGCATGTAAGAATGCCGCTTTTTCTAAACCGATATCAATAAAGGCCGCTTGCATACCCGGTAAAACACGCGTCACTTTACCTTTATAAATATTGCCAGCAATCCCTTTACTCACTTGACGCTCAATATGTAACTCTTGTAAAACACCACCCTCGATTAAAGCCACACGAGTTTCAGTGGGGGTGATATTCATTAATAATTCAACGGACATGTTAAGCCTCTCTAAAGCATTTAATAAGTTGCGCTGTTTCATAGAGAGGAAGCCCTACTACTGCACTATAACTACCTGAAATATGGGTGACAAATTGACCTGCAATCCCTTGGATACCATAACCACCCGCTTTATCCTGTGGTTCACCCGTTTCCCAATAGTCCGAAATTTCTTGTTCAGTTAAGGTTTTGAACGTGACCTCTGTAACCACTAACTTGACGACTTGTTTCTGTTTAGTCACCAATGCAATAGCCGTCAATACTTGATGTGTATTACCCGATAACAATGTCATCATTTGTTGTGCGTGTTGTTTATTTAATGGTTTTTCCATCACTACGTCACCACATACAACAATCGTATCAGCGCCTAACACTAAACCTTGCTGGTTATTTTTAACTAATCCAGCCAATGCTTTTTCTAAGGCTAAACGCTGTACATACTCTGCACTGCTTTCTGTGCTTATTTTTGTTTCGTCAATAGGCGCACTAATACGTTCAAATTGAACATTAATTTGCGACAACAACTCACCTCTGCGTGGTGAATTTGAAGCCAAAAATAATTGAATAGACATTAACTAACCCTATAATGAACACGTATAAAACGCATAAACAGAAAGAACCAAGGCCAAATAAGCATAGAAGTAAAAATAGACCAAAAATAAGGACGATGTAAGGTAATTTCTTGCATGCTTGATGCTATCCAATATAAGCCGACTTTCGCTAAAAAAATAAATAACCCCAATAATAACGTCGTTTGTACTAACGTAAAATTACGAAAACGTTGGAAATTAATACTCGTAAAATACGCTAACAATGCAAATAATAATCCGTGCATTCCTAGAATAGAGCCTAATAATAAATCTAATAACAGCCCCAATATAAACGCATGTCCGATATTAACTCGATGCGGTAACGCCATCACCCAATAAGAAAGTACTAATAGCATCCAATCGGGCCTAAAAGCATTAAACATGATCGGTAATGGAAAAATGGCTGCCACAAGACAGAATAAAAAAGACAGATAAATTATTTTATAACTATTGAACAGGGACATCGAATAATTCCGGTGAATCTAACGTTAAATCAGCATCAGCTAACGGATCATCATTCCATAATAAGAGTAAATAACGGCTTCTATCTAGATCAGCAACAGGTGTAGCCGTCACCGTTGCATACAACTCACCTTCTTGATACTCAAAACGACTGATTTTAGCAACGGGGTAACCGGCAGGAAAACGACCGCCTAAACCAGAGGTCACTAATAAATCACCCTCTTTTATATCTGCATTACTTTGTACAAAAGGTACTTTTAATTGATCCCAAGCGCCACTGCCGTGAACAATTGCAATCACATCATTACGTTGAACACGTACCGGAATACCGTGGGTAGCATCAACAATTAACACAACACGGCTAGTCGTACTACCCACCTGTGAAACTTGTCCAACCACACCTTGCTCATTGATGACTGGTTGCCCTAAATAAACACCATTTAACGCGCCTTTATCAATCAATAATTGATGTGTAAAGGGATCTGAACGTAAACTCATTACTTCAGTGATCATACGTTTATATTTGAATTTTTTTTCCGAGTTTAATAATTCACGAAGTTGCTTATTTTCATTTTGCAATTGTCCTAATAAAAGACGATCTGCTTTTAAATGTAGATTATCTTTTTCAAGCTGCTGATTGCGATCCACTAGCGCTTGTCTGGTCATCAGGTTTTCAGAGAATGAACCAAACAACTTTTGTGGCGCATCAGCAATGTATTGAATAGGGGCAACAATAGAGTTTAAATAAACACGTGCAGGGGAAAAGAGATTATATTTATTGTCGGCTATCAGTAAACCAACGCAACAGGCTATCACAATGGATAGCCTTAATGTAAACGAGGGACCGCGGGTAAAAATTGGTTTCATGGATATTTTTATTGAATGTTAGCGCAGTGATTAAACCACGCTAATTAATATCAATCTCCGTTAAAGACATCACCACCATGTGTATCGATCATCTCTAACGCCATACCGCCGCCACGAGCAACACAAGTAAGAGGATCATCGGCAACAATAACAGGAATACCAGATTCTTCAGATAACAAACGGTCAAGCTCACATAATAATGCGCCACCGCCAGTTAGTACCATACCTTGCTCTGCAATATCAGCAGCAAGCTCAGGTGGTGTTTTTTCTAGCGCTAACATAACCGCTGAAACAATGCCGCTCAATGGTTCTTGCAATGCTTCTAAAATCTCATTGCTGTTTAATGTAAAGCTACGAGGAACACCCTCAGCAACATTAACACCACGCACTTCAATCTCTTTAATTTCATCGATTGGGTAAGCGATAGCAATGCTATGTTTAATACGTTCAGCAGTAATTTCACCGATAGTACAGCCGTAATTACGACGTACATAGTTGATGATAGCTTCATCAAACTTATCACCACCAATACGTACAGAAGCAGAATAAACAATACCGTTTAATGAAATAACAGCTACTTCAGTGGTACCACCACCGATATCAACAACCATTGAACCTTTTGCTTCAGAAACCGGCATACCAGCACCGATAGCAGCAGCCATAGGTTCATCAATCAAGAAAACATCACGTGCACCTGCACCCATTGCAGACTCACGAATAGCGCGTCGCTCAACTTGTGTAGAACCACAAGGAACACAAACTAAAACACGTGGGCTTGGGCGCATCCAACTATTGTTATGCACTTGTTTAATAAAATGCTGTAACATTTTTTCTGTAATATAAAAGTCAGCAATAACACCATCTTTCATTGGACGAATAGCTTCGATATTACCAGGTGTTTTCCCTAACATTTGCTTTGCAGCACTACCAACAGCGGCAACTCTTTTGCCATTTTTATCCTTTCGGATTGCAACCACAGAGGGCTCATCCAGTACAATACCTTGGTCTTTAACATAAATAAGGGTATTTGCAGTTCCTAAATCGATTGATAAATCGTTAGAAAACATACCGCGGAACATTTTAAACATGAATATTTCCAAAAGAAGCGAATAAAAGTAATCCGCGTACTCTACCAACCCACCAAAAATACAGCAAGAAAAGAAAGCGAAAAGCGTACTTTAAGTACCGATACAATTGATGAAATGATAATTTTAATAATTTATTGACATTAATTTGCAAGCTCTCATATGAACTTTATTTATAGAGATAATAATTTAACCCGCTAATAATTCATCTTCAGGGTATTTTAATAGCGTTGGTTTTGCGCTAGCAAGCATATACGCTAATGTAATTGGTCCAATACGACCAATGATCATCACAACAACCATAATTAACTTACCTGCTTCGGATAACTCAGCGGTTAACCCAGCCGTTACCCCTACCGTAGCAAAAGCTGAAATCACCTCAAAAACGACCACTTCAAAAGGTGCCTGTTCCGTTAACATCAATAAAAACATAGCGACAACTAACACTAAGAAACTGACTACAATAATCGCTAAACATTTGGTGACTTTAGTCCAAGCAACGGTACGTTTAAACAATACCACGTGACTTTGTTGACGAAGAAAAGCCCATGTTGCCGCCATCGCCACCACAAAGGTCGACACTTTAATACCGCCACCCGTAGACGTTGAACCAGCACCAATTAACATAAGCACCATCATCACTAATAAAGCAGGATGCGTGAGCTGACTTAAATCAACACTGTTAAACCCAGCAGTACGTGCACTAGCTGATTGAAAAAAGGCCGCTAACCATTGGCTTGATAAAGGTAACTCTGCAAAGGTCTGATTGTTATGGTGCTCTAAAACCCATAAAAAGACCGTCCCAACTAATAATAAAACAGGGGTTGCCGTTAACATCACTTTACTGTGTAAACTCAACGCCAAAAAGCCTTTGCGCCAATGTCGTTGTAGGTCAGAGATCACCGTAAACCCGAGCCCACCAAAAATGAATAAAGCAGCAATAGTAAAAATAACTAGCGGATCACCAACGTAATCAACCATGCTATTACTGAATAATGAAAATCCAGCATTATTAAATGCCGAAACAGAATGAAAAAGGGAATAAAAAGCACCTTGCCACCACCCCATCTCCGGCACCCAGCGAAAAGCTAATAGACAAGCACCAATCACTTGGGCAATTAATGAGAAAATAATAATATGAATAGTTAAACGACGTAAGTTTAATGAGCCACTTTGTCCTAGCTCTTCTTGTGTTGCACTTCGTTGTCGTAAGCTCAGGCGCAAGCCAAACATATACAATAAAATAGCTGACAAAGTCATCTGTCCTAACCCGCCTATTTCCATTAACAGCATTAATAATATTTTACCTGACAAAGTAAAATGTGTGCCGGTATCAACCACGCCTAAACCCGTCACACTGATAGCAGACGTAGCGGTAAACAAGGCATCCATAAAACTCAGCCCTGAAATAGAAAATAATGGCAGAGTTAACAAAATCGCTGAAGGAAATAAAATACCCAGAAAGCTAAACAAGATAATACGTGGCTCAGACCAACGTCTTTTACCCTTTCTACCTTTAAGGTCAATACTATTGCTCTTTTCAGCTAAGAAGCTCATCGGACTTTTTAATAAACTCATAGATATTTTAATAAACTCAAAGGTATTTTAATTTTTGTTTTAACAGCACTTCTTCTCCGGCCACAATCAATATATCGCCAATTTCTAAACTTACCCCATCATCAGGACGGTCATGAATAGTCGCACCGCGTTTGTAAGCAAGTATTTTAATACCATCAATATTACTGCAAGGATGTTCATCAAGGCGTTGCCCCAAATACTTTCCACCAATGACAACTTCGGTAATCGCTAAACCACTGCCTAACACTAAAAAATCAAATACATGTTTATAGAGCATGCTGCGCGCTACACGAATCCCCATGTCTCTTTCAGGACTGATAATTTTATCAGCACCAATTTTCTGTAATATTTTGGCGTGAAATTTATTCTTCGCTTTCACCCAAACATTTTTAACACCTAACTCTTTCAACACTAACGTCGCCAATATACTGGTATTGATATCATCACCAATCGCGACCATCACAATATCGTATTCATCCAGTTTTAATTCCGCGACAGTCTCTTCATCACTACAATCAGCAATAATGGCATGAGACGAGGTTTCAGCGGCTAATTTAACGCGTTCTTCATCAATATCTAAGGCTAAAACTTGTGCACCTTGATCCATCAATTCTTCACATAATGCTAACCCAAATCGACCTAAGCCAATCACAGCAAATTGCTTTTTCTCCATATTCATTGAGAACATAAATTCACACCGTTTAAATTAAAAGTTAAGAAGCTCACTATAGATAAAATACTGACTAGTCACTAGCGCATTTAAATGATTATACCAATGGAATTAAATAAGTGATCAGAGATTGCGGAGGAAAAATTAACACTAATAAGGCATGAGTTGTAGGAGATAGTTGTTCTCACTTCAAAACTCACAACGCAGTTAGGGGTAATTTTAACCAGCAAGAATGATCACTTTATTAATTCTTTTGGTATTAGTATCATAAGTGCATGACTAATACCTATAACAATACAGCTATAAAAAAACCTACCGAAGTAGGTTTTAACAAAATGAACAAAGCAACTTTGAAAACAATAAGTTAACTTATCGGCTTAGAAACTAACTGATGCTAACTTTTCAAAGTAATCAGGGAATGTTTTAGACGTACATTTTGGATCGTTGATGGTCACAGGCGTACCGCTTAACGCAACCAATGAGAAACACATCGCAATACGGTGATCATCATAAGTATCTATTTCAGCATGTTTGATTTGAGCAGGTGCCGTCACTTCAATAAAGTCATGGCCTTCTACTACTTCAGCGCCGACTTTACGTAGCTCTGTCGCCATTGCATATAAACGGTCCGTTTCTTTCACACGCCAATTATATACATTAGTGATTTTCGTAGTACCTTCAGCAAACAAAGCCGCTACTGCAATCGTCATCGCCGCATCAGGAATATGATTCATATCCATATCAATGGCTTTAAGCTCGCCCTTGCTGGCTTTAATGTAATCATCGCCCCATTCAATATTAGCGCCCATTGCTTCTAATGCGTCAGCAAATTGAATATCGCCTTGCACTGATTTTTTACCAATACCTGTTACTTTAATACTGCCGCCGCCAATCGCCGCTGCCGCTAAAAAGTAAGAAGCCGATGAAGCGTCGCCTTCTACTAAGTAGTTGCCTGGCGCTTGATAAGTTTGTCCGCCTTTAATCACAAAGCTTTGGTACTCACCACCAACATTATCTACTTCAACACCAAAATCTTGCATAATTTGCAACGTAATTTTGATGTAAGGTTTTGATACTAATTCACCAATAATGTTAATCGTTGTATCTTCAGACGCCATTGGTGCAGACATTAAAAATGCCGTTAAGAATTGGCTTGAAACACTACCATCAATGGTAATAGTACCGCCCTTTAAGCCAGTCCCTTTGATTTTTAATGGTGGATAATTTTCATTTTTTAAGTAAGTCACGTCAGCGCCAGCTTGCTTTAGAGAATCTACTAAAGAACCGATTGGACGCTCAAACATACGCGGCTCGCCCGTTAACGTATATTCACCTTGGCCTAAACATAATGCCGCACATAATGGACGCATCGCCGTACCCGCATTACCTAAAAACAACTCAATATCACCCAACTCTTGGGTATTGAATGCACGGCCTAAGCCTTCAACAACACACTGTTTTTTATCTGCAGACAATTGGTAGTTAACACCCAATTTAGTTAATGCATTCAACATATGACGAATATCGTCACTGTCTAATAAGTTGGTTAATGTCGTGGTACCTGATGCTAATGCTGCTAGCAATAAGGCACGATTTGACAGGCTTTTTGATCCCGGTAAATTAATTTCGCCATCGACTTTTTTAATCGGGTTTAATAATAACTGTTCCATTATTTTCGTTTCTCTTATTGCAAATTTAAAACGTGAGTTAGTGCTTGTTTGAAGCGTTGATTTTCCGCTTCAGTACCAATACTGATACGCAAATGATTCGGTAAACCATATCCTGTGATCGGACGTACAATAACGCCTTCTAGTAATAATTGTTGGTACACCTCGTCACCCGTTTTCTTATCAGAAGCATTGCCAACATTCACAGTAATAAAGTTACCCATTGATGGGATATACTCTAAATTATTCACATCAAAAAAGGCGCTTAAATCTTTCATGCCTGCGTTATTTAACGCCACACTATCAGCTAAGTATTGATCATCTTGTAAAATCGTTTCAGCGGCTTTTAAGGCTAATGCATTGCAGTTAAAAGGCTGACGAACACGATTTAAAATATCAGCGATATCAGGATGTGAAATACTATAACCCACACGTAACCCCGCTAAACCATAAGCTTTCGAGAAAGTACGTGAAACGATTAAGTTAGGGAACTCAGCAATCCAAGCAATCGCATTACCACGACGTTCGCTAGCAGCATATTCAAAGTAAGCTTCATCCAATACAACCAAAACAGTCGCCGGTACTTTTGCTAAAAAGTCCTTCAACTCAGCTTGTTCTAAAAAAGTACCCGTTGGGTTATTAGGATTAGCAATAAAAATAAGCTTAGTGTTGTCAGTGATTGCCGCTGTCATCGCCACCAAATCATGACCATAATCTTTTGCTTTAACCACCACTGCTTGTGCACCAATGGCTTGTGTCACCAACGGGTAAACAACGAACGCATGTTCAGCAAACATCACTTCATTCGTTGGTTCAACAAAAGCGCGCGCAATCAACTCTAATAAATCATTAGAACCATTACCTAAAGTCACTTGGTTAATATCAACCGCGTATTTCTTTGCTAATGCTTGTTTTAGATAAAAACCATTCGCATCAGGGTAACGAGTTAATTCCGTTAACTCTTGTTGTAATGCTGATTTTACTGATTCACTTAACCCTAATGGGTTTTCATTAGACGCGAGTTTTACAATATCCGTAATGCCTAATTCACGCTCTAGTTCGTCAGTTGGTTTACCAGCTTGGTATGGGCGTAGTTTTTGTACGCCTGTATTCGCCAAACTTAAAAAATCATTACTCATTCTAGTTCCTTACAATGAATCACTATTCTTTAGAGGTGCCTTTATAAAAAGGTAATATAAAAGCACTTTTTACACCCTGCTTTAATCAGCAGTGTTATGCATATTTCTTTTCAAAAACAGCCATAAAGTCTACTAACGCTTGTACACCTTCAATAGGCATAGCGTTGTAAATACTCGCACGCATACCGCCTACTAACTTGTGACCTTTTAAGGTCAACAAACCAGCCGCTTTAGATTCACTTAAAAAGGTTTCGTTTAAGCTATCATCAGCCAATGTAAATGGAATATTCATACGGCTACGGACACTTGCATCAACATTATTTGAATAGAATGGAGAGCTATCGATAGCGTTATAAAGCAACTCAGCTTTTGCAATATTGTTCTTTTCAACCACTGCAATACCACCCTGTGCTAATAACCATTTAAACACTAAACCTGCTAAGTACCATGAGTACGTTGGCGGTGTGTTGTACATCGAATCAAAGTCCGTTTGTACTTGGTAATCAAAAATAGACGGGATAGTTTGACGAGCATGACCAATTAAGTCATCACGAACAATCACAATCGATAAACCCGATGGACCGATATTTTTCTGTGCACCAGCATAGATAACGCCAAATTTTGAAACATCGATTGGACGAGACAAAATAGTTGAACTCATATCAGCCACTAATGGCACCACACCTGTTTCAGGCACATCAAAGATTTCAATCCCTTCAATAGTTTCATTCGGGCAATAATGAACATAAGCAGAACCTGCATTTACATTCCAATCATCAGAAGATTTAACACCAATTTTGCCGTCTTCAGTGGTTCGCATAATATTGGTTTCATGAATACGTGCATGCTTTTTAGCTTCAACTACCGCAGATTTAGACCACTGGCCCGTTAAAATGTAATCAGCATCTAGCTTGTCGCCTAATAAGTTAAATGGCACCGCAGCAAATTGACCACGTCCACCACCATGACAAAACAATACTTTATAATTATCAGGGATCGCCATCAATTCACGCAAATCAAGCTCGGCTTGTTTTGCCATTGCAACATACTCAGGGCTTCGGTGACTGACTTCCATCACAGAAACGCCTGAACCTTGCCAGTTACAAAATTCACTTTGGGCCTGTTGCATTACAGCTTCAGGTAACATCGCAGGACCGGCACAAAAGTTATATATTTTTGTCATTGCTAACTCTCTTAAAAAAGTTGACTCTTTTAAAACAAAATAAGCGGCTATTGCCGCTTATTAAACTGTAATTAACCGTTATTCAGGTGCGTCAGTTGGCTGTTCATCCACATTATCTACTGCGTCTGATTCGCTTTCTTGCACTTCACCTTCAACTGCCTCTAATACTTCAGCAGTTTTTGGCACTAATTCACCATTTTCATCATAAACAAGCACATCTTTGATTTCTTCAATGCGTTGTAATGCAACGATTTTTTCATCTTCAGCAGTACGTATTAAAGTAACACCTTGTGTATTACGACCGACCACAGACACCTCTGAAACACGTGTACGCACTAATGTACCACGGTTAGAGATCAACATGATTTCATCGTTATCATCAACCTGAACCGCACCAACCACTTTACCGTTACGCTCACTCACTTTGATTGAGATAACACCTTGTGTCGCACGACTCTTAGATGAGTAATCATCAAGTGGTGTACGTTTACCGTAACCATTTTCAGTCGTTGTTAATATATGACCCGTTGCATTAGGTACGATTAATGAAACAACTTTACCGCCTTCGTTTAATTTAATACCACGAACACCCGTTGCTGTACGACCCATTGGGCGAACACCTTTGAATTTAATCTCAGGGTTACCGTTTTCATCTAATACAACATTACCTTCTTCATCGGTTACTTGGCTTTCTTCCGCTTCTTTAAAGCGAACTACTTTACCAGCATCCGAGAACAACATGATTTCGTTTGTGCCATCCGTTAATGCTACACCGATTAGCTCATTATCATCATTTAGGTTAATCGCAATCAAACCACTTGAACGTGGACGACTGTAAGCACTTAATGCGGTTTTCTTAACCGTACCATTTGCGGTTGCCATAAACACATACTTATCATCTTCGTATTCACGTACCGGCAAGATTGCAGTAATACGTTCGCCCTCTTCAAGCGGCAAGATATTCACAATCGGACGACCACGCGCTTGACGAGATGCTAATGGTAGTTGGAATGTTTTTAGCCAGTACAGACGACCACGTGTAGAGAAACATAAAATCGTATCATGCGTACTTGCTACTAACAGTTTCTCAATGAAGTCTTCATCTTTCATCTTAGTCGCTGCTTTACCTTTACCACCACGACGCTGTGCTTCGTAATCTGATAACGGTTGGTACTTAACGTAACCTTCGTGAGAAAGTGTTACAACCACATCTTCTTCAACGATTAAATCTTCCATACATAAATCAGATTCACTTTCAGTGATTTCAGTACGACGTTCATCATCAAAGTTATCACGCACTTCTTCTAATTCTTCTTCAATCACTTCCATCAAACGCGCAGGACTTTCAAGAATGAATAATAGAGCAGCAATGATTTCTAATAGCTCTTTGTACTCACCTAAAATTTTCTCGTGCTCAAGGCCCGTTAACTTGTGTAGACGTAAATCTAGAATCGCTTGTGCTTGAATTTCAGTCATGAAGTATTGATTATCACGAATACCAAATTCAATCGCTAACCCATCAGGACGAGCAGCATCAACACCACTTGCTTCTAACATAGAAGCAACAGCACCTAAATCCCAACCACGAGACTGTAGCGCTAATTTTGCTTCAGCTGGTGTTGGAGAGTTACGAATCATTTCAATGATAGCTTCAATGTTAACCAATGAAATCGCTAACCCTTCAAGGATATGTGCACGGTCACGTGCTTTACGTAATTCAAATACCGTACGACGTGTCACCACTTCACGACGATGTAGAATAAACGCTTCTAACATCTCTTTCAGATTGAATAATTTTGGTTGGCCATGGTCAAGTGCAACCGCATTAATACCAAATGTGACTTGCATTTGCGTTTGCGCGTAAAGGTTGTTTAAAACCACTTCACCCACTTCGCCACGTTTAACTTCAACCACCATACGCATACCGTCTTTATCTGACTCGTCACGTAGTGCGCTGATACCTTCAATTTTTTTATCTTTAACAAATTCCGCGATTTTTTCAATCAAACGAGCTTTGTTAACTTGGTACGGTAGCTCATGAACCACGATCGTTTCGCGACCGGTTTTTTCATTAACTTCAATGTCCGCTTTAGCGCGTACTTTAATTTTACCGCGACCCGTATGGTAAGCTTCAATAATACCTTTACGGCCATTGATGATACCCGCCGTTGGGAAATCTGGACCAGGGATGTGCTCAATCAACTCATTGATCGTAATATCTTCATCTTTAATTAGCGCTAAACAAGCACTGATCACTTCACCCAAGTTATGCGGTGGAATATTCGTTGCCATACCAACCGCAATACCTGATGAACCATTAATTAATAAGTTAGGGATTTTAGTCGGTAACACTTCAGGAATGAACTCAGTACCATCATAGTTAGGTACGTAATCAACCGTTTCTTTTTCTAAGTCAGCTAATAACTCATGTGCTAACTTCTGCATACGGATTTCCGTATAACGCATCGCTGCCGCACTATCGCCATCAACAGAACCGAAGTTACCTTGACCATCAACCAACATGTAACGTAGAGAGAAGTCTTGCGCCATACGAACAATCGTATCGTATACCGCAGTGTCACCATGTGGATGGTATTTACCGATTACATCACCAACAACACGTGCTGATTTCTTGTAAGGTTTGTTCCAATCATTACGTAAAACATTCATCGCAAATAAAACACGACGGTGAACTGGTTTTAGACCATCACGTACATCGGGTAATGCACGTCCTACGATCACGCTCATTGCATATTCAAGATAAGAATTCTTTAATTCATCTTCGATATTAATTGGGGAAACGTCAGAAGCAAATTCGCTCATAGAAACTTAAATCCTTAAATTAGTGGAAACAGACTGAATTTAGTAAGGGGTCGATAGTAGCACAAATGCACCTTGGCAGAAGCGTTTTAATGAGCAAAATCGTCTGAGAATCGTTTTATGGGACAATATGAGGCATTTATTAACTAACCGCTCACTTTTTATACAGGAAGATAGATATTTTAAAGCCCCTTAAAATCGCAAAATTAATCCCCCATCATTATTATTATCACGTTATAATCGCTGTTCTCAATTTGGTCAGGTAATCAATAGCGTAATAAGATCGCTACAACGACTGTTTTTTCTACAAATCACCATATAAAAACCGTAACTAAATAGGATGACAATAGCGTGGCTGAACAAAATCCATCACAGAATAACAAACCACAAGCAACTTTATTAAAAGACAATGTGCTAGAAGCGAATGTAGATCAGCAAGAAATTGAAAAGTTTTCTGCGATGGCAGAGCAATGGTGGGATCTAGAAGGCGACTTCAAACCACTACACCTATTGAACCCAACTCGCCTAGATTATATAGAACAAGGCGTAGACGGACTCTTCGCAAAGAAAGTGGTTGATGTCGGTTGTGGTGGCGGTATTTTAGCGGAAAGCATGGCCATTAAAGGCGCAGAAGTGACGGGCATTGATATGGCACATGCCTCATTACAAATCGCCCGCTTACACGCATTAGAAACACAAACCAAAGTCGATTACCAAAAAACCACTGCGGAACAATTTGCCCAAACTAATCCACAGGCGTTCGATGTTGTAACTTGCATGGAAATGCTAGAGCACGTGCCCGACCCGGCATCCGTCATTCAAGCTTGTTGTGATTTGGTGAAACCCGGTGGCACCGTTTATTTCTCAACCATCAATAAAACATGGAAAGCGTACCTGATGATGATTTTAGGCGCAGAGCATGTGTTACGTTGGGTACCAAAAGGCACACATGAATATGAGAAGTTTATTCGCCCTTCTCAGTTGTTGAATGCGATTGATGCAACGCAGTTACAGTGTGATGATTTGTGTGGTGTGGAATATAGTCCGTTTACTAGTGATTTTAAGATCACCAAGAATGTGGATGTGAATTATATGTTGAAGTGTACTAAAGCGGTTTAGTTTTTCGTTGTTTATTGTGTGTTGATTTTCGGGGGCAGGGTGAATTAGCCGACAGGCTAGTGTTATGAACGGAAGAGCTCTGCGATTCCTTTTTTCAGCCTGCATGTTTTTACTTTGTGTTGTGTTTTGTTATTTCTCGTCTGCGCTCGTCGGGTCAGCTTTATACTTGTTCGCAGTGGTTTCGCCCTGTCGGCGAGTTCATTTTCTTTATACGAACAAAGAAAACAGAACCAAAAGAAAGTCGCCCTATAACGTTTTTTTAATCTGAATAAATAACTGCCTTCTTTACGCACCGCTCAGACTCGACATCCATGTCTCGAACTGAGCTAGCAACGGCATCCCTGCCTTACCTTACTAAAGGCAGTGATTAATTCAGAAAAACTTGACGGGGAGTTGTTGCTCGTCTGCGCTCGTCGAGGCTGTTTGATATTTATTCGCTTTTGATTTCGCCCTTTCGGCGACTTTACTTTCTATAGACCCTTAGAGAACCTATGTCTACAAAGAATTCAAAGAGACTGGCACTGAATCGCTTTCTGATCCAAATAATACCTATGTTTTTAAATAAGCTTTTATAACGGCACCGGTTCTTGCTGGCCATCCATGGCCAGAACGAGCCAAACCCAAACATCCTGTTTGGGTTTGCTAAAAGTAATGTATGATTTGGGAAAGCTCAACGGTGGGGAGTTGTAGCCGCGTTGAGTGTGGTTTATTACTAAGACGCGATTCAAGAACCGAAACGTAGTTTCGCAGTCTGAATAAGCAAGATTCTTTATACGAACAAAGAAAACCTATACCTGTAATATGGAAAAGAAAGTCGCCCCATAACGTTTTTTAATCTACTCTTTTAGAAATAAAGTAATAACTGCCTTCTTTACGCACCGCTCAGACTCGACATCCATGTTTCGAACTGAGCTAGCAACGGCAGAGGGCACGCAGAGCTTAGCCCGCTCATAACAGTATGCTGTCGCATAATTCGCTCCATGCCTTAGCTTGCTAAAGGCAGTGATTGATTCAGAAAAACTTAACGGGGAAGTTATCGTAACAGCAGCATTGAACAAGGCCTTGTTACAGCTAAATCAAGAGTTGTTAGTTCAGTTTGTTAACTTAGTATTTGGCTTACGGATTATGGGGTTTCGGGGCGCTGGCTTCAGCCTGCTTGTTTTTACTTTCTGTTTTGTTATTTCTCGTCTGCGCTCGTCAGAACATTAACGTTTTAATTTACATTTATTTCGCCCTGTCCGCGAATTTATTTTCTCTAGACCCGTAGAGAACCTATGCCTACAAAGAGTTCAAAGAGACTGGCACTGAGTCGCTTTCTGATCCAACCAATTAACGTATTTTAAACGTACCATTTCGGACGTGCATCCATGCACTAGCCTCAACTACACCAAACATCCCGTTTGGTGTTACTAAAATGCGTTAATTATTTGGGAAAGCTTGACGGTGGAGAATTGTAGCTATGTGAGTATTAATTCCACCTAGCGAATTAATATTTAATCGCCATTATGATAATCAATATCATATTTTTGTTGGACGCAAGCAAACTGAATTGTTTTTATCACTCTTTCATTTGCTACTTTATATGCAGCAACTAATATCAATGCCACGAGAGTAATAAGGATTGCTAGAATAAACGATAAAAAATGTTCCATTATCGCAGTTTTGTTTGTAATTCCACCTTCAACATTTAGTAACACTCTTATCCCTAAATTAAAGAAAAGCATATATATTGCCCAAGACACACCAATGCCCCATTGATACAACTTAATTCGACTCTTAATACTTTCAAATAACAAGTTGAAGTTTTGCTCTAAAAGTTCTACTTCTTTTGATGTGTATATATCTTCCTCATTAATAAATCCTACAGTATCTATAATATGTTTTGAATTAACTCCCCCACTAATAAAAGTTGTAGGAACTGCAAATAAAATCAAAATCAAAGTTACAACGAAGCAAATGTAAATCATAAACGGTTTTACTGTTTCGATTAAGTCTATGGAACTAAAAAAAAATCCACTAACCGCTAATAGTGAGACTAATGTAAAGACAAAAAAAGGAATATGTTTAAATAAATCTTCAAAGCCCATAAACATATACTTAAATGGTAAAACTACATTCCTAGTAAACTTACTCCAAAATTTATACCGAGTTGATTGACTTAATAACAAAGCTTCAGTTTTTTCAATAATATTTTGAGCTGCATTAAACATATTTAACACTTATGATATAAGAATAAACTCAAATAATATCATTAAATATATATTTCTATGATTAAAAAACAATAAAAATTAAATTAATATTTTTAGGAAATATCAATATTTGTTTAAATAAATTAATTCAACATTTTAGGATAAGTCTCAAATGAAATTTATTGTAGTACCTAGCAATCAAAGAACTCCAAATGAAGCAATAAATACTGCTTATTTACATATTGATAATTGGAATGATTATTCATTTGTAACAATGTTTTATTTAACTCTTTTCGATGAGTTAGGAAAAAAACATGATTTAGGTAACATAAAAATTGGTTTTAAAGGACAAACTACTGAGATAAGTACTCATTCAAAATTAGAAAGAGCTTTCATTAAACTACCAGATAGTTTTTTTTCTTTAAGCTCAAGTGCTGGCTATTACAAAACGATTTATACCGCACTATCTAAAGAGTGCAGCGACTCTTTATTGAGTGGACTGAAAGATGTAGTTTACTTTCCTGAGTTAGTAGATTTAATTAAAAATGAAAGTGTTTTTGGGACTTCATTGATGAGGACTACTAGCTTAAGCACTATTACAGGACAATTTACCAGAATACTAAAAGGTCTTGCAGAATTAACTAAGTTTGATTTCTCATTTAAAAGACCAGTTAGTGAGAAATTTTCAGAGTTAGAATTAAGTTTTAAAGTTTCCCCTAATTCAATACCAAGAAGTAATATTCACGCAATTATTGGTCGGAACGGTATAGGGAAAACCACTCTTTTAAATAATATGATTTCAAGTGTTATAGGGAGGCAGCAAGGAGAACAAAACACATTTGGTATATTTACGGATAACGATAATATTTTTGTTGGTTCCAAAGAAATAGGCCCTTCTTATTTTAGCAGTATTGTTTCAGTTTCATTTAGTGTATTTGACCCATTTACACCTCCTGAAGAACGTTCTGACCCATCTAAAGGTACATGTTATTATTATTTAGGTTTAAAGAAAGCACACCAAAAAAAAGAAGATGTAACTCTTAAAGATATTGAGCAATTAAGAGCTGAATGTGTTACTAGTTTAAAGTCATGTTTCATTCAAAAAGATAAAAAAGAGCAATGGCTCAATGCTATTAAAACGCTTGAGTCCGACGTTAATTTTGCAGATATGGCTTTATCTGAACTTGTTCTCTATGAGGAGGATAATTTCAAAAAAGCAGCTATTTTTCTACTGAGTAAAATGAGCTCTGGACATGCTATAGTTTTACTTACAATAACAAAGCTAGTTGATAAAGTTGAAGAAAAAACTCTTGTTTTAATTGATGAACCAGAGAGTCACTTGCATCCACCATTATTATCTGCATTTATTCGAGCCTTAAGTAATTTACTTTTAAGTCGAAATGGAGTGGCAATTGTTGCTACTCACTCACCTGTTGTTCTTCAAGAAATACCAAAAAGTTGCGCATGGAAGGTTACTCGTTACGGTAAAGAATCTACTATCGTAAGGCCAGCAATTGAAACGTTTGGAGAAAACGTAGGAGTACTAACAAGAGAAGTTTTTGGGCTTGAAGTAGAGAAGTCGAGTTTTATAGATACTTTGAAACAATCTGTAAAAAATGGTGGAGATTTCGATGATATTTTTGAAAGTTATAGTTATCAAATTGGGTATGAAGGGCAAGTTTTATTAAGGACTTTAATTGCATCTAGAGATAAAAAAATTGGTGCTATTAATGAATAAATTAAACCCACCTGATTTATTGGTTAGAGATACTTACCTTAGTTGCTTGTCTGATATCAAAGGTAGCAATATTATATATAAAAATAAGATGTCAAAAATCCTTCCTCAAATTGTTTCTCAAAGTAGATTATATGCACTAAGAGCAGTCGTGCCTGAGTTACACCTTTTTTCATGTGCTAGGCATGGACACGGTAGTGATAACATTGTAGATGATATCACTAAAGATAATTTAATAAATTTATATGGTGGGTATTTTTCAAAGTCAGGAACTTCTTCGAGGAGCATTTATGATATTTTAAGAGCATCTTCTAATAGCGTTTGTCCGTTTTGTAGCTTTGGAAATGTAACTACTTTAGATCATTACCTTCCTAAGGCGCGTTATCCTTTATTTTCAGTTGTTCCTGATAATTTAGTCCCTGCATGTGCGGAATGTAATAAGGGTAAAGGTAGCTCTATTTTAACTACAATAGAAGAGCAACCTTTGCATCCATATTTTTCTGAGGCTAAATTTTATAATGATATTTGGATTACTGCTTATATTGAGCATACATGCCCACCTTCTGTTGTATATATAGTCGAACCTCCAACTAATTGGGATAAACCATCAAAACAAAGAGTAATAAATCATTTTAAAGATTTTAATTTAGGGGAGCGTTTTTCAATTCAAGCTGGATTAAATATTCAATCTGCGGTTACAACCGTTGAAACTCTTTTACCTATTATAGGTTCCGAGGGCATTAAAGATCATTTTAAAAAAATTGCTGATAATGAACCCCCTAATTCTATTTTAGGCACGTTTAATAGAGCATTAGCTAGAGATAATTGGTTTTGTGCTGGAGAGGCTAGTGAATAACGGGAAGCAAGAAAGTGTAAAGTGCTGGACATATATGGTCACTCTTTGTAAATCAAGATTAGATTGATTTTTATTTGCTGCTGACTAATAAGTTGTGGACACCCACTCATTGCGTTAAGAAATATCAATTAGTTACGATAAAACATTACTCAATGCGGTTACAACAAGCCCCTCCGTCTCGTTTTTCTGAAACAAGAAATACCTTTAGCAAGGTTAGGTAGCGAATTATACGCCAGTATTGTGTCCTGAGCAGACGTGCTAGCTCAGCTCGCCACAGGGATGTGGCGTATGAGCGGTGCTTAAAGAAGGCAGTTATTACTATATTTCCAAAAGAGTAGATTAAAAAAACGAATCGGAGGTCAGTCTTTTTTGTGTGTTGTGGGTAAAAAGTTTCTTCTGACAAAAAAAGTAGAGTCGCCGACAGGGCGAAAACACTGTAAATAATATTCAAACTGACCGGACGAGCAAAGACGAACCAGAACCCGAAATAAACAATATAGCCATTACAAAGTGCTGGACACCCAATCATGAAGTAAGCAATATCAAATAGTTACAATAAAATATTACTCAACGTGGCTACGTCCATTCCCCCCGTTGAGTTTTTCTGAATCAATGATTGCCTTTAGCAAGGTTAGGCATGGATGCCGTTGCTAGCTCATTTCGAGACATGGATGTCGAGTATGAGCGGTGCGTTAAGAAGGCTATCATTTATTCAGATTAAAAAACGAATTGGGGCGAGTTTCTTTTGGTTCTGTTTTCTTTGTTCGTATAAAGAAAATGAACTCGCCGACAGGGCGAAACCAAAGTTAATAAGTATCGAAATGCTTCGATGAGCGCAGACGAGCCAATACTAAAACCGAATTGGTAATAATAAGTTGTGGACACCCACTCATTGCGTTAAAACGAAAAACGCGGACATCCATTAATTTAAACAACCAAAAACAAAGCCATTTTCATTAGTCAAAAATAAAAGTAATAACGAAAATAGTTTATTTAATCGTAAGATATATAAATTTGAGGGTGTTTGTGGCAAATAATGACTTTTTCAAATATGAAAAACTTTAGCGGTAGCTAATAGAGGATTTTATTATGTTGTGAATAGAAAAATGTACAGGTTAATGCAGTCGTAATTGATTCTTACTCGCTATCCAGCGTTTACCAGTGTTACTTGCATAAGTCGCTAATGCTTCTAACGACCCCACTGCCCCGTGATAATCTTTACCAAAACTACTGGCTAGTGATAACCAAGTATCATCATCTAAACCAAGCATTGATAATAGCCTAGGTCGTTGATTTGAAATAGCACCACGTTTATCTTCCCTTATTATTCGCCCGCTCCAATCAACTAACTCAATATAATCTAATAATGAAAATGGGATACCTGGAATGTTGTTTTCATTATTATGTTGACTATCATCACCCACAAAGCCAAATAAGGGTTTTTTAGTAAAAGTGTATTTTAGTGGCTTTTCTTGCTGTTGGGCAACACCAACTTTTTTGCAAGGTAACAGGCGTTCGTAAGCAGATGTATATTCTGACGTTTCTACACTGACAGTCATTTTTGCTCGCACTGGATTCAAATCAACATAAGCCATGCAAGTTAATAACGCATCTTCGTCTAATAATGCTTGAGATTTAAACCGACCTTCCCAAAAGCGTCCTGAGCACTCATCTTCTTTATTGGCTTTACGCGCAATGAATTCATTTAAACAGCGCATAAACCATGAAATATCCACTAATCTTCCTCTCCATCCTTCGATAATAGCTAATGCGGCTTTGTTTTCAGCCTCAGAGACTATTTGCTCTGATTGCCAACGCTCAACGAGTATAGGTTTTGAATAAAGCTGACACCATCGTTCACAAACCTCTTCATGACTTAAGCTTTCGTTAAGCGCTTCGTCGATATGTAATACAAGGTGATAATGGTTAGACATGATAGCGTAGGCACAAATGTCGATATTAAACAAAGAGGCTAGGTAATGCATACGCTCAACAACCCATTGTCGTCTATGTTCAAATGATTTTTCCGTGTATTTATCTTCTCCACACAAATAAGCTCGACGAACACAGCGAGAAATACAATGATAATAAGGGGTATCAGATAACGATACTTGGGATTGGCGAGATTGAGTCATAACGAACTACCTCCTAGATGCAGAAATAAGCATTTCTAAAAGATAGTCTAAGCATTACAATTATTCAAATAGATGGGTGTCCGCAATTTCCTCCGTCCGCAATTTCCGCGCAATTTTTGTTATTTAGCGGTTCTTTGCTTTAGCTGCGGTTTACTTGTGACTCTATGTAATATAATACCTATAAGTACTTACTACAGGAATAAACCAATGAACAACGACAAACAAACTATTAACAGTGAAAATATTATTAAACTAGCCAATGCACAGTTACCAGAGCATGAAGATTTTATCGAAGGTATTAAAGTAGAAAGAGTGTCAGAACAACACGGCGTCATCACCTTTAAAGGTGAGTCATTTTTAGATGCAGAGGGTCTGCCAACCGCAAAGAGTATGGTTGCGTTCAACCTATACAAATGGCTCTGCCACCACTTTTCAAATAAATACACATTAGTTGATTGAAAGCGTGAACACCTAACTACCTACTTTTATTACCCCAAAAAAGAATAGGGAAAATACAATGGTAGACTCCAAATATTTTCATTATTTTAAATTAAGGTTCTTTCTTTTAATAATAGAGATGTTTTTTGATCGTTTAAGTTAATGATTGATGATATGTACGCTCTCTAATATGGCGTCGATAGCCAAACTACTGAATATAAGTAGTTAACTTAGGAGCGTTAATATATTTCCTGTATTTTATTTTGTGAACAGTTCTTCAACAGATAGTGCCAATGCGATGAGTTCTTCATCCTTTTTTGCTAGGCCTTCGAATTCAATACCAACAGGTAATCCTGATACGGTCGGACAAGGAATCGAAATACCAGGAACACCCAGATTTGAACCAAAATCTGTATTACGAATAAATGTTGGAAAGGTTGGAACTTGTTTTCCATTTATAGAGATAGTTTCATCATCTCCTATGTTGGAAGCAGTCGTTGGAGTAGTCGGAAATACTAAGGCGGATAAACCATTTTGTTTGAACAGGTCAGCATACAAAGTCTGCATAGCAGGACGATGGATATCCATTGCAGCACGATAGATAGCTTCTGGAATGGCATCGCTGCCTAGTTGGCTGGTTATGATGCCAGCCACATCTGGCGACCCGATTTTAGAAACAAGTTCTTCAAAAGAAATTCCTGGTGCATATTGCTTTAAGTATTCAGGTAGTTCTCGCATAACTTCATAGAGTGCAACAGGGAAGCCAACGGCTTCATTGTGTTGAAAAACGTCAGCAAGGCTTATTTCAACAAGCTTCACTCCAGCACGCTCAAATTCCCTCAGTGCTGACTGCACTGCTATTTCAACAGCGGGATCTAGGTTATCAAACAAGACTTCTTTAGGCACACCTAAAATAACGTCTCTGAGATCTTTCTTTTTTGTAATGTGAGTGCGACTTGATAAAACACTGTCTATAAGAATGATGTCTTCAACATGACGTGCCAATGGCCCGACCGTGTCACGAGTAGGGCTCAATGGCACGACACCATCTCCAGAATATCGTCCAATAGTAGGACGAAAGCCGACAATGCCACATAAAGCAGCAGGAAGGCGTACCGATGCTCCGGTATCCGTTCCTAGACCAACTGGAAATATCCCTGCCGCTACGGCAGCAGCTGAGCCACCAGATGACCCACCCGGAATTTTACTAGGATCGTGTGGATTACGAACTGCACCTGTAACCGCATTATTGCTAGTGATACCAAAGGCAAGTTCGTGCATACCCGATTTTCCGCCGACATAAGCTCCAGCTTCTAGCAAAGCGGTTACCACTCCAGCATCTTTTTTAGGTGTATTGTTGAGAAGTGCAGTTGTACCAGCGGTCGTCGGAAAAGCTTTGGTATTGATGTTGTCTTTTAGAACGATAGGCACGCCACAGAGAGGTCCGTTTCTACCTTTCGCTCTTGTTTCATCAGCCTTTTCTGCGCTTTGGATTAGAAGGTTTGCATCAAAATGAGATACCGCATTGAGGTGAGTGTTCTTTTCCTCATGGAGGATAGTTTCTTTAGCATATTCTACTGCTGAGATTTCTTTTTTTTCAAGCTGACGGATCAATTCCGCCGCACCCATCATTGTTTTTAATATCATTGGATACCCCTATAAGTTGTCTAGATAAATTATCAGCTAGGGGTAATGGAGGATATCATCATTAATGATGATATTTCACGAAAGTCTTAATTTCTCTGAGCGATTGAGTGCTAGCTATTTTACCGATATGACTTTGATATAAACCCTGAATGGTCTGTAAGGAATTGAGCTATCTGGGTTCGTCTACATAGGCCTGTTTTCTTAAAAATCGCGGTGATATGAGAGCGTAACGTAGGTTTTGAGATAAGTAGTTTTGAACAGACCTCGTCGTCTGATGAGCCAATGGCAAGTAAATCTGCTATTTCGTTTTCACGAGGTGTTAAATGGAATTTTTCGCCTATAACTGCAAAACGTAGGATTGGACTTTCATTGTTAGGCTGACGTGCTCGAATAAGAGCATTGACAAAACTAGGGCCAATAGCGTTTACAATTTCAGCATCTCTTTTGGAAAAGTCTTCCTTATTTTCAGCGCGCCAAACTCTCACATCTCCGATATTTGAACTACGGTCATAAGCAAAAAAGTTCATACCATAACAAAGTCCGTCTTGCTTAAGAAAGTCATTGTAAAATTCTGTTTTCACTAAACGATCATGGCTCATAATTTCGCTGACAGGCGTTGCTTTTTTACGACGCTGGAGTGAAGGCGTAATGGGATCTTTAAACTGATAATAGTCATCGTAACGGGCTATATTCTCATCCGCCATATTGATTGTAATTCCAGCTACAAATTTATTAGTATCGTCATCCCAAACATACGAAGCGAAATGATCTGCATTCAACAATTTTAGTAAACTTTGTCCGACACGTTGGCGAATTTCAAAGTGATCAAAGTCTCCACTCAAGTCTCTCATAATAGAAAAAATGAGATTTGACTCTTTATCTTTCAGATACATTTCCTCTCCGTTTAAGACTATTTAAAAATACTTAGAACCTGATAATAAGTGCATAATTTATGCACTAGTTACTGACTTGAAATTAAATTTTCCTGCAATATATTTAGTTCTTTAATTAAACAATAGTTATCACTGTGACATACAAATTATCAAGAATAAACTCTCAATTAGATTTTATGTCTTCGCATATACCTACTATATTTCAAATAGAATGAATAAAATGAATCTAGATATTCATTAAATTAACGCCACCAAAATAAACCTATTTTGGCTAGTAAATAAGTCATCAGGGTTACCCATTAGAAAAGCCCGGCCAATAGACGAGATAAAGTTCTTTACTCTTTTTAATAAAACAACCCTGCTCCATCAGTTTGCTGTACAAATATGGTCCTAAAATTTACTATTGTTGATGTTACAAATACACATCAGTCACACATCTCAACTAATGCTTATGAATGCTGACGTTAAACGGTAACCTTCGTCTTTAGCTTCAGTAATTACTACCTCAATGAGGCACAAGTGCGCTCGCTTATCACAGTTCTTAGAGATTAATGATAAATCACTCCAACCCTTTATCGAAGAAGATCTGGTCTCAGATATTGCTTTTTTCCTTTAGCAAGCTAAGGCTCGGATGTCGTTGCTAGCTCAGTTCACCACATGGACATGGCGTATGAGTGGTGCTTTAAGAAGATAGTTATTTATTCAGATTAAAAATGGATTGGAGGTGAGTTCTCTGCCAGCATAGTTTCACCAGCGGTTTAAACTCTGCATACCCTGACGTCATGAACAAACTAAGCTCTGCGCTCCTTTTGCTGTTACTAATTGAATTCGTTACCGCTATCTTTATGTTTTTAATAAAGAAACCAATAAAAAGCTAATCACATAAACAGTGATTAGCTTTTTATTAAATATCGTCTACAAATGTTATTTGATGTAACCACCGACTGCTTGAATAGGAGTGAGACTATTCTCGTTACTTACCCATGCGCTAATCGCCTGTGCTTGTTCTTTATGTGCCCCTTTAGATAAATTCAACGTCGCTACCCATTGATTATTTTCAAATGTCATCGGAATTTTTTGCCAATCTAACGCCACAAATTCATGGTGTAGTTGCTTATTACTGTTTTCACCACGTTTCACATCACTCTTTAGCCCCATCCCTAATGGTGCAACGGATAAAATCAATGGCTTATTTTTATCTGCAATAAATTCTTTGTCAGGCGAGAAAACTGCTTTAACTTCGTGCTGAGAATCTGATGCTTGATAATCTATTTTTAAATTGCCAATTGAGTTTTTTGCAAAGGAATCTACGCCACTTTCTATAGAGCGCCCTCTAAAGAAACCCTTCCATTCATTACCCGAAATAATGAAGTTTGGTGTGTAAGCGCCTCTACGACCACTTTCTGATAACAAGTTATATTGCCTAGTGGTATATTCTGGAGTAGCAAAGGGATCTTTCCACCCTAATCGATCCCAATAATCGACATGAAAAGCGACAGGAACAAATTTTTTAAATAATTGTGGACTATCTAACAACTGACTCAATTTTTCATCGGCAGGTGGGCAAGAATGGCAACCTTCAGAACTAAAAAGTTCAACTAACGCAACAGAATCAACTCCACTATTAAACGTTTCGGCTAATACTTGTTGTTGACCGAACATAGCAATGGTTAACAAACCAGATGTAATTAATTTTTTCATAATGACCTCTTTCATAACGAGAAGATTTAACTTATTTTTCACTTCATTTTTCTATTGAAATGCCTAAATAGACTTAAAAGATGCAGTCAGATCTTTATTTTAAATTTCCCAGTTAACAAAAACTAAACTCAACCGAAATATGTAAAATAAATGCAATTCAATCGATATTTAGTTGATTGAACATGATCGTGTTTGATTAAAATCTTTGATGTCACGTTTAATAGACCAAGCAGGAAGGAGTTTGATTTCATTAAAAATAAAAAATGACTAATTTAACGACAATGTTGATGTGATAAACCACTTAAAGTTAACGATAAAAACTGACTCAATATGGCTACAATTTAGCCCCCTAACTTTCCCAATCAATTAATTTATTTTGTAATTCAAAGCTGAACATCTACAAAATAATACGAATAAAATCAATTAATTACAAAAACACTTATTCAACCTGGCTACATTCACTCTCCTTGATTGAGTTTTTCTAAATCAATGGCGACTTCTAGTAAGTTTAAGCGTGGATTTAAGACTATTAAGATAGGAATCCGTTTATATAAATATCACAAATCACTTATTTTACCTCTTATTTATCAATCGCCTATATATTTATTTTGAGAGATTCACATCACAATAAATATTATTGTAATGCAAATAAAAATGGCTTTAAGGTTATTCTTATACTTTAGCTTAATCTACAGCATGCATTTACTTAGGAAGTTTCTATGAAGCGTATACCACCTCTACAATATTTGTTTACCAGTATCAGCGTATCATTACTTTTATCTGGCTGTACGCTTCCCCCTCCAGCTAGTGGTGTATTGCCTGCTGATATTACCGACTTGAGTTATTGGAAAATAACGCTTCCGTTAGAAGGCAATAGCGGCAAAGCGAGAGAAGTTGATGTCGGTAGTATTAATGCTTTTTACGATCCTAATTTTTTCTATGCGAATGCTGATCATGGTGTTGTTTTTGCGGCGCCAAACAAAGCTGCAACCACAGGTGGCTCAACTAATACACGTAGTGAGTTTAGACAAATGATGAGTGGTGACTATGGAGGCGATCCCAAGTCTAAACGTAATAATTTTGCACTTTCCGCTAACCCTAATGCAAAAAAATTTGCTGATATAGGCGGTAAATTAGAAGCGACATTAAAAGTGGATGCTGTTTCTGTGCATGCAGGTTACCCAAATAAGCCACCAGCCTACTCAGTTGTTGTTGGGCAAATACATGCAGGGAAAGATGACAACCTGTTATATAACACCGATGACGCGTTTGGTTGGGGTAACGAGCCGATTAAAATTTATTATAAAAAATGGCCTAACCATACCAAAGGCTCTGTTTTTTGGACCTACGAAAAAAACCTTCCTAAAAGAGATCCAAACCGTACTGATGTCGCCTACCCTGTGTGGGGAAACTCATGGGAAAACCCTGCAGAACCAGGTGACCAAGGTATCGCGTTAGGAGAAGAGTTTAGCTATATCATTAACGTTCACGACAATACTATGTACTTAACCTTCACAACCAAAAATCAACCTGAAGTTAAGTATGAAATTGATTTATCAAATAATATTAATGCTTACGGCAAAGCAGACGCATTGGATAACCCTAATGGTTATCAAAAAGATTGGTTTTATTTTAAAGCAGGTGCCTATAACCAATGTAGCAGCAAAGATGCACCGGGAATATGGTACACAAATTGTCCTGGTACAGGTGATTGGTCGATTGATAAAGCAAATGGAGATTATGTACAAGCGACTTTCTCTAAAATCGAGCTCAGCCGTTCTGAGGCGCCGAATAAGTAAGTTATTAAGTTATTTAAACAACTAACCTATTAACCTATTAACCTATTAACCTATTAACCTATTAACCTCGGTATTTTAAAGCCGTTTACCTAAAGAACCTCATTTAATGAGATCACTTGATGCTTGACGGCTTTTATATCTACTATTTAATGAAAGTAAATAATACCAATCCCCTTAATTAACCACTCTATTTTGCTGATTAAAATAACGTCTCGCTACAATGTAAGTGCCGTTAAAACATCAATATATTTTGGTTAATGATCATTTATAAAGCACTACATTCAAAAATATTATGAATGAATATCAAACCGTTAATAAAGAGACCAGATATTAATAATGGTGATATCTATTCTTTTCTTTGAGGTTTTAGGTTTTGAAATTTAATGACAACCTTTATTAATAATAGACATAAAAAAGCGTCACTTACCCTCTAACTTCTTTAATCGATTTAATGAATATTTACTCACAGCAAAAGTTTTAAAACGATAAATCCTATCAAAATAAAAATTTAACATCAAAAAACCTATCAATAGAATAGAAACTTCCCATTTTACTTAATGATAACAATTATCAATAATGACCACACAAAACAGAGAATCTATTACAAGGAACAGACAATGACCAAAACAATTACTTTTGCAGTTATTCACTTCAGCATCGCAACCTTCGTTGCTTTCACTTTAACGGGTAATTTTTTATTAGGTAGTTTGATCGCTGTTATCGAGCCATCAATCAATACCGTTGCTTTTTACTTTCATGAAAAAGCTTGGCAACAATTGCCTTTCCTTAAAAAGCGAGAGTCAATGACCAAGGTAAAAACAGTGAGCTTTGCAATCATTCACTTCAATGTTGCTTTTGCTGTGACTTATGCTTTAACCGGTGACGCTTTTATAGGAGGACTAATGGCAGCCATTGAGCCAGCAATAAACTCTTTTGCTTACTTTTTTCATGAAAAAGCATGGGGTAAAAAAGCTAAAAATACAGAGTACGAAATTGAACAAGCTATATGTGCTTAATAATATGTATTCATAATTTAAAAGATAAAAAAATAAAAAGTATAGAAGTCTTGGCCCCCAATTTTTGCGCATGGTTTTAAGATCACTAAAAATGTAAATATGAATGATATGTTGAAGTGTAAGAGACAAGTCTAGGTGTTAGTTTGGAGTTGATTCAGCTCTGTTGAAGGAGTTGAATCAACCTTTATAAAGATAAAGGAACGAGGTATATTTTAATAAAAAACGTTAGATCGCATAACTAAGGTTTTTTATACGCTTTGTTATAAAGTTCTGTTCTATTTCGGCCCGACTCTTTGGCTTTATATAATGCATGATCAACTTCAGCATAAAGTGTTTTAAATATGCTATCAGGCCTGCTGATCGTTAGCCCTATACTGGCTTTGATGTAATAATCTCCAGCTTTAATTTCCCCTATTAATTGGTGTAAACGTTCGCAAAACAATATCGCATCTTGTTTATTGGTATCGGGCAGTAGAATTAAAAACTCTTCACCACCAAAGCGAGAAACTAAATCTGTTTTTCGTGCAAATTCTTTTAGTCGTATCCCAAGCTCTTTTAAAACACGATCACCTTCAGGATGCCCATACACATCGTTTACTTTTTTAAAGTGGTCGATATCAAGTTGTATTAGTGCAACGGAATAGTGAGATCTTGCTGCTAGTTCAATCGCTAAAATACTTCTGTATTTCATTTCTCTTCTATTTAGTAAAGTGGTTAATTCATCTGTTGATGCAAGTAGTTTTAATTGCTCCGCTTGTTGTTCAAGTGTTTCTCTAGCTTGAATTAACTCTTCGTATAATTTATCCCGTTTTGATGCGTTAAAAAAGCTCCAGTAAATAAGGCCAGCGTTATCAGTTTTAACGTTAACGGTGATTGGAATGCGAAGACCTTTTCCATTGATCATGGTTAATTGCATCTCTTCACAAATTTTTTCGTGTAAGAGTGTTGGAATTAAATAAGTTTGGTAAAAAACCTTAGAAGCGAGCGTAAAAATAATGTCTGCACTTTTTCCAATCAGCGCATCGGGCTCCCACCCTAATTCTGTCGAAAAATAATCATTACAATAAACAATTTCTTTTGATGTATTAGTGATAAAGACACCATTAGGAAAGTTATTTAGGGTATAGGTAGAGATAGTCGAAGCAATATTGATTTGCTTATCTTTCATTATTTATTTAAATATTTAAAGATAGAGTTTGTGACTTGGTCAGGGTGAGTCATATGTAAACAATGCCCATCAGCCTCTACCAATTCAAGTTCACTATTGGTTATGTTTTGATTGATAAATTCTCCTATTTCCGGGGAAGCTAATGAATCGTTTTTACTTTGAAATATTAATGTAGGTTGTTTCACTTCTTTTAATATATGTCGATAATCAGACAGGAAAGTAGCTTTAGCAAAACCCTTTGCAACAACAGGGTCTGTAGAACAGAAACTACTAGAAAGTTCATTTGTAAGTTCACTTGGATTATTGTCACCCATGACTAATGGCGCTAAATAGTTTGCCCATCCAATATAGTTTTTATCCATCAAATTTAATAATTCTTGTAAATCTTGTTTTTCAAATCCACCTAAATAATCAGGTGGAAAGTTTAAAAAACAGGGAGAAGGACAAATCATGATCATTTTTGAAAAAAGTTTAGGTGCTTCTATACTCGCAAGGCTACCAATAATGCTGCTAACAGAGTGCCCAATAAAAATAACATCAGTGAGTTGTAACGCCTCACCTATTTCGACGATGTCCTCCGCATAACCTTCAAGATGACTATAGCGTTCTTTATCATATTGAGATAAATCAGAACTGCCTGAACCGACATAATCAAATAATACGATTTTAAACTTTTGTTCAAGCGCAGGCGTCATAAAGCGCCACATATTTTGATCGCAACCAAAGCCATGTGCCAGCATTAATGTTTTAGACCCATTACCAATTACTTTGACGTTATTGCGCGCCAGTACATCATTTGGAAGAAACATATCACTCTCATTTTATAAGTGGCTAAAAAATAATACCCATTTAGTGTAAGTTAAAAATGATGATTCATTAAATCAATTTATGGTTAATTGCCAACTAGCGCGGAATAAAAATGAGATTCAAGTCATTGACCGTTAAAAATAGTCTCATTTTACGAAAAGATAGCAAAGCTGGCCCCCCAAATACTTTCATCTTAAAAACACCCATTTTCTCTGCTAAGAAATCAAAGCAATGACAGAGATAATTTACTCTCGACAAGAAAAACTAAAGTTAAAAATAAAGATCATAAATACTAAGACCAGAAAATACCAAAGCTGGACACCAGACCAGTAAAACCGGATATTCATAAACTTTTAAATCGCAAAGTGAAAAACCAACAAAGACTAGGCTACCGTTCAACCTATATAAAATAACTCATCAAAAAAGAGACGCATTTATAACGCCAAAATAACCCGTTTCTGAACAATATTTTTATTATTAAAATATAATTAGATTTGCATCAAAAAATTAACTATTCCTTGATGTTTTTAATTCTATAATCCTGTAAATATCTTACGTTAGAGCTATTTTCTAACTTCATGATAATTAGAAGCAATAGGAATTTAAGATGATAAAAGAAAATGTAGGTGGTGTTGATCGTACGCTGCGTATTATTGTCGGAGCGGTGCTTATTGGTATAGGTTTATGGTATCTAAGTTGGTGGGGCGCAATTGGTGTAGTGCTAATGCTTACTGCTCTACTGGGTTGGTGTCCCGTTTATTTACCTTTTGGAGTTTCAACTAGCAACAAAGAAAAGAAAACTGAATAATTAATTGATCATTTTACTTTAACAAAATAGATAAGATCATTTTCTTTTACTTTTTTTAAACCTAGCTTAAAGCAGATGATCTTTTCAAGATATAATCAATACATAGAACCGATAATAGAAAAAATAATAAAAACCGCTCCTCCATTAATATTTAACTCCAAAGTTAAACTATTTTCATATTCTGATAGTTAGACAGATAATTAAACTGATAATTAGAATTACTTATTTATTAATGGTGAACCTTCCCTAAATCTAAGGTTAAACATTTAATTTATGTCTTTTATTTCTTTAAACAATTAGTATGAAAAGCTTTTATCAAATAATCCTATGGAGAGAACATTGACTAACAAAGTGGCAACTAACTCAACATCAACTAACAATCGTATATTATGGATGGCTTTTTTAGGCTTGTTGATGACTAATTTATTTTGGGCTATTAATGCTATTCTAGCCCGTGGTTTTGTGCCTGAAGTCGCCCCTATTGCCATGAACTTGTTCCGTTGGATTGGTGCATTTATATTACTAACACCTTTTGCCCTGCCGCGTGTGATTAAAAGTTGGCCAACCATCCGCCCTCACTTATTACCTTTATCTGGGCTGGCGATATTAAGTATCGCGCTTTATAACAGCTTGCTTTATGTGGCTGCAAATTTTACAACAGCCGTTAATATTACGCTAATTAATACACTGATACCGATTGCGACATTATTGATTGCGTGGCGAGTACTGGGTAATCGCCCACGTTTAATGCAGTCGATTGGGATGGCGATATCGATATTAGGTGTGTTACTAATTTTAACAAAAGGACATTTACCACATCTATTAAGCCTTAAATTTAGTCAAGGCGACCTGTTTATGATTGTTGCTGTAGTGGTCTGGGCATTATTTACTGTGCTATTAAAAAAAATGTCACTTAAATTGCCCGCTATAACGGTGCTATACCTATTAGTTATGCTTGGACTCCCTTTTTTAATGATTGGTTATGCTATTGAAGCGGTATTTTTTAAGTTTTATTTACCCTCATTAGCACACCTAAGTTTGTTTGCTTATCTATGGGTTTTCCCGTCAATACTTGCTTACATATTTTGGACAAATGGCGTGGTACGTCTTGGCCCAGAAAGTGCTTCGTTATCAATCACTTTAATGCCATTATTCGGTGCAATATTAGCCATTATCTTTCTTGACGAGTCAATCTACTGGTTTCATATTGCGGGAGGACTATGTTCATTGGTCGGCATGCTACTCGCATTATTACCTGCTAATAAACTAGCTACTATATTCAAATTGACTACACGAGAATCGAAGGCTTAACAATTATAATCAAAGGAAATTAGCAATAGGTGTAACCTTAATCAATATATTCAGGGGATTAGATCTTGCTTTTTTCCGTTAAGTTAACAATAAAACCTAATTCAACATGTCTACAATTCTCACACTATTAAACATTTCCAATCAGTTCATTTATGTTAATAAAGCCAGGATTAGTTGAGGTTAGTGCATGGATACACTCTCGAAACGCTACATTATATAATGAATGAATTGCTTGGATAAAAAGTGATTCAATGGCCAGTTTTTTACCAGCTTTTTCTTCTGTTAAGAACAAGCCGGTAAAAAACAAACTAATCCTATAACTTATAATTCAACTAATCTAATATTACGCCATTTTATTTTTGTTTTATTCTCACCATGAATCTGTAATGAAATCCCTCCTTCACTTTGACTTATTTCAGAATCATTAACAGTGACCATTTGAGTACCATTCAACCATGAAATAATTAAGCCACCTTTTACCTGAACTTTCATTTTATTCCACTCCCCCATTTTAATTACGGCATCTTTTGCAGAATTAGGTTTAGCTAACCACCCTCTTTTATATGCATTAATTCCACCAGTATTATGTCCTGGCGGGGCAATCTCAACTTGCCAGCCAGTTGCTTTATTACCCTCAACAATTGAATGTACGAAGATACCGCTGTTACCTCTTTTTTCCTGTTTATACTCTAAGGTCAATTCAAAATCTTTGTAGTGCTTACTGGTGGTTAAATAGCCAAAAGTATTGTCAACGCCATTTTCACAAACTAATAATCCATCTTCTACATACCATTGTTCAGTGCCATGTATTTTCCAACCACTTAAGTCCTTTCCATTAAACAAGGAAATAGCTTTTGATTGATCAACTACAATAGGTGAATACGCAACACTTGGATCGTCGGTGACGTTAGTCGGGGTACTTTTACAAGAAACGACAAAAGCCAGAGTGATACCTATTAATAAACTATTTTTCATATTAGTAAAAACCCGATGGATAAAAAGTAAGTCACAATACTAAGTAACCCAAAAATTAAATACAACCGACCGATACGACAGTATTGACTTAATAACCGTTTCGTATCAAAAATAAACGTTTATAAGCTTTAGCTTTAATCTATCCAATATGCACTAGCCTCAATGATAGAGATAAAATATTAGAAATATGGCATTATTGGCGGCTGTCTCTTTCAAATAGATAAAAGAGAACTTTTAAATTAATGATTTAATGAAATCATTAATACCCATTTAATGATGAATATTAACGTCGAGGCTATCAAATTTTACCGCCTCGCTAACCCCAATTAGAGACGATGAATGGCAAAGCGTAAATCCAGTTTTTTGAGTAAAGTATGGTCGAAGGTATGGCGTATATTATTAGCGTTGATGTTGTTTGTCGGTCTAATCTTACTGATGTTTCGCTTTGTGCCATTACCGACCACGGCATTTATGTTGCAAAGCCCTTATCCAGTAACTCAAAAATGGATCGGTATTGATAAACTCCCCTCGTCTATGCCTCTGGCTGTTGTGGCCTCTGAAGATCAACGCTTTCCAGAACATTTTGGTGTTGATTTTACAGCCATAATTGATGCTGTTGAGCAATACAGTGATGGTGACGGCCTTCGTGGTGCAAGCACTATTACTCAACAAACGGCGAAGAATATTTTCCTTTGGTCTGGGCGAAGTTTTATACGTAAAGCACTGGAAGCTACTTTAGCGCTTAGCCTGGAAGCTATTTGGGGAAAGCAACGTATTTTAGAAGTGTATTTAAACGTGGCGGAGTTTGGTAAAGGAATTTATGGTGTGGAAGCAGCTAGTCAACATTATTTTGGTAAATCGGCACGTTATCTTACTAAACATCAAACGGCACAATTAGCGGTGTTATTACCGAGTCCAAAAACACGGGATCCTCGCAGTTTGACTGCATCGCTTAGCCAAAGGGTCATGTGGATTGAGCGACAAATGAACCAGCTTGGTAATGATTATTTAACCCCCATTTTTAAAGATTAAAAAAAGGACTGTTTGAAAAATCTCCCATTAATTTAACTTTAGAAAATGAAATAAGTTAATCGTTAGCTACCTTTTAATGAATGTAATAAATTAGAGAGCAGCTAACGGTCAGTCGATCAACGTTTTTTCTTCATACCTTGTACAGCCTTAAATCTCGGATTCGATTTACAAATAACATAGGTACGCCCGCGTCGTTTCACTACTTGGCAATCTGAACTGCGTGTTTTGGCACTTTTTAAAGAACTCAATACCTTCATTACTTGCTCCTAAGGCTTCCAAAACGATTATTAAACTTAGCAATTTGCCCTTCTTGCTTAGCGGCACGTTGTTTACCTGTGTATTGAGGATGTGATGCACTCGATATGTCGATAGGCAAATAAGGATAAATTTTTCCTTCATGCTCTATCGTTCTATCGGTTTGTAAGGTTGATCCAATAACAAAATAAACGTCTGCTGCCGTGTCATGAAACACAACTTTTTGGTAATTAGGGTGAATATTTTCTTTCATTGTTGACTCTCCATCTTATAGTTATGTTATAACATAACAATTAAAATGAAATAGATCAATGTTAATGATAACTGTTACCATTAATAACAATCGAATGACTCATAGATAACCGAAGTACAAACTTTATTAATACAATTAAGATGCTAACTCCAAAATATGATTTGATATCAGTCTCTTCGGCTTTTATTGCTATGGATGACATTAAACAATAGAAGTGCTTAGCATCCCGATTTGAATTTAATTAGTGTAATTGGTATGGCTTAATGAACAACAGGGTTAATTTTTTCGCTTAGCTACTATTTCATTTTTACCAAAGAAAGTGATTAATAGTGCGATGACAATGCCCACAAAGCCAAGACTTGAAAATAACAAACTATATTCACTCTTAGTACCAGACAGATTAAGTAAACTGGTGATGAGTAATAACGATACTCCTAACATTTTCACAAATGAGAGTGTCGTATTTAAACTAAACCAAACTTGACAGGAAGGACATTGCTTTTCTACGTGCAGCCCCTTCTTCTTAATGTGCTTGATATCTTTAACGTTAATTTTTGCTTGGCAACCTGGGCATGTTACTTTCATTTTTATTCCTTTAATTCAATTGAATCATTGCACTAAAATACTATAACCGAGTACATATAAGACATACTTTTTAAGTAGAAAATTGCAGGATATCCAGATGTTTAACTTATAATTATATCTAATTTAACTGATCACTTTATTTCTATAAGGCAAAACAGTCATTTCTCTTTTTAGATATAATTTAGAAGTATGTAGTTTAGAGGTATGTAGTTTAGGGTATGTAGTTTAGAAGTAGAGTTTAAAAACATGGTTTATCTAAAAGCCCCCATTTTCAACGACTGCTTTTATTAAGGCAGCGATCAACATGATAAAAACCAATATAGGTAATATTTTACTGTATTTAGCTTGTTGTTGCTGATCGATTGGCTTTGCAAAGCGCTCACCTAAAACCACCATCAATATCAAAGCTAAAAATAACATCCCTAGAATAATTAATATTGTCATGAACATCACCTTGTGTATTAACGTTTGTCGATTCTCGAAACATTTGAGATATCTGCTTGAAAGTGTACAGATCTGAACGTTAAGTTTAATCATATTAAGCAACAACGATAATAGAGTTAGTGAAGTGATGCAACGTTGTAAATATTTTCTTTAGGCTTTTCTGATCGATGACTAACGTTAGAATAACGGTAAAACAGCAACAAGATTAAAAGAGAAATCTTGTCGCACAGCTCATATATTCAGTATTCAGTATTCAGTATTCAGTATTCAGTAAAAAATATAAAACGATTTAAAAGAGCATGAAAACTGAAAAAACCACCAACTATCTTTTCAAAGTCACATTCATAAAGTAACAATATGGTAGTAATAAAAAGTAATTAAAAGACTCGTTATAGCTGATTAGATTGAGTCATAACCGAGAAGTTGTAGCGCTCAACCAATCTATTTAGAAGATAACTTACAAATTAAAGTCAATTAATATTTACAACCGTTAGTCAGTTTTATGTAACTTTATGTAAATAAACACAGTTTTAACTTAATTAAATTGCAATAATCAAAAATGCTACTACTTTAGTAGTAACCATGTAAAATATATTGTTATTGGAAAGGTTATTTAAAAAAACAGATCGAATTCAAAATGTTGAATAGAACTATATTTAACAATAACAAAACTAACTTAATGAGAATGATGATGACGATAAGAAAAAAAATGTATATGGCTTTGTTTTGCTTAATGACAGTATTATTTATTCAATCTGCATTTATGATTTATCAAAGTAATCGCATTCATAAAGCCTCCATTCTGATAGGTGAAACGATTGAACCTATTCTTTTCAAAAATTATGAATTAAAAATAGCCGTTATTCAGGTTCAACAATGGCTAACTGATATCAGTGCAACCAGAGCACAAGATGGTCTCAACGATGGTATAGAAGTCGCTGAGGAAAATTATCAGATTGCAGTAAAGTTATTATCTGAATTAACGTTATTAGATGACAGCAATGCGCAGTTCTATCAAAAGATGCTACCAACACTTAATAATTATTTTGCAACAGGTAAGCGGATGGCGAATGCTTATATTGAAGAAGGTCCAAATGGCGGTAATAAAATCATGCCTGAATTCGACAATGCTGCAGCCGCAATTACAGACCAAGTCGAAAGTATTATGAAAATAGCCGAGTTGAATTCACAGGAAAATCTTAATAAACAAACCAGTGATTCAGCACTTATTCAAACCTCCATTTATTTATTATCTGGCATATTTTTATTGGTATTAATCTTGTTATATATCATGACCAGCCGTGGTTTATTGAAACCATTAGATGTCATGACTAATATGGCAGATGATTTGGCCAATGGTGAAGGCGATTTAACCAAACGATTAAATGAATCTAAAAATGATGAATTAGGTATTACGGCGCATCATATTAATAGTTTTATTAAAAAGACACAGACTGTGATTGAAGCGGTAAGTGAAACGATGAAAGATCTGAGTAATACATCCGATTCATTGCAAAGCTCAGCTCAAAAAACCCAAAGCGCAATGGAAATGCAAGCTAAAGAAACCGACCAAACTGCAGCGGCCATTAATCAATTAACAGCGACATCAGCGGAAGTATCTCAGTTCACGATTGATGCTTCTAATGAAACAGAAGCGGTTAACGAACACATTATTACCGGTATGGATATTTGTACTTCGACTACAGCGCAAATGGCAGAGTTAGCCAATAAGATGAGCTCTGCAGAAGATGTGGTCAAAAGATTAGGCGATGATAGTGCTAACATTGGGGCTATGTTAGATGCTATTTCTGGCATTTCTGAACAAACGAACTTATTAGCACTTAACGCAGCTATCGAAGCTGCTCGCGCAGGTGAAAGTGGTCGAGGCTTTGCTGTTGTTGCTGATGAAGTACGTTCACTTGCAGGTCGATCTCAAGAATCAGCACAAAATATTCAAACAATAGTAAACCGTTTACGTGAAAACGTTGAAGAGGTTATCGATGTATTTACTGTTAGCCGAGATAACGCAACCAACTCACATAGTAAAGTTGAAGCATTAACGCTCTCATTTGGTGTCATTGCTGAAAACATGAAAAATATTAATCAAATGAATGCACAAATTGCCACTGCAACAGCAGAGCAAAACCAAGTAATGTCAGAAATCGAAGAAAGCATTGTTAGTATATCGTCTGTCTCTCACTCAAACAAAGACAATATTATGGTGGTACATACAACGGGACAAACACTTAAAACCAATGTGAATGAATTAAACAAGTTATTGGAACAATTTAAATATTAAGCACTCATTTTATTGAAATTGAGTCCTTGATAAATAATGGTCTAAGTTTGTAAAAACTGTTATTTATCAAGGACAATAATTTTATTATTTAACCTTATTTCTAGATAATAAAAGCGCAGTATCAATAAATCAGACTAAACATCGACAACTTGAACATTAAAAACTTAAGCACAAATAATGTAAACATCTAAAAATCAAACATAATCACGTTCATTTTTTATTTAGGTTTCGTATAGTTCAATTACATAGTTCAATAACATAGTTCAATTGCATAGTTCAATTGCATAATTCAATTGAATGATTAAAACGATAACGGGCGATTGGAAAATGATTTAACACAGAAATACGCAACAACTCTAATCTTTCACCATGATCTAAAATACATACCTTTTATTCATACCTTTCCTGTCGTTTCTTCTATTATCAATAAATTAACTGATCTATTTTACTGGTTAAAATAACTTATTTAACCTCAATTCTGGTTAATGAAAGCAAAATCACATTTAACATTAGAAGGTATTATTTTTTACTAGTCAGTGCCGTTAGTTTTGCGTAGTTCAAGGTGAATGATTGAAGTAATAACGGGTTATTAAGAGGTTGTTTAACGCATAAATTCGCGGAAATAGCGGTGTTGTATAGCTTCGTTTACCTAGAACTGAGGTTATTTAATGTAGTCCGTATTATAAGTAAACTTCCTCCTGTTATACGTAAATTGACACGTGTTATACCTAAATTTATCAGCGGTAGAAGCAATTTTTTGATACTTCCTACTGTCTTATTTCAATCTAGTAATACCGATTACATTAAATAAGTGATCTAAATTTTGCGCAGGAAAAATGACTTAGTTCAAGGCGAAAATTGAGCTAAATGGTTGTTCCCTTTACGAAATTTACAACGAAGAAATAAGTTATTTTAACAAGTAAAATAGATAACTTAATTAGTGTGATTGGTATAAGATATTTTATGTGTGAAGAAAGCGTTTAGCGACTATTCATGTAATTCATCACGTGGAGTAAATAAAATGGAAAATAATGATATTGGCTTTAAAACTGATTACGAAGAAGAAATGGTTTCATTCAAACAAGTAAGTGATTTACAGGGCAATGTGTTGCTTGAGTTTGGTGCACCTTGGTGTGCGCACTGTCAGGCGGCACATTCAGTTGTTAAGGAGGTATTGAATGAGTACTCAAAATTGTCTCATATTAAAATTTATGACGGAAAAGGTAAACGATTGGGAAGAGCTTTCAAGGTAAAACTTTGGCCGACGTTAATTATCTTACAAAATGGTGATGAAATCGCGCGTATAGTGAGGCCATTAACCCCTGATCAGGTTCGTCAATTAATTTCAAAAGTCAGTTAAAAAAAGGGTAAAAAGACAACCCCAAGCTTTGATAAGCAATTATTGGAGGGAATTGCCTCTGTCAATAATTATTGATAGACGAGCACCTATCGATAATGGTCGTTTACTACTATTGCTTTAACTTTACTTTAATGCAGATTACATTAAACAAGTGATCTAAATTTTGCGCAGGAAAAATGACGTTGTTTAAGGTGTAAGTTGAAACCTTTCGAAGATTAACTTCCTTGATCGTCTATCGGAGAATTAACTAAAATATGTTAATGCTGCTCTCTTATACGAAATTTACAACGGAGCAATAAGTTATTTTAGCCAGTAAATAGATCAATTAATTAGCGTGATGGGTATAACGATTGAGCGTTGTATTTTAGTGACAAAAACGACTATCATATTGATAAACAGTCGCCGTCTTACTTAAGGAGTCAGTTGAATTCCATTTGGCTAAAAGTGGGTTTTCTTGCATAACCATAAAGAGCTCTTTTGCATGCTTGACTTCATTACTACTTTTACTGCTTTTACTGCTTTTACTGCTGTTATTACTAATATTGTGACTATCATTTTTATTAAATTCTTCTTGCTCATTGTCATATTTAAAAGAGATTTCAACAACAATTGCTTGCGTCGTACTGACTGACTCGTTGTACCATAAGCTTAATGAAAACTCGTTATCCACTACGCCAACTCTATTAACTATCTCAATATTTTCACTTTTATAAACATATTCATTGATAGTTAAATTACTTACTTTCTCAATCGCTAAGCTTTCATCAAAGTGTTCATTTTTTAAGCCTGGATATAAACCGGCAGGATCATCCATTTTATTCAAATTTTTACTATTTCCAATTTTTTGTGTAGTTGAAGATGAATAGGTACTGATGAAAGGCACTGCAATATCCTCTTCAAATTTACTTTTAGCCTTAGACTTTTTTCCGCGAAGATCTTGTGCGCTAGCAAGCAATTGATCTGCGCTACGAAACTTCAAGGTGACTTTACGTTTGCCATTTTCAACTCTTTCTCGAAAACTATAACCCGCATTAAGTAAGTCACAACTGCCTTGAACATCATAAAATGAAACAGTCCTGCTTTTTTCTAAGTTTAAATGACCTGATGCCTCGGATTTTAAAGCGCCCTTTTCAATCAGGCTTTTCAATACTTTCCAGTAATCATTTATTTTACTTATTCTGACTGATTCATCACCAGTGAATAAGCTCGGGTTTAATAATATTTTATATTCACGAGAGTCTACCTTTGCATTTGTAGCAGATACGTTAATAGACAAACATAACATAGCGAGGAGTATTACTTTGTAGGCCATAGTTTTGTTCATGTCACTCTCATTATTAAATAAACTTGATTTGACCACGACAAACTCGGGCGAGAACACTTATACTTTTTCTTACTTATTATGGCTTCATCAGCATTATAAAATATATTAACCAATCGTTTTCTCAAGCCACAATCATCATAAAACAGAATCAACTAAACTGACTTATTGCAGCAACCTCACTGTCATTAAATCTTTACCAACATAAATCTTTCCTTGGTAACCACTTTCTAGTGTAGATTTTAAATAATCTTTTTCACTTAGCGCACCACCCGGTACAGTATGAGGTCCTAACTTTTCGGCTCCAATAGCTGGAACTAAATGCGTTAACATTAAATGACTAACATTAGCTCGTTTAGCTAATGCTCCGAGATCCGTTGAGGTGCTTTGTCGATAAAAGATTGGCGCAGGAAAAGTACTACCATAGATGGGGCCAAAATATGGATGAATGGCGGAGTGTACTAAAATATCAACATCTTTAGACAATAATTCGACATTTTTTGAAGTAGAACTAATGCGTGGAGGTGTTAATTTCTCATTACCTGCATCTCCGCCAATAACGACAGAACCGGCTGGAGAATCAACTCGATAAGATAAATTACCAGGAATATGTGAGGAAGTAATTGCAGTCACAATAATTTCACCAGACTGCCATACGACTTTAGGTTTATTGACTAATGGTAATGCAACAGGCATAAAATTAATCAAATCATTAGGGCCATTCTTATTACGCTTTTTACTTTCAGATATTCTCTGTGTAATTTCACCTGCATATAACGCAGCATCAGCAATATGAATCGCAAATTGTTCGCAGCTCATTACGCGGGCAAATACACCATTAGCTTCTACATCTTCACTACAGACTAAATCAAGTTTTTTCGAAAAACTATGCCAGCGAGTTTGTGCAATATCGATTAACCCAACAGTATGGTCAGAATGTAAATGCGTCAGAAAGACTGCATCAAGCATATTGGGGTGTACATCAAGTTCTGCAAGTCTCAATGCAGTTCCTCTACCGGCATCAAATTGCAAGAAAACATCACTACAACCATTATTGATTGTCCCTACTTTCACTAAAGTACCAGCTCCAGCAAGTCCTTTATAAACATCTGGACCACCGAGCGTGCCAGTTAGGCTAACCTCCATACATTGTCTATCTTGTGCAAAAGCATTCATACTAAAAGCCAATAAAAATAGGCTTAAAAATTTAATAAATTGAGTCATCTAGTACCATCCTTTGTGATTGATTAATGCAACTTTTTATAAATTTAAGGGGAAAAATATTCTCTCAACACCTTAATGACAAAGCGTTTTTCAGCAAGCCATCATCATTTACAAAAGACGCTATTCAGGACATTGTAAATTAAAAATATTGTATATTAACTATCTTGATCTACTAAGATCGGTTCTGTATCAAAAGTAACCACTTATTAGAAATAATGGTGCATTAACAGGATTAAGTGCTTTGTTATAGCAGAAAATAGTATCTTTTATACTTAACCTAAATAGTCCTTAATTCTAAAAAATAAAAAGAACATTCCGTACTTAAAACCATAATATCAATTTGTCAAAAACAAAATCAAAGCAAAAACTATCAAAGAAACAATATAAATTGAAATAACCTATCAAATAAATAGAATCTTCCCATTTTACTTAATGATAATAAGTATCAATAATAGCATCACAAAACAGAGAACATATTACGAGGTACACGCTATGATCAAAACAATTACTTTTGCAGTTATCCATTTCAGTATCGCAACTTTACTTGCTTTTGCTTTAACAGGGGATTTTTTACTAGGCAGTTTAATCGCTATCATTGAACCGTCGGTAAATACGGTTGCCTTTTATTTCCATGAAAAAGCTTGGCAACAACTACCCTTTCTTAAAAGACGAGAATCAATGACAAAAGTTAAAACCGTGAGCTTTGCCGTTATTCATTTTAACGTTGCTTTCATGGTTACTTATGCTTTGACCGGCGATGCTTTCTTAGGTGGATTAATGGCCATCATTGAACCAACGATTAACTCTTTCGCTTACTTCTTCCATGAAAGAGCATGGGGCAACAAAAATAAAAATATTGAGTATCAAGCTGAACCAGCCATGTGCGTTTAATTATCTTTAGTCTTAATTAAACCTAAGCCTAATTAACAATAAAAAAGCGCGTAAATAAATAATCCCTGCTCGCTCTATCTCTTTTGTAGAAAAAGGGAAGTGATCCGCAGCAGGGAAAGTAATGCCTTACTATATTAATAATGACACTTCTTACTATATTCTTGTTATTTTATCCTCGCGACATTAAAGACGACCACTTCAAAAGTACCTATTACTAAAATAATTTATAAATCAGATTTTATTTTCACAAATCAAATAAAAACCAATCTGTATCAATTCACAAGTCAAGTGACTATGATGTCATCCCTTTATAATTTGGATGATTTAAAACGTCATTTTTATCACTTTTAACAACTTTTAGAGACTTGTAATGAACAACAAAAAAAACTCAACTCAATCTGCTGGAGCATGGACTCGCCTAGAACTATGGAAGAAAATTCTTATTGGGATGATTCTGGGTGTTATCGCGGGTACTTTAATGGGCCCCGATGCAGAAATTTTTAAACCGTTAGGTACGCTTTTCATTAATGCCATTAAAATGCTAATTGTCCCGCTGGTTTTTTTCTCCCTTATTGTTGGCATTACTTCAATGCAAGATACCAGCAAAATGGGACGAATTGGCCTTAAAGCAATTGTACTTTATTTAGGGACAACTGCTGTCGCGATTACTATTGGTCTTGGCCTTGCTACTATCTTCACACCAGGTGCAGGTTTAGACATGGTGGCAATGACTACTGATGCAGAAATACCAAATGCCCCTACTTTAGTGCAAACATTACTTAATATGATCCCTAAAAACCCAGTCGGTGCGCTTGCTGCAGGTAATATTTTACAAATCATTGTCTTTGCTATTGGTTTAGGAGTTTCATTGGTTTTAATTGGTGAAAAAGGTAATCCAGCCATTAAGCTTTTTGAAAGCCTTGCTGAAGCAATGTATAAACTAACTGAATTAGTAATGAAACTTGCACCTTATGGTGTATTTGGTTTAATGGCTTGGGTTTCAGGTAAATATGGAGCGGATGTGCTACTACCACTGGTAAAAGTAATCGCTGTCGTTTACTTAGGTGCATTAATCCACGTTGTTATATTCTACAGCGGTATGATCAGTATTTTAGGGCGTTTAAATCCTGTTCGTTATCTAAGAAGTTTAACTAACCCAGCGGCTGTTGCATTTACCACAACAAGCAGCTCAGGCACACTTCCAGCAACAATAAAAGCTTCTCGTGAAGAGTTAGGCGTTTCTAAAGGTGTTTCAAGTTTTGTATTGCCTCTAGGTGCAACAATCAATATGGATGGAACAGCGCTATATCAAGGTGTTTGTGCTCTGTTTATTGCCCAAGCATTTGGTGTTGACCTTGCTGCTTCTGATTACGTAACTATTATATTAACTGCAACATTAGCTTCTGTAGGTACTGCAGGGGTTCCTGGTGCAGGCCTAATAATGCTTTCATTAGTATTAACAACGGTTGGTCTCCCGCTTGAAGGATTAGCGATTGTTGCTGGTATTGACCGTATTCTAGATATGGCACGTACAACAGTTAACATTTGTGGCGACATGATGGTTTCATTATTAGTTGCTAAAAGTGAAGGTGAGCTTGATAAAGACATCTTCGACGGTAAGAAAAAATTTGAAGAAACAGCGTAACCTTTATCTTTTAAACAGTTACCTTTAGAATAGGTACCTGTAAAAAGCTAATCTGCAAAACGTTCGTTTTTAATAAAAATAAACGCCACTTTAACCAGTGGCGTTTTTATTAAAAAACTATTCACTTATTAAGACTTTCCTCATAAAAGTATCACAATACCCCTCTCTTTTTCTTTGTTCTGTCCTGTAATAATTCAAACTACTGCAACTACTATTTATATTTATTGAGTTATAACTAAGTTAAATTTATAAGTGAATCTTGTTTTGTATCAACCAGAAAATAAAATAGTTGATTATAGTGTTTATCAATTAAACACGTTTAAAGAGAATAAAAGATGAATCAATCAATTCATGGACATCAAGTAATAGAAATTCTTGAAAAGTCTGAAAAGGCTTATACAAAAAAAACATTAAAGACAATGATTTCAAAGACTTTTGGGGATAGTGCACGTTTTCATACTTGTATGAGCAGCGACTTAACAGCAGATCAACTCATTAACTTTTTAGCGGCCAAAGGAAAAATTTTTGAATCAACAGAGGGAATTAGCATGCCCAAAGATTTTCTTTGTTAATAGGCGATGCCTTTATTAGTAGAACATTCATTGAGGAATAGACCAAAGCTTTAATCGACGATCAAACTGAGATATTTTAGAGTTATGTTGTTATGTTATAAATGATGGTTATTTTTATAACTCACTGAAAGAATAAAAGAGCGTATAAACGCTCTTTTCCAAGAATATTATCTGATCTAAAATCCAGTTGACATAATAACTCTAATACGAAACATTGCCTTTTTAAGATTTTACATGCATAGCCGCAACCTTGAAAAACTCATGCAATGTTAAGATTAAATGCTTCTCTAATATTTGAGAGGTGTATTCATTTAAACTATTAAAAGAATCAAAATCTCCTTTCTCATGATCGACTTCATCTCTCACTCGAAAATCTTGAGTAAAGATCACTTCACCTTTTTGTTCTAAAATATATTTTGCGTCGAAATCAGCAACAATATTGTACTCTGAAGAAGCAAAGCCTAGTGTTAATAAGTTTTTACCGAAGCTCTTTGCAAATTCATAATCTGCATAAGCTGGCCCATGTTTATCATGTGCTGTAATTTCAAGTTTTAAGATTAAATCGGGATTATTGGCTAAATACTTAACCGAAACGGGGAGTTGCTCAAAAATTAATTTAGGCAGTTCTTTTAATGTAGATGCTGATGCAATAGAGAGTTCCGCTTTTTCCAATGGCACTAATGGTAATTGCTCGCCACCGCTGAAAACACCAGGTTTAGGTTGGCTGTATAAGATTTCATAATTGAGGCTTTTATTTTCATATGCGGCATCATGCACTTTTGTTGTCACTGGCATTTTTATTTCTGCATGTGTTGCACAACCAGCTAAAACTGACATCATTAACAATAATATTATTTTTTTCATCTTATTATCCCACGTCCTGTGAATGTTTGAGTATTAGGCTCGGACGATTATAAAACCTAATAGAACCGCTCTAAAGTAACACTTAATAACTACAATAATGATTTATTTGTGATTATTATTTTCAAGCAGGAGTCTACTACACTCCAAAAAAATATCAATAACTTAAGAGCCAAATATGACTTAATCTCAACTCTGGATAAATGCAAATCTAATACAATTAATTTCACTATGTTAAATTTTTATAATATTCGATCTCAATCGTTTTACTTATTAGGGTTATTTTTTATCCACAATTGAGGTTACTGACTTCAACGCTGAGCGTTAAATAAGTAGAGAGCTATTGTTCAATTACTTTTATCTTTAGTAAGCGTTATCAGCAGTCAGTCTTAGGGACAGTAAATTTATGAGCAAAAACAAAGTCATTTTTCGTATTTCGGCATAGGCAATATGATTCATTGCGTTGGCTGCACCAAAACCCACAGTAAAAGTCATAAGAACACCTACCTTGCCTCGTTTTTTTGGCAAGGTTAAGGTGTCAATAAATGAAATAGCTATCAGCACTTCTGTGAATACAAAGCAAGAACCATGGAGATTAACCACAACGACATTCATAAATATCGTGATAAAATGAGCGGTAGTAATTTAGGGTATCGGAGTTACAACATTTAAGCGTTAAATTGATAGATTATATCAATACTATAAAACCTGATTAATATCTAAAAATGAGACATTAAAAAATAAATTTAAAAAATTATTGTCTGCATAAAATACAATTTAGAGGTATAAAAAAAACAAAAATAGTTATTGCAATTTGTATAAAACAGACCTCACTTGCGGCATTTTGTTAGTAAGCACTAACCGTCAGAATACCTGCTAATTTGTCCACAATTTTATCCACTAATTTAGTAAAAGTTATCCCTTGAAATTATTCTAAAAAACGTTATCTTGTGTCTCTTCTTTGAAACCAACACTACATCTTGTGTTTTAATTAAACAATTCACACTAGTGTGAGTAACTCTTTGTATTTAATAAAATAGTTACTCGCGCTTTTTGATAAAGGCAAAATAATGAACAAAAACCTATCTGTTACTAAACGAAATGGTAAAAAAGAACCTATAGATCTTGACAAAATCCATCGCGTCATCACGTGGGCAGCGGAAGGTCTAAACAACGTTTCAGTTTCACAGGTAGAGTTGAACTCACACATTCAGTTTTATGATGGCATTCGTACTGATGATATTCATGAAACTATTATCAAAGCAGCAGCCGATTTAATCTCAGAAGAATCTCCAGATTATCAATATTTAGCAGCGCATTTAGCCGTATTCCACTTACGCAAACGTGCATATCAACGCTTTACACCACCAAGTGTGTTTGAGCACGTTAGTAAAATGGTCACTAAAGGTAAATATGATGCACATTTACTAGAAGATTATACCAAGCAAGAATTTGAAGAGATGAATAAGTTTATCGATCACAAACGTGATTTAAACTTTTCATACGCTGCCGTAAAACAGTTAGAGGGTAAGTACCTTATCCAAAACCGTGTCACGGGTGAGATTTATGAAAGTGCGCAATTCTTATACCTTTTAGTATCAGCTTGTTTATTTGCTGATTACGATAAAGACGTACGTTTAGATTATGTAAAACGTTTTTACGATGCGACTTCTCAATTTAAAATCTCATTACCAACACCTATTATGTCTGGTGTTCGTACTCCAACACGTCAATTCAGTTCATGTGTATTAATTGAAGCAGACGATAGCTTAGATTCAATCAATGCAACATCAAGTGCAATTGTTAAATATGTATCGCAACGTGCTGGTATCGGTATTAATGCAGGTCGTATTCGCGCAATGGGTAGTAACATTCGTGGTGGCGAAGCTTATCATACCGGGTGTATTCCATTTTATAAACATTTCCAAACAGCGGTTAAATCTTGTTCACAAGGTGGCGTTCGTGGTGGCGCAGCAACGGTTTTCTACCCTATCTGGCATTTAGAAGTTGAATCGCTATTAGTATTGAAAAATAACCGTGGTATTGACTCTAACCGTGTTCGTCACCTTGATTATGGTGTGCAATTAGGTCGTTTATTCTACCAACGTTTAATCGACAAAAAAGACATTACCTTATTCAGCCCTTCTGATACGCCGGGAATGTATGATGCGTTCTTTGAAGATCAAGATGAATTCGAACGTTTATACCACCTTTACGAAGGTGATGAGTCAATCCGTCAAAGCTCGATTCCAGCAGTAAGATTGTTCTCACTGTTAATGCAAGAACGTGCAAGTACTGGACGTATTTACATTCAAAATGTTGATCACTGTAATACGCACAGTCCATTTGACAGCAAAGTTGCACCGGTTCGCCAAAGTAACTTGTGTTTAGAAATAGCGTTACCGACGAAACCACTTACACATATTAAAGATGAAGAAGGCGAAATCGCTTTATGTACTTTATCTGCAATCAACTTAGGTGCGATTGAGTCATTAGATGAAATTGAAGTGTTGTCTGAACTTGCTGTACGTGCATTAGATAACTTGTTGGATTACCAAGATTACCCAATCATCGCAGCAGAAAAAAGCAGCATGAATCGCCGTACGTTAGGTATAGGTGTTATCAACTACGCTTATTACTTAGCTAAAAATGGCGTAAAATACTCAGACGGTAGTGCTAACAATCTAACGCATAAAACCTTTGAAGCGATTCAATTCTACTTATTGAAAGCATCAAACAAGTTAGCTAAAGAGCGTGGTGCATGCCCTAAGTTTAATGAAACTAACTATGCTAAAGGTATTCTACCGTTAGATACCTACAAAAAATCTTTAGATGCAATTTGTGATGAAGAATATCATTTAGACTGGGAAACGTTACGTGCAGATATCGTTAAAGATGGTTTACGTAACTCAACGTTATCAGCATTGATGCCTTCTGAAACATCAAGTCAGATTTCAAATGCGACTAACGGTATTGAACCACCACGTGGTTTCATCAGTATTAAAGCAAGTAAAGACGGTATTTTAAAACAGGTAGTACCTGAATTTAATAAATACAAAAATAACTATGAGTTATTATGGAGTATTCCAAATAATAAAGGTTACTTGGAACTTGTTGGCATTATGCAAAAGTTTGTCGACCAAGCTATCTCAGCAAATACGAACTACGACCCTAAACGTTTTGATGACGGTAAAGTACCAATGACAATCTTACTTAAAGATCTGTTAATGGCTTATAAAATGGGCTTAAAAACACTTTATTACCATAACACTCGTGACGGTGCTGATGATGAAAAAGTGTTTGAAGATGACAGTTGTGCTGGCGGTGCTTGTAAGATATAAATTTCAGCCTTTAACAACATAATAAGTTAATAAAAGGGATGTGTTTAACACATCCCTTTTTTATGCCTTTCAAATCTTCAAACTTACTCTTTCAAACTAAGTATTTTAAAGATTACACTCTAATAATTCCTCTTAAACATATAATTTATTTGTTCTTTTAGATTATTGAACTAAAATAAAAATACCACTTATTAAATACATATTGATAACTACTGGCTTAGTACTGCTAAAAATTAAATTGTAATTATTTGAATAATTAAGCAATTAAATTAAACATAATCAGGTCTTTATGTGGGAGCTATCAATTATGCAGAAAAACACCCATAATCAAAAGCTAGATATCGACAAAAAATAAAATTCGACTTAGGTGCTTTAACGGTTGCAAAACAACATACAAAACACCTTACCGCCATTCATTTAAAGGCTAATAAATTATGTTAAAAAAGATCGTACTGCTGTTACTTGCAATCGTATTAATAGGATTGTTTTTCCACTTCAATTTACATCAACTTCTGACCTTAGAAGGGTTAAAAGGGTCAATGGACCAATTTACTGAATTGAGAGTGCATTCACCTGTTCTTGTTATTGGTGGATTCTTTATTTTATACGTGTTGGTGACGGCATTAGCATTACCTGGTGCTGCTATTTTAACGTTAGCCGCCGGCGCGCTATTTGGTTTATTTGAAGGCTTTGTGATTGCTTCATTTGCTTCTAGTTTAGGGGCTTTATCATCATTCTTAGTGTCTCGTTACTTATTACGTGACTCACTGAAAAAGCGTTTCCCAGAGCGTTTAGCCTCAATTGATGAAGGTATTAAAAAAGAAGGTGCTTTCTACCTATTTACTTTACGCCTAGTACCGATCTTCCCATTCTTTTTAATTAACCTATTAATGGGTGTCACTGCGATTAAGGCATGGACTTTCTACTGGGTTAGCCAATTAGGTATGTTAGCAGGTACGTTCATTTTCGTAAATGCAGGTACACAGTTAGCGCAAATCGATAGCATTTCTAACATCCTATCTTTTAATTTAATTCTTTCTTTTGTTCTATTAGGTGTATTCCCACTCATTGCTAAAGGTATTGTTAATATGATTAAAAAACGTCGCGTTTACAGTAAATGGACTAAACCCGCTAAATTTGACCGTAATATGGTTGTGATTGGCGCTGGTGCAGGTGGTTTGGTAACAAGTTATATTGCTGCAGCAGTAAAAGCTAAAGTAACGTTAATCGAAGCTGGCGAGATGGGTGGAGATTGTCTTAACTATGGTTGTGTACCAAGTAAAGCTATTATCAAAAGTGCTAAAATTGCAGAGCAAATTCGTAATGCACATCACTACGGTTTAGAAGATACAACACCACAATTCTCATTCAAAAAAGTAATGGAACGTGTTCATCAAGTAGTTGCAGATGTTGCACCTCATGACAGCGTTGAACGTTACACTGATTTAGGTGTTGAAGTAGAAAAAGGTTATGCAAAAATTCTAGACCCTTGGACAGTTGAAATTAGCTATGAAGACGGCACTAAGAAAAAATTAACAACACGAACAATTGTTATCGCGACCGGCGCGCGCCCATTTGTTCCACCATTACCAGGTATCGAAGAAACAGGTTATGTAACCAGTGATACATTATGGAATGAGTTTGCAAAATTAGAAGAAGCACCGAAGAAACTAGTTGTATTAGGTGGCGGTCCAATAGGCTCAGAACTAGCACAAAGCTTTGCACGTTTAGGTTCAAACGTAACACAGATTGAAATGGCTGAACGCATCATGATCAAAGAAGATCTTGAAGTGTCTGAATTTGCCACTGAGACGCTAAAAGAAAGCGGTGTTAACATCTTAACCTCACACCAAGCATTACGCTGTGAAATCAAAGATGGTAAGAAGTTCATTATCGTTAAACATAACGAAGAAGAAATTGCGATTGAATACGACCAACTACTGTGTGCAGTAGGACGTAGTGCTCGTTTAACGGGTTACGGCTTAGAAGAGTTAGGTATTGAAACAAACCGTACTATTGTCACTAATGAATATTTAGAAACACTCTACCCGAATATTTTTGCCGCAGGTGACATTGTTGGTCCATACCAATTTACACATGTAGCTGCACATCAAGGTTGGTATGCTGCAGTAAATGGTCTATTCGGTCACTTGAAAAAATTCAAAGTTGATTATCGTGTTATCCCATGGACTACCTTTATTGACCCAGAAGTGGCTCGTGTAGGTATCAATGAAGATGAAGCAAAACAAAAAGGCATTGATTATGAGATCACTCGCTTTGACTTTGAAGAGCTTGACCGTGCAATTACAGACAGTGCAACAAAAGGTTTCATCAAAGTAATTACACCTAAGGGTAAAGATAAAATTCTAGGGGTAACCATTGTTTCTGAACATGCTGGTGACTTAATTGCAGAATTTGTTTTAGCAATGAAACATGGTTTAGGGCTTAATAAAATCCTTGGTACTATCCACAGTTACCCTACTTGGGCTGAAGGTAATAAATATGCAGCTGGTGAATGGAAACGTAATCATGCACCACAAACAGTATTAAACTGGTTAGAGAAATATCATACTTGGAGACGTGGATAATGAACTCAATAATATCAACATCAACTAATAAAGTGAGTGCATTAGTGCGCTTCACTTTAGGAGCCGCTTTGTTAACTGGCTCATTAATGAGCAATGTATATGCAGAAACGGATCAAAAAAACTTACATGCTGATTGGACCGAATTACTTGAGCAAAATATATCGCCAATTAATAAAGGACACAGCACAGCCGTTGATTATGCAGCCTTTAAAAATCAAGAAAGCGAACTACAAGCTTACCTTGATAAATTAGGTGAAGTATCACGCGCAGATTTTGATGCTTGGTCAAAAGAAAAACAGTTAGCTTTTTTAATTAATGCTTATAACGCTTGGACTGTTGAGTTTATTTTAACTAAATACCCTGACCTAGAATCGATTAAAGATCTAGGCAGTTTATTTAGCTCTCCGTGGGATAAAGAATTTATTCCACTATTGGGTAAAACGGTGAGTTTAAATGATATCGAACACGGTCTTATTCGTGGTAGCAAACGTTACAATGATCCACGTATTCATTTTGCAGTTAACTGTGCAAGTATTGGTTGCCCTGCACTTCGCGAAGAAGCTTACACAGCAAGCAAACTTGAGCAACAGTTAGAACAACAAACTGAGCGCTTTTTAACAGATTCAAGCCGTAACTACATCAAAGGCAACTCAATCTACTTATCGTCTATTTTTAAGTGGTATGATGAAGACTTTGAAGCAGGATTTCGCGGTACTAAGTCAATACAAAGTTTTATAAGCCTGTATGCTGATGCATTGAAACTAGATGAAAAGCAACTGACTACATTACAGAAACAAGACTTTAGTGTTAAATTTTTAGATTACAATTGGAAGCTTAATGCGAGTAAGTAATTATTACCGTAAGATTCTTGTTAGCCTTTGTCTGCTAAGCGTTTTTTCGCTTAGCAGCAACTCATTTGCCGATGAGGCAAATAGTACGGCTGAATCAACTTCCCGAGTTTGGAAAAACGTTGAAATGCGTGGCACTACACAAGATGTATATTTTCATGCTTGGGGAGGCGATCAACAAATTAATAATTATATTCAATGGGCTGCTAAGCAGGTTAAAGAAAAATATAAAATTAATTTACACCATGTAAAACTCACCGACACAAGTGAAGCCGTCAGCAGAGTGTTAGCAGAAAAAGCCGCTGACAATCACCGTAACGGACAAGTTGATCTAGTTTGGATCAATGGGGCAAACTTTGCTTCAATGGCAAAATACCAATTATTAGCCGCAGACTGGGCTGGCGAACTACCTAATTTTCAATTAACAAACCCAACCAACAATCCCGCTATGACTCGTGACTTCGGCGTTCCAACGCAAGGAATGGAAGCACCATGGGGACAAGCTGCGCTCACCTTTTATTTCGATAGTTTAAAAGTAAATGATGTACCAGAGACTCTCTCTGATTTATTGATTTGGAGTGAAAAGCATCCTGGCCACTTTACTTACCCTAAACCGCCCGACTTTTTAGGCATGAGCTTTTTAAAGTATGCATTACTGGTATTAAGCGAATCACAACCGAAAAGCATTCAAGATAAACTTTATCAACCAGTGTCAGCAGAAAGTGAAGCTGAATTATTACCTGCTTTATGGCAATTTTTAGATCAATTACACCCGACTTTATGGCGACAAGGTAAACACTTTGTATCCAATGGCTTAGCATTACGACGTTTAATGAGCGATACCGAATTACAAGTTTCTTTCACTTTCTCAGCCGCTGAAATTCCTTCAGCTATTTCTCGTTACGACTTACCTGATAGTACTCGCAGTTACAGAATGAAAGACGGTAGTTTAAGTAATATTCACTTTGTTGCAATCCCTTATAATTCCCCTCATATTGAAGGTGCAAAGCTAGTTGCTAACTTTTTATTAAGCCCAGAAGCACAAGCGAGAAAACAAAAAACAGTGATATGGGGCGACAGTAGCGTGCTCGATTTATCGCAATTAACACCGACACAAAAAGCACTTTTTGACGTCAATGAAGAACAACATTTAAGTGCGAATATCATCAATATAGATAACACCCGTTTGTTAAGTGAGTTACACCCTAGCTGGGTTAAAGTCATAACTGAACAATGGCTTACTCGTTATGGAGTTCAATAAACAATGATTGTTGCTAATACCCTGTTTACTCGCTTAGTTCGTAATAGTCCGTATCTTTTAATCGCTTTATTAGTGGTGCCTGTACTAGGTGGTTTATTAGGTGTGTTATTACCTGCTTTTGGTTGGTTCCCTGCACTTGGTGCTAATGAGTTCGGTTTATTTGGATTTGTCCAACTGTTTAATACTCCTGGTATTGAACGCATGGTATTACTGAGTTTTGGTACCAGTTTAATTAGTACTCTACTCGCTTTTGTTATCACTGTATTGATACTAGCCAGTTACTTTAACAGCCCTTGGTTAAAACGAATTCAACGTTTATTAGGTCCGATATTAGTTATTCCACATGCGGCGGCTGCGATTGCCATTGGTTTTTTAATCGCCCCTTCTGGGTTCTTATCACGACTTTTTTCACCCTGGTTAAGTGGTTGGGATACTCCACCTGACTGGTTGTTGCCCCATGATCCTTATGGATTAAGCATCATATTAGGATTAACACTTAAAGAGCTCCCTTTTTTGCTTTTAATCGCATTAGGCGTACTTGCTCAACCTGAAATTGGTAAAACATTAAAAGCACAACATAAAGTGGCATCAAGTTTAGGTTACTGCCCGATGACTGGCTTTTTCAAAGTCATTTTACCAAGCCTTTACGGTTATATGCGTTTACCTATTTTAGCGGTACTTGCTTACTCAAGTGCCAGTGTCGAAATTCCTTTAATTCTAGGATCTAATACGCCTCCTACTTTAGCAGTTGCGATTATGCAATGGTTTAATGATGTTGATTTAAGCCTACGCATCAAAGCATCATCAGGTGCCATATTACAAATACTGATCACTCTATCGTTATTGGGCAGTTGGTGTTTATTAGAATTATTAGTTAAAAAATGCAGTACTTCATTCTTAGTAAATGGAGAAAGGGAATACGGTGGCATGTTGATTCAACGTGTGACTCATTTAATAACCACGGTGATGTTAAGTGTTATCGGTTTAGCGCTTGTTGCTATGGTGTTATGGTCTTTTGCTGGCTTCTGGTCTTTCCCTGATTTATTACCTCAGCAACTTGTTACTTTACACTGGTCATCTGCTTTACTACAAATGCAAACCCCACTGTTTAATACCCTTGTTATTGCTATTAGCACCACGTTAATTGCCATTGCATTAACCTTATTTGTACTAGAAGCTGAACAGCAAAATACAAAAACTATTTCGGCTATTAGCGGCTTTATTATTTACTTACCATTACTCATTCCAAGTATTGCTTTCTTATTTGGACTGGTTTGGCTGTTTGAGCAAGTCAATAGTCAACATGCTTACATCAATGTGGTTTTTTCACATTTATTATTTGTTTTACCTTATGTGTTTTTATCGTTAGCCAATAGTTACCGTCGCTTAGATCCTCGTTTTAGCACCGTGGCAGCAAGTCTTGGTGTACCACCCTCTAAAATATTTTGGCAGTTGAAACTCCCATTACTATTATCACCGATTTTAATCGCCAGTGCATTAGGCTTAGCGATTAGCTTTAGTCAGTATTTACCAACATTGTTATCAGGCGCAGGCCGAATCAATACTATTACAACGGAAGCCGTTACGCTTGCCAATGGCGCAAGCAGAAGAACCAGCGCGGTCTATGCGTTAATGCAAATGTTATTGCCAGCATTGTTCTTTATATTAGCTTGGGCGACACCAAAGTTGTTCTTCCGGAACCGAGGTTAGGAAATAAAATGAATTCACAATCAATGTCATCATTAAAGATCGATAATCTACAATTAAGCCAACAAGGTAAACTTTTACTTTCTCTTAATGAAGAAGTTAAAGGCGGCGAAGTCCTGACGATTATGGGCCCATCAGGTAGTGGTAAGTCGACACTACTAAATTGGTTAGTTGGTATGTTACCAAGTGACTTTTATGCTAATGGTGAGCTCTATTTAAACCAACAAATTATTACCAATACAGCAAGCCATCTACGTAATATCGGTTTATTATATCAAGATCCTTTATTGTTCCCTCATTTAAGCGTTGAAGGTAATATTGCTTTTGCTATGCCTAAAGGTGATAAACAAACACGTAAAGATGAAATTAGTGATGCGTTAAATCAAGTGGGTCTTGCTGGCATGGAAAAGCGTTGCCCACAAAATCTATCAGGCGGTCAGCAAGCACGAGTTGCTTTGTTACGTGTATTATTAAGCAAACCAAAAGCCATTTTATTGGATGAACCTTTTAGTAAATTAGATAGTCAATTGCGCCAAGAAACACGTCAATTGGTTTTTGAACAAATACAAAAATACAGTTTACCAGCAGTAATGGTGACACATGATCAAAGTGATGCTGTTGCAGCAAAAGGTAAAGTGATCACATTAGATGCTCTCTCTTTAAATCAAGTTGTTTAATAAACACTGAATAATAGGAAAAAGACATGCTAGATAGATTTGTCACACCGTATATCAAACCGCTTTTAACGCCAGTAGTGGTTCAATTAGATAAGCGTGGCATACATCCAGATCAAGTCACCTTAGTAGGTTTTATAGTCGGCTTATTAGCGGTACCACTGTTAGCTGCACAACTATGGACAGCAGCGCTGATCATGATAATACTTAATCGTATTTTAGATGGTTTAGATGGTGCGTTAGCTCGGCATCAAAATAGCAGTAATAGCGCTGGCGGCTATTTAGATATTTGTGTCGACTTTCTGTTTTATGCGGCCATTCCTGTGGGTTTTGCCTTAGCGGATCCCGCCGTAAATGCCTTGCCAGCCGTGGTATTATTATCAGTGTTTATAGGTACAGGTTCAAGTTTCTTAGCCTTTGCAATTCCAGCAGAAAAACTCAATTTAGCAAGACCACAGTTTGCAAATAAAAGCTTTTATTTTTTAAATGGTTTAACGGAAGGCACTGAAACTATCGCCTTTTTTGTTGCCTTCTGTTTATGGCCAACCTATTTCCCTGAGCTAGCTTATAGCTTTGCTTTTTTAGGTGCGATTACTGTTTTTACTCGCCTTCACGGTGGGTACCAAACATTAAAAAGTCATAATGTTAACAATGTAGAAAAATAGCAGGATAGATAACGATGATCGATGATACTTTTATTCGCCTTGGGATATTTATTAGTATCTTAGCGATAATGATAATCTTAGAGCAAACCTTTCCTGCTCGACAACTATCAACTAAAAAACAAGCACCAACAAAAACCACTCGTTTGATTGGAAACTTCGGCATCGTATTTCTTTCAGGCTTATCAGCAAGGTTAGTACTTCCGGTTGGGTTAGCAGGATTTGCGCTTTATTGCACTGAACAACAATGGGGTTTATTTAACCTTATACACTTACCCTCTTGGCTAACCATTGTTTTAAGTTTGTTGTTATTAGATATGCTCATCTATTGGCAGCATCGGTTATTCCACAAAATCCCTCTGTTATGGCAATTACACAAAGTACACCATGCCGATTCACATGTTGATGCAAGCACGGGGTTACGTTTTCACCCTTTAGAAATCGTGGCCAGTATTTTTATTAAAGCAATCGCTGTGATGTTACTAGGTGTGCCTGCCTTTGCAGTTATTTTATTTGAGGTTTTATTAAATGGCTTTGCTCTATTTAATCATGCCAATATTCGCCTTCCTAAAAAAGTAGAAGCGGTAACTCGCTTAATTTTGATGACCCAGATATTACACCGCATTCACCACAGTCAGTTATTTAAAGAAAGTAACTCAAATTATGGGTTCAGTGTTATTTGGTGGGACCGATTATTTGGTAGTTATTCAGCTGAAGCAACTAAACCAGATTTAGAAATAGATATTGGTATTAAAGAATTTCCTGATGCTAAAGATAATGCAAATTTATTAGGTTTGTTGACCATGCCTTTTAAACGAAAAAGATAAAATAACAAATATTTTTCTAGCTAAAGTGATAGAAAAAGGCGACTCATCCGTATAGTATAGCGAACAATAATTTACCACGGAGAGTCTCATGGCTTACACAACTTTCTCTACCCTTTCCAATGACGCTATGAAAGAACCTATGTTCTTTGGCAATCCTGTTAACGTGGCTCGTTACGATCAACAAAAATTCGAAGTTTTTGAAAAATTAATCGAAAAGCAGCTTTCATTTTTTTGGCGTCCGGAAGAAATAGACGTGAGTCGTGATCGTATCGATTTCTTAAACCTGCCAGATCATGAGCAACACATTTTCATTTCTAATCTAAAATATCAAACATTATTAGATTCGATTCAAGGACGTAGTCCAAACGTTGCACTACTCCCTATTGTTTCACTACCAGAATTAGAAACATGGATTGAAACATGGGCATTCTCAGAAACAATTCACAGCCGTAGTTACACGCATATTTTACGTAACTTATTCACAGATCCAAATGAAGTGTTTGAAGATATCGTTAATAATGACGAAATCCAAAAACGTGCTGTGGATATCTCTTATTATTACGATGAACTAATCCATGCAGTACAATTCATGCAGCTACACGGATTTGAGCAAACTGATATTAAATACGTTAATATTCAAGGTAAAACTGAAGCCTTAACATTGCGTGATATTAAAAAGAAACTCTATCTTTGTATTTGTTCAACTAATGCACTAGAAGCAATACGCTTTTATGTTTCATTTGCTTGTTCGTTTGCCTTTGCTGAGCGTGACTTGTTAGAAGGCAATGCTAAAATTATCAAATTAATTGCACGTGATGAAGCTTTACATTTGAACTCAACGCAACAAATGCTAAATATTTGGGCTGATGGTAAAGATGATCCTGAAATGGCTGAAATTGCATTAGAATGTTTTGCTGAAGGCAAAGCTATTTTCTTAAAAGCAGCAGAGCAAGAAAAAGAATGGGCTCAATACCTATTCAAAGATGGCTCAATGATCGGCTTAAATGAAGAAATTCTATGTCAGTATGTTGAGTACATTGCCAATCAACGTATGCAAGCAATTGGTTACGAAGCTCCTTTTAAAGTTAAAAGTAATCCAATTCCATGGATTAACCATTGGTTAGTCAGTGACAACGTACAAGTAGCGCCTCAAGAAGCGGAAATCAGCTCTTATTTAGTAGGTCAAATTAATAGTACTGTCGACAGTGAAGACCTAAGTACATTTGAACTATAAGCGTACAAAAAATAATGTCATCTAAACTAATTTACAATGAACAACAATATACATTAGATGCAAATAAGACACTGCTTGAGAATTTAGAATCTCAATCAGTGTCTGTTGAGTTTCATTGCAGAGATGGACATTGCGGCGCCTGCCGTTCAATTCTTGTTTCTGGTGATGTGACTTACAGTAACTTTCCAATGGCTTATTTAAAAGAAGGTGAAATTTTACTTTGTTGCAGTAAAAGCGAAAAAAGCATCACGATTAAAACAATATAACCATAGATTTAAATATAGCTAACCTCCATTCTGAATAAACAAAGCGGTACAACACCGCTATTTCCGCGGACTTCTCCATTAAATTATCTATCAATAGCCCGTTATTGCTTCAATAATTCGCCTTGAACTACGCAAAACTAACGGCACTGTATAATAAAAAATACAACCTTCTGATTTTAAATATAATTCTACTTTCATTAACTAGAATTGAGGTTAACTATCTATTTACCTTTCATATTATTTACATCAAAATTTTGTAACTATGATTTAAATAATATAGGTATACTTTCTTTATAAAAGCGATTTATATATCAATATAAGTAATATAAACCTGCTTTAATCGTAATCTAATGGCATAATCAATAATATCACTTTTTTGTCATACGGATTTAGTATTTGCATGAAGCAAAGATTTTGTAATTTATTTCTTTTATTTACAATTATAATCCTTTTTTCAGGGGAGCTAATTGCACAAGCCAAGTTTTCTGAGGGCTACGAAGCCGCTCATTCTGGTAACTATAAAAAAGCCGTAAAGATCTGGATCCCTCTAGCAGAAAAAGGTGACGCTTCTGCACAATATACCGTTGGTTGGATGTACGAAAGTGGCCAAGGTGTTAAGAAAGATTTAAAAAAAGCTATCCATTGGTATTTAAAATCTGCACAACAAGAATACAAAGCAGCACAATATGTTCTAGCTACCTTGTACGAGAAAGGAACCGGCGTTGAACAAGATAGCAGTAAGGCATTAAGTTATTACCTTCTCGCAGCTGAACAAGGCGATCCAACATCTCAATATCAAGTTGGTAACTACTACCAGTACGGTATTGGCACTAAAAAAAATAATAAACAAAGTATTGTTTGGTATCAAAAAGCTGCTGAACAAGGCCATGTAAACGCACAAATAGATCTTGGCTATCTATATCAATCAGGCGAAACACTCGAAAGAGATTATAAAAAAGCGCTTGATTGGTACCAATCAGCAGCACACCAAGACAATCCGGTCGCTCAATACCAATTAGCCTATATGCATGAAAATGGATTAGGTACACAGCAAGACTACGCAAAAGCGATTCAATTATATAAACAATCTGCTAACAATAATTACTCTCAAGCAGCTTATAAATTAGGCCAAATTTATGAAGCAGGTAACGTAGATGGCGTTGATTATAAAAAAGCTATTGCTTGGTATCGTCTTGCGGCTTTGAAAGGGAATACCGATGCACAATTTCAACTAGGTCAATTATCAGAAATGGGCAAAGGAACACCCAAAAGTATTCAACGAGCGATTGACTGGTACACTCAAGCATCTCGTCGCGATCATGCGGAAGCTTATTACCGACTCGCTACAATTTATGAAAATGGTACAACACAATACACCCGTAATATTCATCCTAACTTACAAAAAGCCTTTAAAAATTATCAATATGCCTCTTCACTAAATTACCCGTTAGCGCATGCCAAATTAGCGTACTTTTATGAAAATGGTATTTTTACTAAGGTAGATAAAGAAGCCGCTATTTTGTTATATCAAAAATCATCACAGAAATGGGCAAAAACACGGTTATTTAAATTGGTGACACACGCTCGATGTTTAAAAACAGCGACCACACTTTTATTTTCTGAAAAACTCAGTTGTGCAAACCGAACTTTGTTGAGAGAAAAAATAAAGTTACAAAAAATCAAGGTTATCTCAGAGGATGACAAATCACTTACAGATACGTATTTCACAGCAGCAATGACCAAAGGATCTAGTGAATTAACCATTCGATACACTGAAGATAACGAGTTTTCACAAGCAACTTATACTTTTGTGGGTCGAAACAACCCTTCGCTTATTATCACGGTCAAAAATAAGTTAATAGAAACTTATGGCCAACCAAGTTACTCACAGGGAAACGAATTGCAAGGCGAAGCTAGTTTTCAATGGAGATTAAAAGATAATATTATCTTACGTGTTTTCCGTCTTTGGCCTGATACAACAACCTTTGTCGAGTACTCACAGGCAGAGTTTTTTCAATAAATAAATGGAATTTTTTCTGCAAAGAAAAAAGAGAGATAAACTTCATTTATTAACGAGTGTGATTAAGCAATTAATATTATTGAGCATTAAGTTAATATAGTGATTGTCCTAATTACCTCTATCCCATAAAATCACCTCTTTATAATTTCCTCATATTTAAATACTTGTTTTCTTAGGCTCATTAGCCTTATCAATTGCATTCAAATAAGACACATTAATTTAAAAATAAATACAGCCAGGCATAAAAGTTAAAACCTCGTTCTTGGAAATGCTAGAATACAAAGGATTAAAAGCACCCAGATATTAATGGCCAACATAAAAACCATTAAACTCAATGACATTAATTATTTAAATAAGTGAATTCATGGACAGCACAATATTACTTTTTATAGGCGTTGCTTTTACATTTGGCATGCTGATTAATTTAACAGGCCTCCCACCTATGGTTGGTTTTTTATTGGCTGGTTTCACGCTTAATTTTATTGGTTTTGAATCATCAGATAACCTCGTGACTTTAGCTAATTTAGGGGTAACTTTATTACTCTTTTCAATTGGCCTAAAATTAGATATTCGCACGCTATTTAAGTCTGAAGTATGGGGTGGAGCGAGCATTCACCTTATCGCGAGCCTTATTTTTTATACCGCTATTTTATTTGTAATAAAGCAGCTTGGCGTATCACTTTTTGCAGGATTAGATATTGTTGGTATTGTGCTTATCTCTTTTGCATTAAGCTTTTCCAGTACGGTATTTGCAGTCAAAATATTAGAAGAAAAAAGCGAAGCAAACTCCCTTTACGGCCGCATTGCGATCGGTATACTGATCATGCAAGATATTTTTGCCGTGTTATTTTTAACCATTTCTGTTGGTAAAATACCGTCTATCTGGGCCATTGGTTTAGTTGCCCTTCCACTCGTTAGACCGCTGTTATATAAACTATTAGACAAAGCGGGCCACGGTGAATTATTAGTTTTATACGGTTTCTTTTTAGCCTTAGTGGTTGGTGCTGGTTTATTTGAAAGTGTTGGTATGAAAGCCGACTTAGGCGCTTTAATCGCCGGCATGTTGTTAGCCGCTCACCCAAGTGCAAAAGAGATGGCGCGCTCTTTATTTAATTTAAAAGAATTATTCTTAGTCTGTTTCTTTTTAAATATAGGATTCGGTGGTTTACCTAACTTAGATCATTTAATGATTGCGACTGCTTTATCACTTTTACTCTTTGGTAAAATTGTGCTGTATTTTCTAACGCTGAGTAAATTCAAATTGCGCTCACGTACCTCATTATTTGCTGCATTTAGCTTAGCTAATTATAGTGAGTTTGGATTAATTGTCGCTTCGCTCGCTACTTATAAAGGTTGGTTATCAAAAGACTGGTTAATTATTACGGCTATCGCTGTTTCATTAAGCTTTATTATTGCCGCACTATTAAATAAATATGCTGATGCTATTTACGACCGCTATCGAATAGCGCTAAAACGTTATCAAGCAACTCGCTTACATTTAGATGACCGACCAGTACGTGTTGGTGATGCACAAATATTAGTAATGGGAATGGGACGAATTGGTGTGGGTGCTTATGATGCGTTAAAAACGACCTATGGCGAAAAAGTAATGGGCATTGATTATAACCATCTCACTACATTACAACACAGAGAGGCAGGAAGACGCGTTATCACTGGTGATGCTCTCGACTCTGATTTTTGGACTAAATTACAGCTCACTAATAATATTAAACTTATTCTATTGGCGATGCCGGACCATAACGGTAATCGTTACGCGGCTGAACAATTAAATAATATTCAAAACTGTAGTTTTAAAGTAGCTGCACTTGCGCATTATAAAACAGATGAACAAGAGTTAAACGCCTTAGGTGTTAACTTAGTGTTTAATATGTACGAAGAAGCTGGTGCAGGTTTTGCTCGCCATGTATGGACAGATTTTCAAGCAATTTTGGGCAAAAGTCCGCAAAAACTGGACCTATAAAGATAAATATTGAGGTGTCGATGTTTTTTGTTAGTAAATTGTACTGATTTCGTGTGACTTTTGATGTTTATTCTGCAAAAATCATATCTCTCAATATGTTGATCTAATTTGATCACGAAGCACATCAGTTAATAAACTTGTGCTTAAAAGTAATTCAAGAAGTAACGGATAACTTTACTATCCGTTTACAATAAAAAAGGTAACCTTATGTGTTCTATTTTTGGTGTGCTCGACATTAAAAGCGATCCTATCGCATTGCGCCAACAAGCAATTGAAATGTCAAAACTGCTTCGTCATCGCGGCCCAGATTGGTCTGGCGTTTATTCTTCTGATAAAGCGATCCTTGTTCATGAACGTCTTTCTATCGTTGACGTGAATACAGGTGCACAGCCTTTATACAATCAAAATAATACACACATACTTGCTGTAAATGGTGAAATCTATAATCACAAAGAATTAGCGAAAGAGCTAACTTGTGGTTACCAGTTTAAAACTAAATCTGATTGTGAAATCATCCTTGGTTTATACGAAGAGAAAGGTAATACATTTTTAGATGACCTAAACGGTATCTTTGCATTCTGCCTATATGACGAAGAAAAAGATAAATACTTAATTGGTCGTGACCACATGGGTATTATTCCTCTTTATCAAGGTTGGGATGAATTTGGTAACTATTATGTAGCTTCAGAAATGAAAGCATTAACTCCTATTTGTTCAAAAGTATCTGAATTCCCACCAGGGCATTACCTAGATAGTGAAATTGGCGAATTAACTAAATATTACACCCGTGATTGGATGGAATATGATGCAGTTAAAGACAACGGTGGCAGTGCAGCTGAAATTGGCGAAGCATTAGAAGCAGCGGTAAAACGCCAACTAATGTGTGATGTACCTTACGGTGTATTATTATCAGGTGGTTTAGATTCATCTGTTATTTCTGCAATCACTCAGAAGTTTGCTAAGCAACGTATCGAAGATAACGATGAAACAGGCGCTTGGTGGCCACAACTACATTCATTCTCTGTTGGCCTTGAAGGTTCACCAGACTTAGCTGCTGCACAAAAAGTAGCTGATGAATTAGGTACCGTTCACCACCCTATTATCTTTACTGTACAAAACGGTATTGATGCACTTAAAGAAGTTATCTATCACTTAGAAACTTACGATGTGACGACTATTCGTGCGTCTACGCCAATGTACTTAATGGCACGTAAGATTAAAGCGATGGGTATCAAAATGGTACTATCAGGTGAAGGTGCTGATGAAATATTCGGTGGCTACCTATACTTCCATAAAGCGCCAAATGCTAAAGAGTTCCATGAAGAGTTAAACCGTAAACTAAGCAAACTACATATGTTTGACTGTTTACGTGCTAACAAATCAATGGCAGCTTGGGGTATCGAAGCTCGTGTACCATTCTTAGATAAAGAGTTCTTAGACGTAGCAATGCGTACTAACCCTGAACTTAAAATGATCAAAGATGGCAAAATTGAGAAAAATATCTTACGTGAAGCGTTTGATGGTCAATTGTTACCAGAAGTTTTATGGCGTCAAAAAGAACAATTCTCTGATGGTGTTGGTTACAACTGGATTGATACGCTGAAAGCGCATATTGAAACACAAGTAACCGATCTACAACTTGAGAGTGCGGAATTCAAGTTCCCAATCAATACACCGGATACAAAAGAAGCTTACTTCTACCGTAGTATTTTTGAAGGTCACTTCCCACTTGATAGTGCAGCAGAATGTGTACCACATGGTAAATCTGTTGCTTGTTCAACAGTTGAAGCATTAGCATGGGACGCAAGTTTCCAAAACAATGCTGACCCATCGGGTCGTGCTGCTGGCATTCATAACGATGCTTACGCGCAAAAATAAGTATCATTATTAACTGATATTAAAAAGCGCTCTCTGAGCGCTTTTTTTATGCCCTTTTTTTATAGATTTTGATGGAAGAAAGAAAATGAATACAAACCAGTGTTTATGTAAAAGTGGTCAAACATACCAACAATGTTGTCAGCCTTTTCATCAATTACAACAAAAAACAGACACTTGCGAACAATTAATGCGTTCTCGATTCAGTGCTTTTTGTCTGCAATTAGGTGAATACTTATTTTCTACTTACCATCCCAGCTTTCGTGACAATTTAACTATTGAGCAACTCTCAGAGAAATCATTAGATTGGAAAAACTTAGAGATTGTTCATTCTAATGATGGATTAGATAAAGGTACTGTGGAATTCAAAGCCTGGTATTTATTTGAAGATCAACTTCATTGCCATCACGAGCTTTCTAACTTTGTGAAAGAGCATGATCAATGGCTTTATTGCGATGGGACTTTTTATCCTGGCCAAAAATCAGGTAAGATACAGCGCAATGATACTTGCCCTTGCGGCAGTGGAAAGAAATATAAAAAATGCTGTGCTTAACAGTAGAATCGAATCAATAGAGATAATAATGGAAAAGAAAACACTATTAACAAATTGCCCTGATGCAAAAGGGTTGATTGCACAAATTACTAATATCTGTCAAAAACACCAATTAAATATCGTTAAAAATAATGAATTTGTTGATCATCAATATAATCGATTTTTCATGCGTACAGAAATTGAAGGTATTTTTAATGATCACACTTTATTGGCTGATTTAGATTTAAATTTACCAACAGGTTCTTCTCGCGCTCTTATTAATTCAACGACACGTAAACGTATTGTAATTTTAGTCACTAAAGAAGCACACTGTCTTGGTGATATCCTAATGAAGAGCACTTATGGCGGCATTGATGTAGAAATTGCAGCAGTTATCGGCAATTACGATGCATTAGAAGACTTAGTCACTAAATTTAATATCCCTTATCACACAGTAAGCCATGAAGGTTTAACACGTGAAGAGCATGAAGATAAAGTATTAGAAACCATTGCGCCTTACACACCAGATTACGTTATTTTAGCTAAATACATGCGTATTTTAACGCCAAAATTTGTTGAGGCTTATTCAAATAGATTAATTAATATCCACCATTCATTTTTACCTGCTTTTATAGGCGCAAAACCTTATCAGCAAGCCTTCGATCGAGGCGTAAAAATTATTGGAGCAACAGCTCACTTTGTTAATAATGATTTAGATGAAGGCCCTATTATTACGCAAGATGTCGCTCATATTGACCACGCTTATAGTGCTGAAGAATTAGCAAAAGCAGGCAGAGATGTTGAAAAATCAGTATTAAGTCGTGCTTTACAACAAGTGCTAGACGATAAAGTGTTTGTTTACGCTAACCGTACTGTTGTTTTTAAATAGTTTTTAAATAGTTTTTAAATAACTTTTAAATCGCTTTTAAATCGCTTTTTAGTCACTTTTAAAAGCTATTTTTAAACCAACACAAAAAAGCCTTAACTACCTATTTGATAGTTAAGGCTTTTTATTATCTGTTTCTTTATAAGATAAGCAGCTCTTAATTAGTCTCTTATAATTAGTCTCATCGCTGATCGACTAAGATTTAGTTTTCTGTTCAGGTGTCATATAAGCTTGTAAATCATCAATTGAAGCCGTTGTTACATGCTCACCATTTAATGAGAAATTAACAAGCTCACCGACTTTTTCGCCACGTAATACCGCTTTTTCACCGTTTGTATAAACAATATCGTAATCGATAGTATTTTTATTAACAGGATTAACTTCCACAGAATAAACAGATTTTTCAGTATTAGATGCTTTGCTTTCAGATTTATTAGATAACGGCTTTAAAGGTGCCTTTCTTAATGAGGGATCTAAGTCATCATTGATTTGATATTGCGTTTTCACTTCAGAATCAAAAATATGCGGACTACCGTTTAAAGGATTTTTCCCAGTCCAAAACTCAAGAGAATTAAAAACAACAACATCAACGGCAAGTGTTAATGCATAAACAGGGAATAGTAATATATTAACGCCACCACGCGCATATCGATTATCTACCACTTCTAGGTTAAATTGCATCACTTTGTCTGTCACAGCGTTACTACCGACACAAGCCGATAAAGCAGTCGTTAATGAAGCGACTGTAGCAACCATCGCGACTTTTTTAACCGCTACTTTAGACATTTTATTCATCATAAACTCTTTCCTACCTTGATATATTGAAACAAAAACAACCTTACAAAAACTAACTTTTTATATCTGATGGTCTGACAGCTTGTTACAAGTGAAGTTCAAAGTCCACTTTAGCGGCCTCAAAATATACGTTATATGACATTAAGAAATGAGAAAAAGAGCAATAAAGAAGAGAAATATAAGAGGTTAAACATGAAGGAATATATATTACTTATAATGAACTTGTAGAGGTCGGTTCATTAAATCCATATTTTTGTATTCATCTAATAAACTTGCATCTATCCCTATTGGCTTTTTATTATCACGTTCTTCAGTCAATGAATTTGATTGATAAGCCGCGTTCATGCGTTGCTTCTTGAGTAATGGTAAATTATCTAACAATTCTTCTGGGAACTTAGCACCTTGTTGCTTTGATAATAATGCTTCATTGGTTATTAACTGTTTAAAGCGAATATCGGTTAATTTTTTTTGCTGTAAATCATCATTCAACTCAGCTAACAGTTTTTCTGATGGCCCTTCATTCACTAAAGGTTGTTTTTCTGGCAATTCAAAATAAGTACGTAAGTTATCTTTTTTTGCAACTAAATCAATTTCTGACTTTATTTCAAATTGTGCAAAATCTCGAGCATCATCGGACAGGAAACTTAATAACAAATTAAATTTTTCACGAGTGCCACTATGAACAGCAGTATTTAGCTGTTGCCCTAGTTGCCATTCGTTAATAATTATCTGTTGATCAAGTTGCTCAATATTCATACTAAAAGAGACGTCCCTACGCTTATTGTTTAATAAAGTATTATCTTTATCGGCAACAACCTGATTTTATTTAATGTTTTTTCAATTTTAATCTTCACAAGCGATCATTTTCTGATATTATGCACCTCGAAATAACGGAGGGGTTCCCGAGTGGCCAAAGGGAACAGATTGTAAATCTGTCGCGAAAGCTTCGGTGGTTCGAATCCACCTCCCTCCACCATTTCATTTTAAATTAGCTTGAGGCCATCAAGTTTCAAATACCTTCTTTAATACATCAATTAATACTCCAATTTATTATTTACACTGCAAAGATAACTGACATAAATAAAACTTGCTTTTTTTGTGACTTTTAAAAAATCATTTAATCAAAAAATACTCTACAATCTTATTAAACATTTTTCATAACTTACTTTTGTTATTAAATCATTATTTTATGTACGCCTTTCCAACAGATGATCTCTCAAATAAACTTAATGGTAGCGATAGTAATGCTTTTTCTGCTGGTTTATAAGAATCGAATTATTTAATCTATAAAATTAATTTGTTTAACTTAAATTGTTTTAACTTGGTCGGTACTCACTATGTTTCATTATCATGATAAAAAAATCTTAATAGTAGATGATCAAAAAGCATTTCATGTAATGCTTAAAGCCATGTTGACCAATCAAGGCGCAAAAAATATCACGTTTGCCGACACAATAGACCAAGCAGTAAAAATAACTAAAGTGGTTAAATTCGATATTTACCTGTTAGATTACAATCTAGGATCAGGTAAAAATGGTGTGCAGTTATTAGATTACTTAAAGAAAAATAATCTAATACCAGACCATGCGCTGTGCTTTATTATTACAGGTGATAGCAATAAAAGAATGGTATTAACGGCAATCGAGAAATCACCTGATGATTACCTGATGAAACCTTTCTCCCCCGTACAATTAAGCACCCGGTTAACGGCAGCAACACATCGTAAAGTTATGTTACATGCAATTTACAAAGCCATTTCAGATAAGCATTACGAATTGGCTATCTCACTTTGCAAACAAAAAATTGACCAAGCACCTGAATATAGAAATCTATGTAAAAACTTACTTGCTGAAATTTATATTCAAATAGAGGATTTCCAAAGCGCAGATAAAATCTTAAAACCCTTAATTGAATTAAGGCCATTAGTACGCCCTTGTATTAGTTTAGGAAGATCCTATTTTCTTCAGAAGGAATACAAAAAATCAATTGAGGTATTAACGCGTTTGATTGAAGACGCTCCATTACAAATGGAAGCTTACCGATGGTTAGCCCGCTCATATAAAAATGATGGGCAATTAAACAACGCCTTAAATATATTAACTCAAGCAGCCAATACCACACATCATAGTATTGAGCGTCATCAAGAAGTGGCTTTATTAGCAAATGAAATGGAAGAGTATATTGTCATGCTCAATAGCTATTACTCTATTTTGCATTTAAGTCGTAGTTCTTTTTATCCTGATCCTTGCCACCTTGCTAACTACTTACGCAGTATTATTAATTTAGCAAAACAAGAGAAAGATATAGGAGAGCGAAAACATATATTAAAAAAAGTGTCTTCAGCGCTTTATCAAAGTCGTTTCGAAGAAGGAAAGAACAAAGACTTTAATTTTAATGGTTTTGATGAAATATATCAGGCTAATGTTCATTTAGCGCTAAATGAACCACTTAAAGCTAAACGTCGTATCTTCAATACATTAAAGAACACACATCAAGCTGTTGTAGATTTTGATACCACTTTTTTAATGGAAAGCTCATTATCATTATTAGATATCGGTGAGTTTGATGAGGCGGAACCACTCTTAGAAGAACTTGAACAACGACATATTATTGACCCGACAACAGCCATAAATATTAAAAAACACACAGGTGATCTATTAACACAACGTATTGAAAACTTTAAAGGTTACAATAAAGCTGGCATTGAGTTTTTTACTGCGAAACGATACCAAGAAGCGTTGGATAGTTTTGAAAGAGCATTAATATTAGAGCCTCTTAATTCAGGAGCAATCTTAAATCGTGCCCAAGTCTTTATTCATATGCTACAAGAAAACCCAGCAAATAAAGATGAGTTAATAACTCAATTCCAAAACAGTATCGCCTTATTGAACAATACTCACCTACCAGAAATGCATGCGGAACGATTAAATGCATTACGTCATGAACTCAAAAAGATTAAAGGGGTAGCGTAAGCTTTTCGCACTACCTTTTATATCCAATCAAATTCAGTCACTTGAGGCGACATTTAAGACATACCTTTATAACGAGTCACTTTATTAACTAATCCATGTTAGACGTAGAAGCGTACATACAGAATCAATTAATAAGTGACTTTGGTATTAAAATATCCCTCAAAGAGAGTTAAGCTAATGTTTTAGAAGGACCGAATACTTCATAAAATATTTGATCATCATTAACCTGTAGTGCTTTTAATTGTTTATATACCGCTTTCATCATCGCTAATGGACCACAAAGATAAAACTCAGCTTCTGTTAATGGCAATTCGCCTTTAATAGCATCAATATTGATAATACCTTGGTGGGTTTTATCTTGTTGGGATGACGCCTCTTTATCTTGATAAAAAATATGAGCCTGTACTTTTCCAGCATCCGCTAATTCATCTAATTTATGCATAAATGCGTGATGTAATTCATTCAATGTACCGTGTACAAAATGGGTTTCTCGAGATGGAGTCTGAGTTGCTAATGTTTCTAACATGGCTTGCATTGGCGTGATACCTACACCACCACTAATCAATACCACTGGGCGTAGTGTTTCCTGCAATACGAACTCACCATAAGGGTTAGAAACTTGTACCGTGCCGCCTTGTTCAAGCTTCTCATGTAAATAGTTAGAAATTAACCCATCACCCTGTTCATTCTGTTCTTTTTTAACTGAAATACGATAGCCGCTTTGATCAAACGCACCAGATAAACTGTATTGACGAATTTGATGATTCGGTGCGCCTTCAGGATGTAAATGTAATGCAATATATTGCCCTGCTTGGTAGGTAGATACTTTACCTTGGTCGCTAGGCTGTAAATAGAATGATGTGATTAATGGCGTTTCTTGGCGTTTTTTCACTACAGTAAATTCACGTGTTTCTGACCAACCGCCCTCTTTTTCTGCGCTCTCTTGGTATAGCTGTTTTTCTCTTTCAATGAATACATTAGCTAATACACCATACCCGCTTGCCCAAGCTGAAATAACGTCATCACCAGGATTTAATATTTCTTTAATTGACTCCAACAACGCCGCGCCGACTAATGGATAATGCTCTGGTTTAATACCTAAGCTTGCATGCTTTTGAGCGATACGTTCAACGTCCCCTAAAATAACTGATAAATTATCAACGTATTTAGAAAAAGCATACACCGCCATTGCTAACGCTTGTTTTTGATTACCGCTTTTTTGGTTTGTCATATTAAAAATATTTTTTAGTTCAGGGTTTTTCTCTAATAATATTTGGTAAAATCGCCCGGTGATCTGCTCTCCGTATTCAGCTAACGCAGGTGCACTTGATTTTATAATTTTTATTTCATTGTCAGTTAACATAGCTCGCCCTTTTAAGTTGCATTTTAAATACTTGTTTAATTCCATAACCTGTATACTAAATACTTATTTTAAAACATGCAAATAGAATGCATAATTAAAAACTAACAAGAATTTCTACGTTATAATAGAAAATATCGATATAAAGACGAATAGAAACGAAGACGATTCACTATCCATAAAGCTTAGCTTACAGATGAAAATAAAAGGATTTATACAATGAAAAGGTCAAAAGATTGCAATTAACTAAACATACGGATTATGCAATTCGTGTTTTAATTTACCTCAATACACAGCTTGAGCAGGAGTCATTATCTAAAGCGACCGATATTGCCTCACTTTTTGGTATCTCATTTAATCATTTAACCAAAGTTGTGCACCATTTAGGGAAAGCAGGTTTTATTCAAACAGTTAGAGGAAAAAGTGGCGGTATTAAGTTAGCTAAATCAGCTGATTTAATTAATATAGGTGAAGTGGTTGCGATCATGGAAAATACACTTGATCCCATTAATTGTTCTGAGCCACCTTGCCGATTACAACGTGTTTGCCTTGTTAAACCGATTTTAAATAAAGCAATGCAGGCGTTTTTAGATGAATTAAACAAGCACACCTTAGCAGACATTTGTCTTGCAAAAAGTAATGACGTTTGGACATTAGACCTCAACGACCCTGTTCAACTTTAATGAATATTTGGTTTTAATATAAATTTAGTTTTCATGTAGCATTAAACTTAAATACTAAGTAACCTCCATTCTGGTTAATGAAATCGCAATTATATTTAAAATCAGAAGGTATATTTTTTACTAGTCAGTGCCGTTAGTTTTGCGTAGTTTTTGCGTAGTTCAATGCGAATTATTGAAGCAATAACGGGTTATTGAGAGATAATGTTAACGCAGAAATCCGCGGAAATAGCGCTGTTGTACCGCTTTGTTTACCCAGAACTGAGGTTAAGTAATAAAATGCTACTTCAATACTTGTCGAGCATAACTTATCACTTGATCACTAAACTGTTGCATTAATTCTCCACCTAATTGCCAACAATGCCAGTACAAAGGAACACGTACCTTATGTTCTGGCAAAATATCCACCAGCTGACCACTTTTTAAATGGGCTTCGACACTGAAGTGACTATTAAAACTATAAGCACCACTGGCTAACGTTAAATCAATAAAAGCTTCAGATGAACGTATCGTATGGCAAGGATATTGACCCATTTGTAACCCAAAGTGCTCTCGTAAAAAAGCTAAATGCATATCGTCATACTGATCGAAAGACATTGCAGGCGCATGTTGTAATGTTTGCTTATTCACGCCTTGTTTAAAGAAACGTGCTATGAAGTTAGGGCTGGCCACGCACACATATTCCATATAACCCAAAAAATGACTATCACTACCACTAATCGCTTTAGCTTTACTGCTTAAACAAGCTAATGCTTCTCCACTGCGCATTCTTTCCCAGGTAGTGGATTCGTCTTGAACAAATAAATTTAATTGGATATTTTTAGTCTGCAGTAACGGGCTTAGTGCCGTAATTAACCAGCTGGCTAAGCTATCTGCATTAACAGCTAAAGGCAGCGTTTGGGCTTGATTACTTTGAAGATCTAACTGTTGGTTAAGCTCCATCTCTAATTGTAATACACGTTGATAATGCCCAAGTAATAAACGCCCTAAATGTGAAGCCTGTGGTGGTGTAGAACGGATCAATAAGGGTTCACCAAAGTGTTTTTCAAGTAATTTAATACGTTGAGATACGGCGGATTGTGTAATAAAAAGACGCTGTGCAGCTCGGTCAAAGCTTTGCTCCATCACCACTGCATCCAATGCTTTTAGCAACTTATAATCAACATTACTTAAATCCATATTTTCGCCACCTTAAGTTCGAAACCCACACGTTAAATACTTAAAAAGTATACATTTTAAAATTTAACGTCCTACTTATTATAAGTTTAACACTTCAACATTAGAAATTTTAATGAAACATTAATTTTATTAGCTACACTAACTAGTTAAATGAAATTATAGTAGCGACCTCTTTTTCATCACCTATTATTGAGTAACTATGTTCAGCACTTACTTCACTGGTTTAACGCTAATGGCCACCTTAATTATGCCAATCGGCATGCAGAATGCGTTTGTATTAAATCAAGGAATACGTCGTCAACATCATTTATTTGTTGCGATATTTTGTTCACTTGCGGATGCCATCTTTATGTCTGTCGGTGTATGGGGAGGTGCAAAAGTATTTACGACTTTTCCATGGTTACTAACCAGTATTGGCATACTCGGTGCAATTTTTATGTTCTATTACGGTTCTTTATGTTTTAAGAGTGCGTTTGCAGGCGGTAATCATTTACAAACTGACAGTAAAAGTAGAAGTTTCAAAGCTATCGTATTAGCCTGTTGTGCATTTACTATTTTAAATCCACATGTGTACATTGATACGATTGTAATATTAGGTGGGTTTGCCGCTAATTTAACAGCCGATGAGCGCCCTTGGTTTGTATTTGGTGGTGTAAGCGCCTCATTTATTTGGTTCTTTGGCCTTTCTTTATTAGGACAAAAATTGGCTCCCATTTTATCTAAACCAAGAAGCCAACAAATTATCGACTTTGTCATTGCCATTATGATGTGGGTGATAGCCGCTTATTTACTATATTATGTTATTACAAATTAAATGATTACTTAAAAGTAAAAAATAGAAAGTAATCACTACGCTATCAAAGAATAGTTAAAAGATAAAAGGAAGTCATCAGTGAGCAATCTATCAAACACACGTAATGTAAGAGTTAATGAAGTCGATATATTACGTGGGACGGCAATTGTCTTGATGGTGATATTTCACTTTTGTTATAACCTTGCCGCTTTCGACTGGCTAGATATTAATACCAATAAAGATATCGAATGGCGTGTCTTTAGAGCGATTATTGTAACTGGTTTTTTATTAGCAGTAGGAATGAGCAGTTATTTAGTTTATTCAAAACAAGTTAATTTAATAAAGCTAAGTAAAACCGTCACAAAATTAGTTGTTGTCGCCTTACTGCTAACAATAGGCAGTTTATTTATGTACCCTAATGCTTGGGTCTATTTTGGTATTATTCATTTTATTGCCGTTGCTTTACCTATCTCGGTCCTATTCGCACGCTTACCCAATACAGCACTCGTGATTGGTGTTGCTTGCTTAATAAGTTATCAACTCGATTGGATAAGTATGCGGCCTATCTGGTTATGGTCAGTAGAACACTTAGATATTCCTAGAAAAACGACTGATTTAGTGAGCTTTATCCCTTGGATTTCTCCCGTGTTAATTGGTATATACTTTATGCATAAGTCGTTATTTAATATCAAAATAACAAACAATATTATTAGTAATAAATTGGCCTACCTTGGCAGACATTCATTAGCTATTTATCTTATTCATCAACCTATAATGTATGGTGCTATGTTGGCAATTAGTAAGCTATAACTGTTTTATATTAATGACGCGGTTGTTTATATAATGAAGCAGTAGCGATACAATAAACAACATAGTGACCAGTAACCTCAAAAAACCAAGTAACCGTTTATTTAATTATTAGGAAGTCTATTTTGCAGAGCATTGCGCAACTTAAAGCAGGAAAACTAACAGGCATTAAACGCTTACAACTATCAGAGAATTTGACAGAATTTCCAATGGAGATTTTAACCTTAGCTGATAGCTTAGAAATATTGGATTTATCGAACAATCAACTAACCACCCTACCCGATGAAATAAAGCAACTGACTCACCTTAAGATTCTTTTTGCTTCTAATAATTGCTTTAAAGTATTACCAGCCGCTTTAGGCGCTTGTCCATTATTAGAAATGGTTGGTTTTAAATCGAATCAAATACAAGAAGTGCCTGCTGAGTCATTACCGCTACAACTACGTTGGTTAATTTTAACTGATAATAAAATAACCAGCTTGCCAGAAGCATTAGGTGAACGAAAACGTTTGCAAAAACTAGCACTGGCAGGTAATCAACTTAAACGGTTACCTAAAAGTATAGATCAGTTGGTTAACCTTGAATTATTGCGTATTTCAGCTAACCAATTATTAGCTTTTCCAATACAAATATTAATACTACCTAAGTTAGCTTGGTTAGCTTTTTCAGGTAACCCTTTTTGCGAAACTGATTTACATATCAAATCAGTACCCGAAGTGGCTTCAACTGACTACCGTTTATTAGAGGTATTAGGCCAAGGTGCATCAGGCATTATTTACCAAACAAAGTGGAATAACACAGTTAACCAAGCAGATTCTTTTCCAGAAGATATTGCAGTTAAAGTCTTTAAAGGGGAAGTGACCAGCGATGGATACCCTCAAGATGAATTACAAGCTTGTTTAAAAGTAGGAACTCACAAAAATCTAGTAAAATCCGTAGCACAAGTCAACGAAAGTAATTATCTAGCATTAGTGATGGAACTAATCCCGACTCACTTTAAAAACCTGGGTTTACCGCCAGACTTTCAAACCTGTACGCGTGATACTTTTGAATCAGGGTTTAGTTTATCCATTGAAAGCATTAAGAAGATAGTAGAGCAAATGCAACAAGTGTTTGAACATCTACATAATAACCAAGTATGTCATGGTGACCTTTATGCGCACAATACCTTGTTTGATCAACAATCCAATATTATTTTTGGCGATTTTGGCGCAGCCAGTATGTACCACATGCTACTGCCAGTCGTTAAAGAAAGTATTAAAGAAATAGAACGACGAGCGCTGATGCATTTTATTGATGACTTGTTGAAAATTTGTGATGTTAACGATAAAAAGTCGCCAGACTATCAAATGTTAAAAGCGTTAGTTCAAGCATAAGTTTGTTGATACACAAAATTTCTTTAAATATAAAACTAACGACTTAAGCTAAAAAAAGCCTAACAAATTTAATTTGTTAGGCTTTTTTCATTTATAGACCATAGCAAAGTACTTATATATGTTGACTAACGTAGGTCGTCAACAACCGCTAACATAGCAACGAGTGATGCTTCACCTAATTTAACTGAGCGCTCTGGTGACCACCCCATTGTTGGATCTGGTACATTGTCGTTATCTTTAAAAGGCATTTCTAATGTATTAGCAACGCAATCGAAGTGCTCAGCAACCCAGTTTGTCGCGACCGTCATATTCGCTTCACCCGGTGCATCAACGTCATAACCAAACTCAGATTGGAAATCTGCACTGGCTAATTTAAATACCTCAGAGAATCGATCACGTAATTTAGCTAAACGATCGTTATAACTCGGTGTGCCTTGCGATCCTGCTAAAAAGACAAAAGGTAATGCTTCATCACCATGCACATCATAAAAGAGATCAACGCCTACTTCTTTCATTTTATTAATAACATGAAATACCTCAGGGCTTTTTTCGATGCTTGGGTTTAACCATTCTCGATTTAAGTTGACACCTGCGGCATTGGTACGTAGATGACCGCGCACACTACCATCTGGATTCATGTTAGGAACGATATAGAAGTTTGCTTTATCTAAGAGTAATTTACCCGTCGCATTATCGCTGTCTAACAAACTATGCATTAAACCATCAACTAGCCATTCCGCCATTGTCTCACCAGGGTGCTGACGTGCAGTGATCCATATATTACGTTTATTAGCATCACCATCACCAATTTTGACTAACGTTAAATCACGTTTATCTAACGTTTCACCTAAATGTTCAAGACTCACTAACGGGTGCATTTGTACGGCAGCAAGCAAATCTTGATGGCGTTCGTAACTGTAAGGCGCAAAGTAAGCAATTTGGATAGTTTCACAATCCATATCTGCAACAATAGTTAGCTTTCCATCTTTATAGAATGTTGGTAGGCGAAACCAATGCTGGCGATCATAAGAAGCCACGGCTTGATAGTTGTCCCAACCTTCAAGATAAGATGCTTCACCTGCATTAAGAATATTAAGAATATATTGTTCGCCTACTTCACCGTCGATACGAAAGTTAAACCATTGAAAAAACTCCCCGCCAAAGTCTGGACGAATAGCCAATTGAATGTCTTTTTTATCTTCTAGATTTATAACTTCAATATTACCTGCATCGAAATTAGCAGTGATACGCATAACTTTTCCTTAATTAGTAATTTACGAGTTACCCTGAGCATAAACGATCCTAAACAAACAACAAAGCAGAGTTAATCAATGCCTAGCAATTTAATCTAACGGCGCTTATTAAGTTAGTTATTTATAAACCAGTTAGTTACTCATAACCTAAAAAGGATAAGGACAATCCTTTACTCATTCCAATAAAAACTATCCCCTATTAGCTTAAATAATCCAATTGGAAGTACCAATACAAATCTGCTAACGTAAATTGCTATAGAGTAAAGAATGTAGACGCTTACTAGACCGGCTTATATTGAAGTAATAGAATATTTTTTATAGTTTAAAACCCTATTTTAAGTCGTTTAAAACAAGGAAAATAAGTGAATAATATAAAAAAAGTTCAAGGAACTTGCCATTGTGAAGCCGTTCAGTTTGAAATTGAAAGCGACTTTATGGAGCTGACGACATGCGATTGTTCTATTTGTATCAGAAAAAATGCGTTAATGGTAAAAGTACATGAAAGTGCGATGCATATTATTGTAGGAAAGGACTATCTAACCACCTATCAATTCCATACCAATACCGCAGAACATTACTTTTGTAAGATCTGTGGTATCTACCCTTTTCACCGTAAGCGCGTTACACCTGATTATTTTGGCGTGAATGTATTTTGCTTAAAAGAGCTTGATTTAAAGGGTATCGCTTTAAAAGATATTCCAGTTCGCTCTACCGTGGGCGCAGGAATGAAGTGAACATTAAATAAAAGGTATTAAATAAAAAGTATTAAATAAAGAATATTAAACTAAACATTGGAAGCTTATTATGATGTAAACGACCGACTATCTAACTGTGTAGTACCTTATGGTAGTAGTGCTCTAATTCTCTTTTCTAAGCTTATACACGATGCCTGTGCTCTAGCTCACAATGCGATTAAAAAGCTAATTCCTGATCCATAAAACCAGACCAAATCGACGCTATTAATTTAACCTTCATGTTAATTTCAAATAAATACTACAATATGACATAAGGTTATTTTAATGAAAAAACAACTACTTGCTATCTCGACTCTCATGGCGATATCTTCTTTTTCGACTGCAAATGTTCAGTTTTCTAATCAAGATGGAGCATTAGGCGAACCAGCTAACTACACTCAATTTCAACATGTATTAACTGAATCAGAATTGCAGATTTCAGATGCGGAAGGTAAAAAAGGCAACAAAGAATATTTTGCATTAGACGGTAACTTTACTGGAATTGTTAATCAATATTTCTATGTTGATAAAAAAAGCGAAGCACTTGTTTTCAAAATGAAAAATGATCACCTTCGCAACGAAGTCCGCGTCCATAAAAACTTTCGTACTGATTTACCCAATAAACTTTATACGTTAAGTGCAGAAGTGGAAATTATTGATCCAGTTGCTTCAATGAAGAACTCAAATTCTAAACAAAATGAAATCACTTTCCTGCAAGTACATAACAAAGGGTTAGATAACCAAGGTACACACAATGTGCCGCATCCCCTACTTCGTGTTGTTTGGAAAGAAGATGCTAATTCAGTAAAAGGCCATTTCTGGGCAATGGTTAAAAATAATGCAGTCATTTGTAAAGGATCATTTGGTAAAAAGAATAAAGATAAAGAGATGTGTAAAGCAGATGTAGCCTATAAGAAATATGATTTAGGTAAAGCTCCCTTAAATAAAGCAACGGCTTTTGACATCACGGTCGGCAATAAACAGTTAATCATTGATGTAGATGGTAAACGTCTTGTTGAACATGATATTGATTACTGGCGCCACCTGTTAAGCTACTTTAAAGCTGGCGTATACAATCAATTCACTAATGGTATGAGTGAAGCGCATTTCAATAAACTTGAATATAAAGCGTTAGAAACTAAATAAACTTAATTAATACCAATCACAATAAATAGCTTAAAGGCTTAACTCAAAAAATAGGCCCTCCATTAAGTACAGGAGAGCCTATTAAAGCGTTTATTGTATAAATATTAACATGATAAACCTCGTACCGACGGCATCATTCACTTCAAACCTGAAACGGGAAATAGTCAGTAAAAAGCTTAATCGATCTGTAAATACTTATGCATTTGTACTGACAAGCGCCAATTACGTTCAATACATATTTTCATACATAACACGGTGGCTTTTGCTTTTTGCGAAATAGGTTGTAAGCAAATCGTTTTATCTTTAATAGATGTTATTTTCGATAATAAAACATCTAATTGCTCGATATCTTTTTCAGTGCCCACTGGATGCTTAATTTCATTAGCACGTTCCAATGCTTCTTTTAACACTTCTTTTTTACCACGCATATTCACTTTAGGTGACAAAGTAACCCAAGTTTGTGCATCGACTAGAACAGGATAAGTACCACTCGTTTCTAATTGAATCGTAAAACCAAACTCATGTAGTACTTGAGTTAACTCTCGCAAGTCATACATACAAGGCTCACCACCAGTGATCACGATTAACTTTGCGCTATAACCTAAACGTTTAATTTCATCAACAATGTCTTTCGCTGAGCTATCTGCCCAACGGTCAGATTCATTGCTTTTATCGGTCAATAAAATTAAATCAGACTTTTTAGCAGGATCAATTTCCCAAGTATGTTTAGTATCACACCAAGCACAGCCAACATCACACCCTTGTAAACGAACAAAAATGGCAGGCACACCAGTATAAAAACCTTCGCCTTGAATGGTTTGAAACAGTTCATTTACTTTATAGTTTTGTGTCATTGACGTAAAATGCCTTATTTGATCTTGCTCACTCTTTTAGTGGGCTGTTTTTATACCCGTGATATCGTAAGATGTAAAGTCAGCAACGTAAATAGTGCTATTAAATAGCTATTGGACTGGGCTTTATAAACATCCAGAGATCACTTCGCTATCAAGCAATACAATAGGAAACACAGTGTTATGAGCAAAAAAGTTGTCGTTATATATTCAGGTGGGATGGACTCATATACTGTTTTACACAAAGCCATTGAAGAAGGTTTAACACCTTATGCATTAACTTTTGATTATGGGCAACGCCATGTTAAAGAAGTACAAGTTGCAGAGCAGGTTTGTAAAGAACTAGGCGTTCATCATAAAGTCATTGATATTACCTCAATCAATCAAATCATTGGTGGCTCATCATTAACTGATAGTTCAATAGAAGTGGCACAAGGTGATTACGAAGAAAGTAATATGCTTAACACTGTGGTGCCAAATCGTAATATGATTTTATTATCGTTAGCAATTGGTTATGCCGTTTCATTAAAAGCAGACCAAGTTTATTACGGTGCGCATTCTGGCGATCATGATGATATTTACCCTGATTGCCGCCCAATTTTTCTTGAAAAAATGAATGATGTGGCTGCTGTTGCTAACTACGAAAAAACTGAAATCCATGCCCCTTATCTACAAACGGACAAAATAGGTATTTTAAAAGACGGCATTAGAATGGGTTTAGATTATGCTAAAACATGGACCTGTTATAACGGTCGCGAACAAGCCTGTGGTCAATGCGGCAGCTGTGTTGAACGCTTACAAGCCTTCGAAAAAAATGGCATAACAGACCCGATAGCTTACGAAGCTTAAATTCAATGTACTTGAATATTCTGCACTAAAAACTGAGTGATAAAAGCGCGAATGAAAAATATTAACCTCGATTTCAGCAAAAAAGTGGTCATTGATACCCAACAACAACCTTGGCTCAATAGTCCAATGGCTGGCGTTAGGCGTAAACCATTAGCAAGATCAGAAGATCAAGTACATGTCACCAGCATTGTTGAATATGCAGCAAACTCTTATTTTAGTGAGCATCCACACCCACAAGGTGAAGAGATTTTCGTGTTAGAAGGTATATTTTCAGATCAAGATGGAGATTACCCTGCCGGCAGTTATTTACGTAACCCGCCAGGTAGTCGCCACAAACCTTTCAGCGAACAAGGCAGTCTTATTTTTGTCAAACTGAATCAGTTTATTGCAACTGATTTAGAAACCGTTCGAATCAATACAACAACATCGAAATGGTTACCGGGTATCGGCCATTTACAAGTAATGCCTTTACATAGTGTTGAAACCCAGCATACCGCATTAGTAAAATGGCCTGCAGGGGAAAAATTTCAACCACACAGACACTTTGCAGGAGAAGAAATATTAGTGATATCAGGTACTTTTCAAGATGAGTTTGGAGCCTACCCAAAACATACTTGGATACGTAGCCCTCACATGAGCCAACATACTCCGTTCGTAGAAGAAGAAACTATTATATTAGTGAAAACGGGGCATCTACCACTAAATTAATATAAAATCTCTCCTTTAAAGTTAGAATTTTACTTTTAATTTGCATATTATTTGCACTTTTACTATTCCATAACGTTAATTTTTTTTATAAAATGCTAGGTTAACCCTATATCTGGCCCAATTTATTCCGCGCCTATACGTTTTTATATTAGAGAGCTGAGATGTTATTAGATCCATATTATACCCAGCAAGAAAGCAGCATCAAAATTAGCGCAGAGCAAGCGAGTGTTTTTGCTAAAAAAGAATGCCAAGATTTTAATCCTATTCATGATCCTGATTCAAAACGATTTTGTGTTCCGGGAGATCTATTATTTGCATTAGCATTAAAAGAATACGGTGTTAGTGAATCAATGAATTTCACCTTTACTAACATGGTTGGTGATAATGTTGCACTGAATTTTCCAAAGACTGATAGTGACCATATTATCGTGACAAATGATCAAGGTAAAAGTGTCTTAGAAATTAAAAAATCAGGAAAATCGAGCGACGATATTGAACTGATTGAGTCATTGATCAAAAAATACGTGGTTTTTTCTGGTCAAAATTTCCCTACGTTATTGATGCCATTAATGAAAGAAAATAACGTGATGTTTAATCCTGCGCGTCCATTAGTGATGTACAACAGCATGAACTTCGAATTTGATACCTTAAGCTTAAATAACCCAGTACACGTTGAACTAGCAGAAAGTACGTTAGAAGTGGAAGCTAAACGTGCCAATGAATTTTTACACTTTGATATCTATGATGGCGAAAAAGTGATTGGACGCGGTGTAAAAACGGTAGTGGTTGGCGGGCTTAAACCATACGACCATGATTCGATAACCGCTTTTGCTGAAAACTATTTAGCAAATCGTAACGCGTTTTAAATTATTACTTGTCTCATTGTATTTAAACGTTGTTATCAATAGATAAAGCCAGTGTATTCACTGGCTTTTTTTAGTACTTTCAAAAAGGCTTGAGTTTATCTGGAGTCTACTATCTTATTGAGATTCTAAACTATCCACTTTTAACCCATTCACCTCGCGTTGCGAAGCCTCAAGTCAGCACCTAGATCTTAATCCGATATCTGAGCCTAAACATAAAACTTTAAGCTTAAATATAAAACTCAAACCCTAAGTTCGAAAACGTAGATTATCGCTAGAAAGCTGACTCACAGATGTTTTCCCCATTAGCTTCATATCTCGCTCCAACTCTGCACGCATTAAACCCAATGCTCTTTCTACACCCGGTTGACCTGCAGCACCAAGCGGGTATAAATACATTCGTCCAATACCGACTGCTTTTGCACCTAATGACAATGCTTTTAATACATGCGTTCCTCGCTGAACACCGCTATCAAAAATAACATCTATTTCGTCACCCACTTCAGCCACTATTTCAGCTAATTGATCAAAAGAACTGCGAGAACCATCCAATTGACGTCCTCCATGATTAGAAATAATGATACCCGTGCAACCAATTTCAACGGCTTTTCTAGCATCTTCTCGGCTCATAATACCTTTTAAACAGAATTGGCCATCCCAAAACTTAACCATCTCAGCGACATCATCCCAATCCATTGATGGATCGAGCATATTAGTGAAATAGTCACCAATCGAGGTCGCACCATTTCCCATATCCACATGCTCATCCAGCTGCGGTAAACTAAAAGGTTCATGCGTCACATAATTAATGCCCCACATCGGTTTCAGCACAAACTGCAACATGCCACTTAGGTTTAACCGAAATGGAATTGAGAAGCCCGTACGTAAATCTCGCTCTCGATTACCACCCGTGATTGAGTCAACCGTTAACATCATGACTTGCACCCCAGCTGTTTTTGCCCGTTGCATCATGGCTTTGTTTAATTCACGATCTTTATGAAAATAAAATTGATAGACCTGAGGTGTATTGGTTTGTTTTGCAATTTCCTCCATGCTCACGGTACCCAATGACGACACGCCAAACATAGTGCCGTATTTTTCAGCGGCACCAGCGACCGCCCTTTCACCTTGATGATGAAATAAACGTTGTAATGCCGTTGGTGAACAATAAACCGGCATTGCTAATTTTTGCCCCATTACCGTCACAGATAAGTCCACATCTTTAACACCCGCCAGTACACTCGGTATCAAATCACAGGTTTCAAAAGCTGCAGTATTACGTCGATAGGTTGTTTCGTCATCTGAGCCACCATCAATATAATTAAAGATAGGACTGGGTAAACGTTTTTTAGCCAAGGTACGAAAATCTTGAAAATTATGGCAATCTTTTAATCTCATGAACTTCAATGTCATTGTCGTCTTCCTTTCTTTTTAATTATTTGTGAATGGGATCCTGTAACTCACTATAGTCCTTGATTGATTTCTAATAAATACGACATAAAATAATAAACTCTTTCTTAAAACGGCCTAATAAAATTGAATTCAGCAGATCTCACTTTGTTTGCTTACGTCGCAGATACAGGTTCTTTCAGTAAAGCCGCACTGCAAGCAGACTTATCAACCCCAGCACTCAGTAAACGAATTACAAAATTAGAGCAATCACTCGGTGTGCAACTAATTCACCGGACTACACGTCGTTTGAGCTTAACGGAAGCCGGAGAAAACCTGTATGTCCATGCTAAAAACATAGAAGGCCAAGTCAGTGATGCGATTGCGTCTGTCTCTGCTTTTAGTCAAGGTTTAAGTGGGCATATCAAGCTGTCCGTTCCTACTATTTCAGGTGAGCTATTACTCGCGGAGGCTATCGCTGACTTTTGTCAAAAATATCCTAATATCAGTGTTGATATGCGACTTGAAAATCACTTCGTTAACCTTGTAGAAGAAGGTTTAGATCTCGCAATACGAACCGGAAAATTAGAAGATTCTAGTTTGATAGCAAAACCATTAATTAAATCTAACTGGGTGGTGTGTTGTTCGCCAAGCTATAGAGATAAATATGGTGAAGTCACCACCATTGAAGCGCTCAAAACACATAATTGTCTTGCTTATACTTATCAAGCTCAAGGGTCTTTTGACTGGCGATTCACCAAAGATGGAATAGAAGAAACAGTGCGTATTAGTGGTAGTTTAGCCACCAATAATGCACAAGCATTGCGTAAAGCTGCCTTAGCAGGTTTTGGTATTGTCTATGTGCCACGTTGTTGTGTTTATGAAGATCTACAAAAAGGACAATTAATCAGTATTTTGCCTGACTTTACACCGAGACAACTCGGCGTTTATGCCATTTACCCTTTCACCAAACATTTACCTGAAAAGTTGAAGCGTTTAATTGAACATCTAAAGCAAGCCTATGCAGATAAAAAAGAATACTTTTAAACAAACTAATGAGATGAATAATCTCTCTATAGACTTCATAAAAAAACAAAAAAATTTTACACTAACTCTTGAAAACTATTTTTAGCCCCCCTAAATATAATAGTGTGATGCGATGACACACTGATAATGACTCATCGCTTATTGTTTTATTTTATTTACTCCAAGGAGACTTATGATGAATACAATTGATTTAACTCCCCTTTACCGTAATAGTGTTGGCTTTGATCGATTAGCCTCATTGATTGATCACGCGTTAAGCACAGACACAAAAGCATCAGGTTACCCACCTTATAATATCGAAATACTGGGTGAAAATGAGTATACGATATCACTTGCTGTAGCAGGTTTTTCACAAGACGAGTTAGATATTCAAGTTGAAAAAGGCGTATTAACTATTTCAGGCAATAAACAGAATACGCAAGAAGAGCACAAATATTTACACCAAGGGATCCCTCACCAATCCTTCGAACGTAAATTCAATTTGGCAGATTATGTTGGAGTAACAGGCGCAGCTCTCTCTAATGGTTTGTTAAATATTAACTTGGTTAAAGAGATCCCAGAAACCATGAAACCTAAAAAGATTTCAATCAATCAAGTTGATAAATCTTTAACTCACCAAAAACAAGAAAAAGTGATTAACGATAACAGTAAAAATAAAGACAAAGTCGCTTAAAAGCTTTTTTATCAATAGGATAAAGTGGGCACAAAAAAGAGGCAGTAAAACTGCCTCTTTACTTTGGGTAAACTTATATTTATTTATACCAATGGAATTAAATAAGTGATTAGAGATTGCGCAGGAAAAATTAACACTAATAAGGCGGGAGTTGTAGGAGATAGTTGTTCTCACTTCAAAACTCACAACGCAGTTAGGGGGGACTTTAACCAGCAAGAATGATCACCTTATTAATTCTTTTGGTATTACACTGCATATATAACACCTTCAAACACAACGTGAAATACAGCAGTAATTAGCAGTCTCAGAAATGGCTGATTAAAAGGGAAACCTGAAAGTACTACACGTCAATTATATGGCTGAGTATACGGTAGCGTTAGCTGCTTAGCAGTTATGTACTTCAAGGTTGAATCTGCCTCTTATAACAGCCTCATATTTTTTCTTAGAAAACACATCGTAAAAGGTAAAACTAAAAATATAAGTAGTCAAAAAATTATGGATGTCACATACTTCCTCTTTCAGGCGATTTAGTCTTCTTACTTCTGTAAGTAATGCTTATTGACGATAATAAACTCCACAACAACAACATTAAAGTTTAAGGATACAAAACAATGGGATACAGTGACTTCGCAAATATTTTCTCAGAAAAAACCACATATAAACCAGTTGAAACATTTGCCATGGAGCATCGTATCGATTTAGCTGAACTTAAGACAACAACCACGGCAGTATTGAAAGAAAGTGGAAAGTTACCCGCTATTAAACATATCAATGCATTCTTCGGTTTAAGTCGACCGCTTCCACTGTTTTCAACAAAAAATTACGTTGAGCAAATCGAAGCTGAGTTAGCTATAGGTAATGACTAAATAGAGCAATGTTCATGGATGAATGGTACTTTTTAAGTGTGGATAGCAAATATTTATTGGCATGCAATAACGACATGATAAAAAGATAGAACTAAAAATATCACAATTAAGTTATTAGGTGCTGCACACTTTCTCTTTTGAACACCTGATTTGAAAACTATTTATAGTATAATTAAACAACTATTAACCCATTACAGAATAACTTTGATCATTAAATAGTCTTGATGCTTATCATTCACAACAATATTAATATAGGGAAATAAATATGAACGAATCAAATGAATTGATACCTTTACTCTTAGCGCTTATTGCCGGTGGCCTTATTGGCTTTCTTATTTATCATTTAACACTTGGTAAAAGCAAAGCTTCTAAACAACAAGAAGAGCTTGATAAAAACAAAATAGAATTGGAAACATACAAAACACAAGTCAATGAGCACTTTAATAGTAGCGCAGAACTAATGGGACAAGTGGCGAATAGCTACCAAGCTCTTTACAATCACATGGCAGATCAATCACAGTCACTATTAGGCGAGACAGCAACCACTCAATTTCCATTATTAAAACAATCAGATGATACAGATGAAGAAATTGAAATAGCTGAAACTGAAATTAAACCTGAGGAAGTTGAAGCAACTGACACTGAAGTTAACCCGGAAGAAGCTGAAGCAACTGACACTGAAGTTAACTCTGAAGACGTTCAAACAACTGACACTGAAGTGAAATCAGAAGACGCTGAAGCAACTGACACTGAAGTGAAATCAGAAGATCCTGAAACAACTAAAACTGAAGAAGCTGAAACCGAAGTTAAAAAAGAAGAAACAAAGTAAAGTTGGTAACCCAGATAAAATATAGTCTGAACTGATACAGTTAGTTGCAATTGCGACTATATGATATCTATAAATAATCCTACATAATTGCCTTTTAGAGCCTATTTAAATATTAGCTAAAAGGTTTGGATATCCTGTACTTTTTCTTTTATTTTTTTGGTTCGTCTACGCTCATTTGGGCAATTAGGCTTTTATCAACTGAGATTTCACCCTGTCGGCGACATCCTTTCTTTTACCAGAAAAGAAAGGATGCAAAGAAACTGGCCACCGAATCACTTTCTTATCCAAACGCTAATTGTCTTTCTTAACGCACCAGCTCATTCAGCATATCCATGTGCTGAATGAACTTACAGCAAACGTCCTGTTTGCTGTTGCTGAAAGTCATTTATCGCTTGGGAAAGCTTTACGGTGGGAAAGTTGTAGCCACATCGAGCATCGTTTTTATGGGGATTTTGATGTCGTATTTTTAAAAGGCAAAAAACAAAACTTGACCCTATTTTCCTTTAAAAGCAGACTACTTTTTAAATATTGATTAAAGGTTTGGATGCCCAGCCTTATCTAATATTGTTCATTCATATCAAACATAGCTAAAGAATTAAAAAAGGTAAAAGGAAGGTCTCCCCCCGCAATTATTTTTACTAAATCATAAATTATTTAATTCTCAGCGAATAAAAATGATTATTGTTTATAAATCCATTTTCATAATCACCTAGAATCCATGTATTCGCTAAGAATATGAATTATAAGTATTTCTATGTGTTATATTAATTGAACATAAATTAAACAACTGGAATAAAAACAAAATGAAAATTAGATTATTAGCACTATTGTTTTTTATTAGCCCTTCTGTATTCGCAGAACAAACATGTGGAAAAGTCACCATTGCAGAAATGAGTTGGGCATCTGCAACCTTGATAGCCAATATTGATAGTTTTATTTTAGAAAAAGGGTTTGGTTGTGAAACAGAACTAATCCCAGGAGATAACACAATAACATTGACCTCAATGTACGAAAGAGGCGAACCCGATATCGCGCCAGAAATATGGACTAATGCATTTAAAGAAATACTCGAAAAAGGTATCAATGATAAGCGGATACGTTATGGCGGTAAATCACTAAGTGATGGTGGAGAAGAAGGTTTTTGGGTGCCTAAATATATGGTAGATGAATACCCTGAACTATCGACTATTCAAGGAGTTATTAAACATGCAAAACTCTTCACACATCCAGAAGATCCTGATAAATCTGCTTTTTATAGCTGCCCTTCTAGCTGGAGCTGTCAAACTGCCTCAGCTAATTTATTCACTGCACTCGAACTAGATAAAGCAGATTTTGATTTAATTGATCCAGGTTCAGGCGTTGCACTTTCAGCCTCGCTTGCTAAAGCAAACTTCCAACATAAACCTTGGTTTGGCTACTACTGGGCACCGACAGCAGTCCTAGGTAAATATGATATGGTCAAAGTCGATTTTGGCACAGGTGTAGATGAAGATGAATATGCCAACTGCACAACCAATATCGATTGTGAATCACCTAAAGTAACCATGCATCCACCAACAATAGTTTATACAGTGATTACTGAACCTTTTGCAGTTCGCGAACCTCAAATTGTGAAATACATGAATAAGCGTAGTTTTACTAATGCCCAAATGAACAAATTATTAGCTTGGGTAGAAGAAAATCAGGCTGATGGTAAAACTGCGATGGAATATTTTTTAACTGCAAGACCAGATATTTGGCGTACATGGTTAACACCAGAAATAGCTGATAAAGTTGCCAAGGCACTTTAATCATTTATTTAAATTTAATATGAACATGACAGAACTAAAAAATAATAATAAAACAATCCGCGAGTCAGCTCATTATGCTTTTTATGTATGTTGCTGACTCTTGGTGCGACCCCTGAAAATTAAAAAAGAAACGATAACATTGTTAAATAATGACTCTATTCGTACACAATTAGACTTAGATATTCATCACCTTGTAGTATTTGGGGATAGCATGTCTGACAACGGCTTTGAAAATGGACATGGCTTTCAACGCTACTCCAATGGCAAAGTGTGGGCTGAATATTTAGCCAAAAAAATGGATTTAACAACTCTTGATGTTAGAGCTTGGGGCGGAGCTACATCAGGTAAAGGGAACTATCGAAGTAATGCGAGAGATTGGTCTGGGTTGTTATGGCAAACCGAACAATATACACCAGCAACAAATATGGACAATACATTAGTCGTAGTTGAGATTGGCTACAACGACTTACATGATCCAGATATCAACATATCTGCAATACAAGTGATGGAAAACGTAATAGAGGGATTAAAACAACTATTCTCTAAAGGCGTAAAACACATACTTCTTTGGAATCTAAATACGACCTTAGTATTCCCAGGTTATACGGATAAAAATTATCAGAGTTTTAATTATTATCAGAACAAAAATAAAACCGCACAAAGTACATTTAAAGAATATAACCAACTAATTAATTTAGCAATTCATGAACTCAATCAAAAGTATCAAACAATAACGATTGATTTATTTGATGCAAACTTAGCTATAAATGAAATTTCTAAAAAGTTTGAAAATATCACAACACCGTGGATAGAAACAGGTAAATATCCTAAAATAGGTCAATGGTTCTGGTTTGATCATTGGCATTATATGACCGAAGCCCATAGTAAAATAGCTGATTACCTTTATAAATATTTATCACCTACAAATAATAGTTTTCACAATAAACCTTAGATTCAGGCGTTTTTTTACTGCTTTTTATTTTAGCAAAAACGATGGTAGCCGTTATGCATCCAGTTGAGAAAGTTATTAGACTCGAGCTTAACTGACTACCCGAATTCAATAATTCCATTTATATAATAAAGCACTTTTTTCTAGCATATCAACCGTAATAGCTTCAAGCGCTCGCTTATTACCTAACCTGGAAAGTATGGGACATCCAATATTTTAAAAAATATCAATAGAACATTAATCAATACGGCTTGATATTAATAACTTCAACTATTGTCAGCCCAATAATAGTTTAGGTATTAACTCGTCTTCGCTCGTCCTGTCTAATTAATGTTTATAATATTTGGGTGTCCCGTACTTTTGTAAGCTAGACCATTGGATCCGTCACCGACTGCGAATGTGCTACTGGCGGCAATGGCGAAAACCACGGACGAAAGTAAGATCATTGATCAAACTAGGAGTCAGTGAACGTTTAGCCATTTCCTGTGGAATCACCGGTAAAGGACCTTGTCGTAGTTCGAAAACCAAAGGGATCAATATAGCGATCAGTAATGAGTTTTTAGTCAGACAAGGTTTGATATCATTAAAGAATTGTGGATTAATATTCACTATTCATCATAAGATGAGCCGCATGCACGGTGGTGTGGGGGCTGAAGGTTAGAGACCTCCGGCTACCCGATTATATTTTTTATGCCACTGCAAAATTTACTGAGTGGACATTGGTTAAGTTTATTTGTTGCTTAGCATGCCAAAGATCATAGTTATCTTGCATTGATAGCCAACTCTCAGGAGTTCGTCCTATTGCTTTAGACAAGCGCAGTGCCATTTCGGGAGAGATGGCACTTTGACCTTTAAGAACTCGATTTAAAGTAGATGATGCTACATCTAATTGTTTAGCCAAATAGCGACAGCTAAAACCAGTTGGTTCCAAATAAACATCATAAATGAACTCCCCTGGGTGCGGTGGATTATGCATAGTCATTAGTGGTAGTCCTCATAGTCGAGAATAAAAGCATTACCATCGATAAACTCGAAAGTAATGCGCCAGTTACCGTTTACAGTAATAGACCAAATCCCATCTCTATTCCCTTTTAAAGGATGTAATTTGAAACCAGGCAAATTGATATCATCAATTTCTTGAGCGGTATCTATTGCGGCTAGTTGCATACGTAATTTACGTTGATGCTTTGCCTGAATACCTGAGATACTTCCAGTTTGGAAGTACTTCTTGAGGCCTTTGTGTTTAAAAGATTTAATCATGCAACAAGTGTAGCGTGATGCGCATCAGTTGTCGATAAAAATATAACGCCGCAAACACTGGCGGCGTGCAGATGTGTAAACTTGAATGTAAACTTGGAAATGTAAACTAATGTAAACTTGGATAATGTAAACTTGGACATCCATTAATTTAAAATTTACAAATAACGTTGCTAATGATTAGCAATAAATTGAATCGCTAATAAAAAGATACTGGTTAATAATAAAAAATTACAATTAATTGAAATTGAAGTAAATAATAGCTTTTTCAGATATAACAGATTTTAGCGGCCGCTAATTGGTGTCTTTATTATGTATTCAATAGAAAAATAGACTATTAATGCAGCCGTAATTCATTTTTACTAGCTATCCAACGCTTGCCTGTATTACCGGCATAAGCCGCTAATGCTTCTAAAGAGCCCACTGCACCGTGATAATCTTTTCCAAAACTACTCGCCAGTGATAACCAAACATCATTTTCTAAGCCTAATGTTGATAATAACCTAGGTCGTTGGCTTGAAATAGCCCCCCGTTTATCTTCTCTAATAATACGACCACTCCAATCCACTAACTCAATATAATCTAATAATGAAAATGGAATACCTTGAGTTGATTGTTCATTTTCGTCACCTACGAAACCAAATAAAAGTTTTTTAGTAAAAGCGTATTCTAGTGGCTTTTCTTGTTGCTGAGCAACACCAGCTTTTTTGCAAGGTAATAGGCGCTCATAAGCTGATGTATATTCTGATGTTTCAACGCTAGTTGCCATTTTGGCGCGAATTGGATTTAGGTCGACATAGGCCATACAGGTTAATAACGCATCTTCGTCTAGTAATGCTTGAGACTTGAATCTTCCCTCCCAGAAACGACCTGAACATTCATCTTCTTTATTCGCTTTGCGCGCAATGAATTCATTTAAACAGCGCATAAACCATGAAATATCAGCTAATCGCCCTCTCCACCCATTAATAATAGTTAATGCGGCTTTATTTTCTGCTTCTGAGGTGGTTTGCTCGGATTGCCAACGCTCAACTAATACAGGTTTTGAATAGAGCTGACACCAACGCTCACAAACTTCTTCATGCGTTAGGTTTTCATTATGTTGCTCATCTATGTGCAATACGAGATGATAATGGTTGGACATGATAGCGTAAGCGCAGATATCAATATTAAAAAGAGAAGCGAGGTAATGCATTCGCTCAACAACCCACTGACGGCGATGTTCAAAGGATTTCTCGGTGTACTTATCTTCACCACATAAATAAGCGCGGCGAACACAACGCGAAACACAGTGGTAATAAGGTGTATCAGATAATGATACTTGTGATTGGCGAGATTGAGTCATAATAAACTACCTCCTAAATGCAAAAACACGCACTTATAAAAGATAGTTTAACGATGGCAATTATTCAAATAGATGGGTGTCCAGATCTTCTCCTCCAACAACCCACTGACGGCGATGTTCAAAGGATTTCTCGGTGTACTTATCTTCACCACATAAATAAGCGCGGCGAACACAACGCGAAACACAGTGGTAATAAGGTGTATCAGATAATGATACTTGTGATTGGCGAGATTGAGTCATAATAAACTACCTCCTAAATGCAAAAACACGCACTTATAAAAGATAGTTTAACTATCGCAATTATTCAAATAGATGGGTGCCCAGATCTTCTTGCTTATCTTCACCACATAAATAAGCGCGGCGAACACAACGCGAAACACAGTGATAATAAGGTGTATCAGATAATGATACTTGTGATTGGCGAGATTGAGTCATAATAAACTACCTCCTAAATGCAAAAACACGCACTTATAAAAGATAGTTTAACTATCGCAATTATTCAAATAGATGGGTGTCCAGATCTTCTTGGGCTTTTAAAATTTGCAATTAATAGTTAAATTTTACTAGCGGTCCACCTCAGGGCGTGTTGTTAGCTGTCTAGCTTATGCTCAATTGACAATAATACTTTCACAAGCTTATTATCTAGTGAATTTTCTTTTTAAACTACGTACGATTTCGGGATAGTTTACAACAACCCCATTCTTATCATATTTCTTTACTTGTATAAATTTACCAAATACAGATTCAATATCATCTTCACTTTGTTTTTGGGTAGGAATTATATTTAAAGCATTACACTCATCCTTAATTTGTAATGCTTCTATTGCAAGTTTTTGAGCTTGAATAGTACGTTCATATGCCATCATTGTTGTTTGCACAAGTTGAAGTTGGCTGTTCAAGTTTGTAATATTAAATTCAAGTTGAGCTACGGCAATATCTTTTGATATATCAACATGAAAGCTTTTTACTTCATTTGGCAAGGCTAAAAAAGCAATAAGCGCATCTCTAATATTACCCAAAGCCTCATTCTTATCTTCAGGGATTATCGATAATAATGTTTTATCACCTTCATGGTTAAGATTACTACTGACCTTAATACCTAAATCAATCATAAATTGACTAAAGTAGGTTAAATACTGTTCACAAGGAGCCTTTATTTCGGGAGGAAAATTGAAACTGACTTCTAAGCCTGACTTAGATTTCAATAAATTACTTTGAGCATTCTTGATAATATTTTCGATAGGTATAATATTTTCATTAACGAAGGAGTTAATACTCCTATCAGCAGTCGCTATTTTAATTTCAAATCCCATTGTATTTATATACTCGTCATCATCTACACCGTACTCATAACTAATACTGCTATCACCTAATAAATCGATACACTTTGTAATTTCACCCCAATATTCAAAAATACTGTACGGCCTAGCCCAATTTTCAAATGAGTAGGATAACTCAATAAATATAGTTAATTCACTTTCATAATAACTTGGAGTGGTTAGTTCAACTTGATGGCAGTCTTCGATACTTTTCTTGAGAGGTAATGTCAATTTACCTACCTGTATAATAAGTTCAGATATAGACAAATCTAGTATTTCCCCCGCAAGATCTTTATCATAAATCTGTCCGATTATTGGGAGTTTCTCATTAATTGTATATGAATTCTGATCGATAACGCCTTTAAAGCTAATGCAATATTTATCATTACCTTTGTTGATTACACTAAACATTCTGAACTCTCTATTAGTTATATAACTCGGATTAGATAAATCTCTGAACTGACAGCTAACGCCAACCTAAACTGCAGCGTGCTGGTGCAGGTTTTGCGTCTTTTGTTTATTTGCAAAAAATGCAACAGCTCTAGCTGTCGGATTTTAGGTTCTTGTTACACGTTAATGCGCTCTATTAAAGATTTCAAATTATCATAACGATGTTGCTCTGCAATATTAGCTAATTCAATTACTGCTTCTTTCGTTAATTCCGCTTTCCTTCTATTGAAAGTGGAGTTGGCAGAACGAGATTCTCCGTAGCTGTTGCCGACATAATACCCTACTCGGTTGAGGTTATATGCTATCGTTTCTAATAACGCAGGTGGAATTTGCTCAAGCTCTAAAATCGTTAACATATCTAACTGCACAATTAAATTTTTATTGTAAGCCTCAAATGCACCATTAGGCTCTGCACGCTTCCATAACTCGTCAAAAACTTCGCTTAGAAACGATATAAACCCAGATATAACGGGCGAAGTGAATTTTGCTAACACTTTCAACATGCCCAAACGAAATTTTCCATCATCAATGAATTTACTAACTAAAGCTTCACTTGCCTCTTCCAATTGATTGATAATTAAAGAGAGTTCTTTTTCATCATTTTCTTTTTTTTCCAGGTATTTCTGGTTTTCTTCGGAGAAACCTTCAAAGAAGTCATCAAGATCACTTACTTCATAAATAAGAATGCCATTCCGATCTTTATACGCTTTACGTGATGGATTATCTTTTCTTACTACTTGTATGACTTCATTTGGATAATTTTCATTGCTTGATGAAAATACATTTTTTGACCAATCTAAAGCAGTGAGTACATTTACGTCACCAAGACCATAACCTAAAAGTAAAACCGTAGATTCTTTTATAGTTAAAGCTAACTTTATTTGCCGATATTCATGTGGACGAAAAAGCGAAACGTAATCTTCTTGAGCAATTACTATGCTCTCTGGTGTCGAACGAATCCCATGCAAATGATAAATCGGGACGATACCTTTTGGGGCACACATAGATTCATTAGGACTTAGAGGTAAACATTTACCTGTAAATAAGCTTTCAAGAACTAAATCATAATTAGTCGTAATAATCCAATTTGGTAAAAGAGAATTAAGAAAAGCCGAATATTTTTCTCGCTGTTCTTTTTCTGGATACCAGCTTGTAAGTGCTGCTATCTCTTCCTTTAGTCTAAATAGAGACTCAGAGTATTCTAGGTCATTTTTGGCTGAATGGAGTTCACAAATCTTTGATGCAACTTCTGGATAGCCAACACCGTATATGTCAATATCATCATATTTTATCGACATTTTGTTGGATGCTCTCTGCAATAACTCCCCCCAAGATAAAGCAATATCTTTAGCGCCGTTATTTAGTACCGCTTTTGAGAACCCTGCACCTACGAACACACCTAAATTCCCAAAGTCACTAGACTCAGACAGTGTTTTAAGCAGTTTTTTCTTTGATATTTTTTCCACTTCATGACTCAACTTTGAAAATTAACTATAGAAACGTGTAACAGCATATTAGATAACAAAATGTCACCTTTCCAACGGAAAGATGGCAAATATCTAATGATTAATAATAGACTTAGACTACTGTAATTATTAATTTAATCAATAATTTAAAATAAAATGTGAAATATAAGTCATGTAGAAAGACGACAAAATGCAATATTTACGGCGGAAAGATGGCAAATACATTACACTGTATAAATAAACATTGGTTTTATTTGTAGAGGTATTTTATGAAATCACCATTTTTAATGGCTGTTACTGAAAATATGCGTATGAAAAATTATGCAGAAAAAACAATTAAAGCATATATTTATTGGATTACATCTTATACATACCCGTTACCAATCAAGATGCATTTATCAGTCGCTAGCTCGAACATCAAGACAAGGCGCAACAGGATGTTAATGACTAGTCCTTATAGAGTGTTCCAACGCTGCATTGATTTTTGAGCTAGTGACCCATAGGGCAAGCCGTGAGGCAAGCATATTCGTTGTTGTAAAGTCTCGATTTAACCCGTTAGATCTTCATCTTTACGCCTAGCCTCTGCTTACCTCACGACTTGCTGATTTTTGCACCTTGAATGATAACAGGTATAAATTTCAATCAAAAAAAACACCCTATTGAATGCCACAATCAGGATGTTGAGTCTTTCCTTTCATTTTTAGCTAACCAACGAAATGTGGCCCCTAAAACACAATCATTAGCATTAAATGCACTGGTGTATCTGTATAAAGAATTTTTAGATAACCCTTTAACATTAACACTTAAATTTAACCGCAGTCATATACAACCTAAACTTCCTGTTGTTTTAAACTTAGCAGAAACGGCATTATTATTAAAAAATATACCTACACCACTCTCACTTCCCTGTAACATTTTATATGGTAGCGGTTTACGACTTATGGAAGTGTTAAGGTTACGAATACAAGATATTGATTTTGATTATTCATCACTTCAAATTTGGAATGGTAAAGGAGGTAAACATCGTAGAGTTACGTTGGCAAAAGAACTATTAGGGCCTTTGAGGGACCAAATATCCAGTGTACGTTTGTATTATCAACAAGATATTAAAAATCCTTATTACAATGGTGTTTATTTACCTTTTGCACTCGCTGCTAAATATCCGAATGCATCAAAAGAATTGAGCTGGCATTATTTGTTTCCATCATCAAAACTAAGTTTAGAACCTGGCACAAATAACTTAAGGAGGCATCATTTACATGAAAGTAATTTACAGCGAACAATCAAGCTGACTGCAAAAAAATTAAACTTTGATAAACACGTCACTTGCCACACATTACGTCACTCATTTGCAACACACCTCTTACAAACAGGTGCAGACATAAGAACAGTTCAAGAGCAATTAGGGCACTCAGATATTAGGACAACACAGATTTATACCCATGTATTACAAGCTGGTGCAAATGGTGTACGTAGCCCTTTCTCTGATTTACAAACGATAAATGAGTAATAAGCCCTTATGCGTTACCACGGAGACCGTAGATCGAGGAACGACCCCACCTCAAACAACACACAAAAAAAGGAGATAACGTCACTATCACTAGTAACATCACCTCCCTTTCTATAAAGAGAAAACTAAATCAAAGAAGATTAACCTTCTTTAGATTCTTTTTTTTCTTCTTTATCAACTTTAACAACAGCAATATTAAGCTCAGCTAATGCAGCTGGATTAGCAAAACCCGGTGCGTTAGTTAACGGACATGCCGCTGACGCTGTTTTCGGGAAGGCAATCACTTCACGAATTGAACTTGAACCTGTCATCAACATTACGATGCGGTCTAAACCAAATGCTAAACCTGCATGTGGTGGAGCACCATATTGTAATGCTTCTAATAAGAAACCAAATTTATCTAAAGCTTCTTCATCAGAGATATTCAAGATGCGGAAAATTGCTGCTTGCATATCTTGTTTGTGAATACGTACTGAACCACCGCCTAACTCACAACCGTTTAATACCATGTCGTAAGCATCAGAAAGTGCGCCTACTGGGCTCGCTTCTAGTTCTGCTGGTGTCATGTTTAATGGTGCAGTAAATGGGTGATGAATTGGCGTTAATGCGCCGTCTTCTAATGGTTCAAACATTGGGAATTCAATCACCCAAAGTGGTTTCCATTCGTCTTTAATTAAGCCAAGATCTTCAGAGACTTTCAGACGTAATGCACCAATTGCTTCAGCAACTACATTTGCTTTGTCTGCACCAAACATAATAATATCGCCATCTTGTGCGTTGGTACGTTTAAGTAACTCAGCAACAATCTCTTCATTTAAGAATTTAGCGATAGGTGATTGAACACCTTCAAGGCCTTTAGCTACTTCATTCACTTTCATCCATGCTAAGCCTTTAGCACCGTAGATAGTGACGAATTTACCGTATTCATCGATGTTTTTACGAGACAGTTTTGCGCCGCCTGGTACACAAATAACCGCAACACGGCTATCAGCATCATTAGCAGGGCCAGAGAATACGTTGAACTCAACTTCTTTTAATAAGTCAGCTACGTCAACTAATTCAAAGTCGATACGTAAATCAGGTTTGTCACTACCAAAACGACGCATTGCATCTGCGTAAGTCATTTTAGGGAATGAACCTAAGTCTACATTTAACATTTCTTTGAAAAGTTTAACGACCATTTCTTCTGTTTTTTCCATGACCTGATCACCAGTCATGAATGATGTTTCGATATCTATTTGTGTAAATTCAGGCTGACGGTCAGCACGTAAATCTTCATCACGGAAACATTTTACAATTTGGTAGTATTTGTCTAAACCAGACATCATTAACAGTTGTTTAAATAACTGTGGAGATTGTGGTAAAGCAAAAAATTGACCTTTATGCGTACGGCTTGGTACTAAGTAGTCACGTGCACCTTCTGGTGTTGCTTTGGTTAAGATAGGTGTTTCAACATCTAAGAAACCGTTGTCGTCTAAGAAACGACGTACAAAGCTACTGACTTTAGAACGAAATACCATACGTTCAGCCATTTCTGGACGACGTAAGTCTAGGTAACGGTAACGTAAACGCTGCTCTTCTGAGTTTGTTTGGTTACTATCTAATGGAGATGGTTTAGCACGGTTTAAAACTTCAAGCTCAAGACCACAGATTTCAATGCCACCTGTTGTCATGTTTTTGTTCACTTGACCTTCTGGACGAGCACGAACAAGCCCTTTCATTTTAATACAAAACTCATTACGTACTGTTGCAGCAACGGCTGTTGCTTCTGGTGTATCACCATCAAAAAATACTTGAACAATACCTTCACGGTCACGTACATCTAAAAACGTCACACCACCTAAATCGCGCTGTTTGTTTATCCAACCTACTAACTCAACTTCTTGACCAATATTTGCTTCGGTCACTTCACCACAATACATAGTGCGCATTATCGATTCCTGTTTTTAAATACGTTACAAAATAATTGCACGTATTATAGAAGAAAACCACTGAGAGTCATATGCTTAAATAAAAAAATGACCCTGCCACACAATTTAAGTAAAATGCGCGGCAATACATCATTAATAACACCGTTTAACCTTAAATAATTAGGCAGCCTTATGAGCCAAACCGACAATATTTTCAGTCAACCACTAGATAAAGTAGATAGCTTTAGTTTTGATCAACAAGTGGTACAGGTCTTTCCAGACATGATCAAACGATCTGTTCCAGGTTATGAAAACATTATTAATAGTATTGGAGTGATCACGCAACGTTGTGCGATTGATAATTCAAACCTATATGACTTGGGGTGTTCATTAGGTGCTGCCACTTTATCGATGCGCCGAGGTCTTGATGAAAAGACAGGTTGTAGCATTATTTCCGTTGATAATTCATCGGCGATGGTTGAATCTTGCAAGCAACATATCCATGCTTATAAGTCAGATATTCCGGTCACGGTAATACAAGATGATATTTGTAACATTAAGATTGAAAATGCGTCTGTTGTTGTGCTTAATTTTACTTTGCAGTTTTTAACCCCTGAAAAACGCCTTTCTTTATTAAAAAATATTTACCAAGGGTTATTACCTGGCGGTGTATTAGTACTTTCTGAAAAGTTTATTTTTAATGACTCAACAAGTAACCAATTGTTAGTTGACCTGCATTTAGACTTTAAACGCAGCCATGGTTATAGCGAGTTAGAGATAAGTCAAAAACGTTCGTCTCTCGACAATGTATTGATTTCCGATACCGTTGAGCAACATTATGCGCGTTTACAACAAGCTGGATTTAAACATAACGACCTTTGGTATCAGTATTTTAATTTTGGATCCATTCTTAGCATTAAATAAATTCTTAACTTTAAATAAACTCTTAATATTAAATACATTAATCGTAGCAAGGCATTGACATGATCGATTTTAATAATTTTTACAGCATCATCGCTAACAACCGCTTAAACCATTGGTTACGTACTTTACCTGCACAATTACATGAATGGGAAAATATCCATGTCCATGGCACTTTAGCAAGTTGGATACGTGTATTAAATAAGTTTCCCACCATCAAAACTGAGCATATTGAACTCAAAGATGAAGTGCGTATTGGTAATGACTCTGCACTGTCAGCAGGTGAAACTAAGAAATTAGAGAATCTATTACAAAAGTTTCACCCATGGCGTAAAGGCCCTTTCCATATTCATGGTGTGCATATTGATACTGAATGGCGCAGTGACTGGAAATGGGATCGTGTTTTACCGCATATCAGCCCGCTTAAATATCGTTACGTGCTAGATGTTGGTTGTGGTAGTGGTTATCACATGTGGCGTATGCGTGGTGAAGGTGCTGAATTTGTAGTCGGTATCGACCCGAGCGAGTTGTTTTTATGCCAATTTGAAGCGGTACGTCACTTTGCGAATAAAGACCAAAATGTACATTTATTACCATTAGGTATTCAAGAGTTGCCTAAATTGGAAGCCTTTGATACGGTATTTTCCATGGGTGTTTTATACCATCGTAAATCACCAATGGATCATATTACACAACTACAAGACCAGTTAGTTGAAGGTGGCGAATTAGTGCTTGAAACCTTGGTCATTGCAGGCGATGAAAATGATGTGTTAGTGCCTTTTGATCGTTACGCTAAGATGCGTAATATTTGGTTTTTACCAAGTGCAAAAGCGTTAAAATTATGGGTAGAAAAATGTGGTTTTGAAGACGTACGCATTGTGGACATTAACGATACGCTAACTGGCGAACAACGCAGCACCGCTTGGATGACTAATGAATCTTTAGAAGATTACCTAGACCCGAACGATGCGACTAAAACTGTTGAAGGCCACCCTGCGCCAAAACGTGCTTTATTGATTGCTAAAAAAGCAATTAAACCACTGAATTAACTGTTTGCACTGTCATTAACTCTACACAAAGAAGCCTGATATTAGTATTTCAGGCTTCTACTTTAACGTGGCTGAATGAGATTAGTATTAATAAGATTGTATTAAAACAGGATATAGCTTACTTTAATAAACAAACATAAACATAACCTAATGAAAAACCGCTGTAAATAATAGATGGGCAGTTACTGGAGAGAGTTATATTACATGAACAAACAACACTTTCTTAACCGTTTTATTTTACAACAAGGAAATTCAACAGCCCCTTCTTCTCATCTTGCACAATTACAATTAACACAAACAAAGCCATTAAAAAAAGCAGCCGTATTAATGCTACTGGTACAGCGCGACAATGGCTTGCATATGATACTAACCCAACGGGCATTACATTTAAGGCATCATGCAGGACAAGTTAGTTTTCCTGGTGGACGATATGAATTAAGTGATGATTCTTTGGCAGAAACCGCATTACGAGAAACTCAAGAAGAGATAGGCATCCAACAAAAAAGTATACAATTAGTGGGTAGTTTATCGCCTTTAACCACCACCACTGGATATCACGTGACACCGTTTATCGGTTTTGTAGAAAATAATGAGCAAGTGATTATTGACCCTCATGAAGTGAAAGAGTGTTTTGAAGTGCCTTTTACATTCCTGTTAAACAGAAACAATTTTACTAAGCAGCATTTAGTCGCTAATAAGAAGCGTCATTTCACTTATTGTTGCGCTTATCAAAATCATTTAATTTGGGGTGCAACTGCCCAAATGATTATTAATTTGCAACGACACTTACGCCGCTAAATACACTACTTAAGTGAATTAATGTCAGTTATTTTTTTTAAAACGCCCATATAAGATCTTTCTATATTATTATACGTATATAGAGGTAATAATTTTCAAAATTAATCATCAAAGTTAATTTAATAAATGATTGAAAAACATCACTATACTCTAAGTGATTCTCGTTAATAATTTTAATCCATACGCTATAAAATAAAAATTTAATAATTCAATGATAGTGTTATTGAATGCATAAAATAATAGTGTCGAAATGAATCCGTACTCTACCTTAGCGTGATTTACGCAATGGCTAATTTTAATCAGTAATATTAAAAATAACATGGCAACTAAAAAATATATTAAGTCGTATTAACGCTTTATTCATAACATCGCTACTTTTAATTTTACATCTTAGATTCAAAAAAAGTCAGTCGAGTATTACAATTTATGCACTATCTCAGACACATTAAATAATAATAAACATTGTCTTAACAATGAATAGAAAAAGGAAAGAACTATGGTTGAACACATCACAGGCATGCTGGCATTAATTGGTGTGCTGTCGCTTTTGTGTCAATGGGTAGGTTGGAAGTTGCGTTTGCCAGCTATTTTACCGCTCTTATTGTGTGGTTTAATGCTCGGTCCTGTTTTTGGAGTATTAGATCCCGATGCTATTTTTGGTGACTTATTATTTCCAATTATCTCTTTAGGTGTGGCAGTTATTCTGTTCGAAGGTGCATTAACCTTAAACTTTAAAGAAATTAAAGAACATGGACGTATGGTGACACACCTTGTGACGATCGGTGCTTTCATTACTTGGGCTTGTATTGCCCCTGCTGCTCACTATATTTTAGGATTTGACTGGGTTATTGCAATGCTATTCGGTGCATTAGTAGTGGTAACTGGCCCAACGGTAATTGTTCCTATGCTACGGACGGTTCAACCAAAATCAAATTTAGCCAGTATTTTACGTTGGGAAGGTATTGTTATTGACCCAATTGGCGCTTTACTTGCCGTACTGGTATTTGAATATATCGCTGTTACCGCAGATCCAACATCGCATGTTTTATACGCGCTGGGGTTAACGTTATTAATTGGTTTTGGCTTAGGTATCATTACTGGTTATTTAACTGGCTTATCAATAAGAAAGAACTTATTCCCACATTATTTACGCAATACCGCCGTGTTAACTATCATGTTAGGTATTTTTGTTGCATCAAATATTTTACAAGAAGAGTCTGGTTTACTGACGGTAACGGTCATGGGTATTTGGTTAGCGAATATGCGTGGCGTTGATATTGCCGACATTTTAGAGTTCAAAGAAACATTAACGGTATTACTGATATCCGCGCTATTTATCCTGCTCGCGGCACGTCTTGACTCTAGCGCGATGTTAGATCTAGGTTGGGGAGGCTTAGGTGTGCTATTAGTGGTTATGTTTATTGCTCGCCCTTTAAGTATTTGGATTTCAGGGCTTGGCACTAACCTCACATCAAAAGATAAATGGTTTTTAAGTTGGGTCGCTCCTCGCGGGATTGTAGCCGCCGCTATCTCATCATTATTTGCTATTAAATTAGAAACCGTTGGTTTAGCTGGTGCGAGCTCCATTGTACCTTTAGTCTTTTTAATTATTATCGGTACTGTGGTTATTCAAAGTTTAACAGCAGGTCGATGGGCTAAGTTTTTAGGTGTTAAAGAAGGATCTAATGAAGGTTTATTGATGTTTGGTGCCTCTAAGTTCTCACGTGAGTTAGCCTCTCTTTTAATTTCAAGGAATATAAAAGTAATCTTAACGGATAATAACTGGGACAGTATCCGTAAGGCGCGTATGCAAAATATTCCCGTTTATTTTGGTAACCCAGCTTCCGAACATGCAACAAACTACATGGACTTGAGTGGTATTGGGCGCGTATTAGTGATGTCACCTTACCGTCAACTAAACCCTTTAGTTACTTTCCACTTTCAAGATGTGTTAGGTGTGGATAATGTCTACGGTTTAAATAATGCAGATATTGCCAGTGCACGACATCAATTATCAGAGTCTTACCTAAAGCGTTTAAGTTTATTTGGTGAGAATGTTTCTTATGCAAAAGTAGCAAACTTAATGGCAAAAGGTGCAATATTAAAAGTGACCAACATTACTGAGAACTTTACCTTTGAACGCTTCAAAAGGCGTTATGGTGAAACGGCAATGCCATTGGTTTATTTAACAAAAGAAGGTCAGGTTACGATTGTTTCAGGCTTGGAGGTGATGAATTTCCCTGTAGGTATAGAGTTAATCAGCTTATTGCCACAAGAAGCACAAGACGAAGCGGTTATTCAACGGGCAATAGACGAGGAAGCAGAGCGTAAAGCTAAAGCTATTGCAAAAGCAGAAGCTAAAGCCGCGGCGCAAGCTGCAGCAGAAGCTCGAGCAGTTAAAGAGGCAGAAGAAGCAGCACAACGCGCGATGGATAAAGTACGCCGCGAAGAAGAAGCATTAGCGGCCGAGAAAAAGCGCGTTGAAGAGAAAATATTGGCTGAGGAAAAAATAGCAGAAAAAAAACGACTTCAAGAAAAAGTACTGGCAGAGAAAAAAGCAGCTGAAAATAGTAAACTGCAAGAGAGAGCACTAACTAAGAAAAACGAAGCGGACCAAAAACGTCTCGAAGAAGAAACGTTATCTGAACAAGAAAATGCGCATAAAGAAAGTGAATATAAAGAAAATACGGATGCTAACTCAGACGATAAAAAAGATGACAAGTAGGTGTTAAATAAGCCTAAAGATTGAGACAACAGTCCACGTACATTAATTAACTATTTATGTGTCTTTTTACTCCGTGATCCTGTCACTTTGTAGATAAATGAAAAAGCTAAGCGTTAGCTAATACCAAAAAAATTAATAAGGTGATCATTCTTGCTGGTTAAAATCCCCCCTAACTGCGTTGTGAGTTTTGAAGTGAGAACAACTATCTCCTACAACTCACGCCTTATTAGTGTTAATTTTTCCTGCGCAATCTCTGATCACTGATTTCATTCCATTGGAATAATACCAAATCAAAATTTCAATATAATAAAAATGCAAAGAAGCAAACCTTAACTACTTACCTCTACTGGAGATTTGGTTAAAGGCTCTGGTTTTGCAAAATAATAACCTTGCGCATAATCTACACCTAATTTAGTTAATGCTTCAACTAAACTAAAATCTTCCACAAATTCTGCAATAATATCTTGTTTAGCTGCTTTACCAATCTCACAAATAGACTTAACTGCGGTAAAGTCTATTGGGTTGCTCATCATATTCGCCACAATAGCACCATCTATCTTAATTTTATCCGTAGGTAATTGCTTAATATAAGCATATGAAGAATGACCACTACCAAAGTCATCGAGTGCAAACTGACAACCTAATGCTTTTATATTTTCCATAAACAATTGCGCCCGCTTGATATTTTTGATGGCAGCCGTTTCAGTAATTTCAAAACAAATTTTATCTGCAGGTATTACGCAGTTAATAAGCTTTTCGATAATAAAGGTCTCTAGTTCATTATCAGTTAAAGAGTATCCGGATAAATTAATAGCGATTGTTTCAATAGACTCAAGCTGATCACCGTAAGATTCATAGTGTTCACAAACTGCATTAATAACCCAACGATCTATTTTACTTGTGAGTAAATAACGTTCGGCGACCGGTAAAAAATAAGCAGGGCTAATCATCTGACCATCATTGCCTAACATCCTTAATAATATTTCAAAGCTTTTACCTATTTTTTGCTGCTGTAAAGGCACAATATCTTGTTTATATAATACAAATAAATTGTTATTTAATGCGTTATTTAGATGGTGTACAGATATTAATTGTTGCTTGGTATCTGAACACATCTGCTGGTTACCATCAAAAAGATACACAGCGTTTCTTCCTGAATTTTTAGCTAACGCACAAGCCATATCTGCCGAGTTCAATAACTCTGTGACAGTATTTTCACAAGCTTTAGGTGCGACACCAATACTGGCACTTAAGTTAAAATTTTCACCTTCCCAATGATAAGTTAACAAGTTAATAGCTTGCTTTATTTTATTCGCTATTTCTAAGGCTTTTTGCTCAGTACATCGATTAATTAAAATAGCAAATTCGTCACCACCTAATCTCGCCACTGTGTCGTAATTACGTACATTTTGCTTAAGTATATGAGCTACACGCACTAAAACCTGATCGCCTACAGCATGCCCACAGGTATCATTAATAGTTTTAAAATAATCTAAATCGATAAAACATAAAAACCAATTTTGATCATTAACTTCTGAATTACCCATTACCTCGTTTAGATGACGCTCAAAAGCGCGGCGATTATAAAGCTCTGTTAGCGGATCATGTGAGGCTTGGTGGGACAATGTTTGTGTTAATAATTTAAAATCATTGCTTAGTGCTGTAATTTCAATGGGCGCGTTATCGACTTTTTGAAAGTCATCTCCAGCTAATGCTTTATGTGATGAAACAATCAAGCCATTTAATGGATTACAAATTTTTCTATTTGCCCACCACCAAACAGCGATAATGAATAAAAAGAAAAATCCGCGAGAAACCCAAGCAGCAATCACTACAAAACTTTTTTCTTTTTGCAAAGCGATTGTATCTTGTAGAATAGTGTTCTTGGTTTCAGACATCATAAATTGAATACTTTTTACCAAAGATAAACTAATAGAATCGTAATTTGGCAATAACTGACGTAAATGCATAATCAGTTCCTTTTCAGGTGTACTGCCAATTGTATCAAGCTGTTTATTAATTTTTTTGATATTAATAATTGTTTTTTGAATTTCAGCGTTAAGCTCAGCAGAAAGATTGACACCTTGTATTTTTGATAATTCAGCACTGATATAGTTTCCCATATTTTTTGCACCAAAAATGAGGTAAGTATTGCCTGAAGCAATCACTAGATCCGAAGAGACTAAAAATTGCGAAGTGCTATTTTCAATTCGTTCGAAATCTTTAGCTCGTAAAAGATTTTGAGTGTGTTTACTCGCTAATATTTGGACATGATTGAAGCGATACCCTAATACTTGCTCTAACATATAAGCACCAAGTAAACAGGCTAAAACAAGTATCGCTAAATAACTTCTTATTCTCATTCAATACCTTTAGTTAATATATAAATTCAATTATCAGCAAATTTATTAATAATTAGCTTCAATTTTTTCAATATCTTTTGCCCAACTAATATCAGTAATAGCTAAGGTTTTTAATGCTGAACGTAATACTAATAACGACAAATCTGGTGAAGTTAAAAATGCGCTTTCTCCAGCTTCTGATAGCGCCTCGCCATCAGCAGAGAGAAATAGTTTCAGTTGCTCAATACTTTTATTATGAAGCTCTTTATTGATGCGTTTGACGACTGTGTCGTTACATTCTGGGCTACGACAACGTTGAAAATAAAAACCTTTCAAGCTTCTATCTAAATTTATAGCCCATGCAATTTCTACTAATCCCCATTTAGCCCACTCGGACCGAGCTTGTAAAAAACCAGCAGGCTCTTCATTTTTATAAAGTACGTATAAAGTATGTTTGCTCACTTCACTTTGATGGATAGTAAAAGGTAGTATCTCTTTAACTGCTAATCTATCTTGTTCAGTCACCGTCCCAATTAATGAACGATATTGGTAACCACCTTGATAAAGTATTTGAATCGCAGAGACAGGGTCTCTTAAGGAACAAAATGCAGCATAAGCAGAAGAAATTGTCAGCATTTCTACGACTAATAATATAATTAATCCACAAACTCTATTTCGTTTCATACAACCTACCATTACATTCTATATCTCAACTGCAAACTAAAACTAGGATCAATATTAATGCCTTCTGCTTCTTTTAATTTTTGTTTATATTGAGCACTAATATCAAACCCACCATCGCTTACCCATTTTATGCCAGCAGTCCAATCACTTTTTGAGTCATATTTACTGTTCTCCGTCTGGTCAACTTCAAATCGTTGGTAATCTATTTGAGTATAAACTGATAAATTTTCTTTCGCATTGCGCCATAACACCTCTACAAAACCATTGAGTGTGTTATTATTCTCAACCTTTCCAATAGAAGATTCAGCCATAAACTGCCACTGATAGTAATAATAAGAAGTATCTAAACCAATATATTTCTGTTCAGCAACGCCATTAGCAGTTAAAACATCACCCGTTAACCATGATATGCCAGCCACTGTATTTTTATTGCTAAGCGTAGCGATTCGACCAGAAAACAAATGTGGATTACCGTTACTATTTAATTCGATACCAGAGCCACGTGTTAGGGCAACTTCATATTCAAATCGAGGCATAATACCATTAATAGAGATTCCCCAGTCGGTTTTTATACCTCGTTGTGCAGCGGTTAATTGACGTAATGTACCATTTGTATCTATCTGGTATTCTAATCCGAATGGCACTTCAAAATGCCCTACTCTAATATTGAATTTACCTTGATTTAAAGCAGTATAGTTGAAGTTCGCAATACGCCACGTAAGCTTTGTATCGTTACCATCATCAAAAATAAAAGGAGGGTTATTAACGTTATTTAGTTTAACAATATAAGGTTGTAATATTAACGTTCCAATATCCGCAGTATCATTACTGAAAACTTTATGTATATCGATCCCAAATACGTTCAAAAAAGAATACTTTTGAGTATTAATATTACTATTAATTCGTGAAGAAAAATCAATAGAACTACGGCTATTCTCCCCTAGAAATGTCCAATCACTTGCAATTGTTAAAGGAGAAAAAAGAAGATTACTGCCTATACTTATAGCTAGCCACTTTGAGTAACTTTTTTGCATAACAGATAACCCTTGTTTAAACTAAAATTTAAAATGCTCAAAGTCATAAACAACATAACTTATTAAACGGTTAAATTAGCCTGTTAGTTAAATTAATCAATAAAATAAAGAGTTAGCTTAAATACATCTTAGCAATCATGTTCCAATATTATTCAATAGCTTACCAACAACTGAATTCTATGAAACTTCATTATAGTACAAAAAAATCATACATAAAGAGGTATGAATTTAAAATATAGACATTCCTCTCGATACGGCATTATTATCTTTTATTTAGCAAACTATTAATTATTTTCTAGTGGTCAGGTTTAACTTTATCGACAATAGGGCTAACGCATTTAACATTTGGATTCAGATAAAAAATTATGGAACCAAACGTCTAATAAAATGCACTTTAACTAAAGTCATGGTGAAGATTAGCGACACGATTAAGGTCACCAAAGTAATCATTGGAATAGCAATCCAGTTGCTCCCAAACAAATCATAAAAACCATTATTTAGCTCACGTACTGGAATTAATAAAAGTGGGTGAATTAAGTAAATACCCAAACTATAAGTAGAGATAAGCGTTACTAGAGCACGAAATTTCCCTCTTATTTTTTCAGCGTAAGCTTGCGCTAACACAAATAACATACCGCCAATAACAGCTGTATTTAAGGTTTTATATCCCATAAAGAATGAACTATATTCACCTGTTTCAGTTGCTAATAACCATGTCCCGAAAAAATTAAATAAAAGCATGCTAACACCTGCCACAAGCCACAACTTTAATTGAGGACGGTTATCTCTATTAAACAAATACCAACCTAACACTAAATAACCACTGTATAGGACTAAATTTTGTTGTAAAAAGCTTCCCACTTTTAGCCAATGCATAATGAATAAAATAGCCCAACTGAATAATGCTAATTTAATATGATCTGGTGATGCCTTTTTTAGTAATGGAATTAAAAATGGGATCACAAAATACAATGGAATGAAGTCATAGAAAAACCATAAGTGATACCAAACAGGATCAATAGCAGCATTTTTTAATACATCAAAAGCAGTACTACTCACCCACTGCCCAGTAAAGACATCATCAATCATAAAACCAGCGATCAGCCCATAGATAATGGTCCAACCGATAAAAGGAATAGCCACTTTACTTAAGCGTTTAGTAAGATAATGTTCGCATTGAAAAGCCCTTTCGGTAGAAAGTAACAACGCACCACTAATTAGCATAAAAACAGGCACAGCCCAGCGCGTTAAACTATTCATACCAGCCGCTGCCAACCAATCACTGTCTGGGATATCACCATATAAAAAACGAAAAGGTCCAAGTACATGAATAGTAATGACTGCAATTGCCGCGATAAAACGTAAAAAATCGATATAAAATATTGATGGACGTTTTTTCTGCATATTAATGGCCTATATTTATTGATTAAAAAGAGAGTACCTGCTTGTTATAGGGCTTGCAATGATAGGAGTTTAAAAGAATCATGCTTAGATAAAATAACACATGGCAGTGATCTGTCTGCAATACATTAAAATAAGGTATTGCAGACAAGTAAAAAAGCACGATAATAAGCAAATTTATCTACTCCCAAGTCAATGCTATTAAGCTTATGTTATTAAATTAAGTCTATATGTGGGGCTATTAATTGGCTTTAACTGCCTCAAGGATTTATCTGTGATCACCACAAAGTACATCGTACGTTCGCTTTTTTTCTTACTCTCGATATCAACACACAGCTTACTGCTTGCTGACGAAGAGACGATAAGTGGCACTCTTCAATCAGCATCAGATGAAGTTAATAAGACTTCAAGCGAAAAAGCTTCTATTAAATTGCCTATTGCTGAAAATAATGAGTTACAAAAAACACCTGTATATGAAGGGACAGACCAACAACTACTCGATCCGCTACCAGAAGTTTCAGTAACTGATGTTCAAACAGAAACAACCGATAACGAGAAACAAGCGGCGGAGTACAAAACTGCGTTTACTAACTCAGCTTGGGAACAATTTGACGTCCCTGATAGCTTTTATGACAATCCTTATAAAGTCTCTTTATTTTCGCCAAAAAATGGAGAGGACAGTGAACGTCTATTATCACAAACGTCCTCTATTTTTTATTATGGACTCGGTGTTGTCTCGGTACTTGCAGTTATGCCTGAATCAGTTACCAATTGGAATAATGATGAGGATGTTAGCTTAGCGCAGAAATGGCTTGATCACGTATCAGAGGGCCCTGTATGGGATCGTGATGATGCTGTTTTAAATTATATTATGCACCCTTACTTTGGTGGTGTTTACTACCAAGCAGCACGTAAATCAGGCTATCGTCAATGGGATTCATTTTTATACTCAGCGCTTATGTCTAGCGCATTTTGGGAATATGGTGTTGAAGCCTTTGCAGAAAAACCGTCTATGCAAGATTTAGTCGTGACACCGGTATTAGGTTGGGTTTATGGTGAATGGGCCTTTAACACTGAACGCGAAATTTGGGCTGGCGGCGGTACGGTTTGGGGAAGTGAATACCTGGGTAACACCGCTCTGTTTTTATTAGACCCAATTGACTCTATTGGACGTAACTTCAACCGCCTATTTGGTAGAGATTTAATAAAAGCAGGTACAGGTTACATTAAACTATCAGAGCAAGGCGATGACGCAAGAGTCCCTAACGACAGACAAATTATGTTTGAAATAAATTACCTGTTTGGCGAAGATAGTAGCTCAGCTCAATCTGGCATTAGTGGTAAACGCAAACTAGGGTCTGGTTATACATTTGCAAATTCACGTGATCCCGTTAATTTCGGTATTGTCGGATTAAGTTTAGGCTCGGGTTACCTTAATTACGATAATAAACGTGGCCTCATTAATGAACAATATGCTCAAGTCTCATTAGGTTTATATTTTTCCCCCCGCTTTTCAGCGCGTTTAAATTATGCCTCAACAAAAATGATGCAAGCTTTCACAACACCAAATGAAACCTATGAAACCTTTAGTGTTGATGGCCAATATTACTTTAATACCAGTTCAAACTTGCGCCCTTATATAACCGCAGGGTTAGGCGAAGAGATTTGGGATGAAGATGACGATCAATACAACTTTCAAATGAACACAGGCGTTGGTCTTCATTATCGTTTAAATGCAAACTGGGCAATACAAGCTGACTATGTTAATTACTTTACGACACATGAAAGCAGTCATGATCAGCAAATGACGGGTAAACTCGTCTACCGTTTTGGTGAAGGCGAAACAATGCAAGTTCAATAAACGTTAAATCAGCTGTAAAAAAAAGGCCTGTGATAACGTTTATCACAGGCCTTTTGGGTTTTTACATTCGAGTTGATGTTTCACCTTAAATTCAAGGTAAAATGATACCGAGTGAGATATCAATTAACCTTTGATACTACAGCGCTCACAGCCCGATTTTTAGCTTCAGACTTTCCACCATTAATCTTTCAACATTAACCTTTCATTACGTCTACTAATGCTTCAGCAAGGTAGCTAACTTGGGCTTGTTTTAAACCCGCAATATTAATTCTGCCATTTAACATACCGTAAATTGCATGTTTTTCACGTAAAGCGATCATCTGTTCAGCGGTTAATGGCAACAAAGAAAACATGCCTTTTTGTCTTGTTACAGCTTGTAAAGAAACAGGTGCATCCATTTCTAACAATAATTTGCCTAGTGCTTTACGTAAATCATTAATACGCTCTCTGCACACTGACAGTTCGGCTAACCAAGGTTCAGGATCTGAAAATAATAATGACGCGACTGCCGCACCATGATTTGGTGGCATAGAATAGTTTGCACGCGTAATACGCTCTAATAAAGTACGTAAAGGAGCATGCTGTGAATGATCGTTTGTTATCACCATCGCTACGCCAGTCCGCTCACAATATAGCCCCATATTTTTTGAACAACTTGCCGCCACCAGCATGAAATCAACTTGATCAACAAACAGTCTTAAACCAGCTGCATCTTCTTCAGGCCCATCACCAAAACCTTGATAGGCAATATCAATAAAAGGCACGACTTTTTTAGCAAGGCAAAAATCAATAAACTGTTGCCACTGTGCGGGTGAAGGATCTACACCAGAAGGATTATGACAACTCCCGTGTAGCAATAAGATATCGCCTTCTTTAGCTTGTTCCAGATCTTCAAAACACGCGTCTATATCTAAAACGCCTCCAACATGCTGCCAACGGAACGGTTCAACTTTGAGGCCAGCCCCTTCCATAATTGGACGATGATTAAGATAACCAGGGTCAGTATTCCAAATCACTGCATCGGGTGATAGCGTCGCAACAAAGTCGGCAATAACTCTTAAAGCACCTGAGCCACCAACCGTTTGAATAGTACATTGGTCAGAAAATCGCTCACTATCACCCAATAAAAATTTGGCCATATGGTCATTAAACTCAAGGTTTCCAGACAACATTTTATAAGACTTTGATTCAGCGGCGGCAGCTAGTTTTTGTTCTGCTTTCTGTACTTGTTGCATCACAGGTGTTTGCCCTGTCTCATCACGATACACCCCCACTAACATATCAATCTTATGGTCTCGTTGGTCTGCATTAAATTGATGTAATAGCGCCCAAAGAGGATCGCCTTGAACAACAGGTAAGTTTTCTAACATAACGACATTCCTTAAATAAAAAGGGTTAGATAAAAAGAACTAAATAAAAGTACAGAAATCCCCATACTTAAATAAAAACATTTAAACAAAATAAACTAATAACGACTCGATAAAATAACCCCTATCACTGTTAAGGCGACTCCAATACAAACAAAAACAGATAATGATTCACCTAAAATCGGCACTGCTAATAATGCAGTGACGGCAGGAGAAAGTGAACCTAACACTGAAGATCGAGCAGAGCCTAATTGGCTTACTGCATAAGAAAAGCAAATGGTTGCCACTACGCCAATACCAAGCCCTTGGATTAAAATAAACGGTAACGCTTGTTGGAAAGAGAAATGCCCCAAGTTACTCGGCACCATACCCGTTCCAATCAGCAGTAACATAATAAAACCTGAGAGGTAAGAGATAATAAGCGTAATAGTCATTGGTTTCAAAGCGATTTTTCTAAGTCCTATGATATAAATAGACCAAAGAAAACTAGCACCAAACAAAAAACAAAGACCAATAATTACATCCAACGACATACCTTCTGACTCACCAACAATCATAATTAATATGCCAACTAATATAAATGAAAGTGTAAACAATCGTTTTTTAGAGAGTGTTTGAGCCAGAAAAAAGTAAGAGATAATAGCGACAAAGAATGCAGGAGTACCGGCAAGTATGGTCCCAACGTAAGCTACAGGCACACTTTTAGCACCTAAGGCAGCTAAGAAAACAAAGGGAATTCCACCAAGTAAAATAAGTGCGATATCGGATAATTTTACTTTTTTTATGGTTTTACAATGAGAAACCAACCAGGGTGACAATAATATTGCAGGTACTAAAAAACGAATTAACGCGACATCAGCAATCTCTAATGCTGAGCCATCAATAATACGTATAGTCAGAGCAAAGCCAGACCAAATGAATAAAACCAATAACATTGAGATATATCCCCAAATAACAGGGGAATTTAAAGCGATAGAGAAGTTATCGCTTAATCGTTTATAAACGTTGCTTTTATAAACATTACTTTTATAGACATTACCTTTATAAACATTATCTTTATAAACATTGCTATTAACCTGCCCTTTATGGTGACTATGCTGTTGTATTTTTTGCATTTTTTGAAGCCCTGCCAATTGTTTATAAAAAGTATCTTATAAACAATATTATCTATTAAAATCGACGCTCTTATCGCTCAAAGAAAGGCTAAAAACCTCAGGTATTAGCTGATACAATCGATATATAAACGAATTAAGCATTAAATCACTAAAAAAGAGTCAGATGAAGAATGGATAAAATAGACCAACACATATTGAAGCACCTTCAAAAAGAAGCACGTATATCAATAGCAGATCTGGCCGATAAAGTCGGTTTATCCGCGTCTCCTTGTGCCAGACGCTTAAAACGATTGGAAGATGAAGGTTTCATAAAAGATTACCAAGCCAATCTAAATAAAGAAAAAGTCGGTATTAATATGACTTTTTTTGTTGAAGTGAGCTTAGATAGACACCAAGAAAAAGCCATTGAAGAATTTGAAATTGCTTTGTTAAAAATTGAAGAAGTGATCAATGCACATATCGTATCCGGCGCTTTTGATTACTTATTAGAAGTTGTTAGCCCTAATTTACAAGGCTATGAAACCTTCACCACTAAACTCCATAAAATCACCAGCGTTAAAGATATCCATACTCATTTGTCCGTAAGGCAATTAAATACGCAACGAGAACTGCCTATGTATATTTAGGTGTTCTAAAAGCTCAGAGGTTATATTAACGGGTTCAAAGCTAGGCATGTTAAACGTTGAAGGTCATAACGTCTGTTGTTGATAAAATAACAAGATAAAAAAGCACAACCTTATTTAATCCATGAATATTAAAAAAGGTTGTGTATTCTCTAAGCTAAATATTAACTTAAACATTAGCCCTTAAGCATTAACCACAAAAATAGTGACTAAATATAATCTCGTAATGCAAACAATAATTGCTGCTTACGTTGTGGGCAACAAAAGCTAGCGGTAATGCTGTTCTCAACCAGTTTAATCATTTGTTCTTGAGTCATATCTAATGATTGAATTAATGCCTCAAAATTTTCAGTCATGTAACCACCGAAATAAGATGGGTCGTCAGAATTTACAGTGACACAAATGCCTAGGCTTAATAAATTTAAAATATTATGTTGGTTCATATCATCAAATACTTTTAGCTTAGTATTTGATAGCGGACAAACAGTCAATGGAATCTGACTCTCTTGTAAGTACTCAATTAAAGCAGGATCATGGATAGCATTCACACCATGATCAACTCTTGATACTTTTAAATCATTAATCGCAGTCCATATATAGTCAGCAGGCCCTTCTTCACCAGCGTGCGCAACCGTTAATAAACCTAGCTCACGCGCTTTAGCAAAAACACGACTAAATTTCTCAGGCGGATGTCCTAACTCAGAGCTATCTAATCCGACTCCTTTGAGTTTATCTAAATGATCCATCGCCGATGTTAATGTTAAGAAAGCACTTTTTTCATCTAAGTGACGTAAAAAACACATGATCAACTCACTACTAATACCTAATTTTTCTTCACCGTCCTTTAATGCACGGTCAATTCCATCGATCACAGTAGCGAAGCTAATACCACGTTCAGTATGTGTTTGAGGGTCAAAAAATGGTTCTACATGAAGTACATTTTGATCTTTGCACTTTACTAAATAAGCCCATGTTAAATCATAAAAATCTTGTTCCGTGACTAAGGCGCTTGCCGCTTGATAATAAATATCTAAAAAGTCTTGTAGCTGAGTAAATTGAAATGCTTGTTTTACTTCCTCTACGTTTTGATAAGGCAATTTAATGTGATTGCGAACCGCTAAATCAAATAACATTTGCGGCTCTAAGCTCCCTTCTAGATGTAGGTGTAATTCTACTTTGGGTAATTGTGCTAACCAGCTTAGTAACACAGGGTCGGCTTTAGGAGAAGTGTCTGAATTTAATGTTGAATGCGGCATAATGTTCTCTTTTAATTTTACACTGACTAAGCATAACTAATTTCTTATCTATAAAAATAAACAACAGTCATTATTTAATACGATAAACACAGAGATAAACGTGAAGTACTTTAATTAAAACTTGTTTTATAGGCACTAACCATTATGATCACGTAATTAAAGCCCCTTCCCAGCTCGACGTAAGACCTGTCATAAAAGCAATAAAAATTAAGGACATAACATGTATAAATTTTTTGAAAATTTAGTGCCTGCACTAGATGATCAAGAGCCGACTCAACCGCCTAAAACGCTAGTCGCTTTTTGTATGCATTATACAAAAGGTTATAAAAAAGCGCTTTTTGCGATGACACTATTAACCGCTTTATTAGCGATTTTAGAAGTGTCTTTATTTGGTTTTATGGGACAGTTAGTAGATTGGTTAATCACTAAAAATCCAGAAACCTTATTACAAGATGAAGGCCAAAAATTATTAATCATGTCAATCATTGTATTGGTCTTAATTCCTTTATTAATACTGCTGCATTCTTTAATTGTTCATCAGATTTTACTCGGCAATTACCCAATGTCGATACGCTGGTTTGCACATCGTTATTTATTAAAACAAAGTGTTTCTTTTTATCAAGATGACTTTGCCGGACGTATCGCAACCAAAGTAATGCAAACCGCATTAGCTGTGCGTGAAACGGTAATGAAGCTATTAAATGTCATGGTCTACATTTTAGTTTACTTGATTTCGATGATTGTCATGGTAGCACAGGCGGATTACCGCTTAGCTATTCCGATGTTAGTCTGGTTGGTGATATATACTTGTATTCAATACTACTTTATACCCAAGTTAAAAAAAGTAGCGGTAGAACAAGCCGATGCTCGCTCAACGATGACGGGTCGTATTGTTGACAGCTACACCAATATATCAACGGTTAAATTATTTGCGCATACCGACTCGGAATCAGCTTATGCTAAACAAGGTATGACTGGATTTTTAGAGACAGTTTACCGTCAAATGCGCTTAGCAACAGGTATTAATATTTGCGTACAAATATCAAATTACACCTTAGCATTTGCAATTACAGCCTTATCAATATCGTTATGGATGCAAAGTGCAATCACGGTTGGCGCGATTGCCGTCGCGATCAGTTTAGCACTGCGTTTAAACGGCATGTCACAATGGATCATGTATGAACTAAGTGCCCTATTTGAAAACATTGGTACTGTAACAGACGGTATGAACACCCTTGCTAAACCTAATATTATTAAAGATAAAGAAGATGCAAAGCCATTAGTCGTCTCTAAAGGTAACATCTACTTTAAACAAATGAGTTTCCATTACGGTGAAAATAAAGGCGTGATTGAAAACTTTGATTTGAATATTAAAGCCGGTGAGAAAATTGGTTTAGTCGGTCGTTCAGGTGCAGGTAAATCTACCTTAGTAAACCTATTATTACGTTTCTATGATGTGGAAAAGGGCCAAATCATTATTGATGGCCAAGACATTAAAGCAGTGCAGCAAGAAAGTTTGCGTTTACAGATAGGCATGGTGACTCAAGATACTTCATTATTACATCGTTCTATCCGAGAAAATATTCTCTACGGACGTCCTGATGCAACAGAAGAGGAAATGGTCAATGCAACGAAACAAGCTCAGGCACATGAGTTTATTTCAATTCTGACAGATAACGAAGGTAACGTTGGATACGACGCGCAAGTCGGGGAACGTGGCGTGAAACTTTCAGGTGGCCAACGTCAGCGTATTGCTATCTCTCGCGTACTATTAAAAGATGCACCTATTCTAGTATTAGATGAAGCGACATCAGCCTTAGACTCAGAAGTTGAAGCGGCGATTCAAGAAAGCTTGTATGAATTGATGCAAGGCAAAACGGTTATTGCCATTGCCCATCGTTTATCGACTATTGCCGCTATGGACCGTTTAATTGTATTAGATAAAGGGAATATTATTGAGCAAGGTAGTCACCAAGAATTGATTGCTAAAAACGGTGTTTATGCACAATTATGGGCACATCAAACAGGTGGTTTTTTAGGTAGTGAATAGTTTTTTAACACTCACTAATTTTGTAAAGTATCAGTAAAGGCTCACTTGTTAACAATTTACCTTTAGTAAAAAGCAGCTTAATAGCCCATTATTAAGCTGCTTTTTGTTACTCGATATCGAGTTTCAATTTCCCGCATTTTAGAAAACAATATGTATTTCCTATTTGTTAATTTTGCTCCTTTTTAATGTAAACCTTAAGCAATTGAAACCTCTATAAATTTCATCTTACCAATATGTTTGATTGCGCTTTTAGCAGAACTTGTTATGATTTGGCGCAATTATAGTCGGGGAGCCTTTGGCTGAGAACGAATGTGATATCAAGATTCATTGATAAAACATCGATACCCGTTGAACCTGATACAGTTAACACTGACGCAGGGAACTATTTATAAACCATCCCTGTAGCATCTCTTTGCTTGATGTTGGTTGATATAAGTTCCGCTCGCGTTTTCATCGGAGCCATTATGTCTGACCTTATTCTTAACGCTATTTCTACACCTATTAGCACACCCATTGTATTGACTATTGCTGGTTCTGACAGCAGTGGCGGTGCAGGCATCCAAGCAGATATTAAAGCTATTTCAGCGACAGGCAGTTACGCTTGTTCGGCAATCACCGCTATTACCGCACAAAATACACTTGGCGTATCCGCTATATTTCCGATTCCGCTCGAGCATGTTGAAAAGCAGTTAGATGCTGTTTTTAGTGACCTCAACATTGTTGCAGTAAAAGTAGGCATGCTAGCGGATTGCGACATCATCAACGTAGTTGCTAAAAAGCTCAAGCAATACAAACCACCCTTTTTAGTTATCGATCCTGTAATGGTCACGACCAATGGCGATTTGCTATTAGAAAAAGTAGCCATTCAAACCTTAAAAACTGAACTACTGCCAATGGCTGATTTAATCACGCCAAACCTACCTGAAGGGGCAGCGTTAATTGACAGTCGACTTCCCACCAGCGAACATGAAATGCAAACAATGATTGACGCATTACGTTTATTAGGTGCGAAAGCAGTCTTATTAAAAGGTGGGCATTTAGAACAAGACGAAAACAGTAATGATTTATTAATTTTACCGGATTCAGTACAACAACTGACAGCAAAACGTGTTGATACTAACAACAATCACGGTACCGGCTGCACCTTATCTTCAGCCATCGCTTCTTATCTTGCTCAAGGTAATGATCTAACAACAGCAGTACAATTGGGCAAAGATTATATAACTCAAGCGCTACAACATGCTGATCAACTTAAGATTGGTAAAGGCCGTGGCCCTGTTGATCATTTTTACAAGCTGAATCAATAGATGTTAAGCATGAACAATAAGCATTCATCGAAGCAAGCTGTGCCAAAGCAAACATTATCAAAGCAAACAATATCGAATGAAATAAATGCACCGAGTATTGATATTAAAGATGCAAGCTTACGTTATCACCATAGTGAACAATACGTACTGTCATCGCTGAACATGCACTTTCCTGCTGCACAATGGACCTGTATTTTAGGGCGAAGCGGTTGCGGTAAAAGCTCTCTATTACGTTACCTCGCTAATTTATTGATTGATAAAGTCGCATGGTCAGGACAACTATCCACCAGCACTAACCTGCCTTTACAAAACCAAATCGCTTATATGGCTCAGCAAGATTTATTAATGCCATGGTTATCGGTATTAGACAATGTTCTGTTAAGTGAAAAGCTCAGTAACAAAAGTCACAAGACTGATAAACAACAAAAATCACTACACATTGCAAAAGCACAACAGCTATTAGAGCAAGTAGGCCTGTCCGATAAAACACATTATTTACCACAGCAATTATCTGGCGGTATGCGTCAACGTGTTGCGTTAGCTAGAACCTTAATGCAAAACAAACCAGTGGTATTGATGGACGAACCTTTTTCAGCATTAGATGCAGTCACTCGCTATCGTTTACAAAACCTAGCCCATCAATTATTAAAAGATAAAACAGTGGTGTTGATTACTCACGATCCACAGGAAGCAATTCGCTTAGCTAATCAACTTTATATTATGCAAGGTCAACCAGCCTTTGCAGAATCATTAACAGTGCCTGATAGCGAAACCCCAAGAGCATTTGATACTCAAAGCACAAGTTTACAGCAACAAATTTTAGAGCGGTTGGAGCAAGATTATGAGTAATTTACCTCCCATGATTAACCTAGCGAAACCGATTAAAAGTAAGGATAAAACCCTACATCCAGTACTACGTTCGTTACTTACTTTTGCAGTGATTATTGCCATTTGGCAAGCGGTTGTGATCCTATTTAAATTACCTGCTTTCATTCTGCCGGAGCCTTTATCTGTGTTCGAACGTTTGATTGCACGCTATGACGTTTTATTAAGGCATAGTTGGGTGACCACTCAAGAGATCATACTCGGCTTATTATTAGGCTTATCCATGGGCTTATGTTTTGCCTTGCAGATGTTGTTATTTAAACCAATCAAACGTTGGTTATTGCCGATTTTAATTACTAGCCAAGCCATCCCCGTTTTTGCCATCGCACCTATTTTGATGATCTGGTTAGGTTATGGCATTGCTTCAAAAATAGTCATGGCCGCAATGATCATCTTTTTCCCTGTGACAACTTGTTGTTATGACGGGTTAAAAAACACACCAACAGGCTATCTCGACTTAGCTAAAACCATGAATGCGAGTAAATGGAAGATGTTGCGTCATATTCAATTACCAGCATCGTTACCCACCTTAGCTTCTGGTATTCGTGTCGCGGTTGTTATTGCTCCGATTGGCGCCGTTGCGGGTGAATGGGTTGGCTCAAGTGAAGGCTTGGGTTATTTAATGCTACAGGCTAATGCTCGCATGTTGATTGATGAAATGTTCGCCGCTTTATTTATCCTGTCTACAATTTCGGTTAGCTTATATTTCATCACCGATAAGTTATTAAAAAAACTGATCCCATGGGAGGCCTGAAAGCACGTTTTCTCTTATTTAAATTAGAAAATTAAAATAGAAAATTAAAATAGCAAATATGAATACCCATTTGCGTACAACTAAAGCTCAACCATATTAATTCATAAACAATGCACACTCTTTAAATACAATAAGGAAATACACTACATGAAAAAGAATTTCATCTTAACCACGCTTACTTTGGCGGCCTCGTTACTCTCATTTACAGCACAAGCTGAAGATAAAAAAGTCACTCTGATGTTAGATTGGTTTGTTAACCCGAACCATGGCCCAATTATCGTGGCACAACAACGTGGTTACTTTAAAGAACAAGGTTTAAATGTGGTTATTCAAGAACCAGCAGATCCAAGTATGCCCCCCAAATTAGTAGCAGCAGGTAACATTGACCTTGCTATTACTTATCAGCCGAATCTAATTATTGATGTTGCAGAAGGGTTACCTTTAGTACGTTCCGCGACGTTAATCGCTACGCCATTAAACACACTAATGGTACTCGATAACGGAAAAATTAATTCACTAAGCGATTTGAAAGGTAAAAAAGTAGGTGTTGCTATTTCAGGAAGTGAAGAAGCGACCATCGGTAAAATGCTAGAAACCGTCAATGTCAGTTACGATGAATTAGAAATCATTAACGTGGGTTGGGCATTATCAGCATCATTAGCATCGGGTAAAGTTGATGCTATTTGGGGTGGTTTACGCAATTTTGAAACGAATCAACTGGCATTAGAAGGCTTTAAAGCTAAAGCTTACTTCCCTGAAGAACACGGTGTTCCAGCTTATGATGAACTTATATTTGTAGCTAATGCTAAAAAATATGATGCAGCGATGATTAATGCTTTTAATAAAGCCCTAGAACAAGCCACCATTTATATTGTTAACCACCCCAAGGAAGCTTGGAATGAATTTGTTAACTATGCCCCTGATACCTTAAACAATGAGCTTAATAAACGAGCATGGCGCGATACGTTAACACGTTTTGCATTACGCCCAGCTGCTATCGACTTAAAACGTTACGATGATTACGCGCAATTTATGTTTGATAACAAGCTTATTAAGAGCCTGCCAAAAGCAAAAGATTATATGCCTACATTCAAATAGAAAAATGGATTAATGCCCGTGAAATGGCTTAGTGTCCGTTGAAAAAACGGACTAAAAATTCACTCAATGGTAAATTTAAAATAGTGAGAAAATCATGAACCATAAAGATTTAATCAACGCTTGCCAGTCTGACTGGGATGACTATACAAAGCACCCTTTTGTGATGCAATTAGGTAATGGAAGCTTAGCGCAACCCTGCTTTTTACATTACCTAAAACAAGACTTTTTATTCTTGAAGCAGTATTCACGTGCCTATGCACTAGCGATTTATAAAGCGAATACGTTAGCAGAAATGCGTAAGGGCCTGACGAGTGTTCAAGCATTGTTGAGCTTTGAGATTAATCACCACATCACTTATTGTGCAAATTGGGGATTAACCGAGGCGGATTTAGAAGCAGAAGATGAAGATTTTGGCACGGTCGCCTATACACGTTACGTTTTAGATACGGGAATGATGGGCGATATTGTTGATCTTTATGTCGCGCTAGCCCCTTGTTCAATTGGTTATGCTGAAATTGGTCGTTTATTAGCAAATGACAAAAACACTAAAATTGAGGGTAATGAATTTGCGAGTTGGATTGATTTATATAGCGGTGAAGAATTTCAACAAAGTATCATCGACAGCACCGAACATTTAGATCAATTACTCGCAGAAATTGATCTCAATAGCCAACGTGGTCAACACCTTCTGAAAGTATTCAGAACGGCGACTAGAATGGAAGTGGCTTTTTGGCAGCAAGGTTTAAATGCCGCTATTTAGCGAGTGTGGTGATAAAGAAACCTTGTAATAGAAAGCCATGCAATAAATAAAATAGTGAGCAGAGGATTAACGATGCAAACAATACAAAAAGAAGACGCACAAAAAGAAAGCATACCGAAAGAAAAGACCAAGCTAATTATCGATGCGTTACACACATTACGTACGCAAAAACCATTAGTCGTCAACATTACTAATTATGTTGTTATGAACAATACAGCGAATGCCTTATTAGCTATTGGCGCATCACCGATCATGGCGCATTCTCGTCAAGAAATGGCTGAAATGATGTCATTTAGTGGTGCATTGGTTATTAATATCGGTACCCTAGATAGCCAATGGGTTCCGCGTATGATTTATGCTGTTGAACAAGCCAACGTACATGAAAAAGTCGTAGTATTAGACCCAGTAGGCTGTGGTGCGAGTACATTACGTACCGAGACTTCGCGTCAAATCGCAGCACTTGCAAAACATTTAATTATTCGTGCAAACGCATCTGAAATAATAGCGTTAGCCGGTGAAAAAGCACAAAGTAAAGGTGTTGATTCACTTGATAGCAGTGAAATGGCCGTGGATGCTGCTCGCTATTTAGCTGAAACTTATCACTGTAATGTAGTTATTTCGGGTGAAGTCGATTACATCATTACCGCTGACAGTGAAACCACATTACATAACGGTCATGCAATGATGCCAAATATCACAGGAATGGGGTGTAGTTTAAGTGCTTTAACTGGCGCTTTTGCTGCGATTGGTGAAGATTCTGGTTTAGCCGCTGCCGCTGTATTAGGTGTTGCTGGTGAAATTGCAGCAGAGCAATCTGCCGGCCCAGGTAGTTTACAAATGAATTTGCTTGATGTGTTATATCAGTTAGATGCCACCGCTATTAATAAACGTTTAAAAATAACTGTCAAATAGTGGCTAATTTAAAGGTATTTTTTATTCTTCATGGAATATTAAGCGCCTTTATTAGGTACTATTACTCACTCTATTTTCAAGGAAAACACCATGAACCCGTATCGTCTATATTTAGTGACAGATGATCAGCAAGATTTAGAAACACTAAAACATGTTGTCAAAGAAGCCGTTGCAGGTGGTGTTACCATGGTGCAAGTCCGAGAAAAAAGTGGTGATATACAATCTTTCATTGTTCGTGCTCAAGCAATTAAAACCATTCTAAAAGACACTAACGTGGCACTTATCATTAACGATCGTGTTGATGTCGCATTAGCCGTTGATGCTGACGGAGTTCACTTAGGGCAATCGGATATGCCCGCTGAATTAGCACGACAATTGATTGGCCCTAACAAGTTACTCGGCCTGTCTATCGAAAATGAACATCAGCTATTAGAAGCAAATGCATTATCTTTGGATTACATCGGCTTAAGTGCGATTTTTGCAACGCCAACTAAAACAGATACTAAAAAACAATGGGGAATAGCAGGCTTAGCGAATGCGTTAACAAAAACAAACTTCCCAGTCGTTGCGATTGGCGGTATTAACCAAAGTAATTTAGATGACATCATAAAAACTGGTGTCGATGGTGTCGCGTTAGTATCTGCGATTTGCCATGCAGATGATCCTAAATCTGCTGCTGCAGCTCTGTTAAAGCAAATACACGCAGCTATGCCATAAGCCTTTTAAAATCAAATCACTTAACCACAAAGTTAAAGAGATAAAAAATTAAAATCAAAAGCAATTAACCACGAAGGCACGAAGTTGAAAGAAGGTTAAATCAAAAGCTTTATAATTAAAGACAACTTGAAATACTTTCAGGTTTAACTTCCCTCTTAATTATTTTGTTGTATTTTCTTCGTGTCCTTCGTGTAGCGTAGCGCTTCGTGGTTGATTAAATCTTTAAAGCCAAAACCAATTAACCACGAAGGCACGAAGTTAAAAGAAGGTTAGGTCAAAAGCCTTAAAACTCACAACTAACTTTAATGTACTGAGTTCTGCATATTTTCACTTTTAGCTACTCTTTATGCCCTTCTTCGTGCCCTTCCTGTAGCGTAGCGCTTCGTGGTTGATTAAATCTTTAAAGCCAAAACCAATTAACCACGAAGGCACGAAGTTAAAAGAAGATTAAGTCAAAAACCTTAAGATTAACAACTAACTTAAATGTGCTGAGTTCTGCATATTTTCACTTTTAGCTACTCTTTATGCCTTCCTTCGTGCCCTTCGTGTAGCGTAGCGCTTCGTGGTTGATTAAACCTTTAAAATCAAAAGCAATTAACCACGAAGGCTCGAAGTTAAAAGAAGGTTAAATCAAAAGCTTTATAATTAAAGACAACCTGAAATACTCTCTTATTCAACCTCCCTGCTAATTATTTTGTTATATTTTCTTCGTGTCCTTCGTGCAGCGTAGTGCTTCGTGGTTAATTAAGTATTTAAAGTCAAAGCCAATTAACCACGAAGGCACGAAGTTAAAAGGAGATTAAGTCAAAAACTTTATAATTAAATACAACTTGAAATACTCTCTTATTCAACCTCTTCCAAATTATTTTGTTATATTTTCTTCGTGCCCTTCGTGTAGCGCAGCGCTTCGTGATTAATATTTTTTAACTTTGAAACTTTGTCTTTGCTTCTGACTTAATATTTTTCTATTGATGACTTCTCAAGCACAGCATTTATATTAAGAATAACTTACACTAACATTCATCTTGTTAAATAAATCGAAACCCTTGGCTGATTATGAATATCACACTTAAGCAATTACATGTCTTTATGACGATCACACAAGAAAAAACACTAACTACTGCGGCAGAAAAACTATTTCTAAGCAAACCAGCGGTAAGTATGGCGCTAGCAGAGTTAGAAAAACAACTCGGTCATAAACTATTTGAGCGTACTAATAATCGATTATTAATCAATGAGATGGGCAAAGCACTATTGCCCTTAGCCGATGAACAAATAGAACGTAGTAAGGCAATCACAAGTTTATTTGATAATCATAACTTTCAAGGAAAGCTAAGAATTGGTTCAAGTAATACAGTAGGTAATCATTTACTGCCGGCTTTATTAGCACAGTTTCGTGACATTAAAAATCATCAAGATCAATTAATATGTATTGATAACAGCACCACTATTGGCGAAAAGCTAAAAGAATACGAATTAGATATTGGATTAGTTGAAGCTTTATTGGTGGATAAACAGTTACATATTGAACGTTGGCTTAAAGATGAAATGGTCATTGTGGTTCACCCTAATCATCCTTTAACCAGTAAAAAATCAATTACCATCGAAGACTTGAATCACCAACATTGGATCTTACGAGAGCAAGGTTCGGGTACTCGTGATTTTTTTATTACGCACATTGGACAGCATTTAACAGACCTAGATATTACCTTTGAGCTCACGACGACTGAAGCAATCATTAATTGCTGTGCAGCTGGTTTAGGGGTGTCTTGTATGTCGCGAACAGCTGCTAGGCATGCGCTGCAAGATAAACGCTTATGTACTCTACCTATCGATATCGACATGTCTCGCGATCTTTATTTGGTGTGGCACAAAGATAAGTACCAAAGCCCGATACTAAAAGAATTTATAGAATACGCACAACAATGGAACTTACAAGATTAAGCAAATGTAATAACACTCACATTCAATACCTGCTCTACTGTACAGAGCAATGCCACTTTTAAATAAACAATGGTGAGATTCACAACATAATAAATAACAAAAACAGCGACTTGCTATCATTTTCATTAAATAACCATCGACAAAACTACCTATATTTAAATAATAGCCTATTCTAAACGCTCCATTATTAGCATTTTAAAAGGCGATAACAAGATATGACTAGAAGTAAAACCACCTCTACAGATGATGTATTATTAGTATTATGTAATTCGATGAAATCTGTTTTAAGTAATGCGACGGGTCGCCAAATTAATTATTCTTCAATGGTTCAAAAAATCAATAAAACCTGTCTTAAACCAGACATAGGTTGCTTTGTATTATTTGATGGTGGTTTTTCTGGATTAGTTATTTTAAATTTTAGTGCTGCTGCCGCAATGGAATTATATACGACTTATATGACCAATATGGGGCTATCAGAAGAAGATTTAGCAATATCGCATACTGCTGACGATGTGAGTGATGTAATGGGTGAGTTAATGAATCAAGCCGTTGGTGATTTTACCAGTGTCATTGGCCATGAATTACATACTTCTATTAATCAAAATCAACCTAAAATGTTGACCATTAATAAACAAGTCGTACTCTCTATAGATACAAATTTAGACCGCCCACAAGCACGTCGAGTAAGTTTCACGACAGCAAAAAATAACATTTTCTACCTTGAATTAGCCATGGATAAAACGGAGTTTATTAAATTACCTAATTTTGAAGAACGAGAAGCGTTTGATCCTGATTCAATAATTGAAGAAGAAAAAAACAAAATATCTCAAGTAAATACAACCGCAGCTAAAAATTCAGCTGTTGAAATCGATTTATTCGATGAATTAGGCATCTAAAACAAAGTGCTTAAAAAGTAGTTCATTAAAGAATAATGCCAATAAATTAGGATAATGAAAGTGGATATTAAAAGTCACTCATTGCAATGAGAACGGTACTAAAACGCATACTGAGAATGATATTAAGAATAATGACAATAATATAAATAACTTAAACTCTGGATAATGAAAGCCTCTCTATATTTAAATCCATAATGTTATATTACTTATTACACAGTGCCGCTAGTTTTGTGAAATTCAAGGCAATTTAATGAAATAATAATCGATTCTTGCAAGACAAATCAACATAGCAATTTACGGAAATTAGCGTAAACAATGCCGATTACATTAAATAAATGATCTACATTTTTGCGTAGAAAAAATAGCTTAGTTTAAGGCATAGGTTGAAGCCTTTAGAAGATTAACGAAAAAATTGATTGGTATAATGGTGTTGTGTCGATTTTCTGTTCCAAAACTAGAGATTAAATCGCACAATTAAAAAGGCCTGACGAGAAAACTCATCAGGCCTTTTATTTGTAATAGTAATTAAAAACTTATGAAGCTTATTTTTTCATTTCAGCATGTTTTTGTTGAAAAGCAGTAAACTCTGCATTTGATACTTTACCGTTGCCATCAGCATCTAACATTTCAAATGTTGGACGTTTGTTGCCTTTACGGTCTCCACGTTTTGCATCTAATTCTTGAGTTGTTATTTTACCGTCAGCATCACCGTCGATTTTATCGAAGTTATTAAGTAAGCGACCTTTTGCTTCGTCTTTAGTAATGGCACCGTCTTTATTCACATCTAATGTTGAGAATGATACTTTCTGCCCGTGCTTACCTTTTTTCATGTTTTTAACTAATTCAAACTCAGCTGACGTAATAGAACCATTCGCGTCTGTATCTACTTTATCAAAGTGTTTAGCTAAACGACCTTTTGTCTCATCTTTAGTGATAACACCATCGCTGTTCACATCTAACTTAGCAAAGCTAACTTCTTTATTCCCTTTTTTATGACCTTTTCCTTTATGCATTTTTTGCATTTCTGACAATTCAGCTTGAGTAATAACACCATTTTTATCGCTATCTATTTTATCAAAATGTTTCGATAGGCGACCTTTTGCTTCATCTTTTGTAATTTGGCTGTCGTTATTGGTATCGATAGCAGCAAAGTCTAATTTGTGATTACCCTTACCTTTGTGCATTTTTTCTAGCGCGGCAAATTCAGCTGTTGAAATTAAACCATTCGCATCTGCATCTACTTTATCAAAATGTTTCGCCAAACGACCTTTTGCTTCATCTTTTGTAATTTTACTATCGTTATTCGTATCGATAGAGCCGAAATCTAGTTTATGATTACCTTTACCTTTGTGCATTTTTTCTAAAGCTGCGAATTCAGTTGTTGAAATTGAACCGTTTGCATCGCTGTCAATTTTATCAAAACGTTTAAGTAATCCTCGTTTCGCTTCATCTTTAGTAATTTGTCCATCTTTATTAACATCTACTTTAGCGAAGTCTACTTTATGATGACCCTTGCCTTTTTTCATTTTCTTCGCAGCATCAAATTCAGCGCTAGAAATTGAACCGTCATTATTTGTATCAAAATCAGCGAATGTTGGTTTTTTTGACTCTCTCATTTTTTTCATTTCAGCAAACTCTGCTTCACTGATTAAATCATTGCTATCTGCATCGATTTTATCAAAATGCTTCGCTAGTTTACCCGTCGCTTCTACGACACTAATTTGGCCATCTTTATTAAGATCGAACTTTCCAAAGTCATATTTAGCTGAGTTATTGCCAGCAGCCATTGTTAGCGAACTTGAAACCATTAATGCAACACCACTTAGAATAAATAACTTTTTCATATAAACCTCTTTTTTTACTTAGAATATAAAGCTCTCTTCTGAGCCGATGTAGAGACTATAGATAAGCATTGTGTAGAGAATATGGATAAAAAAAGGAGTTAACTGTTTTGCTTGATTTTTAGGGAGATAATTGAAGAAAAACGAAGGAGGTCACTAATAATGCCAATAAAGCGTTCGTAGATGATGTTAATCATACAGTCAAAGTGGTTAACTAAGATAAACAATACGGATAAGGCACACTAACAATAACAAAAGATACATGCCCTAACACTTCCCCCTAAAGCAAAATACCTAACATCCTATTTCTAAAGCAGAACTTTAAAATATATATCAACATAGACTTCAAAGTTATACCGATTACATTAAATAAGTGATCTAAATTTTGTGCAGGAAAAATGACTTAGTTTAAGGCGTAAATTGAGCTAAATGGCTGTTCCCTTTACGAAATTTACAACGAAGAAATAAGTTATTTTAACAAGTAAAATAGATCAGTTAATTAGTGTGATTGGTATTATACCAATCTAAGTAATTATCTAGTCATTTATGCTTGTTAAAACAAATCCTAGCTTCGTTGTTGATTTTGTAATGAGAATAACTAGTTACTGCAATCAACGCCTTGCTATTATCCATTTCCCCTAACGCCTAAATAGACCATTTACTTATTCAGATTGGTATTAATCGAACTAGCGACTTGTTTATGGAAAATGCAGGTTTATTCAAACCGTTTGTTTAGTGGCTATGATGTGAGCAACTACAGAGCAAACTTGTAACCGACCCCATAGATAGATTGAATGCAATCAACCTCGGCATCAACATTTTGAATTTTACGACGCAAATTTTTAATATGGCTATCAATAGTTCGATCAGTCACGACACGGTTATCTGAGTAGATTTGAGTCATTAACTGCTCCCGGCTAAAGACTTGCTCTTTATGTTGATGAAAATGCGATAGAAGGCGAAATTCAGCACGCGTTAAGCTAACTTCTTTGCCTTTGACTAATACTTGCATCGTACTTTCATTAATACTCAATACTTTATCAGCCATTTTCAGTTCATCGCTTGAGCGACGCAGGATGTTTTTTACTCGTACCACCACTTCTCTTGGACTATACGGCTTACAAATATAATCATCAGCACCTAGTTCCAAACCAATTAAACGATCAATCTCATCGATTCTGGCGGTGGCCATCACGACCGGAATATCCGTAAAGGAACGTAACTCTCTGTAAATATCTAATCCATTTTTCCCTGGTAACATTAAATCTAATATCAATAAATCAACAGGATTCTTTTTTACCCATTCAATGACTTGTGAACCATCATTAATAATATGTGTAATAAAACCAGACTGAGTAAGATACTCGCCTAATACTTGTGCTAATGACTCTTCATCTTCTACGATTAAAACATGCTGTGACATCGTAATTCCTTTATTAATTCTCTGAAATTGGCAGATAAATAGTGATGGTTAGTCCACCTAAAGCGGAATGGGTTGCAATCATTTCACCTTGATGTGCTTTTACAATCGTTTGACAAATTGATAAGCCTAAACCAGATCCTCCACTCAAACGACTTCGAGACTCATCTACACGATATAAACGTTCAAATAATTTAGGTAAAGCATGGTCAGGCACACTTGGCGCGCTGTCCTCAATGCATATTTGAAGCTGCTGCTTATTCCTTTTTAACTTAACCTGCAATAAACCCGGCGCATCGGTATAACGTAAGCTATTTTCTAATACATTAGAGAATAACTGCGTTAGAGACTTTTTATCGCCTTTAATATAAACAGGCTGTTTAAGGTTAAAGTAACTTTGTAATTGGATCTGCTTTTCTTGGAAACGTAATTGATATTGTGAACAACTCATTGCAAGCACTTGTTGCACGTCAACCGATTCAGATAAATCAAATTGCATTCCAGCATCGGATAACGATAACTGATATAAGTCATTCACTAATTGACTCAAGTTTTGTACTTGGTTATGTAATGAATCAATATACTTTGGCTCTGGTTTACGAATACCATCTTGTAATGCTTCTATTTCGCTTTTTAAGACAGAAATAGGCGTCCGCAGTTCATGAGAAATATCAGCTAACCATTGCTCTCTGTTTTCTTTTTGACGTAACAGGCTGTTGCTTAATTCATTAAAACGTGAAGATAACGCTGCTAACTCATCCTCTCCATTAACTTCAATTTGTGTTAAATAATCGCCCTCTTGTAATGAATTTGCTGCATTTTCAAGACGTTTTAAAGGCGTTAAAAAATGGCGAACTAATAACCAAGCTAAGGTAAACGACAGTAATGTCACCCACAAAACAATCCACATTAAATTATACTGTTGTTGATGGTAGAAAGTACTCTCTAACTCCCCAGGAATAACGTAACGTTTTTGTGTGGTCACCCACCCCACTGTTTTTTGCTGGTATATAACAGGTACTTTGATAACTTCATTTTTCGATTTAGATTTTCTTTGCGTAAAAATGGGTTGATAGTTTTCATCCAACACCACGATACGTTTAAATAAACGTTCTATACGATCTGAACGAAATTTCTTAGGTTCTTTACCATCACCTCTAGGGCGATTAAATACTTGCGATAATACTGATAACATCGTATCAGGCGTTAACCCTTGCCATCCATCTTTCTCAGAGTAATAAGGTGCAATAAATTCAGAAACAATTTCTAATCGATTTTCTTCTCCATGATTTAAATACTTTTGTAAACCAGTACGAAAGCTATCATTAATAGACCATGCCATCCCCAACACCATTAAAGCGCTAATGAATAACATAGAAAACAGAATTTTTTTGAATAAAGTAAGACGCATCAGCACCCTTTTCACTAAAATGAATGAAATAAACATTGCTAACTTTAACGCAAAGCTGCTTAATTGAGGTTATTATTTTTTAATTTTTCGTTAAATTAGTTTAAGAGTAACATCTAAAAGCACTTCTCATTTATCGGAAAAATTGAGAGTTGGATGAGAAACTAAGAATAAAAAGTGGGAAAAAAGAACAAAAAAAACCACTAAGTGAAACACTTAATGGTTTTATCAATACTAACAATATAAAACGATTATGCTGAGCTTTTACCACTCAACGTAATCACTACAGGCGAAATTAAATATTATCGACAGCAGCGTTTAACGTTTTACTTGGGCGCATTGCAGCAGATACTTTAACAGGGTCGGTATGGAAGTAACCACCTAGGTCAACAACAACACCCTGAGCATCGTTAAGCTCTTGAACGATAACTGCTTCATTGCTTAATAGTGACTCTGCTAAAGGTTTGAACTGTGCTTGTAGTTCAGCATCTTTCGTTTGTTCAGCAAGTGCTTCAGCCCAGTACATCGCTAAATAGAAGTGACTACCACGGTTATCTAATTCGCCTACTTTACGTGAAGGAGATTTATCTTCTTTTAAGAATTTACCGTTAGCTACATGCAATGCTTCAGCCAAAATAACTGCTTTTTCATTACCTGTTTTAGCGGCAATATCTTCAATCGAGACAGCCAATGCTAAGAACTCACCTAAAGAATCCCAACGTAAGTGGTTTTCTTCAACAAATTGTTGAACGTGTTTAGGAGCAGAACCACCAGCGCCTGTTTCAAATAAACCACCACCTGCAAGTAATGGAACAATTGAAAGCATTTTAGCACTTGTACCCAACTCTAAAATTGGGAATAAATCTGTTAGGTAATCACGTAATACGTTACCTGTTACAGAGATAGTGTTTTTACCTTCTTTAACACGTTGTAATGAGAACTTACATGCTTCAACAGGCGTTAAGATTTGAATATCTAAACCAGCTGTATCATGATCTTTTAAGTAAGTATTTACTTTTTCGATTAAGTTTTTATCGTGAGCTCGTGCTTCGTCTAACCAGAAAATTGCTGGTTGGCCAGTTGCTTGAGCACGGCTTACTGCTAAACGAACCCAATCACGGATTGGAATGTCTTTAGCTTGACACATGCGCCAGATATCACCTTGCTCAACATCGTGAGACATTAGCGTGTTACCAGCAGAATCAGTTACTTTAACCGTACCCGCTTCAGTGATTTGGAATGTTTTATCATGTGAACCGTATTCTTCAGCTTTTTGAGCCATTAGACCTACGTTTGATACGTTACCCATAGTTGCTGGATCAAAAGCACCATTTTCACGACAGAACTTAATGGTTTCTTCGTAGATACCTGAGTAACAACGATCTGGAATCAATGCTTTAGTATCTTCAAGTTTACCTTCTACATTCCACATTTGACCGCTAGAACGCACCATAGCAGGCATAGAAGCATCGATGATCACATCACTTGGTACGTGTAAGTTAGTGATACCTTTATCAGAATCAACCATTGCTAAGCTTGGACGAGTTGCGTAAACCGCTTGGATATCTGCTTCTACTTCTGCTTTTTTAGCTGCATCGATATTAGCAATCTTAGCGTAAACATCACCTAGACCATTGCGTTCATCAACACCTAACTCTTTAAATAGATCTGCATGTTTAGCAAATACATCTTTAAAATAAACCGTTACTGCGTGACCAAACATGATTGGGTCAGATACTTTCATCATAGTTGCTTTAAGGTGCAGAGAAAGCATGATGTTATTTTCTTTTGCGTCAGTCATTTCTTTTTCGAAGAAATCACGTAGTGCTTTAGCACTCATACGAGATGAATCAATAACTTCATCTTTTAAAACAGGTGTAGATGCTTTTAATACGGTTGTTTGCCCAGCTTTGTTTGTGAATTCAATTTTAACATCGTCATCTTGACCTAATACAACTGATTTCTCAGAGCTGTAGAAATCACCATCAGACATATCAGCAACGTGTGATCTAGACTCTTTAGACCATTTGCCCATACGGTGTGGATGATCTTGTGCGTACTGTTTAACTGCATCAGCAACACGACGGTCAGAGTTACCTTCACGTAATACAGGATTTACTGCACTACCTAATACTTTTGCATAAACCGCTTTTGTTTCTTCTTCTTCAGGGTTTGTTGCTACTTCAGGGTAATCCGGTAATGCAAAACCATGAGATTGTAATTCTTTAATTGCCGCTTGTAGCTGTGGGATAGAGGCACTTACATTCGGCAATTTAATGATGTTTGCTTCTGGTGTTTTTGCTAAATCACCTAATTCTGCTAATGAGTCTGCTTGCTGTTGTGCAGCTGGCAACTTGTAAGAAAAGTTGGCAATAATTCGACCAGCTAAAGAAATGTCACGCGTTTCTACAACAATGTTTGCTGCTTTAGTGAATGCATTAACAATAGGTAAAAGAGAGTGAGTTGCAAGCGCAGGTGCTTCATCTGTTTGTGTATAGATGATCTTTGCTGATTTATCTGTCATTTTATTTCCTTTAACAAAAATTTATGAAGTGAATTAATATCGTTAAAAATGTTATCAAATTGTTACGCATAATAATTACGCGCATATCATATCGAAAAAAACAAAATTATCTAGTTTCATGCCCTTAAGTCATCGATTTAAACGTGATCTTGATCGTTATTTGTGAACTCGTACTTGTTAACATAAAGTAACAAGATGCCGATGGGCTATCGTTTTTGATGTTATAAACATAACATTTAATAAGCAATACTGTCTGCACTATTTATTCTGATACAATAACTCTTTTGACTGCTTTAAGGGCAACAAGTGAATCAATCTCCAATTAAGAAAACCAATAATAAATTTAAAGCAGACTCAACGACAACTAAGCGACCAGGTAAAAAGCCTACTCACTTTAATGTAAAAAAGGCAGCGCATAAAAAGTTTGTACCGAAAAAAGTACTGCCAAAATCGATGCAAAAAGTCGTCTTATTTAACAAACCTTTTGATGTATTAAGTCAATTTACCGATGAAGGTAATGAAGATTCAATGCGAGAAACATTAAAAGACTATATTGATATTCCAAATATCTATGCTGCAGGGCGCTTAGATAGAGATAGCGAAGGTTTATTAGTATTAACCAATGATGGACAACTTCAGTCTGAGATTACCCAACCAGGTAAAAAAACAGAAAAAACTTACTGGGTACAAGTTGAAGGGGCACCAAGCGAAGCTGATTTAGATAAGTTACGTCAAGGTGTGAAGTTAAAAGATGGTATGACCATGCCTGCAAAAGTGAAAATAATGGATAACCCAGATATTTGGGAACGTTACCCGCCTATCCGTGAACGCGCTAACATTCCAACGACATGGTTAAGCATTACGATTTCTGAAGGTCGTAACCGTCAAGTTCGACGTATGACAGCAAATATTGGTTTTCCAACATTACGCTTGATTCGTTATTCGATTGGAGAATGGACAATTAAAGGCTTAGCAAACGGTACTTATACGGTCCTTAAAAATACTTAACGCATGGTTAGCTTTGTCTTAACTAAATTAAGTTAAGTTAAGTCACATGAACAATAACGATGCCTTGAAATCAATCATCGTTATTGTTTATTGCGATTAAGTGCAGTTTATATATTACAAAGGCTTAATTTCATAAACCCATAATCAATAAAGCGTTTGTGTAAAGCAGATAGGTGTATTTGGTTAGAAAATGCTTGCGTATAAAAAGCTTGATGGCTTTGTAATGCTAAGTCACTGACCTCTTTTTCAAGCTTTAATAACTTTTGCACTCGCATTGCAATTGCCTCTCCAGAATCCACTAAACAAATAGAACGTGTAAAACACGCTGATATTTCTTGTTTAAGTAAAGGGAAATGAGTGCAGCCTAAGACTAACGTGTCGGGCATATTTTCTTCATCTTTAATCCAAGGTGCCAATATTTCTTCAAAATCACTTTGCAGTAAAAATTTTCCCATTAATTTATCTTCAGCTAACTTTACCAATTTCGTTGAGCCAATGCGTAGCACCGTTTTATCAGCAGCAAACTCATTGATTAAAGCCGTGGTATAAACGCGTTCAATGGTGCCTGGTGTTGCTAATAACCCAATGATATTGTTGTTGGTAACTAAGGTTGCAGGCTTAATAGCAGGGACGACACCAACGATAGGAATAGAAAAGTGTTGGCGTAAATCTTCAAGTGCAATGGTACTGGCTGAGTTACAAGCAATAACAATCAAGTCAGTGGGGTATTCTTTTATAAAATCAGTGAGTAATTGTGTAATGCGCTTGATTAGTTTTTCTCTTGGTAACTCGCCATAAGGAAAATAAGCATTATCAAACAAATAATGACATTTGATTGTAGGATTAACTTTGATGATCTGTTCATAAACCGATAAGCCCCCCACTCCAGAATCAAATATAAGCACTCGTTTAGCTGACATATCACTGCTTCCTAAGTAAAAAAAAGTATTTTAGCCTGTAATCCAAGAAGAAAGAAATAAAATAATCAACTAGATAGCACACAGAAATACCATGACATTCTGTTTTCACTAGCCAAGTTCTACTGCCTGCTTTAGAATGCCCCTCCATTTATATGCTATTGATTGAATAGTGACATACAGATTTAGAATACAGAGGTAATAATGAGCTTAGAATTTGTTGATCCGGACAATTATGAATCACAATTAGACGCTAAAAAAGAGCAATTTACACAACTCTTTTCAACCTTTGAACTACCTGAATTAGATTGTTTTGCTTCAGAAAAACAACATTACCGTATGCGTAGTCAATTTCGTGTTTGGCATGAAGATGAAGATCTATATTTTTACATGACAGATCAAGAAACGCGTCAACGTATTCGTGTTGAACAATTCTTACCAGCAAGCACCTTAATTAATAAATTAATGCCTATGCTAGTTGAAGAGTTAAAGATCTCTCCTATCCTACGTTTTAAGTTATTCCAAGCTAACTTTTTATCGAGCTTGAGTGGCGAAATCATGGTCAGTTTGCTTTATCACAAAGTGTTAGATGACGAATGGTTAACTGCAATAAAAGCCTTAAAAGAACGTTTATCTGAACACTTCACCATCAATATCATTGGCCGAGCAAGACGTCAGAAGTTTATTGTTGATAATGATTTCGTGATTGAAAAGCTAGAGGTTGATGGACAACAATTAATCTATCAGCAAGTTGAAAATAGTTTTACACAACCGAATGCTAAAGTGTCTGTAGATATGTTGGAATGGGCCATTGATTGTACGCGTGATAGTGAAGGTGATTTATTAGAGCTGTATTGTGGTAATGGTAACTTCTCGTTAGCGCTCGCTAAAAACTTTAACCGCGTGTTAGCAACCGAAGTATCAACACCCTCAGTTAATTCAGCACAATTTAATATTGCTGCAAACAATATAGATAACGTAACCATCGTGCGTATGTCTGCAGAAGAGTTTACGCAGGCCATTAATGGTGTTCGTGAGTTTAATCGTTTAAAAGAGAAGAATGTTGAGTTATCTAGCTACCAATGCAACACTATTTTTGTTGATCCACCGCGTGCAGGTTTAGATGATGACACAGTTAAAATGGTACAGCAGTACGAGAACATAATGTATATCAGCTGTAACCCTGAAACATTAAAAGATAACCTAGAAGTCTTTACTCAAACTCATGACATTAAGAAGTTTTCTCTGTTTGATCAATTCCCTTACACACACCACACTGAAGCGGGTGTATTCTTAGTCAGAAAATAAAGTACTAGAAAGAAAGAGCTAAAGCAAAATAATAGCGCTAAACGTAAAAGGAGCTCAATATGCAAATATTGAGCTCCTTTGTTTTAAACTGAAATAAAAGCGATATCGCTTAACTCGTCGCTAAATGCTTATTAAAGAAGTCGATACTTCTTTCCCAAGCGAGGTCAGCCATGGTTGGCACATAACGCGCTGTCGAGTCATTATGGAAGCCGTGGTTAGCTTTTTCATACATAAACATTTCATAATCAACATTGTATTTTTTCAAATCAGCTTCATATTCAGGCCAGTAGGCATTAACTCTTTTATCAAGTTCAGCTAATTGAATTAATAATGGTGCTTTAATATTTTTTCTTAGCTCAGAAGCAGCCGGTGTTCCGTAAAATGGGACCCCTGCATCCAATGTTTCAGGTATCGTTGCAGCTAGCATGTTAACAATATAGCCACCAAAACAGAAACCAACAGCACCTAACTTACCGTTACTTTGCGGGTGCTCTTTTAAAAATGATGCTGCAGCAATAAAATCTTGCTCTATTTTCACTTTATCAAGTGACTTTTGCATCACCTTACCTTCATCATCATTACCTGGATAACCACCTAATGGATACAATGCATCCGGTGCAAATGCGATAAACCCAGCTTTTGCTAAACGACGCGCTACATCTTTAATATAAGGATTTAAACCACGGTTTTCATGAATAACTAATACAACCGGTAATTTACCATCCACTTTTTTAGGTGTAACAAAGTAACCTTGCCCTTCACCATGGCCATTTGGCGATGAGAACTTCTCATAAGTAGCGGTAATATCAGCATCATTAAATGAAATTTGCTCTGCTAATGCATAGTTAGGAGATAAAGCAGTAGAAAGTGTTGCTAACGTAATACCTGCTCCAGCAATGCCCGCAAGTCTTCTCAAAAAAGTACGTCGATCAATATCTCCATGTGCGTATTCATCATACCAATCAAAAGCTTCTTGAGGAATCTGCACTGTATTTTGTTCTTCTGTTCCTGATGTTAACTGCGGTGATTGTTGCTGCATAGGGTTAGTCATATTAACACTCTCATTATTAAACGTTACGGACATTATTAAATGCTATGGAAATAAAAAGGAAAAACGATCGTTCAAAAGATAGCTATTTTTTAAACAACTGTAAATCAAATAATAACCATTAAAATAATAAGTGAAATTGGAATTTAGGACAAAATCATGATTCATTATCTTTGAAGGTAGCTATTTATATGGGGTTTACAAGGCAAACAATGAACAGGAATAATAATAAGGTATTTTCAAAAGAGACTAATTAACTTGAATATGTGACCTAAAGCGTATGCAGAACCAGTAAGTTTGAGGAAGAAATAGTTTTAAATGGTGATCATTTTTACAACGTAGATAATAAAGTTGTAGTCGAATTAATAGCAAAATTAATGCCACAGAAATAGATTATTTTACCAACAAAATGAAAACGACTATTTGCCGTCGTTAGTATTAATCGCTTTAATATAAGACCCAACGACAGTGACATCATATTGCGCTTGTATTTCTGTTAACGCAGCAGAAATATGCGCATCTTCTTGGTGTCCATCAATATCAATAAAGAAATGGTAATTACCAATTTGAGAACGTGTAGGACGTGACATTATCGAGGTTAAATTCACTTTTTGTAACGCAAAAGCACTCACAATATTACCCAAAACACCGGGACAATCTTGCTTGTTATTAACAACTAGCGTGGTTTTATACTCTTTACCTTGAATACGCGCTTGTGCTGTTTCAGAGAGCACTAAAAAACGCGTTTGGTTATTCCTGTAATTGGTAACATCATTATCGATTAGCTTTGCATCACTTGCTTGTGACAATGCATGTTGCGGAATAATCGCTCCAGCTGTTTTACCTTTTTTCTGTGCGAGTACCAAAGACTCAATATTACTTTGTGTCATGTGGATCTGTACACCTTCCAAACCATTAATAAATTCAGAACATTGCCCATGTGCCACAAATTGAACATATAAATCGGTTAGCTCAGTTAACTCTTCACAAAACCCAACAAACGAAAATTGGATTGGTAGTAATAACTCAGAAATAACTGAGAGTTTAGTATCAAGCAGTTGATCTAATACGACTTGTACGTAACCTTCCGATAAATTCTCAATCGGTAATACGCCTAATTGACAATCTTGACCAATGGCTTCAAAGGTTTGTGATAAAGTAGCATAATATTGAATATGTGTTGTTTGTAGAGGTTCTTTAGCTTGTATGGCTTGAATATACTGCTTAGTCGCGAGATCAGAGAATGTATCTTTAGGGCCAAGTGTTGCAATGTTAAGCATAAAGTACCGAGTTGATGATGTTACAGAAAGGAATAAAAAAGGTGAGCCAAAGCTCACCTAATCAAATTATTGCTAATTAGAAATCCATATTAGTTTTGAGTTTCTTCAATGCATTAGCTTCTAACTGACGTACACGTTCAGCTGAAATATCATATCGAGCAGCTAAGTCATGCAATGTCGCCTTTGGCTCACTTAACCAACGAGAACTTAAAATATCTTGGCTACGTGCATCTAACGTTGATAATGCTGAATACAATTTATTTTTTGTATGAGACTCTGTATTTTCTTGCTCAATTTGCGTTTCTACACTTGCACTTTTATCTTCAAGATAATGCATTGGCGCGAAATTGTTATCGTCATCATCATTAACACTTAAATCAAATGAATGATCTTGTGCATTTAAACGTGATTCCATTTCAAGTACATCTTTAGTACTTACATTTAAGTCTTCTGCTACCGCTTCAACTTCTTCTTTTTTAAACCAGCCTAAACGTTTTTTAGATTTACGAAGGTTAAAGAACAATTTACGTTGTGCTTTAGTAGTCGCAATTTTAACTACACGCCAATTACGAATAACGTATTCATGAATTTCAGCTTTAATCCAGTGCACAGCAAAAGATACAAGACGCACACCCACAGTTGGGTCAAAGCGTTTAACTGCTTTCATTAAGCCTACATTACCTTCTTGAATTAAATCAGCTTGTGCTAAACCATAACCGGCATAGCTTTTAGCAATATAAGCCACAAAACGAAGATGTGACATTACTAATTTTTTAGCTGCTTCTAAATCACCTTGATAAAATAGACGTTCTGCTAACTCTTTTTCTTCTTCAGCACTTAGCTTAGAGAATGAGTTTACAGATTGAACATAGGCTCCAATACTTCCTTGAGGAACGATACTCATTGAATTTATTGTTTCACTCATGATTCACCTTTGAATTACTATAGGTTTAGATAATAAATGTTCTGTTATAAAGATAACAATTTATTATACAGTAGCAAACAGAAAAGAAAAATACATTAACTAATGTATTAAGGTTAACTCGCTATCAAAAAATTTAAATAGCACTTTCTTTCAAGTTTACGTTTTACATAACGAGATAACCAGTATTGTCCTAATACATGATGTTGAAAAACATCCCTGAAATGCAAAGAATTGATGCGCATAATTTGACCATCATATAGGTCGAAAGTTCCATAAGCAATCAATCGTCCATCAAGACGTATGACAAGAATTTCCTTACAGTCGGCCGTTAGATCAATTAATTTCATTTCTTTTTGAAAGGCCATTTGCTCTTGAATAAGAACTTGGCAAGTAGGCGACGAGATTGGTAACAACTTAATATCAACAATTTTCATAAAATACCTGAAATCAAATCTTCCCAAGGAAATCCCGTGAAGTAGATCACATAATACATACAAAAAAAAAGAGATCAAGCTTGATCTCTTCAATTTATAAGTGCATAAGGTTGGCTATCGTTTATTCAAATATCATCTTTAAAAGTGACTTAAATTATTGGGGTTCTATCGTGACAAGATATTGCTTCACTGAAATAAACGAAGCAATTAGTCCTAATAATGCACTTGTCACCAATAATATAATTGTTCCATCAAAACTGAGTGATACCAATTCAAAGTTAGCTTGATAAAGATCCGTTAAATTCATCACGCCAGACTCTAACCAAATCACCAGCACAAAAGAAAATAACCAAGCAATAACACCTCCTAAGAAACCATACCAGGCACCTATATATAAATAAGGTAATTGAATAAAGCTATTAGTCGCACCAACTAGTTTTAATACTTCAATTTCGGCACGTTGGTTAAGAATATTCAAACGAATAGTATTACTCACGATTAGCAGTACTGATAGTAGTAACAATGTCGCAATACCTATCACCACATCAACTATTAAATAGAAAATAGCCTGTAGCTTTTCTATCCAATCAATATCAACTCGGACTAAATCAATATCTTGTTCACGCTCTAGCTTAGCCACTAATAGCTTATTTCCAGCGGTATTCATTGCCTCTTTAACAGGAATAACAACGAGCACTGCAGGTAATGGGTTTTCATCTAGATAGTTTAATGCCTTTGAAAACCCTGACATTTCTTTAAACTCTTCTAATGCTTGATGACGAGAAATGTAAGTGACCGTTTCAATATCTTTATATAAGCCAAGTTTATTAATCAGTACTTGTACTCTTTCATCTGATATATCTTTTTTCAAAAAAAGACTAATTTCAGAAGCACTGTCCCATTGTCCACTAACACGCTCTACATTTTTATAAACCACATGAAAAACAGTCGGTAAGGAAAGTGCAATACCGAGTACAAAAATAGTCATTAATGTAGCAAAAGGTGTTTTCCATAATTCAAAAAAACTATTTGATAACTGATGTATATGCTGACCAAGTGATGCTTTAACACGGCCAAAAAAAGAAACTTTATTAATTTTTGGAGAACCTGACAGCTTTCTTTTTGCATCCATTGAATTACGCATTACGATCCCTTAATAAGCCATCATTAATCATATCGCCTTCACGTAGCGTTAATGTGCGATAACGCATCTTAGCAATCAGTCCTAAATCATGTGTTGCAATAAGTACAGACATGCCAAATTGATTTAACGACTCAAATAAAGTCAAAATTTCTAATGATAATTTAGGATCCAAATTACCCGTAGGTTCATCAGCTAATAGTAATGGAGGTTGATTGATAATTGCACGTGCAATACCAACACGTTGTTGTTCACCGCCTGATAAGTTAATAGGAAAAGAATGCTCTTTACCTGTCAAACCTACTTTATCTAATGCAGCTAAACTACGACGTCTTATTTCAAAGCTACTATACCCTTCAATTAATAAAGGTAAGCCTACATTATCAAGTACCGTACGGTTCATTAATAAACGATGATCTTGAAAAATCATACCAATGTGACGACGTAGATAAGGAATATCATTACCTTTAATATGACTGATATCATTACCGTTTAAAACAATGCGACCTGTTGTTGGACGTTCCATTAAGCTAACTAACTTTAATAGTGTACTTTTACCAGAGCCTGAGTGACCGGTTAAAAAAGCCATTTCACCTTGTTTTAAATGAAAATCTACTTTATTTAAAGCAATTTGATCATCGCCATAAATTTTGCTGACTTCTTCAAATAATATCATTATCTAATTTTACCTTGTTATGATTCATCTTCTTTAGAAAAAAGAGCATCAATAAACTCTTTAGCATTAAACTCCCTTAAATCATCAATACCTTCACCGACACCAATATAACGAATTGGAAGTTTGAATTGATCGGCGATAGAGAAGATAATACCGCCTTTTGCCGTTCCGTCTAACTTAGTAAATGTTACGCCAGTTAAACCAACAGCCTGATTAAATAACTTAACCTGACTAATGGCGTTTTGACCTGTACCAGCATCAATGGTTAACATTATTTCATGTGGCGCAGTTGCATCTTTTTTACGCATAATACGCACAACTTTTGCAAGCTCTCCCATCAAATGCTCTTTGTTTTGTAAGCGACCAGCGGTATCTGCAATCAACACATCTGCACCACGAGCTTGAGCTGCATCCATTGCATCAAACAATACTGATGCACTATCGGCACCTGTTTGCTGAGCAATAACTGGGATATTATTACGGTCGCCCCATACTTGTAACTGCTCAACAGCGGCTGCACGGAATGTATCTCCGGCAGCAAGCATCACTGACTTACCTTCGCTTTGATATTTTTTAGCGAGTTTACCGATAGTCGTAGTTTTACCAACACCGTTTACCCCTACCATTAAAATAACGTAAGGTTTTTTAGTTTCGTCAATAACTAAAGGCTGCTCAACTTTTTCTAAGATATCAGACAAATCTTTTTTCAATAATTCATAAAGTACTTCTGCATCTTTTAATTGTTTTCTATCCGCATGATCCGTTAAGTTTTGAATAATACGTAATGTTGTTTCAACACCAATATCGGCTACAATAAGTTGCTCTTCTAACTCTTCAAATAAATCATCATCGATTTTTTTACCTTTGAATAAAGATAATAAACCACTACCAATACTAAGACGTGTTCTCTTTAGACTATGTGCAAAACGTGCAAAAAAACCAAGTTTCTTGGTTTCTTCAGATTCTTCAGGCTCTTCGACTACTACGGGCGCTACTTCTGTTTCAGTCTCAACTTCTTCATTAGCATCTTGTTCTACTTGTTGACGTGCTAGCTCAGCATTTCGTTGCGCTTCTTGATAAGCAGCTCGAGCTTTAGCAGCTTGCTCTTTAGCGGCTAATTCTGCTTGTTCACGTGCTAACAAATCAGCATGATTTTGTGCTTCTTCGGCTGCCGCTTTTTCTTGTGCGGCCAGTTCTGCTTGCTCTTTTGCTAATAAAGCAGCAACTTGTTTAGCCTCTTCAGCGACTTGCTCTTTAGCCGCTAATTCTGCTTGTTTGCGAGCGAATATTTCAACTTGCTTTTGTGCTTCTTCAGCAGCTGCTTTTTCTCGAGCGGCTATTTCTGCTTGCTCACGAGCTTCTAATTCAGCTTGCTTTTGCGCTTCTTCAGCAGCCGCTTTTTCTCTTGCAGCTATTTCTGCTTGCTCACGTGCTTCTAATTCAGCTTGTTTTTGCGCTTCTTCAGCAGCTGCTTTTTCTCGAGCGGCTATTTCTGCTTGCTCACGAGCTTCTAATTCAGCTTGCTTTTGCGCTTCTTCAGCAGCCGCTTTTTCTCTTGCAGCTATTTCTGCTTGCTCACGAGCTTCTAATTCAGCTTGCTTTTTCGCTTCTTCAGCAGCCGCTTTTTGTTGTGCAGCTATTTCAGCCTGCTCGCGTGCCAATAACTCAGCTTGTTGCTGGGCTTCTTCGGCGACCGCCTTTTCCCGAGCAACTATTTCAGCCTGCTCGCGAGCTTCTAACTCAGCTTGTTGTTGGGCTTCTTCAGCAGCCGCTTTTTCAGCCTGCTCACGAACTAATAATTCAGCTTCTTCTTGCTCAGTTTTCTTCGCTGGTTTTTTAGAAAACCATGAAAACAATCCTTTCTTCTTAGACATTAATTAAAAACCTTACTAACAACCTGTTTACCCTGCTAAAATAGCAAGCGTATTGAACTGCTATATTAACACTATTGCTTGCCGGACTAAAAATAATATGCGTAAAAATCAACGTGCTTCAACCCAAGAAAAAAGCAGAAAGCCAACTAGTGACGGATTTATCCGCTTAATCTCTGGTCAATGGCGAGGAAAAAAATTACCCGTTAAAGATAAACAAGGTTTACGTCCAACAACCGATCGAACAAAAGAAACTCTTTTTAATTGGTTAATGCATGATATTCGAGATGCAAACTGCTTAGATTGTTTTAGTGGTAGTGGCAGTTTAGGCTTTGAAGCTTTATCTCGTTACTGTAAATATTGCACTTTTTTAGAACTCGATAAGCAAGTCGCGAATCAATTACAGAGCAATATAAATACGCTTAAAGTTGAAAACGCGCAAGTTATTCAAGGTGACTCTTTAAAATATTTAACACAGCCTGCTGCTCAACAACATAATGTGGTATTTGTAGACCCGCCATTTAATTTAGGTTTAGCTCAACCTTGTATTGAACAATTAGAGTCTCAAGGTCATTTAGCGGATCCTTGCCTGATTTATGTCGAAATAGAAAATACATTAACCACGCTAACAACACCTGACAATTGGGAACTATTAAAAGAAAAAACATCAGGTCAAGTTAGTTACCAATTATTTAGCAGAGGTAAATCATGAAGTACTTTATTCCCTTTGCTAAAGCGTTAATGATCATTATTTGGGGGCTATTAATTGCTAACTTATTTTTTCCTTTCCCTGGTAAAGCCGCTCTCGCCTTTTACTTTTTATTGGCTTTTGTAGTAGCCATGCATGCCATCCAACTATTAGTTATTTATGGTGCATTCGCTGAAAAACTAACATTAACTAAAAAAGAAGGATTGGCTATTTTCTTTTTTGGTGTGTTTAAAATGTGGCAGTTAAAAGACCGATTAAATTAGTCTTTTTTGGAGTGTTCTTTGAAAACTAAAAAGGGTGAACATTTATATGTTCACCCTTTTTTAATGAAGTAGATTGAGGCCATGGCGTTAATGTATTTAGCACTGACTCAGCTATTTAAACCTGCTCTGCAATTTATAACTTATTAAATCCACTCAGCTATTTAACCCGCTCAGCTATTTTAACTATTAACCCCACTCCGCTATTTTTATTTATTGTGCCCATTCAATGATGCCATCTACTTTTTTGCCATCTTCACTTACCACTAGCCATTTAATGTGCTTTTCACGCATTAGCTCTTCAGCTTCAGTTAAACGTGCAGATGCTGAAATTAAACGAGGTGTTGAATTCATTAAGTGTGACGCTTGGCTATCAACAATACTTTCACCCGCGATTAAGAATCGTCGAACATCACCATCAGTAATAACACCTTGTAAGTTCTCGCCATCTAACACTAATGCTAACCCAGTACGAGTTTCAGTCATCACCATTAACACATCAGTTACTGATGTGTCAGCAGAAACAATTGGTAAATTATCACTACGCATTTCATCGCGAACGAAGGTTAATAACCGCTTACCTAAGCTACCTCCAGGATGAAAACGAGCAAAGTCCATTGGACTAAAATCTTTTTCTAAGGTTAAAGTATTTGCTAAAGCATCACCAATGACTAAAGTGAGTGTTGTTGATGTACTTGGCGCTAAATTATTTGGACAGGTTTCCTTTTCCACACTCGCATCTAATACAACATCTGAATGTTTAGCTAACGTAGAATGTTTACCACCGGTAATCGAAATTATTTTATTACCGAAATGCTGTAACGAAGGAATTATTTTTAATAGTTCATCTGTTTCACCACTGTATGAAATCAGCAATAACACATCATCTTTAGTCACCATGCCTAAATCACCATGAAAAGCTTCACCTGGGTGCATGAAAAATGATGGCGTACCAACAGATGCAAGTGTTGCTGCGATTTTAGTACCGATGTGTCCTGATTTCCCCATACCACAAACGATCACTCGTCCTTGGCAGTTTTTCATTAATGATAAAGCTTGTAAGTAAGGTTCACCGACCAATTTACTATGTGCGCTAATTGCTGCACTTTGTACTTCAAATACGGTTTGAACTTCTTTTAATAATTGAGACTCAGGTAATGAAAAACGAGACATGAAACGTCCTTTATATAAGAGGAAAGGTAATAAAAGAGGAATTGGTCGGTATGAGAAGATTCGAACTTCTGACCCCTGACACCCCATGACAGTGCGCTACCAAGCTGCGCTACATACCGATGGCCATAATTTTAATTAATTACCATCAAGTTGCAACAAAAAAGTCACGCATTTATTAGAGCTCTAAAATAAACAAGCATAGTTACAGAATAAATAAGGCATTCTTTTTTTGCTAAAAAAATACCCGCAAGTAAGCGGGTATTTTTAATGTTTATCTTTCAGCTTAATGCTGATTATAGACAGTCGAATTCTACTAAAGTTTCAACTTCAGCATCATAGTCAACACCATCGAGACCAAAACCAAATAGTTGTAAAAACTCATCTTTGTAATCTTGGTAGTCTGTTAATTCAAACAGGTTTTCAGTAGTAATTTGTGGCCATAAGTCAGTACATGCTTGTTGTACTTCATCACGAAGTTCCCAATCATCAAGACGTAAACGACGCGCTTCATCTGTTGTAGGAGCTGAACCATCAGCTTTGAATAATTGTGTTGTGAATAGACGGTGGATCTGTTCCATACAACCTTCATGTAAGCCTTTTTCTTTCATGATTCTAAAGACCATTGAAAGGTATAGAGGCATCACTGGAATAGCAGAACTTGCTTGTGTTACAACACTTTTTTGTACTGAAACATAAGCTTCGCCACTTAAAGATGCTAATTGAGCTTGAATAGCAGTAGAAGCACGGTCTAAATCTAATTTTGCTTTACCTAATGCGCCATTCCAGTAGATAGGCCATGTTAATTCTGTACCAATGTAAGAGTAAGCAACGGTTTTAACACCTTCAGCTAATACACCAGCATCTGCTAGCGCATTGATCCAAAGTTCCCAATCTTGTCCGCCCATAACAGTAACAGTATTCGCCACTTCTTCTTCTGTTGCAGGCTCGACTGATGCTTCAATGATCACGTCTTTGTTAGTATCGATAGCAGTTGAAGTGTAAGTTTCGCCAATTGGTTTTAGACTTGAACGAATCACTTCACCTGTCTCTGGTAATTTACGCACAGGCGCTGCAACTGAATAGATGATTGCATCGATTTGACCTAAGTCAGCTTTGATTGTATCGATAACAAGTTGCTTTGTTTCATTCGAGAATGCATCGCCATTAACACTTTTAGCGTATAGACCATCTTCTTTAGCTTGTTTTTCAAATGCAGCACTGTTGTACCAACCTGCAGAACCTGGTTTACGATCGGTTGCTGGTTTCTCAAAAAACACACCGATTGTTGAAGCATCGCTTCCGTATGCAGCAGCAATACGAGATGACATGCCGTAACCTGCAGAAGAACCAATCACTAATACACGTTTAGGGCCTTTTTCAATTTTGCCTTGTTTTTTAGTGTATTCAATTTGTGCTTGAATGTTTTTTTCACAACCCGTTGGGTGTGTAGTTGTACAAATAAAGCCACGAATCTTTGGTTTAATGATCATATTATTTCGCTCTTATGGTATTTGAAACCTTCAATCTAGACACATTTATTTAATTAAACTCATTAAAAAGTGTCGTTTCAATCAAAGGCGTAAGTAAAATTATCGCTAATATACCTGTTCTCAGGGGAAATGCCAAAAACAACAAGTATCGCTACCGGTTTACTGATGCTAATTTATTCAACCGTTGCTATTGGTAAACATAAAGTAGGCTTATTACCGCCTAATCCCATCGCCTGTTTAATAAACTGCTTTTTTAATGGGCTAATATTGTCAGCCATTAACAGTGCCACATCTCTTAAGACTTTTTGCACAGGATTTACACCATTAAATAATTGCTTTAATAGCTCCATCGACGCAATCATCTCTGTTGCTTCTGTTTTTCGCCAGCGCTCGAAGTGACGTAAATTATTGTACAAGCCAATATCATTACCTAATGTCGCATTTTGCAATATTTCTTGCCCTAAGCAAGCGGCATCCAATAAACCTAAGTTTACTCCTTGTCCCGCTAACGGATGAATCGTATGTGCCGCATCACCGATTAACGCAACACGATGTTTAGCAAAGTCTCTCGCATAACGCATACTTAAAGGAATGCTTTTACGTTCTCCCTGTACTTCGCATAACCCTAAGCGATTATCAAAGGCTCGATTTAATTGTTGATTAAATGCTTGGTCGTCTAATGCGAGCAACAACTCAGCTTGCATTGGTGGTAAAGACCACACAATAGAACAAGTATTTTCATCATATAAAGGCAAGAACGCCAAAGGCCCCTGCCCTGTAAATATTTGACGTGCACAAGCTTGATGTGGTTCGACTGTTTTCACCGTAGCCACAATCGCATGATGATGATAATCCCATTGCGTTAATGGAATATTAAGTTGTTGTCTCACCCATGAATTTGCACCATCTGCAGCAACCACTAATTTTGAAGTTAATTGTTTACCGCTACTTAACGTTAACCACGCTTCGCCATCACCTATCGCCATATTTTGTAATGAATCAGGGCAAAAGAAAGTGACGTTTTCTTGTTGTTCAACACCGCTTAAGAGTGCTTGTTGCAGGTTTTTGTTTTCAACGATATAACCTAAATCTTTTTGATTCACCTGTTCAGCAGCAAAGTCGATTTTTCCAAAACTGTCTTTTTCCCATACTTGCATGGTGTGATAAGGCGTAATGCGCTGCGCTTTCAATAATGGCCAAATACCTAAATTATCGAGCATGGTTTTACTGGCAAAACTCACTGCGCTCACTCGACTTTCTGGCATTTCTGATAAATCAGTTGCTTCATTAGCTTCAATAATGGCTATCGATAAGTTACTTTTCGCTAATGATTTCGCTAAGGTTAACCCAACCATTCCGCCACCAACTATGGTCACATCATAAGACTGCATCATGATAAACTCTCTCTTTTAAACAAATCAAATTGGCCTTTTGCTTGTTCGATAATAGGCTGAGATAAAAAGGGGAAAAGACTCATTGCCTGAAGACCAATATTGCGAGGAATACTTAATACAGGATATTGATTACTGAATACGCGTACTAAACTATCGGTCATTAAAATAGTGCGGTGATGATCTTTTGCTCGGCACTGCCAATAATGATTTAACATTGAAAATGAGCCGATCTGTTCAATTTCTGATCCGCTGATCACTTTCGCCAATACAAACAAATCTCGTAGACCTAAATTAAACCCCTGTCCTGCTACGGGATGTAAGCTATGCGCAGCATTACCAATACACACAACTCGATGTGCAATTGGTTTTGTGGTTTTTAATAAATTTAGAGGGTAAATATCACGCTTACCTGTCACTTCAAATAGACCTGAACGATACCCAAATTTTTTCTGTAAGTCAGCCAGAAATAGTGAATCAGGCAAACCAGCGATAGACTCAGCCTGATCTTCTTCAACACAATAAACTAAAGAGTAACGATTTTTTGTTAGTGGCAATAAAGCAATTGGACCGCTTTTAGTAAAACGTTCATAAGCAACACTGTGATGAGGCTCAGAACAACTCACATTACAAATGATTGCACTACGTTGATATGCAACATTGGTACTGCTGATATTAGCCAGTTCTCTTACTTGGCTACGACTGCCGTCAGCACCAACGCACAGCTTAGCTTGAACACTTTGCCCATTGCTTAACTCACAAGTAACGGAGTCCAATGTTTGTTTAATATTATCTAGTTTAACTTGATATAACGTAGTTAATGATGAAAATTTCGATAAAGCATTCGATAATATTTTACCAACAAGCCGTAACTCAACCACATAACCAAACGCTGTTTTTTTATTTTCAGGCATTAACTCAACCGCACCAAAGTAACCTTTATCAGAGACTTGAATTTGCTCAATGGGTTGTGCATTCACTTTAATTGCAGACCACATAGACAAACCATCTAAAATGTCTACCGAACCAGCATTAAGCGCAATACAACGAGCGTCAAAGCTTGGGTTACTATTACTATCACCTTGAACTTGCTTAGCAGCAATAGAAGCAGAAGAATGCTCAACTCTTTGTGCATTCTCATCGAGTAATAAGACCTTGAGCAGAGAATTTTGTTTTAATAACGACAACGCTAATAAAGAGCCAGACATGCCAGCACCAACAATCACTACATCATATAATGTATTGTTGGTGGTAATTTTTGATGGTGTTTCTATATGAGTTTGATTAGCCATTCATTAAAGCTTCAATTTCTAGGATACTTTTAGGCACGGCAGACGTTAATACTTCACATCCGCTTTCTGTGACAATCACATCATCCTCAATACGAATACCAATTCCTTTCCAACGATCTTCAACATCAGCATCATGACTAATATACAGACCCGGCTCAATAGTAATCGCCATACCGGCCTCTAATGGACGCGGTTGGTCAATGGTGCCTGCGTTGCCAACATCATGTACATCTAAACCAATAAAGTGCCCTAAACCATGCATGTAAAATGCTTTATGCTTATCTTCTTTAATTAAAGTTTCAATGTCACCTTGTAATATGCCTAAAGCTAATAAACCTTCACACATTTTACGAACGACTAATTTGTTAATACCTAATACACTTGAGCCAGGTTTGACTTGATCAATCGCCAATAATTGACAATCTAACACCAGTTGATAAATGGTCGCTTGCTCTTTAGAAAAACGACCGTTAACAGGGAAAGTACGTGTAATATCCCCTGCATAACCTTGGTATTCAGCTCCTGCATCGATTAGCACTAAATCCCCGTCTTTTAACGGTTGATCATTCTCTGTGTAATGTAAGATACAAGCATTTTTACCACCAGCAACAATACTATTATAAGCAACATCACGAGTGCCTTGTTTAGCAAACTCATATTCAACTTCCAACTGTAATTGAAATTCAAGCATGCCCGGCTTACAGTTTTGCATAGCGCGTACATGCCCTAATGCAGATATTTCACCAGCTTTACGCATGATTTGCTTTTCAGCTTCACTTTTAAATAGACGCATTTCGTGTATCTGTGGCTTCCAGTTTAAAAATTGATTGGCAGCAATCAAACCACTTCGAGAACGACTACGTAATTTATTTAATACATTTTGTAGTTTTTGGTCTAATACTAAGCCACTTAACACTGGGTAATATACACTTTCAATGCCTGTTAATAGTTCACTTAACTTCTCTTCAAAATCATCAATAGGAAATGCTTGATCGACTTCTAATTGGATAACAGCATCAGCTTGTCCTAAACGATAACCATGCCAAATCTCGGCTGTTTTATCTTTTTTACGATTAAATAAAACCGTGCTAACTTGACCATTTTGCTTAATCAATAACAAACAAGCATCGGGCTCATTAAATCCACACAAGTAATAAAAATCACTATTTTGACGAAAACGAAACTCCGTATCATTACTACGCGTTAATTCTTCATTGGCAGGGAAGATAGCCATACTGTTATCCAGCATGCTATTAGCAAATATATTACGACGGGTTATAAATTCAGTCATGGGTTCTCACTTTAATGCAGGGTCTTAGAAACAGGTAACGGCGTATTACGAGAAAAAGTATTAAAACATAACATAGCACTGACACGAAGGTACTCAACAATTTCAGTAAAAGCAATTTCAGAGTCTTCATCTTCTTGTTCAAAATCCAAAGATAGCTGTGAAATATCGCGAATATCGCGAATAACTTCTTGAACATCATCCGATGCTTGATTAAGAGCCTGTTGAACCATACCGAAACCCACTAGGAAACCTTGCGCCCATTGCGCCATGGCTTCCGCTCGTTCATCTAAGGGTTTGTTGTCTTCTGGTAAAAGTAAATTAAAACCTAAACCATCATCGGTACATTGTTTGACAACATCAGCATAAATATTTGAAACCAAGCTTTTCACTGCTTGTGGTAGTGCCATACCTTCATTAACAACATCATTAAATAATGGCTGCCAGCTTTTATCATCAAGGGCAACACCACCGCAAACAAAGCCAGATAACACGCCATGTGTTTCCGCTGCATTGGTGAATAGGTCAGCACTGTCAAGGGCTTGGGATATTTTGTCAAAACTTGGTAGAACGGCAGAACTCATAGCGACACTCTTAATAAACTAAGGATAGTGCAACTATTCTATCATCCAGAGGATCTCGTCGCTAGTAAGTACTTGAAACTTGATAGCTAGGTCGATATAGTTCGCCCACAATATGACATTTTTTTTAGGGAAACTGATAACTCCCTTATTCTTCAGCACTAACGGGGGCATTATGGCGCAACTTGATATAACTATTTTAGGCCAACAATATAAAATCGGCTGCCCTGACGGTGAGCAAGAAAACTTATTAAGTACCGTCTCTCAGGTAGATGAGCATTTAAAAGAAATGAAAAGTAGTGGAAGAACATTACGAAACGAACAATTAGTGGTAATGGCTGCATTAAACTACCGCCATCAATTAAATACCATAAAAGCAGAAGCTCAAGAACAAACAGATCAATTGAATAAGCGTATTCAAGAACTTCAAGATGCAATTAATGGCGCACTAAATAAAACAACCACTAAAGAGTAACGTTAAACGCGGTATAAACTTAAACAACTTTCTTATTACTTTCCTTATTGCCCCCTTTTGAATAAATAACACCGACTCCCAAATAAGCTTCATTTCTTAGTGGACTCGGTGTAATTTCAGTGTGTTAAGCCTATATTCTTAAAACTGATCTAAAAGATATTCAACATTGTTATACCGATTATATTAAATAAGTGATCTAAATTTTGCGCAGGAAAAACAGTTCAATTCAAAGCGTAAGTTGAGCCTTTGAAAGATTAACTTCATTAATCGCCTATCGGAGAATTAACCAAAAGAGGTTAATGCTTTAATGGCTGTTCCCTTTACGAAATTGACAACGAGGAAATGGGCTGTTTTAACCAGTAAAATAGATAAGCTATTTAGTGGGATTGATATAATAACAACCTTTTCAAAAACCGATTCCAAAATCAACTAGATACTTTGTGTAGAAGGCATTCAATTTCAACGGAAAATCAATATAAAACGCAACGCCCTTTACAAAAATAATTACAAAAAACAGGTTATTTTGTTAAGTAAAATAGTTCATCTATTTACTGCTATTGTAAAATGTTTAAAAAACCATCAAGCAGTATCAAACTTCATGTTTTTTCCTAAAAAGCCTTTTAATACGGTTCAAATGTAGGTACAGTTTATTCAACCCTCGGGTACACGTTAATCTTGACTAAGTCCCTGAGCCGATAAGTATTACCCTGGTGAATTGTTTTGCTTTGCTTTTGTGTAAGCTCGACTCGTATCGAGAAACCTACGGTAGACATCAATACGCCAACCTTGACCTTCGGGTTCAAGGTCACAGTCAAAAGCGGTATCCTTGGGTTATCTTTTTTAAGTCTTTTTATTAAGATTTAATAACATTTTCATTGTTCTTCAATACCTGTCGTTCCCTCAAAAAATCATTATTTAGCAATGCCAACTGGTTACATATTTGTTATGTTACTAATATGACCTGTTTACTTAAAAACGCTAATAATATGATGCCTAAGATGACCGACAACATTTCCCAGCAACGAGACTTAATTCGACGACAAGTTCGTGCTGCACGCAAAGCATTGTTACCAAAACAGCAACTACAAGCGTCATCACAACTATTAAACCGCTTAATTAAACATCCTAAAGTGAAAAAATCTCAGCATATTTCCTTAACACTCGCACATGATGGTGAAATCGATTTACATCCTTTTATTGAATGGTGTTGGCAACAAAGAAAACAGGTTTATTTACCCGTTGTTCATCCCACCAGTCCTGGTGAATTATTGTTTTTAGCCTATCAAGAAGAGACAGTGATGGTTAATAATCGCTATGGTATTAAAGAACCTAAACTCCAGTTCAATGTAAACTCTAGCATCACTTCTCATAACAATGAACATCAATCGAATATTATCGCCGAAAATTCAGCTCCTTACTTTAATACTTTCCCAGCTCAAAAATTAGATATCGTGTTCACACCATTAGTTGCCTTTGATCCCCAAGGAAACAGGATTGGTATGGGGGGAGGATATTACGATCGTTTATTAGCCCCTTGGTTTTCTGACAAAATAGGCCCCTATCCAATCGGGCTTGCGCATAACTGTCAATACGTTGATTTATTACCGATTCAAGCTTGGGATGTACCTTTACCTGAAATAATGACTCCTTTACAACATTTTCATTTCTCTTAAAAACCTCTTCTAGCTCTTGGCAAAGCACATAGTAAAACGATGAGTAAAATAATAAGCACAATTATTTACTGGTTTTTAGTAAATAGAGCTTAAAATTACAGCGTAATTAGGGGTATAATCGCGCCACTTTCAAGACTCACGCTCACTCAACAGGATACAAGTCATGACTCAAGATGATAAGAAAAAAGCAGCCGCTTATGCAGCCTTAGAATATGTTGAAAAAGATACCATCATTGGTGTTGGAACAGGCTCAACGGTAAATCATTTTATTGATGCGTTAGCAACAATAAAAAATAGCATAGTAGGCGCAGTATCCAGTTCAGAAGCTTCAACAGATAAATTAAAATCGTACGGTATCGAAGTATTCGACCTAAACGAAGTCTCTGAATTAAGTGTATATGTTGACGGAGCAGATGAAATTAACCCATACAATCACATGATTAAAGGCGGCGGTGCTGCATTAACACGTGAAAAGATTGTTTCAGCAGTAGCAGATAAATTCATTTGTATTGTTGATGATACTAAAAACGTCGATATTTTAGGTGACTTCCCACTGCCTGTTGAAGTCATTCCAATGGCACGTAGCTACGTTGCTCGTGAACTTGTTAAGTTAGGCGGCGACCCTGTTTACCGTGAAGGAGTGATCACAGATAACGGTAATGTTATTTTAGATGTTCATAACCTAAAAATTGCTGAGCCATTAACACTAGAAAATAAAATCAATTCAATCGTCGGTGTTGTGACAAATGGTTTATTTGCAAATCGCGCGGCGGATGTTGTTTTAGTCGGTGCAGAAGACGGCGTAAAAACACTAAAATAATCTCATTTAACGATTTTTTTGTTCCATTCGCTTACTATTTTAAAAAACTAAGTGAATGGATCAAACATTATGCAAATAATAACAATGAAATTGTAATAAGTTGTTTCGATTTATAATATAAAAACAACAGTCTCAGATTCACAATTACAACTATTTTTGCTATTTTACATGCACTAAAATTATTCTCAAAATTGCTGTCCATCCACCTTTAAATAAGGCTCAAGGAAATACAATGACTAAGTTTTCACTCAATAAAGATAAAATTAAAATTCTTCTTTTAGAAGGTTTACACCAGAGTTCAGTTGATACTTTTACTCAAGCTGGTTACAACAATATCGAAAGTATTAAAACATCACTAAATGAAGATGATTTAATCGAAAAAATTAAAGACGTGCATTTTATCGGTATTCGTTCGCGCTCTAACTTATCAGCAAAAGTATTAGCAGCAGCAGACAAACTAGTTGCAATTGGTTGTTTTTGTATTGGTACTAACCAAGTAGATTTAGGTGCTGCACAAACAAAAGGTATTGCCGTTTTTAATGCGCCTTTCTCAAACACTCGAAGTGTTGCAGAACTAGTACTTGGTCAAGCACTTTTATTATTACGTGGTGTACCTGAGCGTAATGCTAAAGCTCACCGTGGCGAGTGGGACAAATCAGCAACAGCTTCTTATGAAGCACGTGGTAAAAACTTAGGTATTATTGGTTACGGTCATATCGGTACTCAATTTGGTATTCTTGCTGAAGGTCTAGGTTTCAATGTTTCTTTCTACGATATCGAAAGCAAACTAACACTAGGTAATGCAACTCAAGTAGCAACCATGAAAGAGCTATTAGAGAAATCTGATGTCGTCAGCCTACATGTACCAGAAGTTGATTCTACAAAAAATATGATGGGTGCTAAAGAGTTTGCGCAAATGAAAGATGGTGCAATCTTCATGAATGCGGCACGCGGTACGGTTGTAGATATCCCTGCATTATGTGAAGCATTACGTAGCAAAAAACTATCTGGTGCAGCGGTTGATGTTTTCCCAACAGAACCAAAATCAAACAATGAAGAATTTGAATCTCCATTACGTGAATTTGATAATGTTATCCTTACTCCACATGTTGGTGGTAGTACACAAGAAGCACAAGAAAATATCGGTTATGAAGTTGCTGGTAAATTAGTTAAGTACTCTGATAACGGTTCAACACTGTCTTCTAAAAACTTTCCTGAAGTATCTTTACCACTTCATAAAAATGCAAGTCGTCTATTACACATTCACCGTAACCAACCGGGTATCTTAACTAAGATTAACTTGGCATTTGCTGATAACAATATCAATATTGCAGCACAATACTTACAAACTAATGAAAATATTGGTTACGTTGTTATTGATGTAAACAGTGAAGATGCAGATACTGCATTAGATAAGCTAAAAGAAATCGAAGGGACAATTCGAGCACGTTTATTAAACTAATCGTATTATTCGATATATCCAAAAATAACAAAGGGACTCATTGAGCCCTTTTGTTATTTTTATATCTCTATTTACTTTCCATGCAATATCTTAAATTTGGCATAAAAATATTAGCTAAGCTAATAAATATTAATTTTTTCAAAAGCATCATCTTAAAAACAGTACTTTATATTAAGAATATTCAGTTTACCCTTTAATAAATCTCTTCGTTTTAAACACCACACCTTATATTTAGATAATAATTAACGGTTTATTTGATGAATAACAATAAAATTGCAATAAATTCCTGAACAAATTGAACTTATTACCTATAATTGAATAGTTGTAAATAAAATAACTCATTATGGGAAATACTTGTGCCAATAAAATTTACTATCAAAACTAAACTCGTTACTACGTTATGTGTGCCATTGATCCTTATGGCTGCTTTTTTTCTCTACTCATTAATTGAAACAGAGAATTATGTACTTGAAAAGGAAAAAGAAAACGTTAGTTTACAATTAGGGAAAGTACTTGATCAGGAACTTAAAGGACAAGTAGACACTCTTTCTTTTGCTATTGCTGATTATTATGAACAATCTAAAATACAGAATATAGAAAAAAGCTTAACTAAAGAAATGTTAGAATTCAGAACAATGATTGAAGGCATTTATAAAAATAGTCACTCAGAAATTGAAGCAGAAATTAGTATTTATGCCTTTCTAAATCAATATCATTGGAATGATGGACGCTATCTATTTGCCTATAATGCCTCTTCTTATGTCAGTGTCGCCTACGGAAGTGACTTAAGTAATATAGGAAGTAGTGGTTTTAATAACGTCAGCCCTGATGGTAAATACTATGTACAAAATATCATTGCTGCAGCTAAGAAAGATGATATAGGATTCAGCCAATACACCTACTTAAATCCAAATACCAATATAATAGAAGATAAAATAACCGCTTCATTTTATTTCAAACCTTTAAACATAGTCATTGCCAGCGGTGAATATATTAGCACGCTTAGAATGAATAATATTAAAAATGCTTTGCATGCAGTAACCATCGCTAAATATGGTGAAAATGGGTATTTTTGGATTCAAGATAAAAATGGGAAAATCATTGCTCACCCTAAAAAAGAGATTGTTGGGACGGTAGTAGATAGTTCAAAATTGGTAGCAAACAGCATTAAAGGTCAAACAGAAACCAGTGTAAAAATAATCTTTGAAAATCCAGTTACTAAAGAATATGAAAATAAAATTGCTTATGCTCGAAATATATTCTCTGACTGGGGCTGGACAATCGTAACAGGTGCTTATGAGAGTGATATTATTGCTGTTCAAGAAAGCTTAACCAGCGTGACTGAAGATATTTTTGGGGAACAAGTTTATTCAATGGTCACTACTTCGGCAATATTAATTATTTTGTCATTTGTTATCGTTATTTGGATCATTAGCGCTATTGTTAAAAGTTTACTGACGTTAAAAGAGAGAATCGATACATTATCAACAGGTGAAGCTGATTTAACATCACGTATCGCCATAGTTTATGATGATGAGCTAGGTGATATCAGTCGTTCAGTGAATAACTTCATTATTTATTTACAATCTATGATGCTTGATATTTCACAAGCTTCAGTACATATCACAAAAAGTACTGAACAGCTTAATGATCAATCAATTAAAGTAAATAGTGCCTTGCTAACACACGCCAGTGAAACAGATCAGGTAGTGAGCGCTATTACAGAAATGAGTAGTACTTCTGAAACTGTGGCTCAAAATGCAGCAGATACCTCAATCAATACACAAAAAGCAAATGATGAAGCAATCTTATCTAAAGCCATTGTGACAGAAGCATCAAACAGTGTTATTGCACTCGTTGATGAGGTTGACTCCGCTTCAACCAGCATTAACACAATGAATGATAATACACAGGAAATTATCAAAGCATTGAGTGTGATTGGTGAAATAGCAGACCAAACTAACTTATTAGCGTTAAATGCCGCAATAGAAGCTGCACGAGCAGGTGAACAAGGCCGAGGTTTTGCAGTCGTTGCAGATGAAGTTCGTTCGTTAGCAGCACGTACTCAAACAAGCACAGCTGAAATAAACAAAATACTATCTACATTAAGTAACGATGCTGAAAATGCAGTAACAGCAATGGACGTGACAAGATCAAGTTGTCAGCGTACTGCCGAAAACACAGCTCGAGTGACAGATAGCTTAGATAATATGACTAATTTTATTATTCATATTAATGATCTGAACACACAAATAGCAACGGCATCAGAAGAACAAAGTGCAGTGACAGAAGAAGTTAATCGCAACATGACTAATATCAGTGAGATGGTAAAAGAACTAACAAGAAGTGGTCAAGAGACACTTGATAGTACTGAAAATCTAGCATCAGCAAACTCACAATTAGATTCGTTAGTTAAGAAATTCAAACTAGAATAATCTTAATAAGAGTTGTTTAAATAAGAATAGTCGACATAAAAATAAAGAGGTTAATCTATGTTTAGGTTAGCCTCTTTTTATTGGAATACTTGAAACTTTATCCTAGCTAGTTTTATCTATTATTAACACTGCTGCTATATATAAGCATATTTAATTATCAACATGTTTACTTGATCAATACAAACATAGCCTAATTATTTTTAACTTCTTCAAGAACAAAATCTCGAAATACTTGATTAGCACGAGACATATAACTATCTCTGCGCCAAGCTAAACTAAGATCGATACAAAAAGGTTCAACAAAAGGACGTGTAACAATTTCATCGTCGTCTTGAATACTAACTTTCCACATAGGTGAAATAGCATAACCTTTACGAATAATAGATTTAATTAATGGCAATAAATTACTGGTGAAGGCAATCTTTGGACTTTCTTTTTCTTTTTGGCTAATTTTTTCAATCAATGAATGATGGTAATAACCTTTTCCAAACAATATTAGTTCATATTTTAAAAAATCGGCATATTCGATCTGCTCAAACTCAGCAAGAGGATGGTCAGCTGCCATACAAACAACCATCTCTTCTCGGATTAATTTTCCACTATCAAATTCAGGTGGTAAATCATGATCTGCAACGACCCCTAGCTCTAAGTCACCATCCAATAACTTCTTTCTAATACGTCGAGTACCTGTATCTATAATATTCATCCCCAACGCTGGATGTTGATGTTTAAAAGCCATAATTAAAGGGGGAAAGAAGTATGAACCAAGCATAGGAGGAACACCAATCTCAACCTCTCCTTGATCAAGCCCTTCGATAGCCTGCATGGACAGCTTTGCATCCTTAGCTTGTTGCAGTATCTGCTTAGCATGCAGTAAAAACTGATGTCCCGCTTCGGTCAAACTTACCCCTCTTTCACGACGGTGTAGTAGCGGCATATTTAATTCACTTTCAAGCTTTTTAATACTGGCACTGATCGCTGGTTGTGCTAAAAACAAATGCCGAGCGGCTGCAGAGATACTGCCTGTTTCAACAATTGTCACAAAATGTTGTAGTTGTCTAAATTCCATTTACGTCCCCAAAATTCACTGATACCACTATATAAATTCACTGATACCAATATATAAATTCACTGATACCAATATATAAATTCACTGCAAACCAACCCATAAATTATATTTATATATAGCATAAAAACAACATAATATATTTATTGATGATAGGCGGTTATCATCGCCATATCCAGTACCTTTTAAACATCAGAAGAAATGAAAAAATTAACACATTACAACCGTTTAGTACTTTCAGTTTGCCTTTGCTCAGTGGTCACTTTCTCTAACATCTATTGGTTACAACCACTATTACCAACGCTTCAACATGAATTTAATATCAGCTTATTAGCCGCTAATCTGACGATGTCAGCCCCTTTACTAGGTATGGGATTAGGATTGTTAATTTTTGCTAGTCTGTCTGACTCAATAGGTAGACGCCCTATTCTCTTAAAAGGCATGATTGCAGGTTTGTGTGTCTCTTTGTTATTGCCATTAGTTGAGAATTATTCTTTATTCTTATCATTACGCTTTATACAGGGTGCTTTATTATCTGTATGCCCTGCTGTAGCTATTCCTTTATTGGGCGAAGAGTTGAGAAAGAGTTGGTTACCTGCTGCTGTAGGCTTTTATATTGCCTCAAATACCATAGGTGGCATCAGTAGCAGATTAGTTGGTGGTGCTTCTGTTGACCTATTAGGAAGTTGGCAAGCAACTGGATATGCTATTGCAGCATTTACTGCCATTTTATTTATGGCAGTCTACTTTATTATCCCTAAACAACGTCACTTCACAGCACAACAATTTAAACTAAAACCAAGTTTAAATATGTTTTCTAAGCATTTACAACGTCCTCAATTATTATTGTTATATATTGTTATTGGATTAGCATTCGGATGCTTTGTAAACTTATTTAGTTACTTAATGAGTGTGCTCGAAGAAGCGCCATACCAATTACCAAGTGCACTGCGTAGTTTAGTTTTCATCACCTTTTTAGGGGGGACCATGAGTGCTTCATTAGCAGGTAAATTCTCTAAAAAGCATGGTCAATTAGCAGGAGTTGCGACAGGTGTATGTATTATGTTGTTAGCTAATTTCCTATTAAGCAATCACAACCTATCAGTAATGATCATTGGCATGATCATGATGGCCTTTGGTTTCTTCTTTTGTCACGCCCAAGCCAGTACCTTGGTTAGCCGTACAGCCAAAAAAGGCAAAGGCAGCGCTCAAGCACTATATAGTTTATTTTATTATACAGGGGCAAGTTTAGGTGTTTTCTTCATTGCTCCATTCTATGAACGTTGGGGGTGGCAAGGTGTACTCACAAGTACCAGTATCGCATTAATTATTTGTCTAGCATTATTGGCTCTGTACCAAGTTAAATATACCGTACAGCAAAAACAAGTATCTTCTTCTATTTAACCTGAAGCCCAAATAAATTATACCAATCTGGATAAATAAATGGTCTATTTAGGCGTTAGGGAAAATGGATGATAGCAAGGCGTTGATTGCAGTAATACCATTCCGCCTAATTAGTTGATCAGATTCATCCAATCCCTAGTGCACATTTTTATTACTCTTTGACTATCACTTACAAAGTCATTCCATGCATAACAAACCGCATCCACAATTGATTCATAACCATTAAAACAACGATTAGCTAAATGATGTTGACGCAACCAGCTCCACACTTGTTCTATCGGATTTAGTTCTGGAGAGTACGGAGGAAGCTTAATTACGCTAACATTATTAAAGTCTGTCGCAAGATCTTCTGTATGCCAACCAGCCCCATCCATAATAATGACTGCATGCCGATCTTCGGCGGTACTCATGGATATTTGTTTCAGGTGAGCATACATAATGTCTTTATTTACATAAGGCATTACCATCGCTTGTGATTGCCCATTAGTGACACAAACGGAGCCAAATAAATATGCATATTCAAACTGTTGCTGTTTCACAGCTAATGGTCTGCTACCTGTTTTAGCCCATAGCTTTGTTGTTGTATTTTGTTGTCCAAAACGTGCTTCATCTTGTAACCAGATATCGACTCTATCTAATGAGATATGGCCAGGGATCTTAAGGATCATTTTTATTTGGAATTTTTTTAAAATCTTCTTGAACTTCAAGGGACTGTTTTGGGTGCTTAGAGCGAGAGGTTATCCATGAAAAACCTAAACGGTGAAGTAATTTGTAGACACTTGAAAGGTGGTATTGATGGCCAAAATTATCAAGCAATAAACAACTGGATATCAGTGCCTACTAATCGGCCACCCTTATCATTTTTTGTATATTCATTAATATATTGAATTAGTTGAAGTGATTGGATTTCAGATAATCGTAAGGGACGTCCAGTTGTCTTTTTATCAATTAATCCAACCAATCCATTTTGATGATATTGAGATATCCATTTATTAACACTAGTACGGCTCACTTTAAGAAATTTAGCTATATCGGTACGAGAGCTGCCTTCTTGAAAGTGCGCTAGAGCAGAATAACGCAGTCTCATACGAACACTTTTATGTGTTTTGGCCAATTCAGAAAAATCATGTTTTTTCATACGTCACCAAGAGAATATAATCAGTTAATAATTAAATACATTAGATCACATAATTAGGCGGAATGGTATAACTAGTTATTCTCATTACAAAATCAACCACGAAGCTAGGATTCATTTTAACAAGCATAAATGACTAGATAATTACTTAGATTGGTATTAGCTTATATTCACTGAATTCTTATCTTTATTTCAAATAAAAAAGGCCTGTAATAGAGATCTATTACAGGCCTTAAATTTTGTAACTTTAGTTATTTTAAATGCGAGTAATACTTAGTATTTAACAAACATATTAAAAATAACCTAGTAATTAGAAACTAGTAATTAGAACTAGCAACTAAAGAATAATAAGTTCTTTAGCAATATTGCCACGTGTTGCATTTGAGTATGGGCAAACTAAATCAGCTTTTTCTACTAACGCTTCTGCTTCCGCTTTATCCATATCACCTAGTGAGATAGAAAGCTTAACTGCGATCCCAAAACCACCTTCGATAGGACCAATAGAAACTTCAGAGTTAATGAACAAATCGCTTGGAAGTGCTATTTTCTCAACACCTGCAACATGTTTAAGTGCACCAATGAAACATGCCGCATAACCAGCACCAAATAATTGCTCAGGGTTTGTGCCTTGTCCATCATCACCACCTAAGTTTTTAGGTGTAGAGAGTTTAACATCTAAACGACCATCATCAGATTTAGCGATACCTTCACGGCCACCCGTTGCTGTTGCTTTAGCTGTGTAAGCGACTTCTTGTAATACATTCATAGTGAACTCCAAAATTTGTATTGAATAACGAATTTATTTTGCATGCAAAATAATAATAACGAAGATAAATAACAATTGCAAATACTTTGCATGCAAATTAAATTTATAGTTATAATAGTTACTATAATAATAAATTTAATAGAAAATAAAAAATTGAAGGAAATTGCCATGTCATTTGAACAGCTAAAACTAAAGCATCAGCTGTGTCATCGTTTATATATGGCATCAAATAGTATTGCCCGTGCCTATCGAGAACCATTAACAGAAATTAATTTAACTTACCCACAATATGTGGTGATGATGGCATTGTGGGATCAAGATAAAATAACCATTGCCGAGCTTATTGAAACAACCGCAATTGATGGTAGTGCAATGACTCAAATATTAAAGAAAATGGCTGACAAGTCACTATTAGCAGTCATTAAAGATGAAAAAGATCAACGAAAACGCCTTATTCAATTAACAAGAACAGGTCAAGATCTGAAATTACAAGCAGTAGATATACCCGGTAAAATACGTTGTAAATTTAATAGTATCGATTCAAATCAAGCCTTACAATTAATGCAATCCTTAGATTTAGTCATTCATGATTTAAACAAAAAAGAAGATGAGTAAATGAGTCACTCATTAAATAAACATGCTAAATGGTATTTCCAATAAAAAATGTTAGCTATCATTAATGAGACTCATCAATTAATTGACCGTAATCCCGCTCTACCTTTGAAATACGTATTTTAAAAGTATCATACCAAGATTGTCGTCCCATTTTTTGGGCCTCTATATGCTCAGTATTAGCTTTCCATTGTTTTATTGAATCTAAATTAGCCCAATAAGAAACCGTTATACCGATACATTCTCTCGCTGACTCAATACCTAAAAATCCTGTTTGTTGCTGAGCAAGTTCTACCATTCTATCGGCGGCTTCATGGTAACCATCATCTCCTTCTGTACGGGTAGAAGTAAAAATAACTGCATAATAAGGTGGTTTAGGTGTATTAGCGATAACTGACATAATAGATCCAATAAATTCTATAACTTGATTGTTGAGCTCAGCTTTTATTGAGTGAGGCTTTTAGCTGTTTTACGATCGATACACCCAAGATCTTTATCTGGTGCAATAATATTTCTAACTAATTGCTTTAACTCTGTAATTTCTGGAAAGCCACCCATTTCCTTACGCGACCAAATAAGCGTGCCATTTGCAAAAATTTCGAATATTCCACCTTCACCTGGTAATAATGAAACTTCATCTAACTCATCTTCAAAAGTACTTAATAACTCTTGGGCCATCCACGATGATCGCATTAACCAACGGCATTTTTTGCAATATTTAATATCTATTTTATTCATAATATGAATCTCTCTAAGCGTTTCTTTTACGCATTAATAGTAGTCAAAATTGGGAGCAAGAATTGCTATTAGGCTACACCTTAACTAAATCTAATGACATAAATTTACTATTGGAATCTTCTTCATAATCAGAAAAAGGAGCACAAAAACTAAATCCATGTTTTAAATACAAGCTATGGGCAGGTAAAAAATAATCCATTGATCCTGTTTCAAGGCTTAATCGACTGAATCCAGATAGTTTTGCTTGCTCAATAATATGAATTAACAACTTAGAAGCAACCCCCTGTTTTTTGTAAAGGCTTGAGGTTCTCATCGACTTTATTTCAGCATGTTGTTGATCAAGTTTTTTGAAAGCACCACATCCAGCCAATACTTGCTCATCCCAAATGCTCCAAAAATAAACAGAAGGATCTTTTAACGCCTCTAAATTGAGTGCATGTACACTTTCAGGCGGAGAAGTTGCTTTCATATCATCAAGATGCTCTTGAAGAAGAGAGAAGATCTCCTTACCTGATAAATCATCTAATTTAATCTTCAATACAGTTATTCCTGCTTAATTGAACTCGTACTAAAAGTTTAACAACGGTAGTACAACAATATGTAAAAAATGAGACCCACTTTCAGTGTGTAGCCAAAAGAACCCCATTAAATTCAAAAATACAGTTGTTCTAAACCCTATTTGAAATTCTTTCTTTATCGACTTATGGCGTAATCGTTGTTGGGCCCAAAAAGCACCAGGCCAGCCCCCCGCTAAAGCAAAAAGATGTAATGTGCTTTCTTTCGTTCTCCAGTTTCCACTTTGAGCAGAAGACTTATCAATAGCATAAGCAATATAAGTGATAATACTCATTACAGCGTAAAGGCCAATAAAAATACTAGGCAGTTTCCCCATTGTTACAGAGGCCAATAGTGCAAAACAAAAAATAATAGTGAACAGATGGCGAACAACATTGTAACTACTCGCTTTGTTATAGTTCTCTTTACGTTTATTTGCTTCTCTCGCCTCACTGGAAAATTGAACCTTAACCGCTTTGAACCGATTGTTAGCTTCTTTTACTAATTCATAAATAATCACATCGCCATTAATCGGCCTTTTCGAACCATACTTAAATGATTTAATATGCACAAAAGCCCGCTGTCCACCACCATTAGGCTCAACAAAACCAAAACCTTTATCATCATTCCAATTTAATATTTTACCTTGTAACTTCATATTTCCTCTAATACCAATGGAATTAAATAAGTGATCAGAGATTGCGCAGGAAAAATTAACACTAATAAGGCGTGAGTTGTAGGAGATAGTTGTTCTCACTTCAAAACTCACAACGCAGTTAGGGGTGATTTTAACCAGCAAGAATGATCACCTTATTAATTCTTTTGGTATAAATAGCTGATGACTAAAAACTTACCAACTTAAATCTCTAACAAACAATAACTTAAGGTAAAAAGTCAAATGCATTTATTTGAATTTTTAATTTATTTAATGAAATATATGGTTTAAATATTTCATAGAAAAAGTACTTAACCTCAAGGGTAACGTGACACCTTTTAGACAATACTTTCAAAAACCATCATAGTTTATATTTATATGACATTAAATAGATTGTGATGTAAATTGTTATAAATTTACTCAATGAAACAGTTAATTAGATAGATAATATCAATAAAGTTAAGTGCTCAATCAATCCAATAATCAATAATCAATAATCAATAATCAATATCAATAATCAATAATCAATAATCAATAATCAATACAATATATTGGTTTTGCAATGGAATGCATTTTAAAGTATTTTTTTAGTAGGCATTTGTTAGTAGAAATTGATTTAGTAGGAATAATGATAAAAGTATTATAATGGAAGATGGAATAGGTAAATAAGTTAATTACTCAATAAAAATAGTGATCAAAAGTATTATTTAAATTGACCATCATGATCAGTAAGCCATTAATAAAATTAAATATTTTTTCGTTTTTAACTTGCTTTGTAGTTTAAATATTTACGCTTAATTTCCTCTATCGAAATCGGTTTGCTGTAATAAAATCCTTGTAAATAATCACAGTCTAAATTTATTAACTCTTGTTCAGTTTCTCTGTTTTCTATTCCTTCAGCAATAACCTCACACTCTAATTGTTTAGCCAGAAAGATGATTGATTTTACAATCGCATAATCGGCCTTTTGACTTAGCATGCCATCAACAAAAGAACGATCAATTTTAATTTGTTTAATAGAAAGTTCTCTTAATAAAGAGAGTGAAGAAAATCCGGTACCAAAATCATCAATACTAAATTGAAACCCCATTGCATTTAATGCCATGATCATCTCTTTAGATCCCTGAATATTGGTCATCATAGCGCTTTCTGTTATTTCAAAAACAATCACATCGCTGATTGAGGTATCTTCTTTAAACAATGCTGCCACATAATCATAAAACTCATGACTTTTTAAATCTTGTGCAGACAAATTGATATGTAACGCACCTGTAAAGCCTGCAGCTTGTAAAACTTTTAAATTTTTAATCGCTTCAATCACAACCCATTTAGTCACAGATAGAATCAAACTACTTCGCTCCGCTATCATGATAAAATCATCCGGAGAAAGAAAACTGCCATCTGGCTGAGGCCAACGAATCAAGACTTCTAAACCATGCTGTTGATTCGTCTTAGTGCAGATCAATGGCTGATAAAATAATAAAAACTCATCCTGCTCAATCGCCCCTTTTATTTTATTTGTCATTAATAAAATTTCGCCTTCTTTCTGGCTTAATTCTGCATCATAAAAAACTAAATTTTTATTAGTTCTTTTAGCTTCATACATTGCTAAGTCTGCATGTTTGACTAACTCATACATGTCTAGACTATCTTGAGGATAATGACTGACTCCAATACTCAAATTCACATTAATCAGTTGCTTATCTATTTTTAGAGGGGCTTGTACCGACTTCGTGATGAGATTAATACACCGTTGTAACCCCTTTTTACTTTGATAAGTAGAAAGTATGGCAAACTCATCACCAGCAAGCCGGAACAGCGAACCATGATCACTAAGATTAAATTTTAATGCATGTGCAGTGGCAATTAATAATTGATCTCCACAATAATGACCAAAAGAATCGTTAACTTGTTTAAAGTCGTTTAAATCAATAAATAACACTGAACAAGGAGTTGATTGGCTAATAATATGAGAAAGAGATTTAAAGAACATCTTTCGATTAGGTAAACCGGTTAAAATATCATGTTCCGCTTGATAGCGCTGTACTTCCACAGCTTCTTCAGTACTTAATAAACTGCTATAGCTGAGCTTAATAACTAGGTAAACAAATCCACCACCACCGAATAGAATACAAGCAACCGTTGAAACCAGGATTGGGTCTAATTGAAAATAAAGAAAATAATAAAGAATTCCTAAATAACCAATAATAAATAGAATAATAAAGTAAAAAAGCAGGTACCAAGCTGAGCTATCACTCTTTTGGCAAATTTTTAACGTAGTCATTAAACTGGCCAGTAATAGCACAGTACCAACAATAATAATCGCAATAAAAAACTCGTTCACATAGTCCCCTTAAGGTATTACAGCTTAAACTTAAAAAAGGGTAGAGATTCTTTTATCAACACTAAAATATAATTTACTTTGAAACTTTTATTTAAATAATCAAAGTTAATGCAAAAATAAAGAGGCGACAGGTAAAATACTCTTTCAAAAATAAATTATCAATATACACCCTACTATTGGTTATAAATAAAAAATGTGATGTAGACAAGATTGAGGAAAAACGTTAACAAGTAATGGCGATGTAACGAATACATTTATAATAAAGTATTAGTTATAAATGAAAAAAGTGTTAATTCTGCTCCATTAAAATACAAGTGGCAGCATAAAAGGTAGGAATATATTTTTCTTCACCTCGTCATTAAAAAAGGTAAAAATAAATAACTGCAACATTAAAACTAAAAAAACTAAAATATCAATCACTTAGAATATATTAAGTTTATCTATGGTATATATCTGTTCCCCGTCACAATGTGCAAAATTCAGCAAGTAATAAAGTGAATAGACTCTAGCCAGCAAAAGAAATATCTAACGAGTTAAATCGACACTTCTAACAACAAATATATTTTTTCACTGCTTACCCTCTAGATCGTTAGGTTGAAAACTAACTCTATCTATGTTGCAACCTTTGATAAAAACTACCTATTGCCATCATATTGTACGTTGATTTGAAGTTTAAGTTAACGACTGAACAAAGTACCTTGAACAGTAATGGGTATAAAAAGCCCTCTAAAAGATAGAATAACAGTTATTACAGAGTCTAATTATTTAGTAAGCCTTTGGTTATTCATAATATTTATATAAATACTAGTTGTCCCTCACTTACAAAATAACTCATATTAAGTATTATCTTCACTTTTAAATGGTAAGCTAAGTGCCATACTTGTTTTTTATTACAGTTAACTCACATCAAAAGGATGCTTTATGCTTAATAACATATCACTAAGAAAACGCTTAGCAGGCGCTTTTTCCATTCTTATTATCATTTTAATTATTATGAGTATTTTTGCAGTCAAACAAATGTATTCTCTATCAAACTTTACCCAACTACTTTATAAACATCCATTTTCTGTCAGTGTTGCAATCGTTAAGATTGAGGGTGCAGTAACTAGTATGCATCGCTCAATGAAAGATGTTGCGTTAGCCAGTTCAATAGATCAAATTAATAAAGCAGCAGCTAACGTTGATGTAATTGAGAAACAAACATTTAAATATTTCGATGTATTAAATGAACGTTTTTTAGGTAATAAATCTGAAATAAAAATCATTCGAGAAAATTTTATTAATTGGAGGCCGATTCGTAACGAAGTAATTGCCTTAATGAAAGAAGGTAAACGCATTGAAGCTGTTAAAATAACGAAAGAAAAAGGCGCAAATCATATCCAAGATTTAAACCAGCGGCTTTTAAAACTTGAAAACTTTGCAGCCAACAAAGCGAGTGAGTTTACTAAAAACTCATTAGCACAAGGTGAGTCAGCAGTTTTAAACCTTATCATACTGGTATCTATCGGTATTATTTTAGCCATCTTATTAAGTTGGAGAATTACACTTTCTATTTTACGTCCTATTGGTGGCGAACCGAAAGATATCGAAGTATTAACTCATCAAATTGCTGAAGGTGATTTAAGTATAAAATTTCAAAATACAGGTAAAGAAACAGGGATTTATTTAGCCATGCGATTAATGGTTGAAAAACTGAAAGTGATGATGAAACAAATATCCGATTCCGCCGTTTCTCAAACAGCTGCTTCAGAAGGGCTCGCATTAATCTCAGTTCAAACTAAAAACAATATTGCAGAACAAAATCATGCAACAGAACAAGTTGCAACAGCAATTAATCAAATGCATGCAACTTCTGAGGAAGTTGCGAGGAATACAAGTGTCGCCGCAGATGCAACTGAAGCTGCTCGTTTACTTGTTGATCAAGGAACACTAAAAGCAGAACAATCTTCTAATGATGTACAAGGTTTAGCCAAAGATCTAGACAAAACGACTATTATCATTACCGAACTTGCAGAAAGTACAGAAGATATTGCAGGCATCCTTGCTGTTATTAAAGGTATTTCAGATCAAACCAACCTACTTGCATTAAACGCAGCTATCGAAGCAGCTCGAGCAGGAGAATTTGGTAGAGGGTTCTCCGTAGTAGCTGATGAAGTCAGAGCGTTAGCTTCAAATACTCAAAAGTCGACTGCTGAAATTGAAGCTAAAATAAGCAAAGTGCAAGAAAGTGCCAAAGCCTCAGTAGAATCTATGAAAATTGGACGTGAACAGGCCGATACTATCGTAACGCAGACCGTAGATGTTCAACAGGCACTAGCGGATATCAAAAATGCGGTATATCAAATTATTGATATGAACTCACAAATCGCTAGTGCAGCTGAAGAACAAAGCTCTGTTGCTGCCGAAGTTGGAAAGCAAGTTATTGAAATAAAAGAATTGTCCCATAACACAGGAGTTGGAGCGGAGGAAGTTAGAATAGCAACTGAAGAACTAGCTCAATTTGCAACACAACTTAACGAGCACGTTACACTATTCAAAATGTAAGATTTAAGCTTCAAATTTATAATATTAATTACTTTTTAGTCTCGATGAAGACTAAAAAGTAATCTTCGCTCTACAACCCAACAATAGGGCCTCTAATCAAGCCAGTCTTAACAGTACAGTCAAAATTTTTTGAAAAGAAAACCGCACCATTACAACTAAAATAGAAGTTAATAATTAAAAAGTAACAAATACCCACTACTTTCGATGGAAGTTTCTTATATTTATATTGTTTATGCCTTCGATAGATTGTATCAAGATAAAAAAGCTTAACGATCATATAAATTTAATTAATTAGGTCTAACAAAGTAAATTTTAATGAAAAGCCAACCGAAACCACAAAAAGATCAACTTAAACAAATAATTAATCAAAAAATAGTGTTAAATAGCTCATTATAGGTGGTTATTTTTAATACCTTAAGCTAACATTATTTATAATGCTCTATACATAGCAACAGAGAGTAAGATTTTTATTCTCATTAATAGTATATAAAAAGTAAAATAAAATATAAAAAATAAAATAACTTATACTCAAGTAACGATAAAGAACAATGATAAAGAACAATGATAAAGAACAATGATAAAAACGTTGATATTTTAGATTATTATGCTGTCTTTCTATTAAAAAACACAATATAAAAACCACCAGCAACCTCTTTTATTTCATCAAATTAACTAGCATCACGCACTAAACGCTTTATGCCTTATATCAATAGCGATTAACAAAATCACTCTAGGGACCCCTTATGGATGATGGGTTACAAAATAACGAAAAAAGAGAAAAATTAGTCCGTGCAGGGAAAATGCATTCAATCCATTGGCTAATCGTATTGCTTTCTGTGGTATTAACTTTCAGTGCTTGGTACTACTCTCAATTCCAACAATCACAAAAGCTTGAAATTCAATTTGAGCGCGAAGCTGAAAAAGTAGTTAACTTAGTCAAACAACGAATGACACTTTATGAAAATGTCCTGTGGGGAGGCGTTGCTTATATTGATGCTGTCGATTCAGATATCACTTCTCAACAATGGTCAACCTACTCAAAGAGTTTACAAATAGATATCAACTACCCAGGTATTAACGGCTTTGGCATTATTCATAACGTGCAACCTGACGAGTTCGATAACTATTTACAAAAACAATATCAACAAAGACCTGATTATAAAGTGCACCCAACTCATACCAATCCTGAATATTGGCCAATCACCTTTGTTGAACCTCTTGCTTCAAACAAACAAGCCATTGGCCTTGATATTGCTTTTGAAAGCAATCGCTACTCATCAATTAAAAAAGCAAGAGACTCAGGAGAGGCATTGTTAACAGCGCCCATTATTCTGGTACAAGATGATAAACAAACGCCTGGCTTCCTTTTTTACACTCCATTTTATAAAGATGGGCTCAAACCTGACAGCATAGAGGAACGCCGTAGATTAATTAAAGGTGTTACTTATGCCCCTTTTATTATGGAAAAATTAATGAAAGGTACTCTGGCTGAAACAAATAGATATGTAAGCATTAAAATATGGGATGGAACAGATTTACTGTTTGACGATCATTTAAATGATGAAGCCATAAAGGTAGATGAGAGCCCGCTTCTTTCCAAAAAAGTGGAAACTACATTATACGGACGTACTTGGACATTCTCAATTCAATCAAATATAAGTTTTAGACAAGATACAACGTTAAATCAGTCTTCAATCATCCTCATTGGCGGTTTAATAATTGATGCATTTTTACTCGTGTTATTTTTGCTTTTATCAAAAGCAAATAGACAAGCATTAAAATATGCTGATCAAATGACAATTGAATTAAAAAATAAAACCAAACACTTAGAAAAATCGAATATTGATTTAGAGAAATCTAATAATGATTTAGAACAGTTCTCCTACGTCGCATCACACGATCTCAAATCACCACTGAATGCCATCGAACAATTAGGTAGTTGGATAGAAGAAGATTGCCAAGATATATTACCCGAGGAATCTAAAGAACATTTAGCCTTATTACGCCAACGAAGCAAGCGCATGCTCAAATTATTAGATGACCTATTAGATTACTCCCGTTTAAATCTAACGACGGTTGCTAATGATAAAGTCAATTTAGAAGAGAAAGCAAAAGACATCCTTTCATTGCTGGAAAGTAACGATAACTTTAGTTGTACTGCTCCAAATATTGACATAAATATTCCACAACTACCCTTTGAAATAGTGTTAAGAAATTTAATTTCTAATTCGATAAAACATCACGATAAACCAACGGGTCAAATCACTATCCACTATGCAATAAAAAACAACTTTCATGAAGTATCGCTAGAAGATGATGGCCCGGGGATCCCTGAAGCATTTCATGATAAAGCCATGGAAATGTTTCAAACATTACAATCACGGGACAAAGTAGAAGGAAGTGGCATGGGACTTGCTATGATTAAACGAATCGTTGTTCATTATCATGGAAGTGTCAATATTATATCAGATGGGAAACGTGGCACGAAAATAAATATCTTATGGCCACTGAATTCATAGCAAAAAGAAAAACTGGAAAATCGTAACCAATAAAGGCTGATTAATGTGAAAAATGCAAATGAAATTACTTTGTTACTCGTAGAGGATGACGATATTGATGCAATGACAATCAAGCGTAGCTTCAAAAAACAAAATATTACTAACCCTTTAGTGCGCGTTTACGATGGTCTTGAAGCATTAACCTTATTAAAAGAAAACAAAGTTACACAACCATTAGTCATTATTCTCGATTTACAAATGCCAAGAATGGGCGGCATAGAATTTTTAAAAGTATTACGGGCAGATCCGAAACTATCAGACTTAGTGGTTTTCGTATTGACCACATCAAAAGCAAAGACAGATATCACGTCAAGTTACGGTAAACATATTGCAGGGTATTTTGTCAAAGGAGAGACCGGAGATAGATTCTCAGGTCTTGTTAACATGCTAGAAAACTATTTTGAAATAGTACACTTAAATGAAGAATAAAATGATCAGTACTTCAACGTTAAGATTTAAGGATATGAGCACTATATGAACATACTCATTGTTGATGACGATAAAATCGATAGAGAAATGATCGTAAGAGCATTAACCCGCAGTAATATTTTATGCAACATTACACAAGTTGATATGGTGGATCGGGCACTTGAAGTATTAGCGCACACAGCATTTGACGTCGTATTACTCGATTATAACTTACCTCAACGTAACGGTATCGAACTCTTAATTGAGTTAAAGGACATGCCAGCTAAAGAGAATACTGTTGTTATCATGACAAGCACCTCGAAAGAAGATGACTTAGCCACTAGTAGTATTAACGCAGGGGCACAAGACTTCTTGGTTAAAACAGAGATCAACGCCTTTAGACTACAAAGAGCAATAGCCAACGCACAAGTACGTGCTTCTTTAGAGCAAGAACTACTTCGTAGCCATCAACGTACTAAAGAGCTTGCAGAACGAGATAACCTAACCGGTTTAGCTAATCGTTATTATTTTGACGAGTCTTTATGCCATGAAATAAAAAAACAACAAAGAGACAAAAGTAAACTTGCTCTATTACTGATCGATTTAGACTATTTTAAATTTGTGAATGATAACTATGGCCATGATATAGGTGATCAGTTATTGATTGCGGTCACCAAACGCATTACCAGTTGTTTACGTGGTAGCGAGCTATTTGCGCGTTTAGGCGGAGATGAGTTTGCCATCACACTGACTAATTTAGAATCTGCTTTCGGAGCAAGCACCGTTGCCAAACGCATCATAGAATCATTACAAAAACCTTTTGAAATTGGACATCATGTCATCACTTCCGGAGCGAGTATTGGTATTTCACTATGCCCAAGTGATAGTACTGATGTTAAAGAACTATTTAAATACGCAGATATTGCAATGTATCGATCTAAAAGTGATGGTCGTAACCAGTTTTGTTTTTTTGAAGCTAAAATGCAAGAAACGTTTTTAGAAAATTTCTTAATCGAAAATCAATTGCGAAGTGCGCTAACAAATGATGAATTTTACTTACTCTATCAACCTGTTATTAGTACATTAAACGGAAAAATAACAGGTGTTGAAGCATTAATACGTTTTGAAATTGAAGATATTACTCAACGGCCTGATATATTTATTCCTATTGCAGAAAAATCTAGATTAATTATAGAAATTGGACGTTGGGTTATAGCAGAAGCAATTAAACAGTTGAGTTATTGGCAGAAAATACAAGGTTCAACATTGACCATGTCGATCAACTTATCCTCAATCCAATTAAGCGACGAAGGGTTAATTGAGTCTATAGAATCAACCTTAATAAAACACGGGGTTAATGCCTCGCACATTGAATTTGAGTTAACTGAAACGGCTTTATTGGTCGAACAAGAAAATACAACGAAGATGATTCAAAGTATTAGTGATTTAGGATGTAAAATTTCACTAGATGATTTTGGAACAGGATTCTCCTCTATTTCGCATTTACATCGATTTCCAATTAACACCGTTAAAGTTGATAAAAGCTTAATGCCGAGTGCCTTGCCCAAAGAAAATACCAAACCTTTTTTAGCTGGATTAGTAGTAATGATTCAGTCATTGGAATTAGATATTATTGCCGAAGGTATTGAAACCGAAATCGATCTCAACCTATGTATTGAGTTAGGTGTTAATAAAATGCAAGGTTATTACTTTGATAAACCACTCACAGTACATGAACTAGAAAGTCGTTATTTATAAAAAGACTTAGCAAATTTAACTTAATGAATAGAAATACTGGGAGGGTAATATAATTTCCCCTCTTTATTATCGTCAATTTAGCTAAGAACGTAGTTAACGAATGCATGATATTATCTTTTATAAATCGTTAAAGTCATCCTTTCAATATTGATGACTCTCAAATTTATTTTTATGATATTACTGCTATTTCCTGCCTACTTTATCGCAGCTTTATTATACCGATTACATTAAATATGTTATCTAAATTTTGCGCTGGAAAAACAGTTCAATTCAAGGCGTAAATTGATCCTTTCGAAGATTAACTTCGTTAATCGTCTATCGGAGAATTAACCAAAAGATGTTAATTCTTTAATGGCTGTTCCCTTTACGAAATTTATAACGAGGAAGTGGGCTGTTTTAACAAGTAAAATAGATAAGCTATTTATTGTGATTGGTATTAACAGGAATATTCATAAACGTATCGGTGATATCACTTTCCACCCCTCACTTTCTTTTTCTGCTAATGCAAATTTAAAAGCATAATCTAACTGCCCTGTTTTCATTCTCAGGTCTGTTGCGACCAATTGCCCTTCTACCTCTTCTAAGCGAATGAATCCATGAGTAAACCAATCTAAAGACTTTAATGCAGGCGGATAAACATTAAGCTGGCCATAACCTAAATCTTGTTTTATCGATAACGCAGAATCACTTGCAAGTATATTGACCTTCACATTGTAATAAACCCCATTATCGATCACGATAGCGCCCCACCAATTAAAATTCGGATAAAGCGGGGAAATGAATATTTTATCCTTCGCTATATTATTTTCTTGCAAGACGATCTCTACTCTTTTTTGTACCTGATTTTGCAAAAACAACCCCAACAACAAATAACCACTACTCAGTATTAAGCCGATATGGTTAATGCGTCTCGCTTTACCTTTCTTTTCATTATCGCCATTTCGCCATAGGTATACGCAGCCAATTAACAAAGGCAATGTATACAAAGGGTCAACCGCAAAAATTGAAGCAATTGAAATAGGGTGACTGGCTAACGGCCAAAATAACTGAGTACCGTAACTAGTAAATGCATCAAGCATCGGGTGAGTCACTAAGGGTAAACAACACAACCAAAATAAACGTTGATTAGAAATAATCACTTTTGTAAATTTTCTTTTAAAGCTGAGTTTTAAAAAGGCAAAGCAGATGAATGCGAAGGGAAACAAAACAAATAAAGAATGAGAAAAACTACGATGCTCAGTAAAACGAGTAACGGCATCGGTTGCAGGTAATAAAACATCTAAATCAGGTAACGTGGCAAGTACTGCCCCAATAACGAGTGTACTTCGTCCCAGTTGTTTATGCCCAATAGCCGCAGCAATACTACTACCTAATACAATTTGACTGACTGAATCCATCAATATCCTTTAACCACATATATAAATATAAAAGTGAATATAAAAAAAAGGTTAACTCTACTTTTATTCAAAGTGTCTATTAAACACTCAGAATAGGACGAATACTTATTGTCTATTATTTGCTATTGATTCGAGGTAATAAAATAAATGTATCTACCTTTCTAAAACAACCAAAAAAGACAAGCAACTCACGGCAATTAACCGCTTAGAAGACCGTCTATTACTGATAAAAATTTCAATATAACGATGACCTCTCCTCTTTTGCTTTACACACAAAAAAAGCAAACCGAAGTTTGCTTTATAAAATGCGCTAACTAACTTTAATTCATACTACGATTAAACTTTCTATCAAAAGCTTCCATCAAATGGACGTAAATCACATTCATGTGTCCATGTCGATTTAGGTTGTTGGCAAAGCCCCAAATATACGTCAGCAATATCTTCTGGCTTCATCATTTTGCTAGGGTCGAGACTATGCAATGAACGGCTATTATCCGTATCAATAATGCCATCCAATATGCTATGAACAACATGTACACCTTGTGATTGAAATTCACGTGCTAGTGATTGTGTTAATCCCCTCAACGCAAACTTAGCTGAAGAGAAAGCAGAAAACTTAGCACTACCGCGTAAACTAGCCGTTGCCCCCGAAACAATAAACGTACCACCACCATTATCAACCATTGGTTGCATCAGTGATTTAGCTAATACGAAAGCAGATAAAGCCATACTACGCCAACAAGTTTCAAAATCATCGGCAGTCGTCTCAGCTAAAGGCTTAATAACTAACTGTGCAGTATTATGAATAACCACTTTAGGCGCGCCATATTCTTTTATTAGCGATGCGATTACCGTATTCGTTGCTTTCTCATTGGTTAAATCAACAACACGAATATCAAAATCTGTTGTTGAGGGTAACGAACGATTTAAGCCAACCACCTTATAACCACCACGCTCAAAGTGACTTAATAATGTATTACCTAAACCGGGGCCTGCGCCAGCAACAATTGCAAGAGGGAGAGATTGAGTCATACAAAACCTTATAGATAAATTATGATTTGTTCACTTTAACTATCTACTAAAAGATAGTCCAATAAATATTATTACTATGCATAAATAAAGGTTAGAAAAGACAGCGTTAATATTGAAAAAATAAAGATAAGCAGATAAAGCTGCTTTATAGGAGAACATTGAATAAGACGAATTAAGGTATTAATACCAATCACACTAATTAGCTAATTTATTTTACTTGTTAAAATAAATTATTTCTTCGTTATAAGTTTCGTAAAGGAAATAACCATTAAAGAGTTAACATTTTTTGGTTAATTATCCGACAGATGATTAATGACATTAATTTTCGAAAGACTCAACTTATACCTTAAATTAAGCCATTTTTTCTGCGCAAAATTTAGATCACCTTATTTAAGGTAATCGGTATAACACTTAACTTATAGACATGCGTAAAAATTAATAGTGGAAACTGAAATTGGTGAGGTTGAAAAGATTGAATGCTATTAAATAACGAGAGAGAAGAACTGTCTATCTTTTAACAAGCTAAGTAGCATGACGAAAAGATAAATGTTAATTATCAAATGAAGCTTAAGTATTTAATTAACTTTACCTAAACTTCAAATTAACTAAGTATTTTCTATTAATACTGGTATTTTTGCTCTATTTTTCTTTTCTCTAAAAGGTATTTAGTGCTATCAATTTGCTTACTAACTAATAAGTCTTCCAAAGCAACTAACTCTTTGTTTTTTTCTTTTCTTAAATAACTCTTAGTTGTATCGTAGTTGATTGACTTAGAGCCACTATAACCACTTACAGGATCCCATAAGACAGAAATAGGCCAAAATAATAAATTTACTACTCCATAGCCAGGCTCTCTAGCATAAAAAGAACCAAACCCTGGTAAAATACCTAATACAGCACCTACCATTGGTGTTTTTTCTTCGATTAAAACACCTTCGTTTTCAAAAGCTTTATATTCCCTTTCTTGCATCGAATTTAACCCGCCTGCACATCCAGATGTTATTAAAACAGCAAGAGCCAATACGGCAAATTTTACAAACTTCATTACATATTCCTTTAAATTTACATCATCGAAGATTAACGACTAGTTCTTTATATTATTTAGATGAATAACTCATACTCTTTAAGTCTTAATGTTTTAAAATACATCAAAGATTACTGCATAAAAACCATTGAGCATTAATTTTAAAATTAATATACAAAAACCTTTATGCACAACGAGTTAACAGAAAAAAAAGCCAATATTTATTTAATAAAACAACAAAAAATAAAGCATTACTTAATTTGCGCACACCATACATCAAAAAATCACACCAATCAAAAAAATATCACATAATAGGTATAAGAATAAAAGAAATTTACTTATTTCAAGGAAGATCAATAAAAGCAGAGAATATGACGAAGAATGCAATTATTAACTAATAATCGCTATAGATAATAAAGACCGACTAAAAGAAGGTCTTTAAATCGAGAATAAGATCTTGAGTTTGAACAGAAAAAATAACCACAACTTACTCAGGAAAGCCTGGCACTTTATTAACGACACTTAAACCACTTTTGTGCCATTCAGTTTGTTCAGCACAGAATATTTGAGCATCTAACGTTTTAACAGACTCTTCATTTAAGCTGCCTGCAGGGACAATTAAAGATTCCCCACCTTGCGTTATAAAAGGTAATCCAGAACCACAGTTTTCACAGAATGCTTGCGTAAAGGTACGCTCTGGGTGGTCGTAGCGTTTTATTTTTTCTATTCCGCTAATCCAGTTAATATTATTTGCTGATGTGAATAAATTAGCGGCATGCGCACTGCCGGTTAATTTTCTGCATTGTTCGCAATGACAAAAGAAAAAATCACTAAAGTTATCTTCAACAGTAAAAGTAACGTCGCCACAGCAACAACCACCAGTAATAATTTTAGCCATAATAACCTCCATGTAGAATAAATATTGGTAAACATACCATCATCTCGACGTAATAAAAATTAATATCCCCGATACCGTTCAAGGGGCTTTATTCAGTCGTTAATTTATCCAACCAAGTGCCAACCACCATAAATAATCTAATGGCATTAAGAACAAAATAGTGATGATCGCCAGCGGCAACGTGACCTTCAATAAACTACCTAACGATTCTTTTGAAAGTTGCATCGCAAGAATAAGCGGCGCCACCTGATAAGGAAATATAACAGTAGAAAAACCAATAACCTGTGTCATTAAAACTGCGGGTAATGAAAAACCAGTTAATTGAGAAAAGTCTGTAGCCATCGGTGAAAGTACCGTAGGCACACCCGGTATAGTCGTGACTAGCCCAGTAAAAGTAGAGATAAGAGAAAGCGACATAAAGTTTAAAAAAGTATTATCCGATGATGTGGGTAACAAATGACTAAATACTTGTCCCATATACTCACCTATGCCAGATGTATTCACTAACGCCCCCAAACCAAGTGCTGCCGCTACAAAAATGATCGTGCCAAAATCAACCGAGCTATTAAATGCTTTAGGTTCAAGCACTCCCCATTTCGGCAATAATAAAATAATAGCGGTGGTTAACCCAATCCAAGCGGAGTTAATCCCATGTATTGAATCCGTCACCCAAAATAATAAAGTAATCACGAGAAGCAAAGTGACTTTTCTTTGTTGCTTATTATCGAATGTAGGTATTGAACCTGAATAAGCCTCTTTAATATTAGTAGGGGAAACAACTTTATCTGGAAAAATAAACAGCACTAAACCTACCAGTAACATTGATTTAATCACACCAAGGATTGGAAAATGCAAAAGTAGATATTCAATGTAACTAAAGTGAATATTAAACAACGTTTCACTCGCCCCCGCTAAAATCATATTAGGAATATTAGCGGGTAACACCGCAAAGCTAGGCATATTACAAGCAATTGCTAACGCTACCGCAATCCCTCGACGGCCATTACTGCCCGATGTGAAACCTACATGTTCAGCTAAAGCCATACCTACAGGAATCAAAACAATCGCCCGTCCCACTGAAGAAGGCATAATAAAGCCAAGCAACATAGCCGTTAACACCAAACCAAAGATCAAACGAAAATAACTCAAGGTTAAATGTGGTGCAATGATGGATGCTAATCGTTTATCTAAGCCAGATGATGAAATCGCTCCCCCTATCACAAACCCTGCAACAATTAACCACACCGCGGTAGAAGCAAATCCTGAAAATAAAATAGCGGGCTCAACCAAATGAAAAATCGTTGATAAAGCAAAAAAGATCAGCCCAGCTAGAAAGGGAGGAATAACAGAGGTGCTCCAACAAGCTAAGGTCATCAACACAACAGCAGCGCTATAAGAAAAAGATAGTGATTGGTTTTCAATAGGAGATAAAACAAGCATCAATGCAATACCTAACACACCAATAAAGGACAATAACCGAACACTGTATTTGGTTTGCATAAAACAAGCCCTTCCGAAATAACGTTAATATGAATTATATTTATAACAACAAATGATGCAGTTGCTTATAGTCACCAATATAGTCATTGATATATTGACTGGTATATTAGCTGGTGCATTGACTGTTATAGTAACCGACATTTAGTGTCGTCTTAAGTAGCAAATATGACAAAACATACCCATAAAACGCCAAATATAGCACCCAGTGATAATGCATTTATTATTGACCATACTCGTCCTGTACTGACGCATAGTAGGAATATGCAAGCGGAAACAGGTGTTACCGCTCACTCTCATGCGAGAGGACAACTACTATGGGCTGCAACGGGTATTTTAAGTGTGACTAGCAATGAGACTATATGGGTTGTCCCTCCCACTCATGCAGTTTGGATTCCAAGTTATATTCCTCATCAAGTAAACAGTGAAACAGATACTCAATTACGCAATATCTACATTGACCCTTCGTACCCTGTTAGACAAAATGAAAAATCTATTTTGATGCTCACAATGAGCCCCCTTTTACGAGAAGTTATCTTAAAGTTAACCGACTATAAAATACCTTTAACGGCTCAAAAAATTAAACACTTAGGCTTGGTTGCTATTGATGAGTTGGGAGTGCTTGAGTCATTTCATAACAATATTCATTCAGGGCAAGATCCCCGCTTACAACGGTTAATTAATTACATTGTACAACACCCAAACCAGGCCATTTCATTACCCGATTTATCGAAAATAGCAGGCGCGAGCGTCCGTACAATAGAACGCCTTTTTAAAGCAGAAACGGGGATGACATTTCGTCAATGGCGTAGTCAATTTAAATTAATGAACTCACTTGCATTACTAACGCAGGGGAAAACATCAACCTTCGTAGCTCATGAATTAGGCTATAAAAATGTCAGCAGTTTTATAGCCACGTTCAGAGCACAATTTGGGTACACACCACAGGAATATATAACGCAGATCTAAAGCGTATTTTAAAAAGAGAGTAATAAAAAGATAGTTTTCTAATACAACAACATAAACTGACATTAATTTATTCAGCCTCAATTCTGGTTAATGGAAGCGAAGTTATATTTAAAATCATAAAGTTATAATTTTTGACTAGTCAGTTCCATTAGTTTTACCTCGTTCAAAGCGAATTATTGAAGCAATAACGGGTTATTGAGAAATAATTTAACGCAGAAATCCGCGGTAATAACAGTGTTGCATCGCTTGCTTATCCAGAACTGAGGTTATTTAACAACCTCACTGCTAAACCTTAATTCACGTGCACGCTCAATACTACCGACATTGATGACGTTATTGTATCCTGCTTTATGTAAAGCAGATAAGGCGTTTTCAGCCCTAATGCCACTACGACAATACAAACGAATATCGGCATTTTTATCAGGAAACAATTCGCTGACTTCATCCACTATATCTGAATGTGATATACGTTTATCACCTTCAATATTATCAATCTTATTTTCAATATAACTTCTCACATCAATCCAAATGGGTTCAGCGAATAAGCTTGCATTGAATAGCATGCCCAGTGTGAAAATAAGTGTATATTTAATCGATTTATTAACCATAACCGCACTCCTTTTGAATAGTTGTTTTGAATAGCTATTTTAAAAATTTAATTTAAATAACATCAACGTTTCGTTAGCCGTTATAACTTCCGTTACAAGATGCAACACTATATTAATGACATTTGTAAAAATATTGAAAATACCGATCTTCTTTCTTTTCATATGGTAGATTATACCGATTACATTAAATAAGTGATCTAAATTTTGCGCAGAAAAAATGACTTAGTTTAAGGCGTAAATTGAGCTAAATGGTTGTTCCCTTTACGAAATTTACAACGAAGAAATAAGTTATTTTAACAAGTAAAATAGATCAGTTAATTAGTGTGATTGGTATTAGACCTTGAAGTGCATCACGACTTCACAGTGATAACTTCCATAAGTTTAAACTTAAACGTTACGGCTGCCATTGCTGTTTCATTCTTTTAACGGTTTCGTCAGGCACTTCATGAATATTAGTAAATTTCCCCTTACACACAATCACCTCTAGCTTAGCGTTATACTGCTTGGCTAATTGTTGATAGGCTTTCATTTCCCAATGCTTAATAAACGTATTCGATACTATTACATTTTGTTGTTGCTGCAATAACGTTTCACAGGCTTGCTGACACCATGCATGTGCTTGTTTAATAAGTGCAGGTTGAAAAAAATACACACCAGCGTCATCAATAAAATACATGTCCGCTTCTAAATGCACTATTGTTTTATCTGTCGAATTAGCCGCTTCTTCCACGCGCTTTTTAGCCAATGTACTTTTACCACTACCGGGTAAACCACGTATTAAGGTAAGCGTTAATGTAGACATGGTTTAGTGCTTAAGCTTGTATTCAACACATTGATTCCTAATAAATTTAATGGGCTACTATCAGTTGTAAATATTAACTTAGCCTAGCAAACAATAACCTAGGTATGTTTGAAAAATAGTTAACTATATACTTGCCTGATTATACTGAAATTCGTTGTTTATACGTAACAAAGGCATCCATGCCTTACTTGATTGCAATAATCATTGAAGCTCATCATTTCAGTGAGTCATTGCTACAAGCAACTACCCTTAAAGATAACTAATGTGTAAAAATCACCCTAAAATCTAACGTTTTGTTAAGCCTTTTTTATTCAAGTACGGCAGAATGTGCGGACGAGATTCTTTCGATAATTGTCCCGTTACCTGTTCAGACCACGTACTTTGTTTTTGATTGCTTGAGCGGCTTGCATAATAGTTATGTATCACTTCATCATAACTTTTAATATCTTCCATCTTCAGTGGCTGATATTGATTTTCATGCATAATTACATGAGCAGGCAAACGCGGTTTAACTTCAGGATCTTGGGCTGGGTAACCTAAACACATACCAAATAATACCGATGTATTTTGTGGTAATTCAAGCAGCTCATCAACCAACTGTATCTTGTTACGTAGCCCACCAATATACACGCCACCTAACCCTAATGACTCAGCAGCTAACAGGCAGTTTTGCGCCATAATGCCACAATCAACCGCACCTATCAGTGTTAGTTCGGTAAAATCAGCCTGTACCTCAGGGTTAATTGCTGCATGACGTTGATAGTCAATACAGAACACCAAAAACTCAGTCGCATTTTCAACATAAGCTTGATTACCTGCATACTCTGCTAACAACTTACGTTTACTTTTATCCGTTACTCGAATAATAGAAACGACTTGTAACATGCTCGATGAAGAAGCCGCTAATCCAGCTTGGATAATGGTATCAAGTTGGCTTTTTTCTATCGGTTGATCCGTATATTGGCGAATCGATCGGTGGTTTAACATGGTCTCAATGGTTTTGTTCATAAAATCGATAATCCTGTGTTGTAAGGTATAAGGCTACCCTAATAAGATTGATGAGGATGGAGATGTGACTATGCCAAACCAAGGCAGACTTGGCAAATAGACGACTTAATATTAACTCAATGACCAACAAAGTCGAGAGGTCACTTTTGTGCTTCTTGTAAAGCACCTTCTCAAATATTAATGCCATAAGTGACCATTTTATAAAGTGATATATACCCGTTACCATTCAATATGCAACATTCAGCAAGCAGTGAAGTGAACAGATTCTAGACAGAAAGAGGAAGATCTAACGGATTAAATCGACACTTTTGAACAACGAAGGTGCTTGCTTCACAGCTTGCGCTCTGTGTCATTAGCTGAAAACCAACTCTGCGTTACAACCTTCGATAAGCACTAGTCATTACCATCATGTTGCGCCTTGATTTGGAGTCCAAGCAAACCACTGAACAAAGCAACTTAAACAGTAACGGGTATAGCATTAATGGATACAACACTTTTATAAAAGACAAAAGGCAGCCGAAGCTACCTTTTTAAATCATTCTTTAAAATCGCAACTTATTTCATGAATTTTTTAAATGGTGCATCAACTGGCGTATCTGCAAGGTGATTTGTGTAGTTGCTCATTACTTTTTGAGATAAACCAACAATAATTTCAAGTAGCTGTTGCTTGCCGTAACCTGCAGCAAAAAACGTCTCAATTTGCTCATCGCTAATAACACCACGTTCACGCGTCATTAAAAGTGTCGTTTCACGTAATACTTCTAACTTAGGGTTTGCCAATGGTGTTTTATTCACAAGGGCATCAACAACACCTTGGTCCACTTTCATTGAAGCTGCAATTGCACTATGTGCCGGTACACAGTAGTGACATTCATGCTCAACGTTAATTGACTGCCATACAACAGTTAACTCTTCAGCGTTAAACGATGTTTTTTGGAAAAGGTCATGCAGTACTTGGTAGCCCTTTAGTAATGTTGGTGCTTCAGCCATTACTGCGTGTAAGTTAGGTACCATACCAAATGCGGCTACTGAATCAGCCATTAGCGGCTTTGATGCTTCAGGTGCATTTTCTGCTGTGTATAACGTAAAATCTGTCATGTTTAACTCCAATAAATAATGTGTTTTAAGTAACTCGGTGCATATACTATTTCAATTTGAGCGAACGTTCAACCTTAATTTGAACAAACGTTCAAATTAAGGTTGAGAATCACTGAAATAATAAGATAAAAACTAAATGTAAGATGATTATCAGACTTGCCAGTCAATTCTCTGGTAATAATTTTCATTGAAACTTAGCACTAGACTGTAAGAAACCACCTTGATGCAAACAAGTAGTATTTACTTTGCACTTGGCTAGAAGAAAGGCGATGTAGATAATCATTAAAAGATGCAACCGAACCAACAAAGATTGCAGTCCCTGTACTATTTCTATGAGAGTAAAAGCAAACGATGAATGTGCCGAAAAGAACGTTAATTTATATGCGTTAAGTTTAAATACAATTTAAATTTAACTACAACAGCGCAATGAGCCCCACTGATGTTCGAGCACTGAACAGAGAAAAGCATATTTTTAAAAGGAACTTTGATGATAAATATTAGTCAAGGTTATTGGGTGGTCAGAACTGGCTTAATCAAGTTTTCTGCGTAAAAGTGTTATCCCCTTTTATGCCCCCATAATTTACTGTTTCTATAAGAAGATGATGACCATATTATTATTTTCTTTTTATTTCTCGTCCTCATAAGGCCTTACTGTGCTTCATAAATACACGACTATTCATACATACATAAGTAAACGATGGGCTGCATTATTAATATTAATAATGATCGCTGCCGGTACGCTCATTTACTTAGATTCTCTTGTTAACTCAACGTTTAAAGATAAACAGTGGTCAGTTGCATCAACGGTTTACGCTCGGCCTTTAGAAATATATGAAGGATTACCACTCACGTTGACTGATTTACGTGAAGAAATGACCCTACTTGGATATCATTTTGTACGTAACGTTAATAACCCCGGCGAGGCATTAGTCGAACAAAATAAAGTGACTATTTTCATCCCTCAATTTCAGTTCAGTGATGAACTAGCACCGGCACAAAAAATAAAAATCACCTTAACTAATGGCTACGTATCAGCATTAGAAAGTAAAAATAATAAAGCCTTAGTTCGTTTACAACCACTTGTTATTGGAGGAATTTATCCTTCACACAACGAGGATAGAATATTAATTCAACTTGTCGATGCCCCCGTTTCTTTACAAGAAATATTGGTTGCCGTTGAAGATAAGGGTTTTTATGATCATTATGGTATTTCGCTTCGTGGCATTGGGCGAGCAGTCATAGCAAATATTAAAAAAGGTGGATTCTCACAGGGTGCGTCAACCCTGACACAACAATTGATTAAAAATTATTACCTCACGCCAGAACAAACATTAATTCGTAAAGCGCAGGAAGCGCTAATGGCTATATTATTGGAGTTACATGCAAGCAAAGCTCAGATTTTAGAAGGATACATGAATGAAGTATACCTTGGGCAAGATGGCCCGCGCGCTATTCATGGCTTTGGTTTAGCCAGTCAGTATTATTTCAAAAAAAATCTGATGGATTTATCCGTTTCGCAACAAGCACTGTTAGTTGCACTTGTGCGCGGAGCCAGTTATTACAATCCATGGCGTAACCCTAAACGTGCATTAAAACGTAGAAATTTAGTGTTAGATATTGCAGTGAGAGAAAATCGTCTTGATGTAGATGTGGCTGAATTGGCTAAGAAAACTCCCCTAGGGATTGGTGATCGTAGCACCAGTACGACTAAACGTTACCCAGCTTATTTAGATCTTGTGCGTAAGCAATTACAGAACGATTACAAAGCGGAAGACTTAAGTTCGAATGGCTTGTCTATTTTCACCCATTTTAATCCCTTAATTCAAGAAACAGCTGAGTCTAGCTTGGTGAAAATGATTGCCAAACAAAAAAAATCTGATGCCAGTGCTAAGCTGCAAGGAGCAGTCATAGTTACGCAACCCAATACAGGCGCCGTTACCGCTATTGTTGGCGGTAGCGATACTCAATATGCAGGATTTAACCGCGCCATTGATGCTCGTCGACAAATCGGCTCATTAATGAAACCCGCCGTCTATTTAACCGCGTTGGAACAAAGTGAACAATATACATTAGCGACTCCAATAAGCGATTCAGCTTACGAGCAAACATTAGATAACGGTGATAGTTGGTCCCCTAAAAATTACGACTTAAAAGAACATGGTGATGTACTTTTATATAAAGCATTAGCGCACTCATACAATCAGGCAACAGCGCGTTTAGGCAATGAGCTAGGCTTAGATAAAATATTATCAACCATAAAACGACTTGGCGTTGATAGTGATATTCCAGCGGTCCCGGCTATTACATTAGGGGCCGCAGAATTAAGCCCACTTGACGTTGCTCAAATGTATCAAACTATTTCTTCTGGTGGCTTTTACACCCCGTTATTGGCGATCAGCTCCGTTGTCGATGCACACGGTGAAGTATTAACTAGTTACCCTATCGATATTCAAAAACGCTTTAACTCAAGCTCCATTTATACCTTACGCCACGCGTTACAAGCGGTGACGCACGAAGGATCCGCTAAAGCTTTACAATGGTTATTACCTGATTTTGCAGTGGCAGGAAAAACCGGGACAACCAATGATTTGCGAGACAGTTGGTTTGCAGGTTTTTCTGATGACATGCAAGCGGTTGTCTGGCTTGGCCGTGACGATAATAAAAGCACCGGATTGACGGGTTCAAGTGGTGCACTGCGTGTCTGGGCAGACATTTTCAAGGCACGTGCTCAACAGCCTTTACAGAACTTTCCACCAAAAAACGTCACGCTAAGTTGGGTCGATGGTGAATCAGGTGTAGGTAGCGAAGATCGCTGTGATAATGCAATACAATTACCTTTCGTCAGTGGCACTGAGCCAGAAGAAGAAATACGTTGTAGTACAACCGATAAAGTCATGGATTGGTTCCGTAACTTATCCAACTAAGTAACTTATCTAAGTAACTTATCTAACTAAGTAATTTATCTAAGTAATTTATCCAACTAAAGAGTTCGAAATAATGAAGTATTATAAAATTGTTACTGTTGTTTGTTTATCTAGTTTTTTATGGGCTTGTAGTACGAAACCAGTTACTACAACACCTGCTACCGCACCAGTAACAGACCCGACAACCCCAGGTTCAACCAGTAATCCAACGGGCGGTATTGATAATACAGTTAAAGGAAAATCAGCATTAAACTCATTATTAAACCTTGCTGAGCAGCAAGAAAGTAATGGGAATTTACGAGGTGCGAGAGGGACGCTAGGACGTGCAATTAGGATCTCTCCACGTAACCCTGAAATCTATTTACGCCTAGCAGAGTTAAGCTACCGCGAGGGTAAAAATGCGCAAGCACAATCATTCGCTGAAAAAGCGCTTAGCTTAAATCCGAATAAAGCATTAACCGGTCAAGCTGAATCATTGTTAGAAAACTTGTATTAGATAACCTTTTATTAGAGGCCTTACCCCCTGAATAATAGAATAATAGAATAATAGAATAATAGAATAATAGGTTCCCCTAATCAGGTAATGAATTTGTTGAGGGTTTTGCGCCCCATTAATCAAAGAAGTAATGGAACACCAAATTCTTTTCCATTGTTTTGCTCTTTTTTACAAGCTTTTTGATTTTTGGATACTTTTTGACTTTTGGATACTTTTTGACTTTTGGATATAGAGGTATTGTCGATTTAAATTGGTTTTTAACGGGTCTTCAGTCATTGAAATATCTTGGTATTTATTCTCAGAGTTTTCGCTCTGTCGTCGCCCCCTTTTATTATCTGAATAATAATTTCTCACCCACAACATACAAAAAGAATAAAAGAGTACGCCAAGCTTAATCGCCTTGTAAAACGACACTAACGCATCACTCATACGCTACACTAATATGTAATAAAACAAGCGCAAACTAAACGCCCGCCCTACTCATAACATAATACTACCGTATGCTTCCCAGCCTTACTTTGCTTGAAGACACTCAATAATCTCAAAAATGAAGGGGAAAATATCGAGTCCTCTAGTAACAATACAATTATTGAATGTTCAATTATTCTTTTTTCAATATGTAAATTTAACATTCTATATTGAAAATTTTTCATCATTACCTAACCGTCTATCATCCCCCTTTACTTTAAAAACAAAAAACAACATAAAATTCAAAAGCTTAAAGAAAATTCAAGAAATGGCATTATCTTTGCTCCAATCTAATGACTAATGCAATAAAGAGGTAACAGTTTAATGAGTAATTCAATAGTAACAATCAATCCTTTTACTGAGAAAAAGCTAAAAGAATATACATTGATGACACATAAAGAAGCTAAACATGCAGTAGTCAATTCAAATCAATGTTTCGATGAATGGAAACTTGTCCCAATTTCAGAACGCGCAAAACTTGCCAAAGCACTCGCAAAGGTAATTGAAAAAAATAGCGATGAATTAGTCCAGTTAATGGTTGATGAGATGGGTAAAGTACAATCCCAAGGCGAACAAGAAGTAGCCCTTTGCGCTAATATTTGTAACTACACCGCAGATATTGCAGAAAAAGAACTAGCAAATGAAAACCGTGATTATGACGGTGGCAAAGCAATAATAACGTATCAGCCAATAGGTGTAATATTAGGTATTCAACCTTGGAACTTTCCACTGTATCAAGTAATAAGATACAGCGTCAGTAATTTAGTGGCTGGTAATACGACGGTAATGAAGCACGCTTCAAATGTGTTCGGTATGGCAAAGAAAATACAATCATTATTCGAACAGGCAGGCTTTCCAAAATATGCTTACCAATCATTATTAATTGATGGCAAAACTGCCAGCAAACTAATTAGTCATGAAGGTATTAAAGGCGTTACTTTTACAGGCAGTGATGCAATAGGTAAAAAAGTAGCAGAAAATGCGGCTAAACGCAGTAAAAAGACAGTATTGGAACTGGGCAGTAATGATGCTTATATTGTTTTAGATGACGCAGACATCCCAATAGCGATTGAAACATGTATCAAAGGTCGTGTTGTTAATAATGGTCAAACCTGTGTTGCTGCAAAACGCTTTATCATCACCGAAAAAAATTATGATCAATTTAAAGATGGATTTAAAAAAGCGATGATGCAGCTGAAAATGGGTGATCCGAACGCAAAAGACACTGACCTAGGCCCGATGGCAAGAAAAGACCTACAAGAAAAACTACACGAACAGGTCACTGAATCCATTGCAGCAGGTGCAACTGTTGTTTGTGGCTGTGAAATGCCTGATAGAAAAGGTTACTTTTACCCAGCCTCTATTTTAGAAAATGTGACGCCCAATATGCCTGCTTACGATGATGAGTTGTTTGGCCCAGTCGCAGCACTTATCAAAGCAAAAGATAATGATGATGCCATGCGTATTGCAAACGATTCACGCTATGGTTTAGGTGGCGGCATTTTCTCTAAGGATGAAGCTAGCGCAACAGAACTGGCGATGAAACACTTTGATACTGGGATGGTTAATATTAATGGTTTTGCTTTATCTCAACCAAACTTACCGTTTGGAGGAGTTAAAAGTAGTGGTTATGGACGTGAACATGGCGGTTTTGGTTTAAAAGAATTCATGAATATAAAATCAGTGATGGTTGCTCAGGCGAAGTAATCGTTAAATTGTAATAGTAATCGCTAAATTGTAAATTCGTGCTCAACACGCGTTGAGCACTTTTTAACAAGTTGAGTACTGACTTTTTAACAAGTTGAGTACTGAGTAAATCAATCTTCTAGGACACTCCCGCCTTTCTAGCCCATGCTCAATTACCATTAATTTAAACATCTATCCAATCTACACTTTCAGTTACAGCCAAGATAAAAATGCGCAGGCACAGTCATTATCTAAAAAGCACTCTGCTTAAATGCAATAAAGTATTAATGGACAGGCTAAGTTATTATTAGAAAGTTGTTGTTAGAAGTTGTTGTTAAGAAGCTTGTATTATAAAACCGTTTATTAGAGACCTTACCAACGAAATGTAGATTACCTTTATTCGGTGATGTGCCTATTGATAAGTACTAAAGAGTACTGAAGAATATTGAGAAGTATTGAAAAGTATTGAAAAGTATTACAGCGCATTGATCAATAAACTTTATGTGATGCCACGCTCTCTCATATTTGTTAATCATGTTGATTAACGCTCGACACTTTAAAAGGTCATCGGAAAATTGATGACCTTTCATTTAATATTTATTTAGCTAAAAATCCAACTTTTGATTTTTTTGCTATTTTTACTGTTCTTTTTTCTTTTGCTGTCAAAAGCGGTTTTTTCTTACCGTCTTTTTTGCTGTCTTGGCCTTTACTCACGATGCTTTCCTTTATTAAGATAAACAACTAATAACCCGGTGACGAACGTTCCAAGGTGACATTAAGCAACCTGGTAACAGCGAGATTATCTGCCTAAGCATTAACAATAGATAGCGATATTTATCATAAAATTAAAAATAATTTAGTGGGGATTTAATGCATAAATTCAGGTGATAAAAACGAGGTTAGGGGAAGGTGTTATGCTTTTGCAATCCATCAGTTAAGTGATATTATTAAGGAGATCTTACCATTCAACTTTAGTTTGTAATTAGTCTGTAATGACTGATGTATTTTGATATTTATCGTCAGTGTTTTAAGCTTTAAATACCTCACAAATCATTTTAAAAAAAACTAACTAATTTAGATTTTTAAGATCAATGTTTCGGTATCCAATACTTTACTTTGAATTTAACGTAAAGAACATTGAACAATACTAAGCTTTATTCTTATTTGGTCTTAGAAAAAACAGATGAAGATACTGGTTAATTATATCCCCTGTTAAGGATGATAAATCTATCAGCTTGATAGCGGTATTTGATTAAAATGTCTTTTATATTCGTTAGTTTCGACGTATGTAAGAAACAATCGCCAGAACTAACAAACGATTGCTTTATTCATTAATTATCAATTATTTATTGTTTTTTCAGTTAGTAAATTTAGACCCTTTAATTTAATTTACTAGTTCCATAGAATTTTTCAATGTCGCTTAATTGCTTAGTTTTTGTTAAAGCTAACATCAACATAATACGAGATTTTTGAGGATTTAAAGTACCAGATCCGATCGCGTAATCTTTATGTGTTACAAATCCACCACCAGTTCTTGTAGATAACACGACTGGAAAACCATTTTTATTTAACTCTATAACTTTATCTTTCACTGCCGTAGGTATTGATCCATTACCGCTACCGGCAATAACTATGCCTTCAGCTCCTGCATCAATAAGTGCATTTATTTGATCAACTTTCATATCTTGATAACCATATATAATGTCAACGCGTGGCAACTCATCAACCTTTGAGACATCAAAATTGGGCTTACCTGTTGCTTTTGATGCATCAAAATAGAAACGAGCAACCCCATCTGCAAATGTACCTAAATACCCTTGATCCCTTGCTTTAAATGTATCCAAAGAGATCGCGTTAGTTTTGGTTGTATAATATGCGGATCCAATATAGTCATTTAATAAAATCATAGCCCCTCTACCTACAGAATCCTCATTAGCAGCAAGTTTAACCGCATTTAATAAATTCATTGGGCCATCTGCACTAATTGCAGTAGCAGGTCTCATAGCCCCTACAACAATTATTGGTTTATCAGTCTGGTTAACTAAATCCATAAAAAAGGCAGTTTCTTCTGTGGTATCCGTACCATGAGTAATAATAATGCCAGATATATCTTTTTTCAGTAATTCATTCGCTTTTTTAGCCATTTGTAACAATATTTCTGATGTTATATTAGCACTAGCTGTGTTTACTATCTGAATACCATCAACATTTGCAACATCTACAATAGAAGGAACGGCCTCAATTAAAGTTGAAATAGCAATCTCACCTGATTTATATCCAGTAACATCTGTTGTAGTTTTAGCTTCACCTGCAATTGTTCCACCTGTACCAAAAATAGTAACTTTAGGTAAAGTATTTGCGAGAGCAGAGAAAGATAAAACTGATGATATTGCAACAGCAATGATTAATTTACGCATAATGTTACCTCTATATATTAAGACTTACACAAAATGTGTTAAGTATCTAATATTTAGCATTAAACATGCCACATTAAGAAATCAGTAAAATAGGGTTGAATACTTAATGATAACAAATATTAAAAACTCCTTTAGTGCGTTTTAGATAAAAGTTGCACCAAAAAAGCTCCTATTAAAGATATTAAAGCCGTATAAATATCTAGATAAAAAATAATTAAAAAGACAAAATATAAGACAAGCCACCACGTATATTTGCACAAACAAAGAAAAAAGAACCGAAAGTAAATCGTCTAATTCGTTTTGTAATCTGACTGAATAAATAACTACCTTCTTAACGCATTGCTCATACGCCACGTCCATGTGGCGAACTTTATAGCAACGGCACCCTTGCCTTAGCTTACTAAAGGTAATCATTAACTCAACGGGTGGAGTAAAACAACCATATTTAGCATCGACTTTAACGTTAACTAAATGATATTTATAAGATCAATGTTTGGTTCTCCACTACCCTATATGGTAGCCGCATTGAGTATCGACTTAGCCCATTAACCAAGTAATATTTATAAGTTGATATTTTTATATCCACAACTTATTTGATTATAAAATAACAAGGGCTGTCACCTACAAAATACAATGGTAGACCCTGATGGTTCCCCGTGATGACGTTAAGCAACCTAGTAACAGCGATTAGCATAAATTCAGGTGATAAAAACGAGAGGAAAAAGGATGAGCAGCAAAGCATTAGCACACAACATAGCCTAAGTTTATTCCAGAATAGCCTAAATTTATTCCTGATAAGCAACACTTAACAGTTCAAAAGGTATGACTCAACTATCCGCTTTGTTTATGATAGTTTATGATGGCTTTTTATATTTATTATTTAATTTGTAAAAGTTCGTATTTCCTCTCAAAATATATTTATCGTGGCTAATACCAAAAGAATTAATAAGGTGATCATTCTTGCTGGTTAAAATCCCCCCTAACTGCGTTGTGAATTTTGAAGTGAGAACAACTATCTCCTACAACTCACGCCTGATTAGTGTTAATTTTTCCTGCGCAATCTCTGATCACTTATTTAATTCCATTGGTATAATGCAAAGTATTTGTTCAACCGACAACGTTTTCAAGGAAGGTTCATAAGGAAGGTTAAATTGGATAATACAACCGATAGAGTGATTACCATTCACCCCAATTCAAAACGTCATACACACACATTTATATGGCTTGGATGCATAGCATTATTTATTTTTTGGCTTATAAGCTTATTCCTTTGGCAAACTTTTAAAATTCAATTAATTTTCCTTATCTCAGCGACACTAGTGGTTATCTTAATAGGGATACTGAAATGTCTAGAGCCGGGAACCAGCTTTTTTATCACTCCAAAAATGATTATATATTGTCATCGCAATGGCCAATGGACACTACCATGGCAAGATATTATACGTTTTGGTGAACTTAAAGCGTATGTCCAAGGAGAGCATATACAATTGCCTTATGTCGGCATCAAGCTCAATAATTTAGAGCATATAGCTAGCAACATATCACCAAGATTAGCGAACAAGTTAATTCACGAACAACAAGAATTGCTCATTTTAGCGATCGCTAACAAAGAGGTTGATTTTGATGGTGATCATAGTGTAATTAATTTTGAACCCTATACGTTAAATGACATTATATACAAAGGCCCAATCGCAGCATGGTTACATCGTAGTGAACAACTCGCCAAGGCATATGGTTATCACCTCTATTTACCCGAGAGCAGTCTGGATCGAAATTTAAACCACTTTTTAACATTATTAAAAAAATGCCATCAATACACCATTGTAAATGGGCCTTATTAGGCTAATGCCAGCCAGTTAATAACAACTGGCATTTTTTATCGAGAGCCTTTATTAGTGCGAGTTTCTCCTGCAAAAAATTAATCCATTAACACGGCATTAGCACTGTAATACATCAAAAATAACCATTGAAGCTGAATGAGTAAGGGTTAAAATGATTGAATGGAAAGTATATTGTCATTCTTACTCACTATAATTTATCCAATGAGGGCGCTGCATTGACTGCATCAATACTCGACTTTTTAGACAAAAAAATACCGTCAAAAAAGGTTTCCATTAAAGAAAATACCGTGGTGTGCCGTTTGGGAGATCATTGCGATAATTTAGTGGTATTAACGAAAGGCGAAGTCAAAGTGATGCGTATCGCTGATGACGGCAGGCATATTACACTTTATAGCATTCATGCAGGTGAAAGTTGTGTGTTAACCACCTCTTGTTTATTTAATGAAAAAGCCTTCCCTGCCATCGCGATAACCCAAGCAGATTCAGAAGGCTATGTTATTTCTCAAACACAATTGAAACTGTGGCTAACAACAGAGCCTTTATGGCAATCCTTTATTTTTAAGATGTTGACTGAACGCATGGGCGATCTTATTTTAAAAGTAGACCAACTCGCCTTTGATTCATTAGAAACAAGACTGATACATTGGTTATCAGCACAGCCAAGCGCCCTGTTTAAAAATCACCCATCAACAAATTGCGCAAGAACTTGCCTCATCGAGAGAAGTCATCAGCCGCCTGCTTAAAAAGCTTGAAGATAAACAGCTAATTGAACTGCGTCGAGGTGAGATAATATTAAAAAAATTGAATGCTATGTAACAATGGTTACATACCCACCGCAATGTAAACGTAATAATGGCCTTAACAGCAATCAACAGGAGTCATTATTATGAACAAAAATATTGGAAATATGGATCGTCTTATAAGAATAATACTAGGCTTAGCACTTATTATTTGGGGAGTGATCACCATGAATTACCTTGGCGCGATTGGACTTATTCTTGTTGCTACAGCCCTAGCCAAAAGATGCCCAGCTTATAAAGTGATAGGCGTTAAAACCAATAAAGACGAAGAGCAATAGTTATAAAAATAGCGACATGTAAAAAATACGATTAGTTTACTATCTTATTAATTGTAAAGGTCAGATCTTGTTTTGTTACTTTAACAATCAACACAAGATCTGCGATTTCGAATGGCCGCTATATTGAGCGTTGAGCGGCATATTATCATTATCCAACAATCGTGTTTTTATCCTTCACCCACATATAAGTTTAATTCGCTGCAACACAGATGCTCACGCATAATTCACTCTGAATCGTTTTTAATATGGATGACGAGTAGCTCAACGCGAGATTAAACATGATCGCATTCGATATAGACTTTGACCATTAACTAATTGGTTTCGCTATAACTTCAACATTTGGGTGCCCACAACTTCTTTTTGATATCCAACACTTTAACTCAAACTTTGCTTTATTTTCTTTATTGATTTACCACCGACAGCAAGGTTATCATCAGGTTGCTCTCGGATTGAAACTAAAAACAATTCTTTGGGAATACCTGTCAACTCAACAGAAACGTCCGTTAACCTTTCTATTAATCGCTCTTTAACCTCTGGTGATAACTGAGCAGATTCAAATGCAATAAATGGCAAAACTTACTCCTTAATATTAATTTTACAACCCTGATTCTGAATTGAAAACAATATAAATATAACGTCTATATTAAGTAGACTAAACTTATTGACGACCAAAAAACTAGCTAATAGCTAAATATTACTCGCTAATTTTTGTACTTTTATCATCCATTTTTCACGTGTAATTTCATTCGAATGTAGTACTGGCCCGAAATACGTAGAAGAGATATTTTTAATACCCGTGAATCCTAAAATAGCGTTTTTTAGTTGTTTGTATATTAGATTTCCTTGCATATATTTATACCAAAATGGAGGCGTATCTAAAGTGAAAATCAATTCCGAAGTGCGTCCTGTTAACAGTTTTTTTAACCCTTTTTTTCCATCTATATATTTAAATGCAAAGCCCGGTAAAAAAGTTCTATCGATAGCACCTTTAAATTTTGCTGGTATATTTCCCCACCATATAGGACTCACAATGACAACATGATCACACCATTGAATCATCTGTTGAAAGCTTAACAAATCAGGCTCTAAAGGAAGTACTTCCTCATAACCTTCTGATAGGTCGAGTTCAAAATTCATATCCGATATTTCTATGCGCTTTAGCTCATGTTTAAGTCCTGCAACATTTGCATAGTGTTCAGCTATAGACTTACACATGCTATGGGATTTTGGATTAGCATTAATAACAAGAATTTTTTTCATAATTTACAGCGTATTAAGTAACAATGAATACAGTGTAAACTTTCACCTATGGGTTAGAGTCAAGCTCTTTTAAGCAGGTTATTATTGAACGTTGAGTTTTTTTGATATTCTTCTTTTGGATTTCTAATTTCTGTATTTCATCTTCTATCATGCTATATTTTTGGTTAAGAAAATCATGTACTAAGTTCCAATCAAATTCTTCTTGTTGCCCCAAAATAGTGACTATTTCAGAAAGGATGAGCCCCAAGCTTTGAGCGTCTTTAATTATCTTAATAAGCTCAATATTTTTATGAGTATAAGTTCGATACTTTCCTTCTCTAGATATTTTCAATAAACCCATCGATTCATATAATCGTATCGCCCTTTGCGTGGCTCCTGATAATTTAGACGCTTCTCCAATGAACATAAAAATAATCCTTATTTCGTTTAACTATTAGCTCACTAAAGTCTGACATTGATTCAGAAAAACTCAAGGGGAGGAGCAAAGTAACCATATTTAGTATCGACTTTAACGTTAACTAAATGATATTTATAAGATCAATGTTTGGGTGCCCACAACCTTAAGCTTTACAAACTTGAAAAACTGTTTTACCTAAATCGATCGCGAGAATGCCATAGTTATTCATATAAGACTCCTTTAATGGCTACAAATCAGATCACTTAAATCTTAGTAGATAAGGTTAGGGAGTCCATACATCTTGTTTGTTATACCTATTTATTCGCAGTAGCTAGTCCAGCACCAAAAAGCATGTAAAAGGTACCGCTAGCTTTGCTTAATATTCGGCTTCCTTTTGGCGTTGATAACTTAGTTCTTGCTGATTTAGCAAAGAATGCATAGCTAAAGTGAATGATTACGACTAACACGCTAAATGTTATAGCCAATAAGATAAACTGGAATATATAGGCTTCATTGGGATTTATAAATTGCGGAAAAAGTGCCATAAAAAAGAAAATAGGCTTTGGGTTCAATAATGTAATTAAAAAGCCTTCTGTGAATTTTTTCTTGTGACTTTTAACGCTGTTGTTATTACTTACATTAAAGTTCGAAGAAGACCTCCACATTTTGATTCCCAAATAGATAAGGTAAGCTGAACCAATATATTTTAAAATAGTAAAAGCTAAAGCAGAGGTAGAAAGGATTGCTGCAAGGCTAGTAGCAGATATTACTGCTATACAGAGCATCGCTATCGCCACACCAAATACTCCAGAAATAGCCCCTAGAAATCCATCTTTGATTGCATTAGTTATAGTCAAAACGACGCCAGGCCCTGGGCTTGCAATAGTTGCCGAAGCAATAGCTATAAATAAAATGTAATTTTCCATTGATATCACCTTTAGGTATAACGAGGCTGTAGAATTTCTCATTTTCAGCCTGTTTATTTTAAATAAAAATGACAGTAGCTTACATTTACTTGATATTAAATAGATTATTTTGTTTTTATTAACTAATTGATTAAATTGAGTCATAAATGGGATTAGAGGGTTAAATTATGTGGGATTTATTCAGTTAAGAGCTTAGCCCTTGCGTTAATAATGTTTGGGTGTCCCGTACTTTTTTGTAATTCATTTTTCACAATAGCTAAATCAGCATCAGGAACAATAATATGACCTTGCAAGGTAACTTTAGACACTGCAATCTCCCTTAACGTATAACGCCGCACTAAGCGGACTAAAATAAGTGGGTTAAAATGTGTAGCGAAGCGAAACGTAACCCACTGTTTTAGTTCCGTTTAAGTGCCTTGTTAGCAGTATCACTTCTGGATTTCCGCCAGTTCTTGTTCATTGAAATCGATTTCGCTTACTCGGAGAAGTCCGCTAGCAATCGCAGGTTCAAATGATTCCAGAATTCTATTGAAACCACCACTTCTAGATGACTCCTCCTCAGGGACATTCATTAAAACCAACTCAAGATAGGCATCAACGTTTTTGGTTGCTTTGTAATGAGATATTTTACTGAGCATCACATAGAGGCGATCCCGATACATAAATGGCATTCCTCTATTTGGCCTGAAATCTACAAAGACTTCATTTTCACCTTCACGATAGTAGGCATCATAAATTGGCTGAATATTACTCACAGGATCAACTCCGTGAAACTGCGTTGTTAATTTCGCCTCTGTTATTACGTTAGACTGATGAAGTTTTTTCTTATCTAAATATTTTGCTAATGATAATTTTTCAGCCTCTCTCCAGTTGTAGCTAATTCTTGTTGGAGCAGAATCTTCGGATTTTAAGGGGGCTTGCTCAGAACTATTGCTCTCCTCCTCTACTTCTTCTTCTGATGCTTTAGTCACCGTTGGAGCTGGAGCATGAAAGTCGCCATAAACATTTGTATGACTTTGATTCTGGGTATTATTACTTGTAATAGATACTAACTGGGATAGGAGAGCAGTGTTCTTTTTCTCTAGATTTTGTACTTCAACCTCTTTCTTTTTTGCCTCCCGTGAAATTGACACGAGCTTACCCAGAGAGAAGTTATCAAACGATTCGGCCAAAACGAGAACCAGTAATAGAAATAATAGAAATATAATACCGTTATTGATCTCACCTTTTGGCTCAACCCCAACATAATTAAACAATACCATTGCGGCTAACAAGAAACAGAATATTGAAATTAATACTCTGACAAATGTAGATGCTTCTTTTTCTTCGGATTTACTCATATCTTCCCTTGTACTGCTAACAGCTTATTAACTTACAAAATGTCACTTTTAAGGTGAAAAAACTACATAAGCTAATGATAAAAAACAATCTCAATCTTACGTTAATTTATTGCTATAACAAGTAATTACAGACAAAACATAAAACTAATATCATGGGAAAAGACGACAAATTGCAATAATTACGGTGAAAATACTGCAACATGACCACACTGTATATAAACACACAAATTTAAAAGGTAGGAGAGAAAGAAAGTTGTGGATACCCACTTATTGAAATTATAAGTATCAATAAGTTACGATAAAAAATTACACAATGCGGTTACGTCCATTCTCCCTATTTTCGTTTTTCTGAATTAATAACAGTCTTTAGCAAGGTAAGGTAGCAAATGATACGACAGTATCGTGTTTTATGAGCAAACGTTGCTAGTTCAGAGCGCCGCAGGGACGTGGCATATAAACGGTGCATTAGAAGGCTGTTATTAATTTAAGTTAAAAAACGAGTTAGGCAATTTTCTTTGCTCTTGTAGGTATAGGTTTCTTTTAGCTATACAAAAAAAAGTAACCCATCGCGAGAGCTAAATACCAACAATAGCAATAAACTGACAGACACAACGAGCGCAGACGAACTATTTAACAAACGGTTGGTATTCTCTTATGAATGAAGGTTATGATTACTTTTAACTATCAAAAAATGATTGAGATACTTTTTGCCCAACAACACTACAACCAACCTCTCCATTAAGTTAAACAACTTTCTGCATCGAATTGATTGCAAGGCAACGGTAATAGCGTTGGTTAATCAGCATGGTTGTAGTTTAAAGCGCATTCGTCGTTCTAAAAATTGGTTGTTAACAGGCAAACAAAGCCAACTTGTTGAAGTGAGTGAACAGTTACAGGTAGGAAAGACAATGTGGATTACTGAAGCGATTGGCAAAGCATTACCAAAGCCAAGCTTTGACTTAACAGCGATCGTCCTAGCAAACGCTGACATGACCATTAATCGGTTAATAACAGAAACAGGCTGTACGTTAATTGAAGCTCGAATTGCTATCGATAAAGCAGAAGGTTTGGCCTAATAAAAAAGAAAGTATTCACTTCCTTCATGCATAAAAAAAGCAAGCCGAAGCTTGCTATAAAGTGTTACAAGAGATTCTCTTTTTATTAGCAGTAACTATGAATAGTAACTATGAACAGTAACTAAAAAGTCAGAATCTCAAAAAAGGTTACAGTAATCGTTACTGAAGTACGTAAGATTTACCGATTATTTTCCATTCGTTGTTAATTTTAGTCAGTGTTAATGCATCATAAAAACGGTTCGTAGAGCGGAAAAGTACCACTGCTAAACGATCATCTACAATATCAAGACTTAAGATTTCACCGTCGCGATCTCCGCCGACTGGGTTTTCATTGGCAGCCCATTTATTTAATACGCTGTTCATGTCTTTCCAAGATTTAATGATCTCTTTGCCATTATCATCTTTTACTACACCGACCATCGTCGCGTGATCTGCTGCGAAGGCACGGAATAAACGTGTTTGGCTCGCTTCGCCCTGTCCTTGAAAGTAGTCATTTACAGCCGCTTCAATAGCGACTTTGTCTGTTGCTTTGTCAGCCTGTACATTGAATGAAAAAAAGGTAATACCAACGATGATTAAAAATGATTTCAACATAATATGTTCTCTACTTTGTATTTTTTATGGGTTCAGGATTTAATAAGTAATAAGGGTGTTTACTTGTTTGATAATATAGCGGTTTCTATGAGCAATAAGGAATGGGATAGTCCTGACTTTGAACCCAATCGTCCAAAGATTGCTTCTATTTTTAATATGCTTGTTTAAGAAGAAAAAGATACTAATGATCAGTAACATTAAGCAGTGAGCTTAAAAACGATGAGGTACCTAACAAGCAGCAGCTTTAAATAGGCAAACGGATAACACTAGAAAGATTCAAACGGAGGGTGACCGAGCGTTGCGGATTCACATATGCTGTAATCAAATGCTTCAGGTTCGTTTGGCATACTATCAACTTGAAAACTTCCCCATATAGCAACTGCAACAAACAATAATGCACCAAAGGTGTAACCTAATGATTTCAATTTTGCACGCCAACCTGTAACGATTTTGGTTGGCTTATAGACTTTGAATCCTTTCGGGGGAAACTGCTTATCTCTTAACCCTTTAATTCCAACAGGCACAGAAGAAATAGCAAATAACACACCACAAAATAACGGCATCCCAACAAATAAAGAATACCAAAGCACCATGATGCCTGAGTAACCGAAAGGAGTATGGCAATAGGCAGTCTCTGCATACCAACCGATATAAGGGAACACCCATTTCAAGTGAGTAATAACAATCAAACCACCGAATAATGTATATAAGATGACGCGTTGTATTTTCTCTTTTTTTGTAAACTCTTCTGCAAATTCGATAACTAAATCCTTTTAGTAACATCTATGAATATAAAATTCACATTAAAAATGATTCGTTTAACAACTTAATTATTTGGTACTTTTAATTCTCTTGTCTCTTTGCTTATTTAAATATGGGCACGCTAATGCCCATTGCTTCATCAATAAAGTCCATATGCTAAGTAGCTGTAAATCGAGTCTCGATGACTCATATTATACAGACAGAAACAAAAAAGCTTCGATGAATACCAAGGCTTTCAGGAAGGTCTTTAGTTAAATAATATTAGACTTGTTTTTTCCCTCTTGAAAAAGCAAAGCCTATAACAGCCATTGAAAATATTAAAATAGACGATGGAGCAGGTACACTAGCGGTTGTTAAATTCCAATTATTAGCATTAAAATTTTCAAATGTATCATCACCTAAACCAGCCCCGACACCGACGGTAGCAGTGCCCAAAAAGAAGCCACTATCAAACGAAAAGCCACAATTACCAGCAATGAAACCATTAGGACAAACAAATATGTCCATTGCATCACCAGAAAAGCTCACTAAAGGCTGTAAATCGCCAGAAGGAAAATCTGATACAGACGCAAAGTCGCTAAGCTCAATTGAAGAAAACTCAAAAAGATCATACTGAACAATATTAAACGAATTAATAAATACAGTATCCGAATCTGTTTGTATGGTTCCATCAAAAGAACCAGAAAGAACAGAACCATCGGTGTATGTATAATCAAAATTCATTAACGCTGCGTTAACTGAGCCAACAAACAATAAACTTATTAATAAAGAAATTATCTTTTTCATTTTTACTCCCTGTAAATGATTAAAACCAATACTCAGAAGAGGCATAATTCAAGCCAAAATGTAACGTATTAATATATAAACATTAATAATTTTCCAAAAATATTACTGTAAAAATAACCGACTAAATTAGTCAAAAATAATTTATCTTTGCGCATAAAAAAGTAGGCCGAAGCTTGCTTTTCTATTTATATAGATAGACATAGTACTTTATCAAAAGTGCTTTACCTCTAGTGATAACTCTACTTAACTACCTTCGCTAGCTTTTTCGTACCTCATTAAAAATATGACAGGACAAATTATAATTATACTGTCTTGCTATTTTTTGCGAGAAAAACAGTTGCGGTAATTCATATACAGCGAGCAAGATAATAATGTATATCGAACTTGCATGACCTAAGAAAAAACCAATAATACTCACCGTCAGGAGCGTCAGTTCTATTGCAAACAGCGCATATTTTCTTAAATAGAAATGATGGACGCCGCCAAGAAATAGCCAATTAAGCGCAGCATAGGTATCTGGGTCTTTCAGTTTTTTAGATTGAAGTTCGTAGAAGGCTTTCTTTTGTTCTTTTGATAGTCCGTTTAATTGTTGTCTAAACAATTCTTCATTTTTTTCTAGTGTTTGCAACGGTTCAAATATCGACATTAAGGCACCTCATCATGTATTTTCTCTACTAAATCAGGTTGATTACATCGTTTAATTCTAGACAAACCTAATCGCCACCCTTTGAATGCTCCGTACTTCTGAATACATTGTTTTGTATATTCAGAGCATGTTGGCTCAAAGTTACATTCGATATTTAATAACTTTTTTGATCCACCGCTAGATTGATAAAGGTGGATCAATTTCAGTGATATGTATTTAACGGCCAAGTGTAATAATAACAGCTTCACGTTTCCAAAATAATAAGAAACGTTTTTGTTCAACTATTTGGAAAACGACTTGCCAACCATCTTGTACATACTTATTTAAGTCTGCTTCCATTCTCTGTACTGGTAAACCACTAGCGCCTAAAAAGATAGTACCGCAACCACCTTCAACAATGTGAACGACTTTGTATTCTGTAAATGCTGTCATATTTGTAATTACTTATTTTTGATTAAAAAAATATATTAGCTCACCGCCGTCAATGCATCAAGATAAATGTCAAGTATTCAGCACATAACTGCATGTTATACCGAACAATTTAAGTTAAAGCGCTAAAACAAAATCGATAGTATATAGTCAGTAACATTTAGGTTTACCGCTTATATTTACAGCTTAGCTGTATCGGGTAGTTGATTGGCAGTTAATAAGGTAATAACGTTCTTATTGTTAACATTTCCAACTTAACAATAGCTTTTCAATAACGGCAGATAAATCCTATACATTCTCGTCATTAACCACACAGATAGCGGTATAAAGCCGTGTATTAAGGAAGTTTAATTTAAAAGTTCGGATATATTGATTAGATAACAAAACACCTGAGTGCCACTCTATTTGCGCATTATAGTTAAAGGCTTACCTTGTTAACCCACTCCTTTTCCACTAAATACTCCAAACAACACAGCAAGTAAAACAAGTAGGCTAAAGCCCACGCCCCAAAGTCAAAAACAACCATTGAATAAAAATAAATTCATCCAACCACTACGGACTAAAGATTTATCTTATTAACCCACTGCTCTTCCACTAACACTCCAAACACCACAGCAAGCAAAACAAGTAGGCTGAAGCCCACGCCCCAAAGTCAAAAACAATCATTTAATAAAAAATAAATTTCCCCGCTACTTCGGGATAAGGCGAAGTTAAACTCAACATAACTAAAACCTTTCCGCGGTTGAGCTTCTCTAAATAATCAGTGAGTTTCAGCAACGGCAAACACGACGTTTGCTGTAAGTTTCTTTAGTACATGGATTTGCATATGAATAGATGCGTTAAAAAAGCTTATTTAAAAACAGAGGTATTAGTTGGATAAGAAAGCGATTCAATGCCAGTCTCTTTGAGATCTTTTCAGGTATAGATTCTCTGCTGGCAAAGAGAAAGTAAAGTCACCGACAGAACAAAAACACTGTTAATAAAAATCCACCAGCTACAATGAGCGGAAACGAACCAACTTCTGAGCATCTGAGCATCTGAGCATCTGAGCAAATATGCATTCCCACGCAGAGCATGGGAACGAGTTATATTAATTCAAAATTTACAAATTTAAAAAATATAAACTTAATGTAATACCCCTCTTATAGTGTCTTTAAAATTTCAGTTCTTTTTTTAGAAAATTCTTGTTCACTTATCAACCTGTTCTCTTTAAGACTTTTAAGTGTTTTTAACCTCTCAGATATGCTTTTTTCAGGGGTATTATTACTATTTCCAGAGATACGGTTACTATTTTCAGAAAGATTGTTATTAATATATTTATCTGTAATTTTTGGGAGCGCTGTATCACTAATTATATTATTAGGTAAATTCACAACAGAAAGTATATCTTGCGCCTTCAATAATGCATCTTCTATAGCTCGTCTGCCCGCAATACCATGCTCCATAAGTTTTTCACTTGTACTTGCGCCCCCACTTCCAATTACTCTAGGTTCGCTTACAACTTCTCCATTCACTTTTTTTATTGTATTTGTAAGATCAACTGTAAAGTTAGTTGGCGGCCATGTAAAAAATCCTGTACTTCCAGATGTAGTAATAATTTTAGGAACAATTATAAAGTCGATATTACTTCTAAACTTAACATCATTCTCATCAATAGAATTAAGCTTAATTACAGATTCGAATACATTAGAAAGCATTACTCTATAACCATCTTCAATATCACGATATGGATAATATCTAACATTATCGCCACCACCACCTAGTGTTGTAACTTCTAAGTTTTTATCTTTAGGAGATATATAATAACCAACCTTATAATCACGATTAATATCTGATGGTAAACTAGTAGATATTTTATTTTCGTCTGGTTTTATAACAATGGGATGGGCACAACCTGTGAGTAATACAGAAATGACGATAAGTAGCGAACAATTAATTTTCAATTTTTAAATTCCTATCCATAGGTAAAGTATTCATTAAACTGAATAATACATTAATTTGTTGAAATTGATTAAAAAATCATTAAAAATTTAAAAAATAGTTCACTTATGATTTTTAATGCCGATCAATGGATAAAAGATGTCCTTACACAAAAATAAAAATTCATTAAAAATAAAATGAAGCCAATATCTAGCAGCTCATAACAGAATAAGTAACTTTCCTTCACGCATAAAAATGCAAGCCGAAGCTTGCTTAATAATATCTAGATAGAGCTTAGAAAAAATGACTCAACTGCTGGAGCTACTTCAACTTTATCTGCTGCTTCTTTCATCGAAAGACGTACGCGACCTTGGCGACTTACTTTTAAGGCTTAAGCTTCTAGTACTTTAACTTCTTGACCTTCTTTATTTCACAAGATAAATAATAGGCTAATACTGAGTAACCGAAACGCAGTTTCGCAGTGCGAAGAAGGAACTGATACTTTTTGAATACGCTCTTCGCCCTTGTTTTAAATAATAAGCTTGAGGTATAACTGTGAGATATGAACTAAGCCGTCTTTGTTCTTTTAATGTTTTACAGGTACAAAAAAAGGAAGCCGAAGCTTCCTTTATAAGTTAATGCATTAGAAAGTATCCTTAAATAAAAGACACTTTAAAAAAGATTATTCAGCTGCTGGAGCTGCTTCAACTTTATCTGCTGCTTCTTTCATAGAAAGACGTACGCGACCTTGGCGATCTACTTCTAGTACTTTAACTTTAACTTCTTGACCTTCTTTCAGGTAATCAGATACTTTTTGAACACGTTCTTCACAGATTTGTGAGATGTGAACTAGACCGTCTTTACCAGGAAGAATGTTAACAAATGCGCCGAAATCAGCTAGACGTACCACTTTACCGTGGTAGATAGTACCTACTTCAACTTCAGCTGTAAGTGCTTTAATGCGGTTGATTGCATCTTCAGCTTGCTCACCAGATGTTGCAGCAATTTTAACTGTACCGTCATCTTCGATTTCAATTGTAGTACCTGTTTCTTCACATAGAGCACGGATAACTGCGCCGCCTTTACCAATAACATCACGGATTTTATCAGTATTGATTTTTAGTGTGTGAATACGTGGAGCGAACTGAGAAATGTCATCACGACCTTCAGAGATTGCTTCATCCATAACAGTAAGAATATGTAAACGTGCTGCTTTTGCTTGGTTTAAAGCAATTTGCATGATTTCACGTGTGATACCTTCGATTTTGATATCCATTTGTAAAGCAGTGATACCGTTAGTTGTACCCGCTACTTTAAAGTCCATATCGCCAAGATGATCTTCATCACCTAAGATATCAGAAAGAACAACGAACTCTTCGCCTTCTTTCACTAGACCCATCGCGATACCTGCAACAGATGCTTTAAGTGGAACACCAGCATCCATTAATGCTAGAGATGAACCACAAACAGAAGCCATTGAAGATGAACCGTTAGATTCAGTGATTTCTGATACAACACGTACTGTGTATGGGAATTCTTCAACAGAAGGCATTACCGCTAATACACCACGTTTAGCTAGACGACCATGACCAATTTCACGACGTTTAGGTGAACCAACAAAACCAGTTTCGCCTACACAGTATGGAGGGAAGTTGTAATGTAATAAGAAGTGATCTTTCTTCTCACCCATTAGGCTGTCGATAATTTGAGCATCACGTTGTGTACCAAGCGTTGCTGTAACTAATGCTTGAGTTTCACCACGTGTAAATAATGCTGAACCGTGAGTACGCGGTAAAACACCAGTACGTACGTCAAGAGCACGAATGCTTTCAGGATCACGTCCATCGATACGTGGCTCACCTTTGATGATGCGAGTACGTACAACCGTTTTCTCTAAATCATGTAGGTATTCGCCTACTTGCTTAGCCACTAATGCTTCATCTTCAGCTAATAATTTAGCTTTAACTTCAGTTGTGATAGCTTTGATTGCGTCGTAACGCTCGCCTTTATCACTGATTTGGTAAGCTTGTTCAAAACGCGCTTGTGCTTCAGTAGCAATCGCAGCATCTAATGCTTCGTTACGTACTGGAGCAGTCCAATCCCATTTAGGACGTGCAACTTCAGAAGCGAATTCTTTGATAGCTTCAATAACAACTTGTTGCTCATCGTGACCGAATACCACAGCGCCTAACATGACGTCTTCGCTTAAGATAGCCGCTTCAGATTCAACCATTAATACTGCGTTGTCTGTACCAGATACAACAAGGTTAAGATCACTTGTTTCTAATTCTGTTTTAGTTGGGTTAAGTAGGTATTGACCTTCTTTATAACCAACACGAGCACAACCGATAGGACCGTTAAAAGGCATACCAGAGATAGACAGTGCCGCAGATGTTGCGATCATTGCAACAACATCTGGGTTAACTTCTGGGTTGATTGAAACAACAGTTGCAATCACTTGTACTTCGTTTTTAAAGCCAGCAGGGAAAAGTGGACGAATTGGACGGTCAATAAGACGACAAATTAACGTTTCTTCTTCTGATGGGCGGCCTTCACGTTTGAAGAAACCACCTGGAATTTTACCTGCCGCGTATGTTTTTTCTTGGTAGTTAACAGTCAGAGGGAAGAAATCACGCTCTTGATCATCAGCATTTTTACCAACAACAGAAACGAATACACACGTATCGTCCATGCTACACATTACAGCCGCAGTTGCTTGACGTGCAATTACGCCAGTTTCTAGTGTTACCGTATGTTCGCCATACTGGAAACTTTTTACAATAGGAGTCATTTTTTTTCCTTTAATAGTATTATTTTCATTTTGCTTTTTATCGCGCCGACAGTATACGCCAAGCAAACGATTTTTAAAATTTTTTAGATGAATATTTTAAGATAAACAAGCCTGTAGAATCAAAAGTAAACAGACTCTGAATAAATGTATTAAAAAGTGTACAAATAAATGAATCTACTACCTGACTCATTTTTCAACACTAGCTCAGAGAGTACAGTACAGGTAATATATGACCAATTTACGTCTGTTTAATTGAGCTTATTAATGACCACACAATTCTCCAATATACCGATACTTTATTCACTGCAACATTGCCCCTATGCGATGCGTGCTCGTATTGCTATTTTTAAATCTCAACAACCAGTATTGATACGCGCGATTAAATTAAATAATAAACCAGCAGAGATGCTCGCGTTATCAACGAAAGGCACCGTGCCGATGTTGGTTTCTCAAGTAGATGGAATCACGACTGAGGTCGTTGAAGAAAGTCTCGATATTATGCTGAAGGTACTAAAAGATAACGATCCAAGTTATTTATTATCCTTTCAAGGTAACGAATCCCTTACAGAAGTAATTGCTATTATTGATGAATTTGAAAAACACTTTTTTGTAGCAGTTGAAGCCTATAAATGTGCCAAACGTTATCAAGAAACCGATATTGTAGAACGCCGACAAGTTTGTGAAGTGTACTTACAAAAATTAGAAGCTCGCTTATCTCAACACGCTTTTTTAACCTCTCAATACGAAGGCTTGTTAGATATTGCCTTGATGCCTTTTGTTCGCCAGTTTTCGAAAGTAGAACGTCAATGGTATCAACAATCGCCCTACCCTAAACTCCGCGCTTGGTTAAATACTTATTTACAAAGTTCGATGTTTACTAAAATAATGGCAAAGCATGAGTTATGGGTAGATTGTCATACGGATATTATTTTTGGTGATATTAAGAAGTAAAAGCTCATTATTAATAGTTGGATAATGAGCTTAATGTAAAGTGTAAAACCAACACATTAAAATTATATATTGATGACTGTTATTGATAACAAGCATCAAAGAACTGTTTTTCTAATAACACAGCTTGCTGAAAGTAATGTTGCATCGTTTCTTGTTGCTCGGCATCAGCATGATTAAATACAGTATCGAGTTGAGTACGTAAATGCTCTATTACTGATTCAAAGTACTCGCCAGAATGTAAGGTGATCCACTCACCAAAATAAAATGGTAGCCCTTCAACAGAGTCTACAAAAGGTCTTGCCCAACTTAAGTAAACCCACTCTGCAACACATAATACTGCAATCATATTCCCGTATTCACCACTGTTCGCCGCTTTCAACATTAATGCTTGGAAATCATTGGTGGGTTTTAATAAAGCGGGGTTGACTCTTTCTGACTGAGCAACATCCAATATCTCAAAGGAACGTTGAAAATAGGTATTTTCAGGACCAGCAATAATACCTAAAAAATGTGCCAATGGTAAACGGTCAGGTAAAGTGGGCGCATGGTGAATTGCTGAAGCAGCTAGACGTACAAAGTTATCAATAAAAGTATAATCTTGAGCCAAATACACTCGCATTTTTTCTAATGGTAAGCTTCCATCTGCTAGTTCAATACAAAAAGGATGGTTGGTCGCTTTTAACCAATCATCAATACAAGTTTGTTTTAATTGTTCACTTGGTCGCATTAGTTTTCCTATTGTTATTTGTAATGAGTAAAACATCCCATAATACTTTTTAAATCAATGACTATCATACTTTTTTAAATGTAAATATTCAGGGAACCACTCTTCACAGTCAGATAACCTTTACGTTATATCAGCTATTCTCGAAATGGATATTGAATGTTTATCAAAGACATGTTTCTATCGGTATCACCATGTGGTTTTACTTTAAGACAATCATTAATCATTGAGGAAACGAAAATGTATAATAATCCTGTCAGTTGGTTTGAAATTTATGTAGATGATTTAGCAAGAGCTCAGAAATTTTATGAATCAGTATTTGAGGTTAGTTTATCTGAAATTGGTGATCCAGACGACAGTAGTATAAAGATGCTCGCTTTTCCTTCTGATAAAACAAAGCCAGGTGTGACAGGTGCTTTAGTCAAAATGAAACGAGTATTAGCTGGCGGAGGCGGCACAATAATTTATTTCTCTTGTGATGACTGTGCGATTGAAGAGGCTAAAGTGAAGGCTGTTGGTGGCTCAATTCAAAAACCTAAAATGGCTATTAGAGAATTTGGATTTATCAGCTTAGTGCTTGATTCAGAAGGTAATATGATTGGGTTACATTCGAAAAAATAATCTTTAATTAGTGCAGTAACTTATTACAAAAAAAGAGCCTTAAGGCTCTTTTTATAACAGCATATGAAATGAGTAAACTAAGCCCCTAACAACAACTTATCATCATCTAATTCTTCGCCATCAGTTCGTGCTTGTGCAAATAGATTTAATAAGTCTTTCACTTCATAACCAGCGCGTTCTTCGCCAGACAAATCAAAGATAATCTTACCTTCATGCAACATGATAGTACGAGAACCATGGTCTAAAGCTTGGCGCATAGAGTGCGTTACCATCATTACGGTTAATTCTTTTTCAGCAATAATTTGCGAAGTAATGTCCAGAATTAATGCCGCTGTTTTAGGATCAAGCGCAGCCGTATGTTCATCTAACAATAGAATTGAGCTTGGCTGTAATGCTGACATCAACAAACTCACTGATTGACGTTGACCACCTGACAACAATCCCATTTCACTTTCAAGACGGTTTTCAAGACCTAAGTTTAAACGGCTTAGTTGCTCACGAAATACGTTACGCATTTTGCTATTAAGCGCTGAAGACAAGCGCCCTCTTTGACCACGACCATAAGCTAGTGCCATATTTTCTTCAACGGTCAAATCGCCACAGGTTCCTGCTAATGGATCTTGAAATACACGAGCAATATCTGCCGTGCGGCCCGTTGCCGGTAACTTAGTCACATCTCGGTCACCAAAAAGAATTTGCCCTTTAGTACTCTTGATATCACCTGCGATAGTGTTCAACAGTGTTGATTTACCAGCACCGTTTGAACCAATAACTGTCACAAATTCGCCTTGCGGTATGGTTAAGTCGATACCGCGCAGTGCGAGCTTTTCAGTCGGTAAACCACGGTTAAAGGTAACGTGTAAATCTTTACAACTAATCATGCTTCATTCCTCGCTGCTTGTTTTGCTTTCCATTCATTACGTAACTTAGGAAAGATCAATGCCAAGGCAACCAGAACTGCCGTGATCAAGTTTAAATCTGATGCGCTAAAGCCTAAGAAGTCAGCATTAAGGGCCATCGAAACAGCGAGTCGATACAATACTGAACCGACAATACAGCTTAATACAATCACATACATTGAACGGCTAGCAAACAATGATTGACCAATAATAACCGCCGCTAAACCAACCACGATGGTACCGATACCCATGGTCGAATCAGCAAAGCCATTAGTTTGAGCAAACAAAGCGCCTGCCAGTCCAACTAAACCGTTAGAAAGTGCTAAACCAGCGTAGACTTTCTGTTTAACGACAATACCATTTGCTTGGGCCATTCGCTTATTAGAGCCCACAGCACGCATTGCTAATCCGTATTGTGTTTTTAAGAACCAAGCCACTAACAATCCACCTATCACAGCGCACACAGCAACAAAGATGACGCGCATGTACATATCTGGCAAGCCAAATAAGCCTTCAAAAGGCGTTAAAATAGTGGGTTCCATAATTAACGCGACATTCGGTTTACCCATCACACGTAGATTAATGGTATATAACGCGGTCATGGTTAAAATACTGGCTAATAAATGCAATATATCAAAACGTAAGTTTAACCAAGCGGTAACTAAGCCCGCACATGCAGCGGCAATGGTACCTGCGAGTGTTGCTAAAAAAACATTAACGCCCATTACAATCAGAGTTGCCGTAACAGCTGCGCCAAGTGTAAAGCTACCGTCAACGGTCAGATCTGGAAAATCCAAGATACGAAAAGTAAGGTATACCCCAATGGCAACTAAGCCATAAATGAGACCAATTTCTAACGTACCTAAAAATGAAAAAAGAGACATATTTATCGATTCTTATTTAATAACTTTAGTAGCACGAGCTAAAACAGCAGCAGGAACTTCGATGCCCATTTTAGCGGCCATTTTAGGGTTAACGTACAGGTCTGTACCTTCTGCCATTTTGACATCGATTGAACCTGCTTTTTCACCTTTTAGGATACGTACAACGATATCACCGGTTTGACGACCTAAATCGAAGTAGTTGTAACCTACGGCAGCAACTGCACCACGAGAAACGGTATCGGTATCACCAGCAAACACAGGAATTTGTGCGTCAATGCCTACTTTAATAACAGACTCAACAGCACTAATAATGGTGTTATCAATTGGACAATAGATAGCATCTACTTTGCCGACCAGTTGTTTTGTTGCAATCATTACGTCAGCAGATTTTGGTGCTGCTGATTCAATAATTTTAATCCCCATTTCAGCGGCTGCCACTTTTAACGCAGCAACACTTGAAACAGAGTTTGCTTCACCAGGATTGTAAGGTACGCCTAGCGTTTTTAAATTAGGAACAAATTCTTTGATTAATGCTAAATGTTGTCTCACATTCACCATGTCAGATAAACCAGTCACATTACTACCTGGTTGCTTTAACGACTGTACTAATTTAGCACCAATAGGATCGGTAACAGCAGAGAAAACCACTGGGATATTTCGGCTTACACTAACGGCAGCTTGTGCAGATGGTGTTGCAATGGCAACAATTACATCAGGTTCATCACCGACCATTTTACGCGCAATTTGTGCTGCGATTGCAGGTTGGCCTTGTGCACTTTCATAAGTGAATTTTAATTCATCACCTGTATAACCACTTTCTTCTAATACTGATTTAACACCATCTCGAACCGCATCTAAAGCAGGATGTTCGACGATAGCTGTTGTTGCTACATAAACCGGTTTAGCTTGTAAACCAGTAGAAATAACGACAGCGGCAAGGAGAGTACTTTTAACAATTGAATGTAGCTTCATAATTTAATCCCTTAGGTAAGCTTTATTTATAGAAGAATTAGTGTAAAAACCAAGCATAAAATGGACATAAAATCACACATTTTACCTCTGTTTATTTTTGCTTAACCGTACCAGTTAACGTTAATAATACCAAGCACCTATTGATAAAATGATGAGTAAAATTATTGTTTGATCACTGTTATACGGCGGTTGAGGTTATCAAGGCAATAAGTTAGAGAATGAGTGAATAAAAAAAACATCACAATCTAAAAAGTATGCTGCAGTTTAAAAAATAGCAGAGTATCGAATATAATATCTAGCATGGTATCTAACATAGTATCGGTTTATTGATAACCGATACTATTTATCAGGAGCACTTTTTAAAATATTGAGATTCAATATCGCTCGGATAAAGAGGCTTAGAAAAGAAATAACCTTGAAATACATGGCAACCATGTTCAGTTAAGAAATCTAATTGTTCTTTATTTTCCACTCCTTCAGCAACGGTTATTATCCTTAAATTATTTGCTAGGTTAATAATCGTTGCACAGATTTCTCCATCTTCCACTACTGTAGCGCAATCATCTATAAACGATTTATCGATTTTTAATACGTCGATTGGTAAACGCTTTAAATAATTTAAAGAAGAATATCCTGTACCAAAATCATCAATTGATATTTTGATGTTCAATCCTTTTAATTGTGACAGTACATCAATACAACGATCGATATCAGTCAGTAGCACCCCTTCTGTAATTTCAATTTCTAATAAATTGGCATCGATTGGATGGTCTATCAATAAACGTTGAATATAAGGAATTAATCGTTCTGACACTAAATGTCTACCAGAAATATTGATCGAAATGGGCACATTTTTATATCCTATTGCTTGCCACAGAACTAATTGTTTAGCTGCCTGTGTAAGTGCATATTCACCAATGTTGATGATTAAGTCTGATTCCTCTGCGATAGAGATAAACTCAATGGGAGAGATGAGTCCTTCTTTAGGATGATGCCAACGCATTAAAGCTTCAAAGCCTAATAAATCACCTTGATGAGTCACTTTTGGTTGGTACATTAAACTAAATTGATGTTCTGAATTAATACCTAGCAACATTTCTTGCTCGTAATTAAAGTCTCTTTGTACTTTATCGGCCATATCAATTTCAAATAATTGATAATTATCACGTCCACGTTGTTTGGCATGGTACATCGCAATATCTGCATGTTGAATCAGTTGCTCTGCTTTGTACTCCTTTCCTTTTTCAGTGATAACAACCCCTAAGCTAGTTGGAATAGTTATTTTTCTACCCGCTAATAATAAAGGACTGCGCATTAAGGCAAGCACTTCATTAGCTTTTGAATGGGCGATTTCAATACTAAAATTACCTGTAAATAAAACAACAAACTCATCTCCACCCCAACGAGCGATCGTGTCATTAGGCCCTGTCACTTCAATTAACCGTTTGGCCACTTCACACAGTAATTCATCTCCTGCTTGATGACCTAACGTATCGTTAATTTTTTTAAATTTATCTAAGTCCATGAAGAATAATAATACGTTTCCACTTTTATGGTGGTTTGGATCAATAGCCTTAGTGAGCGAGTCCATAAGATAGGTTCGATTATATAATCCGGTAAGAGGATCACTATAAGCGAGTTGACGCAAATTGCTTTGTAGTTTTAGTTGACGAGTTACATCTCGAATATGCAAGGTAAATTCATTATTATTTGAAAGGCCAAAATTAGCACTGGTCACGGTTATTTCTGCTGGAAAGGAGGCGTTACCATGACGTATTAAAGTAATACTGTTACGAATATTACGCAATATCCCTTCTGACCCTGAGAACTTACACGCTAGACTATTTCTAATAATATCTTGGTCTGGCGTTTGTATAAAAAGATCAATAAAATTCTTACCTATCACCTGTTGTTTAGTACAACCAAAGTTACGCTCTGCTGATGGGTTAAATTCAATAATAATACCTTCCAAGTTAATAATTAAAATACTATCCATGGAGGATTGCAGAATCGCACTTTTACGTTTTTCACTAGCACGAAAATCATTAATGGCGTCATCGCGTTTAGTCATTTCATGTTTAACGCGCGCCAAAACCTCATTATATTGACTAGCAATTTGCCCTACTTCAGTAAATGGTTCTACGGGCACAGGATCATTAAAAGCTCCCGCCTTTTGTTGTTTATGCATCGTACTCAACAAATCAATTAACTCTGTCGAAGCATGGTGCTCTGAAACATTAGTCCCTTTAAGCTCGTCTTCAGCACTGACACGTAATGGAACAAATCGATTAAGAATTGATAGCAGTAAGTAACTCAATATAAAACTATAACAGCCAATACTGACTACCCCAATTAATTGCGCTTCAAATTGCTGCAAGCGAGTAAGTCCAGTATCAAGCAGGGATAAATCTGCGAATAATGCAACCGCAAGTGTGCCCCAAATACCTGTTACAAGGTGAGATGGAACAACGCCCAACGCATCATCAATTTTTAATTTCTCAATCCAAAAAGTAGAAAAGTACAATAACACTCCTCCAACGATACCAATGATCATGGCTTCTGCAGGTGATACGACATGGGCATTCGCAGTGATCGAGACAAGGCCGGCAATAACACCGTTAAGCAAGAAGCCGACATCAAAAAAACGCTTATAATAGTAATGTAAAAGAGAGGCGATAATTCCTCCCCAAGAAGCGGCAAGACAAGTATTGAGAATAATAAGAGGAACTTGTTCGGTTAATTGTAAAGTGCTTCCCCCATTAAAACCAAACCAACCAAACCAAATTAATAACACCCCTAATACAGACATCGGTACGTTATTACCCGTCGGTAAACGACTATTAACATCAAAGCGACCAATTCTTGGCCCGATGATGATGATTGCAGCCAAAGCAACATAACCACCGACAGAATGTACAACGCTCGCTCCAGCAAAATCAACAAACCCAAGCGACTCTAACCAACCACTATTACCGGCTTGGTAAGATGATGCCCAAACCCAATGTCCAATCACTGGATAGATAACGGCAGAGAGAATACAAGCAATACATAAATAACCAATAAAAGTCATGCGCTCAGCGACAGCACCAGAAACTAAGGTAGCAGCAGTACCACAGAACATCATTTGAAATAAGAAAAAACTAATTTGATAAGCGGATTGAGTTTCACCGAAAAAGAAGAGGCTACTACCTATGAAGCCGTCCAGAGAGTCTCCAAACATAAAAGAAAAACCAAACATCCAAAAGATAACAGCGGCGAGAACAAAATCGGAAAGATTTTTTGCAGCAACATTAATGCTATTTTTACTACGTATTTTACCGCTCTCTAGACATAAAAAACCTGCCTGCATACAAAATACTAATAGCGCACAAATAAGCAGCCAAGAAAAATCCATTTTCCATAATCCTTTTAAACAAGAGATAAACTAATGTAGGTCTTAGTCGTTAGTGAATATCAATGTTGCTTAACGACACTTTTTCAAATTTATATATTTAAACAAAGATAAAATTAGATGACACATAATCTGATTTATAGATAAAGATCATACTTAACAAATATAAATAAACATCATCATAATACTCAATCTGAAATATAAATATATAGTTTTCAATGATTTATTAATATAAGTAATTTATCAATAGATATAAGGCCGAGTCCTCTGCTGTCTTAGGAGCAAGGTTTAAATCGCATTCATTTTCATATTGGCGATCTAAATTTGATTCAGAGACCATGGAGTTAATTACGAACAAGAGCCTTTTAAAGGTCCCGGTACTAAATACGCGCTATAAACGGAGGAAAGATGTCTTTTAGTTTATTTGCTTTACACAAAATACTGCAAGCTGAAAATAGGACTCGCAGAGTTCCTCCGCTCATAACACTAGGCAATGTCTGATTAGATATACGCGTCTAAGTCAAAAATAACACACTAAAACCTTCCGGCTTTCTGCAGCTATTATCAACCTTTGACTTTGGGGCGCTGGCTTCAGCCTGCAGGGATTCTGGTGTTAAGGTTTATGCTTTTGATTATGTATTAACTGTTATTAATTGAAATATCTCTCTTAGCAATCAACACAAAAAAGATCTGCAAGCTGAAGCGTGCGCCCCCAAATAAAACTCGCAGAACTCCTCCACTCATAATACTAGGCGACACCTAATTCGCCATGCGTCCCGAAGTCAAAAGATAGATTCAATATGCTTCTTAGTTCAGAACCTTGTCAGTTGGTAAAATATGCATTTGTCCTCGGGGCGCTGGCTTCAGCCTGCAGGATTTTTTGTGTTGAATTTTAAAAGGTAAATTGAATGGCAGTAAAATCATCATTAAAAAGAAAACACACACAAACAAAAAACTGCAAGCTGAAGCGTGCGCCCCGAAATAAAACTCGTAGAGCTCCTTCGCTCATAATACTAGGCTGCACCTAATTCGCCATGCGCCGCGAAGTCAAAAGATAAATTTAAAATGCTTCTTAGTTCAGAGCCTTGTAAATTGGTAAAATATGCATTTGACCTCGGGGCGCTGGCTTCAGCCTGCAGGGACTCTGGTGTTAAGGTTGATGCTTTTGATTATGTATTAACTGTTATTAATTGAAATATCTCTCTTAGCAATCAACACAAAAAAGATCTGCAAGCTGAAAATAGGACTCATGGAGATCCTCCGCTCATAATACTAGGCGGCACCTAATTCCCCATGCCCCCAGAAGTCAAAAGATAGATTCAAGATGCTTTTTAGTTCAGAACCTTGTCAGTTGGTAAAATATGCATTTGACCTCGGGGCGCTGGCTTCAGCCTGCAGGATTTTTTGTGTTGAATTTTAAAAGGTAAATTGAATGGCAGTAAAATCATCATTAAAAAGAAAACACACACAAACAAAAAACTGCAAGCTGAAGCGTGCGCCCCGAAATAAAACTCGTAGAGCTCCTTCGCTCATAATACTAGGCTGCACCTAATTCACCATGCGCCGCGAAGTCAAAAGATAAATTTAAAATGCTTCTTAGTTCAGAGCCTTGTAAATTGGTAAAATATGCATTTGACCTCGGGGCGCTGGCTTCAGCCTGCAGGGTTTCTGGTGTAAAGGTTTATGCTTTTGATTATGTATTAACTGTTATTAATTGAAATATCTCTCTTAGCAATCAACACAAAAAAGATCTGCAAGCTGAAAATAGGACTCATGGAGCTCCTCCGCTCATAATACTAGGCGGCACCTAATTCCCCATGCGCCCCGAAATAAAACTCGTAGAGCTCCTCCGCTCATAATACTAGGCTGCACCTAATTCGCCATGCGCCCCGAAGTCAAAAGATAGATTCAAAATGCTTCTTAGTTCAGAGCCTTGTAAATTGGTGAAATATGCATTTGACCTCGGGGCGCTGGCTTCAGCCTGCAGGGACTCTGGTGTTAAGGTTGATGCTTTTGATTATGTATTAACTGTTATTAATTGAAATATCTCTCTTAGCAATCAACACAAAAAAGATCTGCAAGCTGAAAATAGGACTCATGGAGATCCTCCGCTCATAATACTAGGCGGCACCTAATTCCCCATGCCCCCCGAAGTCAAAAGATAGATTCAAGATGCTTTTTAGTTCAGAACCTTGTCAGTTGGTAAAATATGCATTTGACCTCGGGGCGCTGGCTTCAGCCTGCAGGTTTTTTTGTGTTGAATTTTAAAAGGTAAATTGAATGGCAGTAAAATCATCATTAAAAAGAAAACACACACAAACAAAAAACTGCAAGCTGAAGCGTGCGCCCCGAAATAAAACTCGTAGAGCTCCTTCGCTCATAATACTAGGCTGCACCTAATTCGCCATGCGCCGCGAAGTCAAAAGATAAATTTAAAATGCTTCTTAGTTCAGAGCCTTGTAAATTGGTAAAATATGCATTTGACCTCGGGGCGCTGGCTTCAGCCTGCAGGGACTCTGGTGTTAAGGTTGATGCTTTTGATTGTTAGCAGCAAAACTTTTCACCTTGATAGCTAGATAAACCTTCAGAATCACAAATTTCAGACACAAAAAAAGAGCCTTTAGGCTCTTTTTGGAATTAAGATTTAAGTCGAAATTAACGACGTAGACCTAATTCTGCGATTAATGCTGTGTAAGCAGCAACATCTTTACGCTTTAAGTAGTCAAGTAATTTACGACGTTGACTAACCATGCGTAGTAGACCACGACGGCTGTGGTGATCATGGATGTGCTCTTTGAAATGGCCTTGAAGGTGGTTGATTTGTACTGTGTACAATGCAACTTGAACTTCAGATGAACCAGTATCGCCTTCTGAACGACCAAATTTTGCTACAATCTCAGCTTTCTGTTCTGCACTTAGTGACATAACGTACTCCGATATTTTGTGGTTATGTGAATAACCTATTTTAAGTATTACTGCCGATCACTAATTCAGCAGTAAAGTGAAGGCCGAATTCTACGGACTTTTCGTATTATGTGCAACTATAAATATGGTCGATTTTGCGCTTTTTATTGGTTATTTATATGATAATAAAAGTAGACTATGCCGTTAAGATATTTTAATGAAGTAAACATTTAATATGACGTACTACGTCGATAAAGTTGAAGGGCGATAAGGAAGTAAAAAGATAGAGAACGACCTTTGGCATTCAAAAGCCGTTCTTTTTATCATTAACGTAATGGTTTTAACAATGCTTTAATCACTGTACTTAAACTAATAAAAACAACCAACACCGCCAATAGCGGTAACACGATGAACATCATTGGATGCAATTGTGCTGGTAGCTCAAAGCTCCACGTCATTAAGCCGAATAATATAATTTCAGCAGCAATAGCAGCAACAAAGCCACCACTTAATGCCAATAATCCATACTCAGCCCACAAAGTATTACTAATACGCTTTTTACTTGCCCCTAAGGTGCGATACAACGTAATTTCTCGTTTGCGTTCGTTCAAGCTTAAACGCAATAAAGTAAAAATAAGCAAAATACCAGCTAATACACCTAAAGCCGCTAAACCAGTTAAAGACCAAGAAATCTGTCTTAATAGACCTTGTACCTTACTTGCCATTGTACGAAGATCTAATAAAGTCACCGTCGGATATAAACGAGCAAGTTGATTTACAAAGGTTGTTTGATTTTCTTCTGCTCTAAAACTAACCATCCATGTTGCAGGTAAATCAGCAACGGCATCTTTACTAAAGATGAAGACAAAATTAGGCTTTAAACTTTGCCATTCAACAGCTCTAAAGGAATTAACGGTTGCAGTAAATGGTTGGCTATTTACTTCAAAGGTCATTTCATCGCCTAATTTTATGCCTAGCTCTTCAGCAACCTCTACCTCAACAGACACTGTTTTTTCACCAGTCCATTCACCTGCGACGACTTCGTTGTAAACAGGTAATTGATCCATCCAAGTAAAGTTAACTTCACGTTTTAAAATACGTATTTCAGGATCTTCATAAACAGCAAGATCGGTTGTATTTTGATCTCTAATTTTTGTAATACGCCCACGAATGATGGCAAAAGCATCACTTCTTGGTAGTTCAAACTTATCTAGTTCTTTTAAATAATTAGGCTGATCTTCAGGACTAATATTAATAGAGAATACGTTAGGTGCATCAGGCGCTAATGTTTGTTGCCAATCCCCCAATAAATCACTTTTAATTAGCCAGATTAATGCGACTAACATTAATGATCCAGATAATGCGGCTAACTGCATCATGCTATTTTTGGGTGACCGACTAATACGACTTAGCGCTAGACTAAATGCAGCATTCCACTTCAACTTGCTTAATAACTTTAAAAACTTAAAGCTTAAAGAAGCTAATACAACAAATAAAACGAGCAAACCTATTAAGACCATCCAGACTTGTATATTAGCGCCATAAAACACCACCAATGCCGTCAAGGGCAGCAATAATAACCACCAGCTTTTTTTGGAGTATTGTACCGCTTGTTTTTGAATAACATTAATCGCAGGGGCATCTAATAACCGTGTTAATGGGATCAATAAAGCAGGTAACCCAATACAAAGTGCGACCCCAATGGCAAAGACAAAAGGCTGTACGCCAACGCTTGGTAATTCTTTTGGTAAAATACCTGCGAGTGGAATACGTAATAAATACTCTAATAGTAGTCCTAGCGAACCACCGATAACAAAAGCAACGGCAAACATAATCAACACTTGTGTTGTTAACCAACTGCGTAGCCATGCTCGACTAGCCCCCATGCTTTTTAACATAGAAACAGTTTCACTTCGGTTTCTGACGTAATGTAAACAGGTTAAAATAAGGGTTACAGCAGCCATTAAAATAACCATTAAAATAGTTAAAGATAAATATTGCTTTGCTTTATCCATTAATCTGGCCGCACGGCTTTCTCTGTTTTGATCGACCCATGATTCACCAGACTGTAATTCATAACTTTCTTGAAAAGCAGCTAAAGAAGTTAAATCACCATTAAGGAATAAGCGATAACGTACTCGGCTCCCTACTTGAATTGCACCTGTTTTATCTAGGTCGCTACTATGAATAAATAAGTTGGGGATACTATTAAAAGGGTTATAAGCTAACTCAGGCTCATCATCAATCACCCCTGTAATTGTCAACTCCGCATCGCCAATAGCAATTGAATCCCCTATCTCAGTTTCTAAAATAGAAAATAACCTAGGAGATAGCCATAGTTCACCGGGCTTCACTTCATGTGTCACAACCTCGCGACCATCACGTAAATTTAACGCGCCGCGCAATGGATAACTTGTTTCTACACTTTTAACAGTGACTAATTGTAATTTTTTTTCACTAAATGCCATCGTTTGAAAGCGACTTTGCGATGAAATAGTGAGTCCGGCAGCTTCTGCTTTATCTACTAGTGATGAAGAAATAGGATTTGATGATCTCATGACCAAATCCGCAGCTAATAACGCGCGACCTTGATTCGTCATTACTTTTTCTACACGTAATGCCAACGTAGAAAGTGCAACAACACAAGCAATGATCAAGGTTAATGCAACCATTACAGGCCAAAGCTGACCGGACCATATCTCTCGCCAGCTCCAGTTTATTATCATTTTATTTGTTTTCATGCGGATTCCTGACACTGGCCATCACTAATAATCAAAGTACGTTGACAACGCTTAGCAAGTTCAGCATCGTGCGTCACTAACACCAATGTTGTGCCTTGATCTTTATTCATCGCAAATAGTAGTTCAATCACATGTTGTGCCGTTTTATGATCTAAGTTACCCGTTGGTTCATCGGCAAATAAGATTTTTGGGCGTGTAACAAATGCTCTAGCTAATGCAACACGTTGCTGCTCACCACCTGAGAGTTGGGTTGGTAAATGAGTTTCACGTCCAGCTAAACCTACTTCTTTTAATAATGCTTTAGCTTTTTGGTTATTGCTACTTTCATCTTCATTACCACGTAAAACCATTGGTAAAGTGACATTTTGAAGCGCATTTAGAGAAGGGATAAGTAGAAAATTCTGGAATACAAACCCAATAGATTCGCTGCGCATTTTCGCACGTTGTTCATCATCCATCGTAGAAATGGTAGAACCTAAAATTGAAATTTTTCCCGAGGTTGGCTGGTCTAATCCAGCAAGTAAACTCATTAAAGTTGATTTACCCGCACCCGATGTCCCCATAATAGCAACTGACTCACCAGCATTGATGTTAAAGGAGATCCCCTTTAGGATAGATAACTCGTTATTATTACTAATAACTGATTTAGTAATGTTTTCAACACTTATAATGGATTGACTCATGATTAAACTCGTTTCCTTATTATGTACACTTTTGTTTTCATCTATCGTCAACAGTAACACGTTACTGATTGTTGGAGATAGTTTAAGCGCAGGTTACAAAATGCCAGTAGAAAATAGCTGGCCGGTATTATTACCAGAAAAATTAAAACAACAAAATCAACAAATTAAAATAATCAACGCCAGTATTTCAGGCGATACTAGTGGTAATGGTTTGGCGCGTTTACCCGCATTATTAGCAAAACATCAACCTGACTATGTATTACTTGAATTAGGTGCAAATGATGGTTTGCGTGGATTTTCACCCGATATCGTCAGTAATAATCTAAGTGCAATGATTGAGCAAGTCAAAACAAAAAAAGCTCAACCTATTTTAATGCAACTTAGAGTGCCGACAAACTATGGAAAACGTTATGGTGATGCATTCTCTAGTATCTACCCTTCATTAAGTGAAGAAAAAAATATCCCTCTCATGCCATTTTTCTTGGAATATGTGATTACTAAACCTGAATGGATGATGAGTGACGGTTTGCATCCAAAAGAAATAGCACAGCCATGGATTGCTGAATTTATTGCGACAGAATTAGGGAAAATAATAAAATAATACTGCCTTCAACTCATAAAAACATAGCGCTGACAATCAAAATGCTTTAAAAATGAAATACGTTCGTTGATAGAGTTAGGATCATGATTAAAAACCAAAAAACAGCCACGCTGTTTGCGTTATTAGCAGTATTAATGTGGTCCACTGTAGCCACTGCTTTTAAGATTACATTGACTTATTTCAGCGCATTACAAATGCTATTAGTAGCAAGTTTTGTAAGTAGCGCTGTATTACTCATTATCTGCTATCGACAACATAAAATAAGCTTACTTAAAACGAGTTTTTTAAAGCGCCCTTACTTTTATCTTTTAATGGGGGCAATTAATCCTTTTTTATATTATTCATTGCTTTTTCAGGCCTACGACTTATTACCCGCACAACAAGCACAATCTCTTAATTACACCTGGGCGATTACCCTCTCTTTATTGGCTGTTCCCGTATTAGGGCAGAAGTTACGCCGTAACGATATTATTGCTATTACATTAGGTTACTTAGGCGCGTTGATTATTGCCACTAAAGGAAACTTACTCGCGCTTGATTTTGTCAGCCCTTTAGGTGTTACTTTAGCTTTACTAAGTACTATTCTTTGGGCTTGTTATTGGATATTTAATAGCAAAAATGATGCAGATCCTATGATTGCTTTATCGTTATGCTTTTTATGCAGTTTACCTATGATCATGTTAACCGTCTTAATTTTCGATGATATTTACATAACCGCTTGGCAAGGTTGGTTGGGTGCGGCCTATATCGGGTTATTTGAGATGGGGCTTGCTTTTGTTGCTTGGCTAACAGCATTAAAATACGCTGAAAGCACCAGTAAAATTAGTAATTTAATTTTTATATCCCCTTTTGTCTCTCTATTATTATTAAGTCAGATTATTGGAGAAACTATCTACCCTGCTACCGTGATTGGTCTCATATTAATCATAGTCGGACTGTTCATTCAAAAACGCGCTTGATTCGCCTCTTACCCTCTTCTGTAGATCGATAAGTATTACTTATCGATTAACTTAAAATAATTATTCAACTATATTTCCTAACCCTCTGGTCAACTTAATGCACTTACATTACAATCAAAAAGACTCTAAGTAATTGTTTTAATTAAAAGCACCTATTTTGAGGTAGTTAAAATTTACATTAAATGGTCATATTTATTCAATAATTTTGTCACACAAGGTGCTTATTATGCAGCCTTTCAATTGAATAAATATTCAATCAACTTATCACCACCACACACTATGCATGATTTTGCTAGGTGTTTTGGTTTTTTTAAATGTATTTAATAAGAAAGAATAGAGGGATTTATGAATAAAAGTTTATTAGCAGCAGGTATAGCATTTGCTCTTTCAGCACCAACACAAGCCGATATTTTCATTTCAGAAGTTATTGAAGGTAGTGGTTTTAATAAAGCAGTTGAAATCGCAAACACAGGTAGCAGTGCAGTAACACTTACAGGTTACACTATTGCTCATAGTACTAACGGTGGAGTACCACTAGAAGACTTAGCAACAGGTTCTACTTTTGATTTAAGCGATGTAACAATTGAAGCTGGCGACGTATATGTAATAGCAAATACGCAAGCAGACACTGAAATATTGAATAAAGCAGATGAAACATCAGGTGGCAACCCTGTGAACTTCAACGGTGATGATCCCATTGCCTTGTTTATCGATGGCGTTGCACATGATGTCGCCGGTGAATTTGATGATGTAGATTGGAATAAAGACGTAACATTAGTGCGCTCTTTCGACCAAACTCCAAAAGCAGTTTACAACAGTGCAGATTGGGAAATACTGGCTAAAGATGATTCAAGTAGACTAGGCAGTATTAATGGGGTAAGTGAAGTAGCAGAAGCAACAGCACCTGAATTTGATGCTGAAGTTACCATCATGCAACTACAAGGTAACGGTGAAAGTTCACCATTCACCGATCCTGATAACTTTGAGTTTGACTCAGAAGAAGTGTTTAAAGTAACAGGTATTGTGACACACATCCAAACGGCTTCTTTAGGCAGTGACTTACCTGTTGGATTTTTTATGCAGGATGCAACGGGTGATGGTGACGTAACAACATCCGATGGTATTTTTGTAAGTTACAGTGCAGTATCAGGTTTAGACTTAACAGTAGGCGATGAAGTAGTTGCTTATGGTCAAGCAACAGAATCCTTTGATTGGACACAACTTTCAGCTGAATTTGTAGAGGCAACGGGTAGTAATAACCCAATGACGGCAACGACATTAGAAACGTTAGACACTGATGATGATTTTGAAGATACCTTAGAACGTTATGAAGGTATGTTTATCGAGTTAAACACTGGTTCTGACATGAAAATCACACGTACTTTTGGTTTCGACTTTGATAGTTTCAGAAACAACATGGTACTTGCTCATGGTGATATCAACCGTCAGCCGAACCAAAATAACAACCCAGGATCAGCAGGCGCAATTGAACAAACGGAAAATAATGCTTTAAATCGTCTATTTATTGAAACAGCGACAGAAGCTGAAGATGGAGTCGTGCCTTGGTATGAAGATTTCGGTGCAGATAACGGTACTGGCACAACCGAGGATTATTTACGTGTTGGTGCAACGGTTGACGGTATGCAAGGTTTTATTGGTTACTCATTCTCGGAATTCCGTTTATATGTTGATAATCAATTAACAGCAGAAAACTTTGATCATGAAGGTGTCGATCGAACAGTTGCACCTGTTATTGAGTCTGGTGACCTAAAAATCGCTACATTTAACGTATTGAACTACTTTAACTCAGAAGTGGGCGGTGCAGAAAATCCAAACGGTAGCAATCGTGGTGCTGACAATGCAGATGATTTGGCAGTGCAAACAGCAAAAATTGTCGCAGCATTAGTTGCGCTTGATGCTGACTTTGTAGGGTTAATGGAAGTTGAAAATAATGGCTTTTCAGAAGACTCCGCAATCGTTGCGTTGGTAACAGCATTAAACGAAGCATTAGATGAAGATAAGCAATACACTATCGCGTCTAGTGAAGACTACGATTACATCGGTACCGATGCCATTACTAATCAAGCCATCTACCGTGCTAATAAATTAAGTTTAGATGAGTTTGATGTGATAGAAATGCCACAACAACATGCACCTGAGACTGGTTCTGAATCGGGTGATAATTTCATGCGTGACGCGGTAACGCCTACTTTTACAGTGATTGGCACAGATAAAAAACTAACGATTTCTGTTAATCATTTAAAATCTAAAGGCTCTACCTGTTATGAAGATGTTATAAACGATGAACAATTAGCCGATACTGATTTACAAGGTAGCTGTGAAAACTTCCGTGTATCTGGTGCTTTCCAATTAGCTAACTCTTTAGCGGAGAAAGAAGGTTACACCATGATTGTGGGTGACCTAAATGCGTATGCAAGTGAAGACCCGCTTCTACTATTAACCAACCAAGATAATGCAGAAACAGGTTATGAACTTAAGGCTGCCGCTTACACTTATATTGGTGGTGACAGTGATGAGCTAGGTGAACAGTTACATGGTCCAGATGGTGCGACATTAACTGAGAGTTATGGCTATATCGATACACTAGCTAAATTTGAAGAAGAGGGTTTAAGCTACTCATTCAATGATGAAGTCGGTACATTAGATTACATTTTAGTAGATGAAGAGCTTGGCGAACTAGTCGTTGATGCTGCACATTGGAATATTAACTCAATAGAAAGCGGTTTATTTCAATATGATTACGACTTTGGTGATGTAAACATTTATAACGATGCTTACCGTTCATCAGATCACGATCCTGCTATCATCGTTTTAAACTTCGGTATAGAGAGTGATTTAGGTGAAAGTATTTCATTACCAAGTGAACCTGTTTCATTGCCCGTTCAAACAACAACGATTGATGAAGATGGTACATTCACTGTAGTTGTTGATCTAACCGCTTCTACTTTCAATAGTTTACAAATAGGCACCAATGTAAATGCAGTTATTTCAGAAGTTGAAAGTTCGCGAGCAGCAACAAGCCAAACGGGTTCAATAGACTTAACTGAAGAGCAAATAACACAAGGCTGGGCAACGGTTGAAGTAAAAGAGGCTAGCGCAGGAGATGTAACAGTATCTAGCTTTATAGGTGATGAATTAGTTGCAACAAACGACTACACGTTAACGACAGAAGAAGATACAGATAATAACGCTGACGACACTAGCGGTGGTAGTAGCAACATATTCACATTGTTATCACTACTAGGCTTTGCTGGATGGCGTTTAAGACGTCGTCAACAAAGTTAAAGCAACTGCTAAAGCTTACTCTATATTAGCAATTAATATCAGCCCTTTATGTGTTTCTCATAAAGGGCTTTTTTATAAGCTGTAGATTCCTCACTGTAATTTACACCTAGCATTTAAATCAGATATTTAAACTTAATATTTAAGCCAAAATACGATAATAACTAATACAACCTTATTAATATGAAACACCCGATCTACAAAACACATCAACTAAATAGTTTTTCAATTTACAGTCATATCAAACATACCGATAGACGATTAACGAAGTTAATCTTCGAAAGGCCTCAATTTACGCCTTAAACTAAGTCATTTTTCCTGCGTAAAATTTAGATCACTTATTTAATGTAATCGGTATAACGATTTTTAAAAGGTATGAAATTACTGAACAATAGAAACGTCCAAAGTAATTGAGACTATCAAAGCAATCAAAGTAGCAAGGAGATTTTAATAGCAGGTTGTTAGGTAAGGCTATTCAGATGAAGCGATTATAAAATCTGATTTATGAAATGTATTGCCTATAATCATCAAGTAAAAAAAAACACCAATCATCACAATTGGTGCTTTATATCATTCAAATATTGATTCGAAGATTAAAGTTATTTCTTAACTCTACGAGATACTAAAGCTAATAGGCCGAATGCAAAGATAGCAATAGTAGAAGGTTCAGGTACATCAACAACTAATGATGCATTATTAAATCCAGCGCCTTGAAAAGCAGTTTCTGAACCGAAGATAACAAAACCATTGTTTTCTGTGTCGCCGTTTACCCAATCTTGGATAATGCTCGTTACATCAACAGTATAAGTGTCAAACGAATCAGTCTTAACGTTATCTACCACTACAGATTGATTAGTTGATGAATCAGCATATTCAAATAAAGGCAAAGAACCAGACTCATCACTCCATGCACTTTCAACTTGCCCTAATAAAACACTTAAATCATTGATAGTATTAAGACGAGAAACAAAATCAATTTCAAACAATGCCGAGAACGTTGAAGCATTAACGATATCTGACGTTAAGAAACTTAAATCAAAATCAATAAAAGTCGCAATACGTAAATCTTCTTGAGATTCATTAGCTCGTTCACGTGCAATCACTTCAGTACTAGATAATGAACCACTACTAACTGAACCAGCTGAATTAAGGTCACCATCCAAAGAAACACTAATAATAGTTTCTGGAGATGTAGTAATTAATGAAGCTTGTGCACTTGTCGCGATTAATGCAGACATTAAGTAAAAGCTAGTTGTAACAGCAATCAAAAGTCTTTTTGAATTTAACATATGTTTTATCCTTTGGTTCACTATTGCTAATGTTAGTAGGCAAGATGTAAACGATTATTTAGGTATTCCTAAGATAGTATAAAGCATATACCATGCCATGATAAATATCACTTTAGTTTCAATAAGATAGATTTTTTAATGTGTTTTAAGAAATCAAAGTGAAAAGAAACCCGACACCTCTTTGGGGTTATTTTTCATTTCAGACAACATAACTTATGTTATACCTACTTCGGTGTATGAATAATCGACACTACGTTACCTGATAAAGTAACTGACTAAAGAGCAACTTATTAAGTAAATAACCTCAGTTCTGGGCAGGTAAAGCGATACAACACCGTGATTTTCGGGGATTTCTACGTTAAATTATTTATCAATAACCCGTTATTATACCAATGGAATTAAATAAGTGATCAGAGATTGCGCAGGAAAAATTAACACTAATAAGGTGTGAGTTGTAGGAGATAGTTGATCTCACTTCAAAACTCACAACGCAGTTAGGGGTAATTTTAACCAGCAAGAATGATCGCCTTATTAATTCTTTTGGTATTAATTCAATAATTCGCCTTGAACTACGTAAAACTAACGGCACTGACTAGTAAAAAATATAACCATGATTTTAAATGAAATTCCGCTTTCATTAACCAGCATTGAGGTTAAATAATAGAGATTTACACCACTCAAACTAGAAAGACCTAACACATGCCAGATATCACATCATTTATTTCATATTAATTTACTTTAATAAAATAGAAATCGTTAAATAAAGCCGTTAATAGCGTTATTAGAGAAAATAAATAACTGCCCACCTCTCAATATAATAAAAAGAGAAAAACCGTCTCAGGCCTCTTTAAATAGCTTAATAAAGGTTATTGAAACCAATAACCTTACATGACTAAATTAAATTGATGACTCATTTAGATAATTTAAGGAGGTGATAGAGAAATAAAGGAATAAAGGAATAAAGGTATAAAGGTATAAACAAGAACAATATTTACTAATCCAATTTTTGATATAAAAAAACCAGCTATAAGCTGGTTCTTTTATGAAATTGGTATCCGGAGACGGACTTGAACTGTCACGGCTAGAATTAGATGCGGGGATTTTTTATCAGAGTTTACAGAATTCCGATTGCATTAAGCTTGGCATAAATTAAACGCTTATAAACTGGCTTATAAACTAAAAACTCAAATTTTAGATATAAAAAAACCAGCTATAAGCTGGTTCTTTTATGAAATTGGTGCCCAGAGACGGACTTGAACCGTCACGGCCAGAATTAGATGCGGGGATTTTAATATCAGAGTTTACGAAATCCCGATTGCATTCAGCTTGATATAACTTAAACGCTTATAAACTGAAACTCAAATTTCAGATATAAAAAAACCAGCTATAAGCTGGTTCTTTTATGAAATTGGTGCCCGGAGACGGACTTGAACCTTCACGGCCAGAATTAGATGCGGGGATTTTATTATCAAAGTTCACAGGCCCCCGATCACATTAAGCTTGGTACTTGGATTAAAATAATAAGTGCATAAATTAAACGCTTATAAACTGGCTTATAAACTAAAAACTCAAATTTTAGATATAAAAAAACCAGCTATAAGCTGGTTCTTTTATGAAATTGGTGCCCGGAGACGGACTTGAACCGTCACGACCATAAGTCGAGGGATTTTAAATCCCTTGTGTCTACCGATTTCACCACCCGGGCAAAGATTGTAATGGAGGCGGAACCCGGAGTCGAACCGAGGTGGATGGATTTGCAATCCACTGCATGGCCACTCTGCCATTCCGCCAAAACATTTGGAGCGGTACACGAGACTCGAACTCGTGACCCCGACCTTGGCAAGGTCGTGCTCTACCAACTGAGCTAGTACCGCATCACTATGTTTATCTCAAGAAGAACTAGTAAACTGTTTCCCCTCTCGATGTGTGCGCATTCTAATGATTCTTCACAATGAGTCAATAGAAATTATCACCTTTTTTGCTTCTTTTAAGTTGTTCGACGTTTTTTTAGACGAAGCGTTTAGATATTCACCAATTTAACCTATATTAATCTGCTTTTAGTCTTTCTTTAATCTACTTTGCTTTCATTGCTCTTTTTTAGCAAAGGCCATGCTGCTTTTAAATAAACTATCATCGACCATAATGTTAATGCAGTAGCAACATATAAGAAAATAAAACCTACCCATTCCATTACAGGTGAATATTGCCAAATTAATAAAAATAGCGCTAACATTTGTGATGCTGTTTTCACTTTACCGATCCAAGAAACAGCAACAATACCTCTTTCACCTAATTCAGCCATCCACTCTCGTAGTGCTGAGATAATAATTTCACGGCAAATCATAATCATGGCAGGAACGGTTATCCAAATAACCGCATAATGTTCAACGATCATGACTAATGCCACTGCGACCATTATTTTATCCGCAACGGGATCTAAAAATGCACCAAAAGCAGTTTGTTGATTTAAACGACGAGCTAAATAACCATCTAACCAATCTGTTATACCAGCGAGCCAAAAAATAAATGCCGCAGCAGGTGCTGACCATTCTGCTGGCAGGTAAAATATAACCACAAACACGGGGATCAAAAGAATTCGAAAACTAGTCAGTATATTGGGAATGTTAAGCATTAATGTATCCTTTAAGGTATGCCTGCTTATTTTGGCACTTTATGCTTTGTATTTGCAAACCCTTAACTCATAAAATAAACAATTAAAACGAATGCTTAGTGCCTTGATGTGTTTTTTAACAGTTTTACCTGAAAGTAGTTAAAAATTAACGATGGCTTCGCTAAATTTATCTGACTTTTATCTTGTTTGTATTAAAAACACAAAAAACTTATACCCGTTACCATTCAAAGTACAACATTCAGCAAGCAGTGAAATGAACAGATTCTAGACAGATAGAGGAAGACCTAACGGGTTAAATCGATACTTTCGAACAACGAGGTGTTTACTTCACCGCTTACACGCTAGGTCGTTAGCTTGAAACCAACTCTGCGTTGCAACCTTTGATAAAGATAAAGATAAGGAATAGGTATTGTCAACATGTTACGCCTTGATTTGAAGTCCAAGCTAACGACTGAACAAAGCATATTGAACGGTATAGGCTAAAAGTAATTTGAAAATTTATTAATTAAAACACTGAATCTTTTTCGTTAACAACAGTTATCAATAAAGCATTTAATATAAAGACGATTTACTTTATTCAAACTGATTTAGTTAATGATTCAGTGCTTCGTTAATAGTTTCAGCTAAACTTTTGCTTATGCCGTTCAACTTAGCTAATTCATCAACACTAGCCGACTTCACCCCTTGTAACCCTCCAAAATGATTGAGTAGCATTTGACGTCGTTTAGCGCCAACGCCAGCAATCCCTTCTAAGGTACTGGTTCGTCTTACTTTGTCTCGTTGTTGGCGATGGCCCATAATGGCAAAGCGATGTGATTCATCACGTATTTGCTGGATAAGATGTAATGCAGGTGAATCACTATTCATTTCTAAAATTTCATGACTATCCGCTAAGATCAACGTTTCTTCACCCGCTTTTCGTGCAACACCTTTAGCGATACCAATCAATAACGGGTATTTCTCAGGGAAATTATGTTCAAGCGAGCTAATGATATTTTCTGCTTGATTCAGTTGCCCTAGCCCACCATCGATAAAGATAATATCTGGTGTTGTTTCTGCACTTTGTAAATCTTTAAAACGTCTAGCGAGTACTTGCCCCATTGCCGCATAATCGTCACCTGGCGTAATGCCTGTAATATTAAATCGACGATAATCTGACTTTTTAGCGCCTTCTCGATTGAATACCACACAGGATGCCACGGTTTTTTCGCCCATCATGTGTGAGATGTCATAACATTCCATACGTTTGATCGGTTGAGTTAATTCAAGTTTTTCTTCTAGCAAGTTATAACGTTGTAGAATTGATTTTTGCTGACTCAAATGGGTGCTTAATGCAATATTTGCATTGGTTTTTGCTAATTTAGTAAAACGTGAACGCTCGCCACGCATGGTTATTTTAAGTTTAGTTTTATAACCGCTGTGCTCAGAGAACAACTCCTCAAATATCTCACGATCCGCAAAGTCATCGGTTAATAAAATTTCTCTAGGAATAGCTCTACCGTTTTGTCCTGATAAATAAAATTGGCTTAAGAAGCTACTAAGCACTTCTTCTTGAGAACTATTTTTAGGCACTTTAGGGAAGTAATTACGACTACCTAATACTCGCCCTTGGCGAATAAATAACATGTGGATACTCGCCACACCATGCTGATAAGCAAAACCTAATACATCTAACTGTTCAACTTCACCACTGACCCATTGCTGCTCTTGTACTTTTTTCAGTGATTGAATTTGATCTCGCCTTACCGCTGCTTTTTCAAATTCTAATGTATTACTAGCCGTTTCCATTTCAGTTACTAACTGCTCTATAACATGCTGACTTTTACCTTGTAAAAATGCAGTCGCTAATTCCACTTGGTGTGTATATTCCTGTTCTGGCATGGCATTAACACAAGGACCTAAACAGCGTTTTAATTGATACTGTAGGCAAGGACGTGAACGATTTTTATAATAACTATCTTCGCATTGACGTATAGGAAACAGTTTTTGCATTAAATGCAGGCTTTCACGTACTGCCCCACCACTTGGATAAGGCCCAAAGTAAGTACCTTTACGCTTTTTGTTTTGTGAACGAACTAACGTCAGCTGAGGATGTTTATGATCGCTTAAAAACAGATAAGGGTAAGATTTATCATCACGTAGTAGTACATTATATTTGGGTTTATGTTGCTTAATGAAGTTATGTTCAAGTATTAACGCTTCTGTTTCCGTATGCGTAATCGTCACTTCAATACGTACAATATGGCTAACGAGTGCTAATGTTTTAGGGTGTTTCTGGGTAAGACTAAAGTAACTCGCTAAACGCTTTTTAAGGTTTTTAGCTTTACCGATATAGATGATGGTATCTGTATCGTCGAACATTCGGTAAACACCAGGTTCGCTTGTTACTGTTTTTAGAAAAGCATCAGAGTTAAATTTGATCATAAGTTAAATTTGGCCATAAGCTACGTTTTGTTCACCAGTTAAATTTTATCTTTCATTAAGTTATGCACTTACTATTTGAATACAAGTGTTATCAAATAAGCTTCAATAGTACATATAAAAAGGCACCTAAAATAGGCGCCTAATTTATGTATTTGAAACCGGCTTTTAGAGCGTATCTGCATCTAACATGCCGTAACGGATAGCAAGGTGGGTTAATTCAACATCGCCTTGTACACCTAACTTATCAAATAAACGGTAACGGTAACTATTGACCGTTTTAGAGCTTAGACTTAGTTGCTCTGAAATATCAACAACACGTTGTCCTTTGGTTATCATCATCATGATCTGTAGTTCACGTTCCGATAATACTCGGAATGGATCTTCATCACTTGGTGACAATTGTGACAATGCCATTTGCTGTGCGATTTCAGGCGCTAAATAACGTTGCCCAGAATTCACAATACGAATTGCATTCAACACTTCATCAGGACAGGCCCCTTTGCTTAAATAGCCAGCCGCCCCTGCTTGCATTACTTTGGTTGGAAATGGATTTTCAGTATGCATCGTTAGCATAATGATTTTAATATCTTCATTAATGCGCAAAATCTTATGCATTGCATCAAGTCCACCGATACCAGGCATATTAATATCCATTAAGATTACGTCTGGCTCATTACTGCGGCACCACTTAACAGCGTCTTCTCCGCTTTCAGCTTCGCCAATTACTTTCATGCCTCGAACATCATCAATGATACGGCTTATCCCTGTACGAACTAATTCATGGTCATCGACCAGCAGGATATTTATCACTAAAACTTCTCCGTATAGAGCAAATAATTACTCATTCTACTAAATAGGCTAAAACTCATTTTGTCGTGAATCATGCTAACCACATAAAGAAACATCACATAATTAAAAAAAGCGATGTCCTGAGCGACCTAACAGTTATTAAGAAAGTCATCATAACTCGACTCAAAATAGTTGACCTACTTAATTATTTAATAGGTTTAGTTAATAAAAACAGGCAGATATTGTATTACACATTGATAATAAATATTACCTTAAGACCTGTTTTAATCGCATTATTCCCAATCATCTAACTTGAGTGAGCGATATCATAGCAAACTATTGATTATGAGGTGCATAAAAAAAAACCACTCGAAAGTGGCCTTATATTAACACTCAATAAATTACTTACTTATGTCATCAAAGAATGTTTTCAAACTATTCAAAAAACCTTCAGATTTAGGTTTATGCTTTTTACTGCTGCTTGAACATAAAGAACTTTCAAACTCTTTCAACAATTCTTTTTGCTTGATTGATAACTTAACCGGTGTTTCTACGGTCACTTTACACATCAAGTCACCTGTAGAATGGCTACGTACTGACTTAACGCCTTTATTACGCATACGGAACATACGTCCTGTTTGCGTTTCAGCAGGGATTTTAAGCTTCACACGTCCATCTAATGTAGGGACTTCAATTTCACCGCCCAACGCCGCTTCTGTAAAGCTAATCGGTACTTCACAATATAAGTCATTACCATCACGCTCAAACACATCATGTGGACGTACATTCATTTGTACGTACAAGTCACCTGCTGGTGCACCTTGCTCTCCAGCTTCGCCTTCACCGCTTAAACGGATACGGTCGCCAGTATCAACGCCTGCAGGAATTTTAACTGATAATGTTTTACTGCGTTCGTAACGGCCTTCACCATGACACTTGTTACATGGGTCAGTGATGATTTTACCTTTACCGCGACATGTAGGACAGGTTTGGTTAACCGCAAAGAAACCTTGACGCATTTGCACTTGGCCTTGGCCATGACACGTACCACAGGTTTTAGATTCAGTTCCTTTTTTAGCACCAGAACCATTACACTGCTCACAATGTACTAAAGTAGGAATTTGGATCTCTTTAGAGATACCTTTAACGGCCTCTTCTAATGTCAACTCCATATTGTAGCGTAGATCAGAACCTTGTTGCGCACGTTGTTGGCCACCGCCACGGCGCCCACCACCAAAGATATCTCCGAATATATCGTCAAAACCACCACCACCAAAACCACCACCACCGTGACCTTGTTGATTAACACCATCATGACCATATTGATCAAATGCCGCTTTCTTTTGAGGATCGCTAAGAATTTCGTAAGCTTCTTTTACTTCCTTGAACTTTTCTTCTAGCGCATCATCGCCTTTGGTACGGTCTGGATGGTACTTCATCGCTAAGCGTTTATAAGCTTTTTTAACTTCTTTTTCTGTCGCATCTCGGCCTAAACCAAGTACTTCATAACAATCTCGTTTAGACATGGTTATTTCTCAAATCTCTGTTTATTGAAAACAAACACGCGGATTATAGATAAATCCATAACCCGCGAGTTGAAACGATCTTACTTATTTAGGGGTTACCTAATTATTTTTTCTCGTCTTTTACTTCTTCAAACTCAGCATCAACGATATCATCATCTTGCTTAGCTTGTGCTTCAGGTTGCTCTGCACCTGCTTCACCAGCTTGTGCTTTCTGTTGAGCAATCTCACCTAGTTTTTGAGATGCTTCAGCAAGCGCTTGAGTTTTAGCTTCGATTTCAGCTTTATCTTCGCCTTTAGACGCAGTTTCAAGTTCAGCTAGTGCAGCTTCAATTTTCTCTTTTTCGTCAGCAGGTAGTGCATCGCCAGCTTCTTCGATTTGTTTCTTAGTTGCATGAACTAAAGCATCAGCTTGGTTACGTGCAGTAACGACTTCTTCAAACTTTTTATCTGCATCAGCATTTGCTTCAGCATCATTTACCATTTTTTCAATCTCTTCGTCAGATAGACCTGAGCTTGATTTAATCGTAATTTTTTGTTCTTGGTTTGTATCTTTATCTTTAGCAGATACATGCAAAATACCATCAGCATCCATATCGAAAGTAACTTCGATTTGTGGTGCACCGCGCGTTGCAGCACGAATACCTTCAAGGTTAAATTGACCTAGAGATTTGTTATCTGCAGCACGTTTACGCTCACCTTGAAGAATGTGAATTGTTACCGCACTTTGGTTATCTTCAGCAGTAGAGAACGTTTGTGACTGTTTAGTTGGGATAGTTGTATTTTTCTCGATAACTTTCGTTAATACGCCACCCATTGTTTCGATACCTAAAGATAACGGTGTAACGTCTAATAATAGAACGTCAGTTTTGTCACCTGAAAGTACAGCACCTTGAATCGCAGCACCCATTGCAACAGCTTCATCAGGGTTAACATCTTTACGAGCCGCTTTACCAAAGAATTCAGCAACAGTTGCTTGCACTAAAGGCATACGTGTTTGGCCACCAACTAAGATAACGTCATCGATATCGCCAACAGACAAATCAGCATCTTTAAGCGCAATACGTAAAGGCTCAAGTGTTGCTTTAATCATATCTTCAACTAAAGACTCTAATTTAGAACGCGTTACTTTAATGTTTAAATGTTTAGGACCTGATGCATCTGCAGTGATGTAAGGCAGGTTGATATCAGTTTGTTGTGCAGAAGAAAGCTCGATTTTTGCTTTTTCAGCTGCTTCTTTAACACGTTGCATTGCAAGTGGATCTTTAGTTAGATCGAAGTTTTGGTCTTTTTGGAACTCTTTAACTAAGAAGTTAATTAGACGGTTATCGAAATCTTCACCACCTAAGTGTGTATCACCATTAGTTGCTAGTACTTCAAATGTTTTTTCGCCATCTACTTCATCGATTTCAATGATTGAGATATCGAAAGTACCACCACCTAAGTCGTATACAGCAACAACGCTGTCGCCTTTAGAGTTATTAACACCGTATGCGAATGCAGCAGCCGTTGGCTCATTGATGATACGTTTAACATCAAGACCAGCGATACGACCAGCATCTTTAGTTGCTTGACGTTGTGCATCATTAAAGTAAGCAGGTACAGTAATTACAGCACCAGATACTTTTTCGCCTAGGTAATCTTCAGCTGTTTTTTTCATTTTTTTCAACACTTCAGCAGAGATTTGCGGTGGAGCCATTTTGTTTCCACGCGCTTCAACCCATGCATCACCGTTATCAGCTTTTACGATTTTGTAAGGCATGATTTTAATATCACGTTGTACTTCTTCGTCTTCAAAGCGACGACCGATAAGACGTTTAATAGCAAATAGAGTGTTTTGCGGATTAGTAACAGATTGACGTTTAGCAGGTTGACCTACTAATATTTCGCCATCTTCTGCATAAGCAATGATCGAAGGAGTTGTGCGCTCACCTTCTGCATTTTCAATAATTTTAGCTACATCACCATCCAATACAGAAACACATGAATTTGTAGTACCTAAATCAATACCGATAATTTTACCCATTTTAACTCTCTCCACACTTGTTAATGTTGTTACTTGTTTAGTTGACTATCTGCACGCTGGCAGTGTCTGTTCGATACTTTATATATAAGGGGCTATTTCTGTGTTTCAAGGGCAACTAGCAAAATAAATGCAATTTTTTTTAAAATAAATAAAAAAAGTGACACAACTTAATCGTATTAACCATCAAGCAATAGGCAATATCAAATAAATATTAAAGTAGCTCATTAAAGGAAAGATAAAAGCAGTAGTATCCAAGGCCACTAACTTATAAAGTATTAACTAATAATCAATAAGTTAAAGAAAACATGTGTTAGCTAAACTACGCTTATTCATAGACAAAAGTAATTTAAATAGATACATGAATAAAAAAGATGAGGTGAAGAGTAAAAAGAAGGAACCACGTCATACTAAGTTAGCGAATGAAAACTGTTAGCGAATAAAAATTATTTTTAACCTCTAGAAAATAAATCACCAGATACAAAAAAAGCACCGAAGTGCCTTTTTTCTATCAATAATTAATTGATGGTATTTTTATAACGCACTCATTACTCAGCGGCTTTTGAAACCACAACCATTGCAGGACGAATAACTTGACCACCGCTTAATTCATAGCCTTTTTGCATTACAGCAACAACTTGGTTAGGTTCAACGCCTTCAACAAACTGCATGCTCATTGCTTGATGCTTTTCAGGGTTTAATGCTTCACCCATTGGATCAATTTGTTGAATACCGATACTTGAAATTGCTTTCAGTAATTCAGTTAATGTCATTTGAACACCGTCAACCATAGGTTTCAGCGTTTCATTTTCTTTATCAGCGTGCAGAATTGCTAATTCTAAATGATCAACAACAGGTGTTAATGCATTAGCAAATGTTTTTAATACTGATTTACGACGATTCTCTGCATCAATACCCGCTTTACGAATTTCGTTTTGAGAGAATGCTTGAGCACGGATCACAAGATCTTTTTGCTCTTTAATTTCTTCTTCAGCTGCCGCTAGCTTTTTAGTTAACTCTTCAATCAAAGCCGCTTGATCATCGCCTTTGTCTGCAACTACTTCTTCTACTAACTCAGCTTCAACCGCTTCGTCACCCAAAACAGTTTCAATTGCTTCTTCTACAGTCTTTTTTTGTTCTTCACTCATAGTTAAATCCTACCTAATGTCGTTTGGTCAATATTATACGCTCTATTATGGGGATAGTATTAATAGTTTCAAGCCTGTTAATAAAAACATTTTTAAGAGGTATACTGAAAACCATTACATTTTATTGAATAGGCATTTTATGAGTCTGAATAGTGAGCAACAAAGCCAATTTAAAACCATCGGGTTAATTGGCAAACCACAGCACAGTGAAGCATTACAAACGCTAACTAGTTTATACTTTTTTTTGCAAGCCAAAGGTCATTCAATCATTGTCGATATTCGTCTTGCCGATGACTTAGAATTACCACAAATACGTTATGAAGATTTAGTCGGCATCGGCCAAAAATGTGATTTAGCTATTGTGGTCGGTGGTGATGGCTACATGTTAGGAGCTGCAAGAGTGCTCGCAAGATTCGACATTTCAGTAATTGGAGTTAATCGAGGTAATTTAGGTTTTTTAACAGACTTAGATCCTGAAGACTTTGAAAAGCCGCTAACTGAAGTATTGGAAGGGACCTACCAAACCGAGAACCGTTTTTTATTAGAAGCACAAGTTTACAGTCATGGGCATTTAAAAAGCAGTAGCACAGCGGTTAATGAAGCAGTATTACACCCTGATAAAATTGCGCATATGATTGAATTTGAAGTGTATGTTAATGATAACTTCATGATCAATCAACGTGCAGATGGTTTGATTCTATCCACTCCAACAGGTTCAACAGCTTACTCATTATCAGGAGGCGGCCCAATATTAACACCTAAACTAGATGCAATTAGTTTATTACCCATGTTCCCACATACACTTAACAGCCGCCCTATTGTTATTGATGCCAATAGTGTTGTGCGATTAAAAATAGCGCAATCTAATACAACAGAAATGCAAATTAGCTGCGATAGTCATGTTAACTTATCGGTTTTGCCTGGCGATGAAGTGGTGATTAAAAAGACACAACATAAGTTGAATTTATTACACCCACAAAACTATAACTACTTCCATGTATTACATAATAAATTTGGTTGGGGTAATAAACTTTTTTAACCTCACTTTGCTTTCAGTACTTTTATCTGTCATTCAAAGTACTGAAAGTGATCCTTAATATTGTCTCTTACCCAACTTTCAAACTAATTTCTTTCTCCCTGCAAAATTTAAATTATTTACATAAAATAGATAAGCAACACTTTACTGTTTAAAAAAACAGTACTAAACTACATTCTTAAGCTGTATCTTTAACCAGTAGTTTTATCGTTGTTAATATCATCATAGGATGTCAATTTTATGCTAAGCCAATTAACCGTTCAGCACTTTGCAATCGTCAAATTTCTAGAGCTCGATTTTCACCAAGGCATGACCACCATTACTGGTGAAACAGGGGCGGGTAAATCAATCGCCATTGATGCACTTGGTTTATGTTTAGGTGCGCGAGCTGATGCAGGAATGATCCGCCAAGGAACAGATAAAGCAGAAGTCAGTGCTCGTTTTAATTTAAGCGATACACCAAATGCTTTGACCTGGTTAAAAAATAACGACCTAGAAAATAGCCTCAGTGATAACGCTAATGAATGTTTGCTGCGTCGAGTGATCACCCGAGAAGGACGTTCACGCGCTTACATTAACGCAATACCAGTACCGTTATCACAGCTAAAAAGCTTGGGGCAATTACTGGTTAATATCCACGGACAACATGCTCACCAAAGCCTACTACGCAGTGACATACAGTTATCGATTATTGATGAATATGCAAATCATCAACAACTATTACAAAAAGTAAAAGACACCTACCAAGGCTGCCATTTTCTGAAAAAACAGTTACAACAACAGCAACTTAGCCAACAAGAAAAACAAGCACGTAAACAATTACTTGAATATCAAATTATTGAATTGGATGAGTTTGCATTAGCTGAAAATGAATTTGCAGAGATTGAAGCTGAACATAAAAAATTAGCAAACAGTGGTGCGCTTATTGAAAACTCTCAAAAAAGCTTAAACTTATTAACCGATTCAGATGAAGTAGATACATTAAGCTTATTACAAAAAAGTATTTCCTTACTTGAATCACAAGTACAACACGATAATAAACTAACCAATATTCTAGAGTCATTACAAGAAGCTGCAATTCAAATTGAAGAAGCTGGTTATGAGTTGCGCCAATACTGCGAACAACTAGAGCTAGATCCAGAGCAATTTGAACAATTAGAGTCACGGTTAAGCCAAGCAATGACCCTATCTCGAAAACACCAAATTCAACCGGAAATGCTTTATTCATTTCATCAAAAATTAAGTAAAGAGTATCAGCAACTTAATAATAGCGAAGCGCAAATTGAGCAGTTAACTATAGAACTAGATAATGCAAAACAAGATTACATAAAACATGCACAAAAACTAAGCCAAAGCCGTCAACGCTACGCAAAAGAATTAAGCAAAAAAATCACTAAAAGTATTCAAAAATTGAATATGGAAGATGGGCAATTTGAAGTCGCAATGACACAACATGACACTGATAGTTTAAGCCCTCTTGGTATTGATGGAATTGAATTCCAAGTTGCCGCTAATGCGGGTCAAGGGCTACAAAACTTAGGAAAAGTTGCTTCAGGTGGTGAACTATCACGTATTAGTTTAGCAATTCAAGTTATTATCAGCCAACGCATTTCAACCCCTACATTAATTTTTGATGAAGTTGATGTTGGTATCAGTGGTGCAACGGCAGCCGTCGTCGGTAATTTGTTACGTCAATTAGGTGAAAGTACTCAAATATTATGTGTAACACATCTTCCACAGGTAGCTGGAAATGGTCATCAACAAATGACGGTAAATAAACATAGTGATGGTAAGAGCACCAACACTATGATGCAATTATTAGATGAAACACAACGCGTTCAGGAATTAGCAAGGTTACTAGGTGGGGATAGTATTACCGAACATACATTAGCGAATGCTAAAGAGCTGTTAATAGTTAAAAGTTAAAATAACCGTCGAATGACTATCATTATCTAGCTCTTGCTTTTTTGCAGGGGCTTTTCACATCTTATTTACGCATATCACAACACACTGTTTTTAATGCCTGGCTCATTAAAAAACTTTCACTCAGGCTATTAGGGCCATTACTGATGGCACTCAATGAACAGTAAATTACCCTTCAAAAAAAGAGAAAAAACAAACATACATGCCTTTTCTACTCTTTAAAGAGTGAAGCCTAATGTTTAGTGTTTAGTGTTTGCAGCAAAAAAATCATTCTTTTGAGACATCAGCTTAATAATTTCAGTAGAGTGGATAGGCTTAGAGATTAAGTACCCTTGCAGGTAATCACAATCATTTTCAAATAACCATTGAGCCTGTTCTTCACATTCCACACCTTCAGCTACTAATTGTAGTCCCATTCCTTTAGCAAGACCGATGATTGAACGAACAATGCAGATATCTTCTTCACCGCTAGGTAAACCATCAACAAAAGACTTATCAATTTTCAACTTAGAGACATTTAAGTTCTTTAAACGAGAAAGTGAAGAATACCCCGTGCCAAAGTCATCAATAGACAACTTAATACCTAAATCCGTTAGCTTTTCCATTTGTTTAGACAACACTTCAAAATCGCCTGCTATCAATTCTTCTACGATTTCAAATTCAATTAATGACGTCGATACCTGATAGGCATCTAAACAGTGTTGTATCTGCTTAATTAAGAGTGGAGAAAACAGTTGTTCGGAAGATATATTGACAGATACTTTTTTAAGGTTTAAACCTAAGTTAATAAACTCTTTAATATCCATACAAGTTTGTTCAAAAATAACATTACCCAGTTCACCCATTAACCCTAATCGCTTAGCAATGGGTAAAATGATATTAGGGGTAATAACCCCTTTAACAGGATGTAGCCAACGTACTAAGGCTTCCAAAGCAAAACCAGACGTTTGATAATCTTGTTTTATAATTGGCTGATAAAAAGCTACGATTTCACCATTATGCAAAGCATCAACAAATTCTTTTTCAAGTACGGCTTCTTCTTGATGCTCTATTAACCAAATAGGATTAAAATAAGAGATTGAACCATTACCCTCTTGCTTAGCTTTTAGCATTGCAATTTCAGCTTTACGAAGCGGATCTTTATCCACTAACTCACTGACATTACAACTAAATACTCCCAGGCTAGCCGTTAAATTGATCACTTCATTGCTCAGTGTTTTAAATTCATCAATAAACTGCGCTTTGATGTCTAAAACTACCTCGTCCAATTGACGTTTATCTATGATAGTAGGTAACCATAAGGAAAAGAGATCCCCTCCAACCCTAGAAAGGCTATAAGAAGCTTCACAAGTGACTTTCTCTAATCGACGAGCTACTTCACACAATAATTTGTTGGCAAAATCATAGCTAAATCGGGTATTAATATTAGTAAAATCATCCAAACCGATCAGAATGACAGCAAATTTACTATTGCAAATGGCATGGGTGATATCTTGAGTTATTCTTTTTTGGAAGAAAAAACGATTCTCTAAACAAGTTAATGGATCAACTCTTTCCATATAACGCATTTTTTGTTTTTCAAAAAACCAATAAGATTGGGCATAAACGAGTGAAATACTATCCGCTACCGAAGCCGCATAAGATATTTCTGCCATATCCCAATGTTGCACAGTAAGTGTTTGTTCAATACAAAGTACTCCCGCCAGTTTTCCATCTCTAAATATAGGGGCATCAAGCATCGACATAACATTTAATGGTGTTAAATAACCATCAAGGAACTCTCGGGTGCGGTAATCCGTTCTAGCATTATCAGCGTTGATAACTCTACTTGTATTAAGTGCTTTAAAATATTCGGGATAAGTTGTTTCAGGAATTTCTAAGCCAGCTTCAAATTTATCTTCGGCTTTTACATAAAGATAATGACAAACAATAGTTTTTTTGTTTTCGCTGAAAAGCCATAGACTTGCACGCGCTACATTTAATAATTGACAACAAGATTTTAGAATGACTTGTATTTTAATATCTGAATCATCTTTATCTGATTGGCTATTTTGCACACCTAAATTCGTTAAAGATTGTTGTAACGTTAAAAACTTATCCAGTAAATGCATGAAAGTTACCCTTAATCAATCTTTACACCTTATATGTCAATTTTTTATAAGCTGCATTCATCAATGCGACTATTTAATGTATTGATGAGAAGATCATCTACACCACAATAAAACCATTCTATGATAATAAAGCTTACAATTGATACAAAAATACATCTAAAGTAATAAACTTTTATTAAATTAATGACTCTAAAGCACTAAGTTAGGCTAAAATATGCCATCAACACCTATTGAAAGTAGCAGAAAAAATAAAATCAGCCATTTAATCATTTAGTAAGTAGATAAGCTCAAAAGCGATTCATTTGTAATCCCTTTGTATTTATTGAACTAGTAGAGACTTAAACCATCTAAATATTTTTATCGAGGAACAAAGCTATCAATTAAATACTTTGCTATATTAAAAACACTTTTTATGACTGGTTTTAAAAATGAAAAAAATTCTATTACTGCTTTCTATCATTGTGCTTTCAGGTTGTTCACAATTCGCATCAGATATTGAAGATGTGCCTTTATCAACGAACCTAACCTGGGAGCAACAGCAGCAAAAGTTACAACAACTTGATCATTGGACGCTCACCGGTAAATTAGCAATCTTTCTTGAAAATGATCGTCAAACTGCCAATATATATTGGAAACAACAAGGCGATAACTATTCTATTCAATTAACCACCTTTATTGGTACTCGCATTTTGCAAGTCACTAAAAATGCACAAGGTGTTGAGATCATTAATAATGATGATGAAGTATTTACAGGGAAAGATGCAAACACATTAATTAAGCAGTTATCTCCTGGCCTAGACTTACCTATTTCAGCTTTACAACAATGGATTAAAAGTAACCCTGCTAATGCGTCATACCAACTAAATGACCAACAACAAGTTAGTGATATTTTAGGCTTCGACGCAAGTCAAAACATATGGGAAGTTAGCTTTCAGCAATACCAAAACTTCTCTGGCATAGCCCTACCTAAGAGAGTTGACCTTAAACGAGATAATATCCGCCTTAAAATTGCCATTAATCAATGGAAAGTAGAAAATTAATCGAGCTTATTATGCATCCAGATACTATTCGCTGGCCTGCGCCAGCTAAATTAAACCTTTTTCTTTACATCACAGGGCAACGTCCCGATGGTTATCATGAATTACAAACACTATTTCAGTTTATCGATCGCTGTGATTACCTTACTATTCATGCCAACATCAGTGGCAATATAACCATTAGCCCTGCTATTCCAGATGTCCCACTTGAAAGTAACCTCATTTATAAAGCAGCGATGCTACTTAAAGAACATGCCAACTGTTCGTTTGGTGCACATATCGAGTTAGAGAAAAACTTGCCAATGGGAGGAGGTTTAGGTGGTGGTTCTTCAGATGCAGCAACCACATTAGTTGCGCTAAATTACCACTGGAATTTAAACTTAAGCGAGCACGTTTTGTCTGAGTTAGGCAAAAGCTTAGGTGCTGACGTGCCTATTTTTGTACACGGAAAAGCTGCGATTGCTGAAGGGGTAGGAGAAAAATTGCATTCTATTTCCACTGAACAATCACACTACCTTGTTGCGACTCCTAGTTGTCATATTTCTACACCGGATGTTTTTAAAAATCCAGATCTAAAAAGAAACAGTAAAAAGCTTTCCCACCAAGAACTTATGAACAATAAATGGACAAATGATTGTGAACCTTGTGTTAAAAAACATTATCCCGAGGTTGCTAATACTATCGACTGGTTGCTAGAATACGCACCAACTCAAATGACAGGGACAGGCGCATGTGTTTTTAGCACATTTAGCCATGCTAATGAAGCTGAGTTATTAGCACAAAAAATGCCAGAATGGTTGAATTGTTTCACCGCGGAAGGCTTAAATATTTCACCACTTCGTGAATTATTGACTACAAAAAATCAGACTAATCAATTTGCTTTATAATTGATTACACTTGTTAATGACATATTGCCATTAGCCAAATCAACAGGATGAAAGAGGTCCTCACAGTGCCAAACATGAAACTATTTGCAGGTAACGCAACACCCGATCTAGCTCAGAAAATAGCAGATCGTCTTTTCATCAAACTAGGAAGCGCTGACGTAGGTCGTTTCAGTGATGGCGAAATTCACGTGCAAATTAATGAGAATGTTCGTGGTGATGATATTTTCATCGTGCAATCTACATGCGCACCAACCAATGATAACTTAATGGAATTGATCGTGATGATCGATGCCCTTCGTCGTGCATCTGCTGGTCGTATTACAGCAGTAATTCCATACTTTGGTTACGCACGTCAAGACCGTCGTGTTCGTTCAAGCCGTGTTCCAATTACAGCAAAAGTAGTCGCAGACTTCCTTTCTAATGTTGGTGTTGACCGTGTAATGACTGTTGATTTACATGCAGAGCAAATTCAAGGCTTCTTTGATGTACCTGTTGATAACGTATTCGGTAGCTCTGTGCTATTAGAAGATATGTTAGAGAAAAAATTAGACAACCCAATGATCGTATCGCCTGATATTGGTGGTGTTGTACGTGCTCGTGCACATGCTAAACTATTAGACGATGCTGACTTAGCAATCATTGACAAACGTCGCCCTAAAGCAAATGTTGCACAAGTAATGCACTTGATTGGTGATGTTGAAGGTCGTAACTGTATTATCGTTGATGATATGATCGATACTGGCGGTACATTATGTCAAGCAGCAGCAGCACTTAAAGAACGCGGTGCACTTTCTGTATACGCTTACGCAACACACGCAGTATTCTCTGGTTCAGCAGTAGAGAACATTAAAAATTCAGTTATTGATGAATTCATTGTTACTGACTCTATCCCACTAACGGCTGAAATCTTAGCAACAGGTAAAGTTAAACAACTTACTTTAAGTGGTATGTTAGCTGAAGCGATTCGTCGTGTTAGTAATGAAGAATCAATTTCTGCAATGTTCCATTACTAAGATTCTATTACTAAAAATCAAATAGATAGTTAACACCTATTTGATATGTATTTTTTAAAGCGCTTATTTGTTATGAATAAGCGTTTTTTTTTGCATTTAATTTGCATTTAAATTGTACAAAAGTCTTTACTGGGTTACTATGGCGCGCCTTTTTTATACACCCTTTTTGGTGGGAAGGCGGTTATCGCTGGTCGCAAACGATAATCTATTTTAATTTGAAGAGACATTTTGTTTTTTCAACAATGGAGTTTTACCATGTCAATTACATTAGTAGCTACAACCCGTACAGATTTAGGGAAAGGTGCGAGCCGCCGCCTACGTCACACAGACCATACACCTGGTGTTGTATACGGTTCAGGAAAAGATCCTGTTTCACTTACTTTCGAACACAAAGAATTAATGAAAGTTGAAGGCATCGAAGCATTTTACTCTTCAGTATTAAGCCTAGAAATCGATGGTGTTGCTGAGCAAGTATTGCTTAAAGATATCCAACGTCACTCTTTCAAAGAGCGCATCCAACATTTAGATCTTTTACGTGTTGACGCAACTCACGCATTACAAACTACTGTACCACTACACTTCTTAAACGAAGATACTGCTGCAGCTGTTAAAAATGGTGGCATTATTGCTCACTTAGCAAACGAATTAGAAGTAACTTGTTTACCAGCTGATTTACCTGCATTCATTGAAGTAGACATCGCAAATGTTGAAATTGGTCAAACAGTTCACATCTCTGACGTTGTATTACCAAAAGGTGTTGAGTCTGTTGAGCTGATCAAAGGCGAAGAGCATGACTTACCTTTATTAGCTATCACAGCTAAGAAAGTAGTAGCAGAAGACGAAGAAGAAGAAGCAACAACAGAAGCAGCTGACGCTGCTGAGTAATCGTGTCAACTACGATTAAATTGCTTGTGGGCCTGGCTAATCCAGGCCCCGAATATGCAAATACTCGACACAATGCCGGACAATGGTACTTACAACAACTCGCCTCTCAAGAAAATATTCAATTAAAACCTGAAGCTAAATTTTTTGGTCTAACCGGACGTATTCAGTTTGCTGGTAATGACATCCGTTTATTAGTTCCATCTACCTTCATGAATCTTAGTGGCAAAGCTGTTATCGCAATGGCGAAGTTCTACCAAATCAAACCAGAAGAAATTTTAGTCGCTCACGATGAGTTAGACATCCCACCGGGTGTTGCCAAATTTAAACTCGGCGGTGGTCATGGCGGACATAATGGTTTGCGAGATATCATTTCCAAATTAGGCAATAATAAGAATTTTTACCGTTTACGTATTGGTATCGGCCATCCTGGCGATAAAAGTCGTGTTAGCGGTTATGTACTTGGTAAAGCAACGAGTACAGAACAGAATTTGATCGAGCAAAGTATCGATGAAGCAGCACGTTGTACACATATTTTAGGTGTTGACGGCATAGAAAAAGCGATGAATCGCTTACATAGCTTCAAAGCACAATAATAGTTAATTAATAGGATAAAATCATGGGTTTTAAATGTGGTATTGTTGGTTTACCCAACGTTGGTAAATCTACCCTTTTTAATGCGTTAACAAAAGCAGGCATTGAAGCGGCTAACTTTCCTTTTTGTACTATCGAGCCAAATACAGGCATCGTTCCAGTACCTGATCCACGTTTAGATAAACTAGCTGCGATTGTAAACCCGCAGAAAGTGTTACCAACGACCATGGAATTTGTTGATATCGCTGGTTTGGTTGAAGGCGCATCAAAAGGTGAAGGCCTAGGTAATAAGTTCCTAGCAAATATTCGTGAAACAGATGCAATCGGACATGTTGTACGTTGTTTCCAAGATGACAATATCGTTCATGTTGCAGGTAAAATCGACCCACAAGAAGATATTGACATCATTAATACAGAGTTAGCACTAGCTGACTTAGAAAGCTGTGACCGCGCTATCTTACGTTTAGTTAAGAAAGCAAAAGGCGGCGATAAAGACGCTAAATTTGAAGTACCTGTTCTAGAAAAAATTAAAGCACATCTAGAAGCTGACGGTATGGTTAGAAGTTTAGATCTAGAAAAAGAAGAATTAGCAGCCATTGAATACCTTAGTTTCTTAACACTGAAGCCAACAATGTACATTGCTAACGTTGCTGAAGATGGTTTTGAAGACAACCCATTCTTAGATAAAGTACGTGAAATTGCAGAAAAAGAAGGTGCTGTTGTTGTGCCTGTTTGTGCTGCTATTGAATCTGAAATTGCAGAGCTGGACGATGAAGATAAAGCAGAGTTTTTAGAAGGTATTGGCCAAAGTGAGCCAGGCCTTAATCGTGTAATTTACAGCGGTTATGAACTATTACATCTTCAAACTTACTTCACTGCAGGTGTTAAAGAAGTACGTGCTTGGACTGTGCCTGTTGGCGCAACTGCACCACAAGCAGCAGGAAAAATTCATACTGACTTTGAGCGTGGTTTTATCCGTGCTGAAATCATTGGTTATGATGATTTCGTTGAATTTAAAGGCGAAGCTGGCGCAAAAGAAGCAGGTAAATGGCGTTTAGAAGGTAAGTCTTACGTAACTAAAGACGGTGATGTTATCCACTTCCGTTTTAATGTTTAATTAGCTTACTTTAACGTAACTCTAAAATGGCAACTTCGGTTGTCATTTTTGTTTCTAGCCTTTTGTAGCTAACACTATTTTTTCTGATGATTTTAAAAAGGATGTTAGTGTTTTTAATGTTACATCTTATGTTGACTGGATAAGCTTTTTGACTAGCTAAACAATTGAATTTTGATAGGTAAATGATTGCATTTTCTTAGGTAAGTAGCTGTTTCATATTAAGTAGATATTACTTTATATCACGAGAGCTGCTTTATATTAAATGAACATTATTTTCTATTAAATAATACCATTCCGCCTAATTAGTTGATCAGATTCATCCAATCCCTAGTGCACATTTTTATTACTCTTTGACTATCACTTACAAAGTCATTCCATGCATAACAAACCGCATCCACAATTGATTCATAACCATTAAAACAACGATTAGCTAAATGATGTTGACGCAACCAGCTCCACACTTGTTCTATCGGATTTAGTTCTGGAGAGTACGGAGGAAGCTTAATTACGCTAACATTATTAAAGTCTGTCGCAAGATCTTCTGTATGCCAACCAGCTCCATCCATAATAATGACTGCATGCCGATCTTCGGCGGTACTCATGGATACTTGTTTCAGGTGAGCATACATAATGTCTTTATTTACATAAGGCATTACCATCGCTTGTGATTGCCCATTAGTGACACAAACGGAGCCAAATAAATATGCATATTCAAACTGTTGCTGTTTCACAGCTAATGGTCTGCTACCTGTTTTAGCCCATAGCTTTGTTGTTGTATTTTGTTGTCCAAAACGTGCTTCATCTTGTAACCAGATATCGACTCTATCTAATGAGATATGGCCAGGGATCTTAAGGATCATTTTTATTTGGAATTTTTTTAAAATCTTCTTGAACTTCAAGGGACTGTTTTGGGTGCTTAGAGCGAGAGGTTATCCATGAAAAACCTAAACGGTGAAGTAATTTGTAGACACTTGAAAGGTGGTATTGATGGCCAAAATTATCAGCAATAAACAACTGGATATCAGTGCCTACTAATCGGCCACCCTTATCATTTTTTGTATATTCATTAATATATTGAATTAGTTGAAGTGATTGGATTTCAGATAATCGTAAGGGACGTCCAGTTGTCTTTTTATCAATTAATCCATCCAATCCATTTTGATGATATTGAGATATCCATTTATTAACACTAGTACGGCTCACTTTAAGAAATTTAGCGATATCGGTACGAGAGCTGCCTTCTTGAAAGTGCGCTAGAGCAGAATAACGCAGTCTCATACGAACACTTTTATGTGTTTTGGCCAATTCAGAAAAATCATGTTTTTTCATACGTCACCAAGAGAATATAATCAGTTAATAATTAAATACATTAGATCACATAATTAGGCGGAATGGTATAACACATTAAACATTTTAAAAACTCAACCTTCCTAAAAACCTATACTCCCCAAAGTAATCTTTAAAAAATAAGCGATCAAAAGTAAGGTTTTAAATCTCATCTTTAAAGAGTCAGATAAAATCTAAGCGATCTCAATTCTGTTTCTACCATTATTCTTTGCTTCATATAAAGCATCATCAGCACGCTTTAATAAACCATCAAAATCTTTATCTGTTGCTTCCAATTTCGCCATACCAATACTGATCGTGATATTAATATCATTCGGATTAAGTGATTCTATTGCGTCCAGTAAACCGACCGATTTATTAACGGCTTCTTCGCCTTCGCATGAATCAAATAGAATAATAAACTCTTCACCGCCCGAGCGAGCAATCAGATCCATATTGCTAGATTCCAACTGCAAAGTATTCGCCACCTTTTGTAATACTTGGTCTCCAACCGCATGTCCATAATTGTCATTAACCATTTTGAAGTGGTCAACATCAATCATTAACACCCATAAAGATGAACCATTAGTTTGTGCCGTTATTACTTTCTGATCAGCAGTATCCATTAAAAAATGACGATTATATAATCCTGTTAATTGATCATAAAATGCCATTTTATTTAACTTATCTTGTTGCAGCTTAATCGTTAAGTGGGTGTTAACACGAGCGCGAACGATGACCTGACTAAACGGTTTAGTAATATAATCGACTGCACCAATTAAAAAGCCTCTCTCTTCATCTTCTTCTGCTTCTAATCCAGTCACAAAAATAATTGGAATAGAGGCCGTCAAAGGGTTACTTTTTAACAACTCGCACACTTCATAGCCATCCATATTAGGCATGGTTACATCGAGTAAAATCAAGTCGGGTTGTGGCAACTGTTCTGACATTTCTAAACATTCAACACCACTTGTCGCCACTTTGACTTTATGCGTTTTTTCAATACATGACGTTAAGATATTCAATGTTGTTGGAGAGTCATCAACAATTAGCACTAATTGATTTTTAGGCATTATCTAAGGTTCCATTTTTCATTTTATACACTTATTATTTTAATCCAAGACTAAAATTGTCTTTATATTTACGCAATAATTGAATACAAACGAATAATTAAATACAAACATCAAATATATTAGCGCTTCCGGCTCTATGAGCTTATTGATTTCAAATGATGTTAATAATAACTTAAATTTAGAGTTGGACTAATCTAGTTAAACTATAATAATTAAGTTTAGCTACAAAAAACCAAAATGCATTACCACCACTTATTGGCCACAATATACACATAAAGTAGTAGCCCATACAAACCAAAAATTAATCAAAGTGATTAAACACTCATTTAAAGGTCTTTACGTAACTCTTTCATTTAACACAATATATGGAGATATGGTTTTTAAGCTAAAGTAAACTGCTCTTAATTGACTAATCTGAACACACTTGAATATCAACACCTTGTGCTGAAAATAAAGACAGTAATTTCACATCTGACATAGAGTCGGTGACTAGACAATCAATCTTATGAACATCACAGACTTTGTGTGTCGCCATTTTTCCCAGTTTTAAATGAGAGGCAAGCGTAATAACACGTTCTGATTGCTCAATAATCGTCGCTAGTGTTTCAGCTTCATCAATGTGATTGATACTTAAGCCTTGGCTAGGATGCAATGCACACACGCCTAGAAAACAACTATCAAAATGAATTTTTCGCAGCATGGCATTGGTCGTCGCTCCTAAGGCCATCACTGAAGGTTTAAATATTTTTCCACCTAATAAAATTAATTCAATATTATTATGATGGATTAACTTAGTCGCCACTAATGGGCTAGGTGTGACCACCGTAAAATTAAAGTGTGTCGGTAAATTCATTGCTAACTGTAGGCAAGTACTGCCAGAGTCGATCAGGATCGTTTGCCCTTCCTTTATCAAAGGAATAGCCGCAAGTGCAACACGTTGCTTTAAAGGATCAATTTCTTCATGACGCTCTCGATACTCTTGGTTTTCATGCTGTAAAGGCAAAGCCCCGCCATGAACACGACGTAGCTGCTTAAGTTCATCGAGTAATTTCAGATCACGACGCACAGTATCTTCAGACACACCCAATTGCAGGCTTAATTCTGCGGCATAGACTCGGCCTAATTGGCTTAACAACTCTAATATTTTGCTGTGTCTTTGTTGTTGTAACATAATTTACCCTGCGCTTTTTTTCATGATTTTACTTAATTATGCAGGAATATCTCATAATTAGCACCCTTCCCTTTGCATGGAAATGCGGCTTTGTTATCAATGACCATAAACGGGTAGGTATAGTAATTAAAAGTCTCTACCAACCTCTATAGCGATGCTTATATTTCCGATTTCACACTACTTAAAAATAGCCGCCAAATTACCCCTACTCAATAACAGGTTTAAACTGATACTGAGCCGCTAATTGACTAAACCCTGCCGATGCCCCTTTGCTGACATGAATCTGATGGTTAATGCGCTCTTTTAAGGCGTCAACATGCGAGATAATACCAATTAACTTACCCGTCGCATTTAAACGCTCTAATGCTTCTAAAGCCACTTCTAGGGTATTAGCATCTAACGTACCAAAACCTTCATCTAAGAATAATGATTCTATTTGAGTTTTATGGCTCACTAAATTTGATAAAGCCAACGCCAACCCCAAACTGACTAAGAAACTTTCACCGCCAGATAAGGTTTTCACATCCCGCACCGCATTCGCTTGCCATAAATCGATAACTTGCAAAGCTAACGGTTGATTAATATTACGTTGTAATTGATAGCGTTGATGTAAATTAGCCATTTCTTTGTTCGCTAAATAAACTAAGTTATCTAACGTCACTCCCTGCGCGAAAGTTCTAAATTTAGCGCCATCCGCAGAGCCAATTAACTTATTAAGCATTTCCCATTGTTGTGCATTTTTTTGCTTCTGTTGTTGTTGCGTTAATAAGTTTTGTTGCTTAACTTTGGCACTATCATCGGCTTGTAACAAACCTAACTTAGTTGCATAAAGTTGATGATGTTGCTCTATCTTTTGTTCAGACTCGACCAATGCATCGTTTGCTTGTATTAAATCTAACGTAGTTAATTTCAATGCTTGTTGCGTGGTTAGTTGGCTTTCTAATGTTTGTAAACGCGTTGTTTCCGTTAATAACCGTTGTTGTAACTGTTGTCTCAATTCCGTTAAGGCTTGTATTTCATCTTGCGTTAAACAGGCATCAAGGTAATCAGCTTGGTCAGTAAACAGTGAAGAAGTTAATGCCGTTGTAAATAGCCCATCAGCATGGGTTAACTGCGCTTTATATTGAGCTTCTAAAGTAACCAGCTGCGAGTTTTCACCTTGTAATGCTTGCTCTGTCGCACTTAACGTTTGTAATACTGATTTAGCCGCTTCTAACTGAGTTTGGCATTGTGTTAATTGCTGTTGTGCTTTATCACGTAATTGTTGCTGAGAAAGCTCCCCAAACTGCACCTTCCTTTGTTGTTGCAACTCCGTTATTTTTTCAGTTAACGCATTAACTTGAATCGTAACTTGTTGTAATAATTTACTATGTTGTTGCACAACTTGCTGCGATAACGAATATTGTTGCGATAACTCTGCCAATTTCTGTTGTAGTTGCTGTTCGTTAGTTAACTGCAGTTGATAGTCAGTAACTTGCTGTGTCATGTCAGCTAACCATTGTTCTGGCTGATTAAAAATGACGGTTGGATTTAAAAAGGTTAAGTCATTAGCTTCTGAAAGCTGAGAGTGTTCTGGCAAACTGTCTATGATTGTTTGTTTAACGGCATCTGTTTTTAATGCAAGTTGCTCAGATTCAGCAGTTAATGATTCAAGTTGTTCAATTAATGACGTTTGTGCATGTAAACTCTGTTGCTGCGTTAATGATAAATTATGTTTGTCATCCGAAAATATTTGTAATTGATTTGATTGATCAGACTGTTGCTTTTCTAAGGTTCGAACCGCTTCCATTTTTTGAGTTAGCTGCTGTGCTTGTAATGTTAATGCCTGTCTCTGTTTTAACAGCAACTCACTACTTTGTGGATTATATTCCAGAGTCATTAAATAAGCATTATTTGTCCATAAAGTCAGTAATTCCTGTCTTTCAACTAACAAAGCTTGCAGTGAAGACTCGATCTGAACTAGTTGCTGTTGCTTGGTTTTTAATTGTCCATTTAACTCACTATAACGATTACGAGCTTCAAGCAATTGTTGCTGTTGTTCGTTTAAACGGGATTGATGATGTGAAGCATCAATCTTTTGATAATTAACTAAAGCAGGATGTTCTAACGAACCACATAAAGGACACGGTTCACTTTCTTCTACTTTCATTTGCAGCGCGCTAAGACTTTGTATTATCTGATCTTGCTCAAGCAGTTTTTCTGTATTGTTTACATCGTCGGCTAGTTGCTTGCCCTGAGTTTTCCAGGCGAGTAGCTGTTCATTCTCTGCTTGTAATGAGGCTTCTAAGTTAGCTTTATTACCTGTTATTTTTGTTAGATCCGCTTCAATGCGATCCAATTTATCCACCAGCGGTAAAGCTGACTGACAATGTTCTAATTCGTTTTGAATATTAACTAACTGTGCATTTGCACTCGTCAGTGATGATTCAGGTAATAAAGCTAATGCATTTTGAATGTCAGACTGTGTTTTCTGAAGCGCCAATGCTAATGGTTCAACTTGACCCATTAATGCATTCATTGCTTGCTCAGCTTGATGACTTGACTGAAGAGCTTCAGATTTTTTCTTTTCAGTTAACTGTAATGTTTGCGAAAGCGTTGACTGTTTTTCTTGCATCTCATTAAGCTGATTAAGTTGAAATGAGATAGTCGATAACTTTTCGCTAACTTGCGGAATATAAGCACGTGATTTTAAAATTAACTGACTGTCTTGAATCTGAGTTTGATAGTTAGTTATTTGTAATTTCTGCTCCGTGAGCTTTTTATCTTCCTCCGCTAAGAGCTTTGATTTTTCAACTTGTTCTTGATTTAACTGTTCAAATTGAGATTGTTTATCTGCGATGGATAACTCTAAAGGCACTAATACACGGTTAATTTCATCTAAGGTTTTATCAGTTGTTTGTTGCTGCGCTTGTAATTGTTCACTTTTCAGTGACTGATCTTGTTGTGCTTGCTGCATTAGCGTTTTATTACTATTACGCTTTTGTTCAATATCCAACAATTGTTGTTTAACACCTTCATGTTGCGAGAAAGATTGCTGTTTTGAGTCAAATAAAGGCGTTAATTTAGCGGCTTTTTCAGCGTTAACTAAAGCTTTATCTTTGCTTGCAAACTCGTGTTGTTGTTGATTTATGGTAGCCACAATGTCAGTTTGCTTTTTCACATCATCAGAAAGTTTTTGCGTTTGTTGCAACCAATTACAGGCGGTTTCTAAGGCTTTATGTTCTGTTGTTAATGTTTTTTGTTGTTGAGATAGCCTAACAATCTCTGCGTCCAATTCAGCACGTTGTTCTTCATCTAATAAACTTAATACTTTTGATTGCTCAGTGAGTAATGTTAATTCACTTTGGATCTGTTTATTTTGCTGATAAACGTACTGTGCAATTTCACAATATATTTCAGTGCCCGTTAACTCCTCTAGTAACTCAGCACGTTCACCACTTGAGGCATTCAAGAACGCTGCAAAACCGCCCTGAGCTAACAACATAGACTTAGTAAAACGAGAGAAATCGAGTCCTGTTAGCTCGGTAACTTGTTTTAATACTTCACTGCTTTTCGTCGCCAGCACTTTGCCATCTATTTCAGTTAATTCACAAATCGGCGCTTGCAAGTTACCATCAGCATGGCTACGAGCACGTTTTTGTGACCAATAAACTCGATAGCCTTTACCTTTAACCGCAAACTCAACTTCGGCATAACAATCACCAGTACCGCGTGTCATCAACTCATTTTTACTTTGCGTTAATTTATCTAAGCGTGGTGTTTGCTGATATAGCGCTAAACAGATGGCATCTAAAATAGTACTTTTACCCGCCCCCGTTTGTCCTGTGATCACAAATAAAGCGTTCTCTTGGAAAGCTTGATCTTGAAAATCAATTTTCCATTCACCTTTTAAGGAATTTAAATTTTTAAAACGTAAAGAAAGAATTTTCATGATTGATGCTCCACAGCTGATAACACTTCAGCAAACAACCCTTTCAACTGTTGCTTCTGTTCGTCGCTAATATTGTCTTCAATATCCAAACGATGCTCAAATAACTGTTCTGGCGTGACGTTATCCAAACTTTTTTTATCGTTATCTTGCCATTGATTAGCTTCATTGATTTGCGGGCTACTGACTTTTAAAATATCAATGTGAGTTCCTTCTACTAATTGACTTAAATGCGAGTGCAAGTCTGACATGTAATGCGCTTGTTTAAGTTTTACTTCTACCCAAACACTTTGTTCAAAGTCATCAGTCTTAAGAGCATTAATTTGCTCTGAAATACTATCAAGGTCGCCACTGATTACTTTTAAAGATTGAAAGGTCGGTATGTCTATTTCACTCACGCTAAGATCTGTTTTATTCGTAAATTCAATAATATTTACTTTCTTAGTTTGTTTGCTTTCATCAAAGCTCAACGGAATAGGCGAACCGCTATAACGAATAACGTCAGACTGTTGTACTCGTTGTGCCTTATGAATATGCCCTAATGCAATATAGTCAAAGGCCGGAAACAATGAAGAAGGAAAAGCCGTTAACGTACCAATATAAATTTCACGTACCGAATCAGATACCGCGCAACCCACTGCGGTTAGATGGCCCGTTGCTAAAATAGGAGTGTCAGTATTCGCTTGTTCTTGCGCAGTTTCATAGATTCGTTGATAAGTATCGGCAATCCCCTGTTGTAATGACATTTGTTTATGTTCAGCTGAGCTACCTTGCTCGCTGACCATCACATCAGTGGCACGTAAAAAAGGCAATGCACATAACAAAGCTTGTTGTTCACCGTTTTTATCTTTTAAGGAAACAAGATGCTCATTTAAGTTCTCGCTCAACCCAGCCAACACAGAGACGTTTAAAGCACTTAACAGGGATTTACTTTCATTTAACACAGCAACACTGTCATGGTTACCTGAAACAATCACTAACTGTGAACAATAGCTTTGTTGTAATTGCACCACAAAGTCTGCGTAAAGCTTACGTGCATAAGAAGCAGGTGAAGCACTGTCGAAAATATCACCGGCAACGATAACCGCATCAACTTGTTGCTTATTAACGACCTCAATTAACCACGACAAAAACTGCTGATGTTCATTTTCACGTGTTTTCATCATAAAATACTGGCCAAGGTGCCAATCTGAGGTATGTAATATTTTCATGTTTGACTATTCTTAAGTTAAATTATGATCAGTTTATCTTTTTCAGCCGTATAAAACTCTATTCAGCGTTGTTTTTGGTTATGTTTGCACAAAATAAAAACAACTTGATTAGCAATTAAGCAAAAAAACAAAAAAACGTTTTTTTTATTAAAAAATAGTTGACGAGGTTCACTGATATCCGCATAATGCGCCCCATCGAAATGACGCACTGTTCTGCAGAGGTTGTTAAGATTAAAGTAAAAAATGGCTACATAGCTCAGCTGGTTAGAGCACATCACTCATAATGATGGGGTCCCAGGTTCAAATCCCGGTGTAGCCACCATTTACTTTACGCGGAAGTGGCGGAATTGGTAGACGCGCTAGATTTAGGTTCTAGTATCGTAAGATGTGAGAGTTCAAGTCTCTCTTTCCGCACCATTCTTTATTTCGATAAAGAAGCCAGAGAAGAATAACTCTATAAAATAACCACTCAATGAGATTAAACTCTATAAAATAGTAATTGGGATATCGCCAAGCGGTAAGGCACCGGGTTTTGATCTCGGCATTCAGAGGTTCAAATCCTCTTATCCCAGCCACATTCTCTAATGCGTTTTTAACGAATTAGAATCCTTGAAGAAGGTTAAACTTAACAACTGGGATATCGCCAAGCGGTAAGGCACCGGGTTTTGATCTCGGCATTCAGAGGTTCAAATCCTCTTATCCCAGCCACATTATGCGGAAGTGGCGGAATTGGTAGACGCGCTAGATTTAGGTTCTAGTATCGTAAGATGTGAGAGTTCAAGTCTCTCTTTCCGCACCATGATTTGGCCACACGCTAAAATAATGAAACCAGCTTCTAGCTGGTTTTTTTATATCTAAAATTTGAGTTAAATAAAACCCTTCAATTTCGTGATTAAGCCATTTTGACTTTAAAAAGCATTAATCACCACGAAGCCGCTGCGCTACACAAAGAAAAACAATAAATAGCTAGTTAACCTCAATTCTGGATAAGCAAAGTGATACCACACCGCTATTTCTGCAGATTTCTGCGTTAAATTATCTCTCAATAACCAGTTATTGCTTCAATAATTTACCTGAACTACGCAAAACTAATGACTCTGTCTAATAAAAAATAGCCCTTATGATTTTAAAAGTAATATCGATTTAACAAACCAGAATTGAGGTTAACTACAAAGTCAAAGTCAACACATGTAAACATTAAAACACTGCAAGCTAAAGCATGCGCCCCGAGTTTCGATACCTACAAACTGAAATATGACTCGTAAAATATAAATCGACACAAAAGCATCTGGAAACTGAAACGTGCACCTCCAAGTCAAAATTAACAAACTAAAACCGTCTGCCTTTCTGCAACTATTACCAGCCTGTGACTTTGGGGCGCTGGCTTTAGCCTGCAGGGGGTGGTGTGTTTTTTGACTTGTTGCTACAAGTTTATGAGCTTTTTATTCTGGGGCGCATGGTTTAGCTTACAGGAGGTCTGTGTTGTTTTTTCTTTTTAACTAATCTTCTTTACCCTTCGTGCCTTCGTGGTTAAATCGCTTTTGACTTTAAAAAGTATTAATCACCACGAAGACGCTGCGCTACACGAAGGACACGAAGAAAAATAACAAAGAGCTAGTTAGTAATAAATGCTTTTGACCTAACCTTCTTTACCCTTCGTGCCTTCGTGGTTAAACCGCCTTTGATTTTAAAAACATTAAGCACCACGAAAACGCTGCGCTACACGAAGGACACGAAGAAAAAAATAACGCTAATTAATAGTAAGGGGCTAGGTTTAGCTATTTTAAATAAGCCTAGGAAGCGAAAGCCCAAGTCTCTCCTTCCGCACTCTATTTGGTTATGCTTTGCTCAATAAAAAAGGGATGAAGCTAATAACAGCTAACATCCCTTTTAGAGTAATTAAATTAAATTAAATTAAATCATGTAAATTTACTTTTGTTTACATTACTTGATAGAAGAACTCATTTTATTAAGTAACCAAAATAGCGCAGCTACCATGATCGCAAAGCTAAGTGAGACATAACACAACGCTATTCCCATACTGCTTTTAGGACAAATATCACCTTGGCTTAACTCCAATAAACTACCGACTAGAGCGAGTAATACAACAGGTGACCAGCCAATAATAAACAACCATTTAGCGTTAAGCTTATTATGAAAAAAAGTCGCGACCAACATTAGAAAATAGCCAATAGTCACGATAAAACAAGCAGGTAGTTTGGCAACACTTGGACATGGCGCAATGCCTGTTACTGTTAAATAAGACACAGATAACGCGCCGTATAAACCAATACTCAATAGCACTAACAAAATGACTTTTATTGCTATCTGAACCTTCGTAAGCGGCATATCCTTGTTCTCTGTACCTTTGTTCTGTGTATCTTTGCTCTGCATATTAATTATCTTTTAATTAGTCTTGGCTTTGAGTAGGCAAACCTATTTTATACACACGGTGTAATGAATAAAGTGAGATAGTAAATACAATTAAATGCACCACATTCATTGCAGCTGGCAATAACCAAACACCAATACTTAACCCAGTAAAGTAAGTCATAAAGATCACTCCTAAGATTAAGGCAGGGCTAAACAGTGCAACCCAACGCGGGTAAAGTGTCTTACCGATGACAATACGCCATATCCAAAGCACAGACACAACAACCATCGCCAAGCGCAATGCATTAACAAGTGGTTCGTTGTGCGTCCCAAAGTCGCTTAATAAGCTCTGTAATTGAAGTACTACATTAGTATCAGTCGTATCGGCAATTTCATGCGCAGTTAAGGCTAAATAAATGCGGCCACCTAACCAAGCATTACCGACCATAAAGGCGTAACCACCTAATAAGGTGATAATCCAACCATGTACTTTACTACCACCTCGAATAAACATTTGTCCAAGGTGCCAGTAGCCTAAAATATATAATGGCGCCGCTAAGGTACTAAAGAAATGCCCTATCGTTAATTTGTCTTTAGTCACATTAGCAAAGTAACCGTACCCCTCAACTTCGTAACCACCGAGAGGAGAAAACTGTAAAGTGAACTCCCCTATTCCAACTAACAAAGCAGCTAGAAACCCAGCGATGCCAGTGAGTAATAACGTGTTATATGTTTTTTTATCCACAATTTAGATCTCTTTTTGAGTGTTTATATGGTTATGGCTAATCATTTAAAACTAATAATCCGAAATTAATCGTCTGGTACTAATAACTTGGAATTAGCCATTTGAAATTAACGCTTTAAATTAATAATCAGAAAGATCAATCGTAGAGTCGACCTGTGGTAAATCAATATTCACCGTTCTTCCGCTCTGATAAGTCACTTTCACAGATTTAATCTCAGTTTGATCACCTAATCCAAAAAACACATCACTAGTTTGATCCGAACCTAAACCTTCACTGGTATAAAACTGATTGGTATAAGTTTGACCATCGACCATAGTTAACGTCACTAATGCACCAATAGAATGAGTCTCATCTTTAAAAGCAATTTTAAGCCAATGACGCGTTCCACCATTATTAATGAAAGCACGTAATTTCCCATTTAAATTACCAATAACAGCATCAGGCCAACCATCTTGATTAAAGTCTGAAACAACCGTTGTTACCCCGAAATGTTTATTACCAATACCAGCGACTTCTTCAACAGGTTTAAAAGAGTTTTCTTCATATTGTTGTAATAAGTTACCAGGGTATAGATCGAGATGTTCAACCGCAGGGAAACGAATGTAATTTTGAGTAATAAGGTAATCAGCAAGGGTATCGTTATTAAAATCATAAGAAACGAGTCCCCAACCAAACCCATATTTTGCGGCGTTATTTTCTAGTGCAGTATCTTTAAAGTTAAAATCACCTTGATTCTCTAGCAAAATATAATCTTTATTCAGGGTTTGATCTTCTCTTAAATCCCCTACGACTAAAAAGTCAGGTAAGGTTTTACCCACATTACTGAAATATAAATCCATCAAACCGTCGTTATTATAGTCACTAACTGCAATACCCATCGGGTAGCTATAAGTCACCGGTAAAGTAATATTTTCGAAGGTTAAATCACCATTGTTTTTAAAGATACGTACAAAACCAGTATCTTGAGCGACAACTAAATCACTTAAACCATTATTATTTAAATCCACAAAAACGGCGGTAAAGGTATTATGTTGCTCATAAACACCAGATGATTTAGTAATATCCGTAAAAGTGTTGTCACCGTTATTTAATAATAAATTACTAATGCCGCCGTATTCTTGATTAAAGATAGTTTCACCTTCCACATATTCAGGACGAATATAGTTAGAAACATACAAATCAACCGCGCCATCATTATTAATATCACCAAAAGAAACAGATAAAGGCATCGACTTTTTATCTAAAGGAAAGTCTATTTTCTTACCACTAAAACCTGTTCCTGTATTTTCATAAAAATAAAGACCACTGCTTCTTGCGACAAAAAGATCGACTAAACCATCGTTATTAGCATCGATCGATGATGCACCATAAGTTGGGTCATCTTCAGCTTTATCAAACCAACCTTCAGAAGGAATACTTACTAGCGCATTATTCTCATATTTTTGTAAACCATCTTGTTGTCCAATACCACCACCAACAAACACTTCATCAATGCCATCGTTATCTATATCAATCGTAGATAACGCCATAAAAGGTAACCCGGCAACAAAATCAGATTGATGTGTGAATTCCGTGCTAATTTCACTAAAACGTAAGTCGGTTTCACCTTGTTCTTGCTCAGGTCCTTGTATTACATAGGCTACTATTTTAGTAAAAAATAATGCAATACAAATTAGAATGCCGATAACAATTAGCGATATTTTCTTCCATTTACTCATAACTCTCTCCGGGTGATGTAACCATTTTATTCGTCCCTGTCAGGCGTGTATTAATAAGACCCGAAAAACCACTTTAATCATTCAATTATTTAAATAGATTAAGCCGATTAAATATTTATTATCGTGTCAAACATGTGCTATTCAGGCTTAAGATTTAAAATATAAGAGTAGGTTAATAAATAGAATAGTGCTTCTTTAATAGGTCGCTATTTATAGGTATTGATTGAATAAGTGCCAATAAATGAGGTATTAATAAAATAATTTAAAAATTAGGTCGTGAGAGCTGTCTTAGATGCAAATAGTAAGTACAAAAAAGTAAATAGCTTAAAGCAATTTTAAAAGTTAATTGCCTAGTAACTTTTCTTATAGAGGTCTCCAGCCCAATATTCTGATTGTGGGGATTTAGCGCCAGACCATCCTCGCCTTATCAATTCCTTAACAAGAAATCGATTAAAAATGCCATGACCAACAAACAATACTTTATGATGCAGAGTCGCTAACTCAATAAGCTTATCTGTCGCTAATGCCGCTCTAGCTTTTACTTCTTTTATTGATTCGGAGTGATTTGAGTATCCTAAAAGCCATAACACTCTAAAACATATTGCCCAAAATTTCGGCGTCATTTTAAAAGTACGCCAACTTGCTGATGGTAATCCAGCTTCTATAAATAGATCATCACATAAAACGATCTTCCCTGCATTTAGGATAGAGGCTGAATCAATAGATCGTTGAAGACGACTACAAATTATCGCATTGCAATCATGAGCATAATTAACCGCGCTAAGCGGAGGATAGGTACTCTCGAGCACACTTGATTTATTATACAGCTCAATCCAATGTCTAAACCCCAATGCAGTGACAGGGGCTTCTGAAATAGGCTCAGGCATACCATGTCTAATACCAAAAGAATTAATAAGGTGATCATTCTTGCTGGTTAAAATCACCCCTAACTGCGTTGTGAGTTTTGAAGTGAGAACAACTATCTCCTACAACTCACACCTTGTTAGTGTTAATTTTTCCTGCGCAATCTCTGAGCACTTATTTAATTCCATTGGTATAAGTACCGTTATTTCCACCACTTTCCTTTGAGCATAAGCCATAATAAATGTGACTTATTCTGGATATCTATTATGACTTTACTATTATGACTTTAACAACGCCTGTGCTAACCAAGATTTAAACTGCGCTGCAGGTAATGCCCCATTCAAAGTATCTACCACTTTGCCTTGTTTAAACACCATCAATGTTGGAATGCTACGAATATTATATTGCGCACCTAACTGTTGTTGATCTTCAGTATCTACTTTCACAAATCGAGCAGCAGTTTGTTGTGTTGCTACCTCTGTAAATGTTGGAGCAAAGTTAATACAAGGGCCACACCACGGTGCCCAAAAATCAACAACAACAGGTTTATCGCCATTGATTAACACTGACAAATTAGCGGCTGTTCCTTCAATTGGTGCGCCCTGTAATAAGTCTTTTTTACAACGTCCACAACTAGGTGTTGCTTCAATTCGTTCAACAGGCAAGCGATTCATGGAATGGCAATGTGGGCATCTAGAAGTAATTGTAGTCATATTTATTTTCTCTTTTAAGTCTGAATATTTGGCGTCTATTTTAATTGAGCTATTTTCATTGAGCTATTTTTCATCGAGCTATAGTAATTTAATCTATTGGCTTAGCCTATTTCTATCATGTTTTTCTAATCTTGAATTCAAGTGATAAGTGCAATAGTATTTTTCTAACTTAAGTAATAGTGCCTTTCTAACTTAAACAATGCCACTCTAAATAAATACCTAATTAAATAATCACTTATAAGCAGATCACATCTTTTAAAAACGCCCTGTTGAACTGACACTTATAGTAATAATAATTAACACCAATAAGACGCCCCTCTTTAAGCAAACCAACTCAAGCATTAGATCGAGTTACTCTATATCAAGATCTGCTCGTCGCACTTTGATCAACGAATTCAACGTTGGTATCATTATTTTTTCACAATCGGGAGCTGTGATAATAAAATAAAAGTGGCAGAATAATAATCTATTTCTGGTGTTACCTGAGGCAATGTAACATCAGCATTTTCATTGTTCATTTTAGCTTCTGTAACGGCTTTAATCGCTTTCATTCCAGCGTTAGCTAATGTTTCTGAACGTTGACCTGTCAATAAATCAACCGTTGCTGGTAGTGTTTCCTGAGCCCAAAAGTCAATAAATGGCGCGATTAATTGTGTTTGATAATCTTGTGCAAGCATTAAATAAAGCGGTAATCGATTAGCATTCTCTCCATACTCTGTAGAGTTAGCCCCTTCTAAAGTTGCTTTATCTTCCGACAAGATCATCCAATTTGACGGTAAATTCCAATCGCCAAAACGAGCAGACTTCATCAATGATGTGCCCGATTGGTATACTTCAGCCCAAATAGGATCACCTGTTACTTCTGTAAATAAATTTAAAGCGGGAAATACCCAGTAGGATAAATTGATTTGAACACGGTCATCAGGCAACTCAAAACCTGTTTCGCTCGGTAATAGCAACTGATAACCGAATTGTTGACGAATAAGTTTAGCTTTAATAGCATCTAACACACGTAAACCTTCAACTAGGAATATTTGGCGATCCCATTTATTTTCTGCTGCTAATAAAGCCCAAGCAATAATGATATCGCCATTACTTGCATTGCTTTGAGCAGAGATACATTTTTTATCACACTCCCCTTTTTCTGAGGGTGAATATTGCTGACGAAATAGATGATCTTCACGCTGCATGTTTTGCTGTGTCCACGCCCACATGTCTTGAAACTGCTTTCTATCATTAGAAAAGACAGCAAACAATAAAGCAAACCCTTGCCCTTCACTGGTTGATGTATTGTTATTTTCAGTATCAAGTATTCGATTAGTATCAATAAACTGTGCTTTGTAAGTAATCCAATTTTTTTGAAAAGGTGTTCGCTCAAAAGAAATAAATTTTGGGATAAATGAAATCGCAATCAAAAACAAGAGTATTCCAATGAATATAATTTTCTTCATTTCCCAGTATTCCTTAATCTTTTTTAAATGTAGCTGTATTCATAAATAGGCTGCCATCATAAAGGTGAACAGTATAAAAATCATCAATAATAACAGCTAACTAATACTCTCATCCTTGTCATAGCAATTATCAAAAGAACTTAAATCAAGGTACTCTGCTAAAGGAGTATTCAAGAATATGGAAAAGTAGAATGGAAAAATGAATATTCATATTCAAAGGGGATAATTTGCAGTGAGAAATCAATTGGGATGAATTTACTTTGGTAAAATAAGTAAGGTTTGCCTCTTTATTTAAAAAGGATGCCATCACATTTAACTCTGAGCGAATAATAACGATTAGATCACAGAAGACCAGCTCAATAAAGATTTTTTTTGTACAATGATAGATTATAAAAAAAGAATGCAAAAACATTCTTTTTGGAGAAATTCTATAGCCTCAACGCTCCACCCACATTAAGCGGACAAAAGTAGTTGGCTATACTTGTTGAGGTACGAAATAAAGCCAACTGTTTTTGTTCCGACTTAAATTGCTGTTATATTTCTATTTCGGGGTGCAACTCTTTTAACCGTTCATTGGTTACACCAAAAACAGAGAATGGATTAATCCCCATTGAAAACTCAACCCCATAAAATGGTTTAAGCTCATACTCCCTGTATTCTGGATATTCAATTCCATCGGAATAGGACATTAATTGAATTATCTTTTCAATTTCAATTGATTCCGCATAATCATTTTCTGCCGAAGATAACATAAATGGAATTTGTGGGAAGGTGCCAAGAAGTTCAACATTCATTTTGCTGATTACTCGATTGTTGTCGCTTTTTGCAACAATTAGAGAAGTAGAAGCCGACTTAATAAGGTCAAAGTTAATTTTATATGCATCACCTTTCTCTAGCTTTAATACTTTTTGCTTTGGAAGAGGCAGCTCTTCTCCTATTAGAGTGAACAGCATTTCAATAAAAGAACAAGCAACAAAACACTTTTTAGGACTCAAAGGATAAAATATTGTAGTGCTTGGGTTTTGAAGAAACCCTGTCATATAAACAGGATTATCCGTCCGAACAAAGAAATCATCTTCAGCAGCTTCAAGAATAATCCAATCTCGACAAGCAACATACTTATTATCTTCGCACCATTGGCAACCGATGATAGTTTCTTTATAGGATTCGTCACCGCCATGTGCTTTTTCAAGTTCGTCACGATACTTGAAAAAACTTGGAGTTCTCATAGATTGGGTAACAATAAACTGCCCCCATTTCATTCTTTCATCAGCATCTAAGGTGTCATTATTTAAAAGCTTTTCGTAGAGTGGTGCCGAGTCATTTTCTAATTCAGAATCAAGCCGATCCTCTAGCTCTTGGGAATATAAATCAAATTCATAACCCCAAGCAGTCTTACCTTTATCTTTTTGAGAATCGACAACACACTTGCGATATGGACAATAGTAATAATATTTATAGTGCCAACCACTAACCTCATTCGTCCAATATTGATTGGCGAAAACAGGGCTAAAATGATTTTTGTTCGTTTTATTCTTCATAACCCCTCCTGAAATATAGCGCCGTTTTAAGCGGCAAATTGCAGTTGGCTAAAATAAGTGAGGCACGAACAAAAAGCCAACTGTAATTTGTCCGACTTGAAAACCCTTGTTAGGCTTCTTTACTCTCAAATATGCTATCAAAAGCTACATTCATTCTTTTAATATTATCATTTAATGCATCAACAAATGTTTGCGAATTTTGATCATTTTCAAGTTCACCACGCAGAGCAATTGTCATTGGTGGTAGCAATGATAAAAGGCGGCTATGCTCACTCAAGCACTTTTTTGCGAAAGCCATATGTAAAGGCTGTAATATAGACTTTTGCTCTTCTAAACTCACTATACTTCGATTGACAATACCTTCTTGGGTTTCATAACTTTTATTTAAATAGTCAAAAGTCGCTTGATTATTGTGTCCTTGAAGATTTAACTCTTTCATTATTGAAATGATTCTATCTTTTTCTTTTTTAGCTGAATCTATAGTTACTTGATATATTTCAATGGCTTTTTTGTGATCCAAAGCGACAGCTCTTTCTTTCATTAATTGAATAAAAACTTCAGCCGTTTCGGCTGAATAATTCAAAATAGCTGCAACGGACTCTTCTTTTGCTGCAAGATAAGATTTGGCAACAATTCCGCTATGATCAGACATTTGAATTTCAATTTCTTTTTGTGTGAAATCTAAATTCATTAATTTAGGGATTATTCCTAAAACATCAGCAAATGACCTAGCTACGTTTAAAAATACTTCTTTCTTTAAAGCTAATTTTTGCTCTGATTGATACTTTTGCTTTTCGTGCTCAAGTAACGCAGTTTGTCGTTTTTCATTTCCTCTATTTGTCCACAAAACACCTAAAAATGTGAGGAATGATGCAATCACCGCACTCCAAATCACATTAGGCACTTTTGAAATTAACTCGATAAAAGATTCCATGCACTGCATCCTTGAGAAGCCTAACGCCCTGCTCACTGGCGAGTAAGTTGGTGTTGTTTTTGCTGCTTTTTTTTTTAGCAAAAAACAGCGACAACTGTATCGAGTCCGCGTGCAGCAGCTTGTTAAGTGCCATATTGCGCCATAATTGTGATGTTTTGATATCTATTTTCGAACAATCTTGCGTTCTTTTTTACACCTTCAACTTCGAATTTGTATTTTTCATATAACTCAATGGCTATTTGATTATCAGAAAACACTTCAAGTTCTAGTCGTGTTAATTTTTGATTCCAAGCATGTGCGATTGCTTTTTCTAAAAGTTGAGATCCAATTCCCTTGCCGCGAAAATCTGCGATAACCCCCATGCCAAGCTGTCCGACATGATTCATTGTATTTCGTTCTAATGGAATGATATCAGCCCAACCGACAATTTTATCGTTCAATACAGCAACGTATTGAGAGTTGTTCTTTTCAATATTGTTACGAACAAAATTTTCCATTCTTTCATAGGGTGGCGGATTGGTTGTAAGTAAATAGATCCCTTCGCTTGCAACAGTGCATAAAGCATCATAAAAACCACTAATATCCTTATCTTCTATTTTTCTAATCTCAATGCTCATATCTATACCTTGGCATTTAACGCCGCAATAAGCGGACTAAAGCAGTGGGTTAAAATGTGTAGCGAAGCGAAACGTAACCCACTGTTTTAGTTCCGTTTAATTGCTTTGTTATACGTTTATTCCACGAAGATTATATTCATATAACTAGGGGTGATATTATTGTTTTCACACCACAAATCAAATTTTTCGCTTTCCGATGAAGCATATCCACTTCCGTCATCATTAGTTAAAACATGAGTCAAATTATTAATAGGTCTTAAATAACCTCCATCAACCATGAATTCTCGGCTATTAGTTAAAGAATCGATAACATTTTCTAAAGTAGAGCTTTCACTGTTTTTAAGATACTCTTGCATTTCATTATCTAATGGCAAATAACCACCCTGCATAGCCATAATATTAATGGCGGCCATTTCTGCGGAACCTAGATGATGTGGGTACCATGTAGTATCATCTTCTCGCTTTAAATATTTTTCCTTCATTTCTATAGTTTCATATAACCAGCCTACTCGCTCTCCGATTTCTTTAGGAAGAGCTAATAGTAAAGGTTTAATATTATCCATATGGAGACCATCGTCCCATGGCATCTTTATATTGAAATATATTGAAATTTTCGACCAAATTAATTCTAGAATCATTTTGGCTGGATTATGTCTTGTTGAAAAAGATACAACCCAAGAATTTTTATCTTTAAAAACAGAGAAAGGAATACCATTACTTTTAACAATGCAATATTCATTAGATGTAACCAATGTAGGAATGCTTGGAACCCCTGCTCCTTGAGCACCTTTTTTAGATTTTTCATCAAGGATATCTAGAAAAGCAGTTCTTAAGCCTTTTTCACTTTTATATCCTTCATAGCCATGAATTATACTAACAGGAGCAATAGATTCTTGGACTAATGAATAAAACAAAAGTGCATCACATTTTGAAAGAGAGTGAAGATCTAAGTATTTTTCAGGAGCAATCTTCCCTGTCATTTGTGAAAAAATCTTCCTCGCAACTGTGATATCAGGTTCAAATTTTCCACTTCTGAGCTTGTTTTCAAAATGTTGAGAAAATTTCTTTCTTATTTTACCCAAGTGTTCAAAAGCATCTAAATAGTCTTTTTTTCTGAGAGTTTTCTTTACTTCAAATATACAAAGTATGTTTTCTATTTCATATATATATTCATCTGTTAATCCATACTTAACACCAACCCCATGAACAAGCATGCAATCGATCTGCTCCGGCAACATTTCACCTCCTACAGAAACAAATCCAGACACGACTTGTAAATTCAAATTTTCAGGAAGAATAAAAGATTGATCAATTCCATTTTTTGTAACCTTTTCATATGCGCTACCTAAAGTTGGCATATGAGGCATTTTAAAACCTTTTAATTTTGTAGTTTCTTCTTGAATAAATAATTCTAATAGTTGGGAAGCTTTAATTATCATTGATGAACTCTATTTTTAAAAACGTATAACAGCTTTATTAACTCACAAAATGTCACTTTAACCGCGAAAACACGACAAGAGTTAATGATTAAAATATTACATAACTCTACGTTGATTTAACGATAAAACAAAGAGATATAATAAAGTTATGATTTATTAATCATGGTGAAAGGTAGCAGACTGTCATAATTGTGGTGGAAAGACTGCAAATTAGAAAATAGATGAGAATTTATTCGTCGTTTAATTTTTTGAAAGCTTTAACCATCATTCAATGTAACGATGTCTCCCCTTTATACTTAAGATTTTCCAAATGAGACAATCCTTTTCACATCGTAACAAGCAAACTATTTGGTTATATCTCATCGTATTTTGATATCACTAAGCTAACGTATTACAAGGTGACTCAATGCTACAATAAAGCCGTAAACAACGTGGAGATAATATGACGGCAACCATTAAAAACAAAACCATTTTTTATAGTAAGCTATTTTCAATAAACCTAGTGACCTACCCTATTAACCACAGTGTGATGAACCATGTCGATAATGTACAAAAAGGGCGTTATTACAAACTCAATTTAATCTTGGTACAACCAAAAGTGGGTGGTGTGTTTAAGTGTACAAAATGCATTATTAACTTATTTAACCGTGTGTATTTATTTAGACCCGACAGGTACGAACACAGCGTCACTAAAATCGAATCAGGAAAGCGTGTCCTGCTCAGTTTTGCACTCAATATATAAGCTTTGTAAAAAGGTTTACCTTCACATAAGAAAAGCAAGATCGCCGCTAAGGCAAAACACCAAGTAAATAAACGTCTAAATGCTTCAATGAGTTCAGGCTAACAATACTGTAAATAAAACCTAAGTTGATCGGATGAGCGCAGACGACCCCTCTAAAAAATCAAAGAGGGGCCACCTCTCCTATCATCGGATAAGTAAACAAAAAGAAGTGTGAAACATTCACTAACCAATGACACAAAATAGCCCATTCTAACCGCTGTGTTTTATAAAAAATATAACTGTAACCAAAACCTGCCACACCTGATACCAACACATAACTCCATCCCCCTATAAAATGCGCCAAGGCAAAAATAGCTGCCGTTATAAGCGGTGCAAAAATAGCTAAACGTTTAACTGTGATTAATTGCGACAACTTAGTTTGTAACAAACCTCTAAAGAACGCCTCTTCAGCAACACAGGTAAACAAAAGATTAATAGCAATAAAGGCTAACCAAAAGTCTGGCACTTTAGGACTAAACCCAACGAGCCCAATCATTAACGCTACCGTCAAGGTCGCTAACACGGTACAAATAATAATGAAAAAAGGCTGATTAAGTTTTGTTACCGTACTGATTTTTACTGTAGTTGTATTTGAGGCTGTAGTTGTATTTGAGGCTGTAGTTGAGGGTATAGTTGTATCTAAGGTTTTAGTTGTTTGGCTCTTAGCAAAAAAGTAAGCACAAACCAACAATCCCGCCATTCCCTTATCAAAGTTAGCATAAAGGGTATAAGGAATGGCATCGCTGGTGATCAGCTCATTAATAACAATAGGTAAGTTATTAAAACCGGGTACGACATGCACGGCTAATGCCAATGAACTGGTGATAAAAGCAGTACTTGATATTGCCCGTATGATTGGCTGTTTTATGTAAAGCGCGCCATGATATAAAGCGACATAAACCACGATACCCACCAACCCAACAGTATCTATATGTTGTTCGACGTAACCACTAACAACACTCAAAGCCATTAACCATAACCAAAGCGGTTGCTTGATGATTGATACTTTACAGTATGGAAAAACACATAAAATCGATAACGCTAATAGATAAAAAGTCATTTTATTAGTTACTGCTTATTGGTTGTTTTTACGCTGTTAGATTGACCGATTTTTAACGGCTGTTTTTAACAGCCGACTTTACTATTAAGGCGTTTCGCCTAATAAATAAGCGCCAACTGGCTTTTGATAAGCTTCATAGTTTGCTTTTGGGGTTTGAGTTATTCTATTTTCAATTTCTATCATAATATCCATTTCATCTGCACTCATATAACCTTCATCTTGAGTCGTTGACCAAGTAATACCCGCGCCAGCATCAGTAATCTTACGAGTAAAACGATAGGCTTGCTCGATCCCAAAGACTAAATCAGACCTTGAACTACTCCATGTACTTCTAATAGGAAACCAACCGTGCTTAAGTGCTTTTTTATTGCCGTTGTAACTATCCCAAGGAGTCTCTTGCATATCTGGAATCGTATATTCTTCGTAACCCCAAGAGTTAGGGGGTGCACCTCGCCCTAGCGGTGTGATATGACCAGCAGTAAAGTCTCCGTATTCGTTGGTAGGTACATGTTTTATTATTTTATAATCAGTGTCATCTTGATCATCTAAACCATCACTATCAACATAAAGATACTCGCCACTGGCATCGGTAAAATACGCTTTTTTTTCATTGATGCCAATCGCTAACGTTGGGTCGACGCTGCGTAACGTATCAACAAAATCAGATAGTGAACCTGGTAATTTCCTCACATTATCTAACCAATAGCCATCCACTAAACCATCAAACCTTTTGGCATAACCCTCTACTAAATAGCGCCAAGCAGCACCTTCATCACCATTCCATTCAGTATTATAGTACTCTTCCCATGCGGCTTTTATCTCACGTTCATTTTCAGGATCATTATCAGTGATCATTGATGGCCCTGCTGCATTTAAATATAAAATAACTTTTTTGCCCGCCTTTCGATAAACATTAATCACATCAAAAATGATTTGTTCATTTTCAAGCCGAGGAACCATATCTGGATGGATAGCGGCTACATCAACATTGTCGTTATCACGTAATGTAAAAAGAAAAGCATGAGCAGGATGAGTGAAAGAAGTGATGACATGTCCTGATGAAGGAAGATTTTTAACTATCTCTTCTGCACCAGCAACCCAGTGAGCAGATCCGGCATCGACGGATTGATCAAGCTTATAGCCACCATCAACTCTTTGCGTTATGCCCCAAGAACCTGCTAACCAACTTGCATTTTCTTCACTGTACTTTTCGTCAATATACTCTTCTTCAATATCTAAGGCTGAATCATTAGATTGAGCAGGCGTGCTATTACAGCCAAGTATGCCAACAATAGTAATGACAAACAGTAAGGTACATTTAAGTTGTTTTTTTATTATCATCGAAAGCCTATTTATAATGTGTATTTAATCAATTGGGTTAACAGTAGTAAACCTATTATTTATGCTCTCAGTAAAAGCCAAAATAGTGAAGAAAACATGTCATATTCAATATGTTCAACCATAGCCAAGGTGTGTTTATGATTGATACTTTACTGTATCGAAAAGCACATAAACTCGATCATACGAACAGATGAAAACTATTCATTTTTTTGTCGGTCACTTGTTGAAAAGCAGACTCGGCCTTTAAAGCTAAGTGCATCGAGTCACTCTACTTATTAATGAGTAGTAAGTCACCAACTATAACAGCCACTATCGAATCTTAAAATTGTACTTAACATCCGTATTTAAGTTATCTTTGATGTAAACTAGACAAAAACATCATCAGGGAAGAGGCAATGCCATCATCACGCCACATTGTTAGTGATTTTATAAAGCGCGGTTACGTCCAACCAGCGCAGATCAATGATGCACTTAACTGTACGCAAGTTTCACCTACTATAAACAGTTGGTTTAAGTTTATCGACCGATTATTACTGTGTTTAGGGGCGCTAAGCTTGGCTTTTTCTGTGCTCTTTTTTATTGCCTATAATTGGGATGATTGGGGGCGTTTTGGAAAGTTTGCTTTAATAGAATCATTGCTTGTTGCCACTATATTTACCTATTGGCTTGCCAAAAAAGACAGTCTAAAAGCACAAATAAGTTTATTAGTGAGCTGTTTAATGGTCGGTGTGTTAATGGCTTTTTTCGGACAAACGTATCAAACCGGCGCAGATCCTTGGACTCTGTTCTTTTTTTGGGCTGTTCTGATCACACCTTGGGTTGTTATCGCTCGCTTTGCGCCATTATGGTTGAGTTGGTTAGGTTTATTAAATATTGCTTTAAGCCTCTACATTGATAGTTTTGGCCTTCCTTTAACGTTATTTTTATCAGCTGATGGTAATCTCTGGATTGCACTGTTTTTTCTGAACAGTATTGCATTAACTACATTGGAACTGAGCAGCCGACGCTTCACCTATTTATCGCCTCGTTGGTTAGCTCGAAGCATCGCTTCATTAGCAGGCTTTATGATCACCTTTATTGTGGTTGATACGATAATAGATTCACACAATACTAGCTTATTGCCTTTCTTATTTTGGGGAGTCTTTATTGCCGCGTTATATGTGGTTTATCGTCATCTTCGACACGACTTATTTATGCTCGCAGGCGGCTGTTTATCAAGTATTGTTGTTATTATCACGGCTTGTATCGACAATTTGAATGAGGATTATATTGAAGGATTCTTTCTACTGACGTCAGTGTTAATCATTGGTCTGACGAGCTTAGCGACCATTTGGTTGAAAAAAGTCAATAAGGAGATGTTGTCATGAAGATACAACAAACTCAACAGCAAATACTATGGCAACAACTTCAAGAGAAAGCCTTAGTCAATGGCGAGTTTCAGCCTGCAGAGACATTAGATTCACCTTGGTTTATAAAGCTCTTACTGGCTTGTTCGGGCTGGTTTGCCTCACTATTTATCTTGGGCTTCTTTTTGCTCACTTTACAAGACTTGGTGGAAAACAGTGCCGTTTGTTTAGTCGTCGGCTCTGGAATGATATTAATGGCTTATCAAATGTTAAAAAATAAGCCATCTGAATTCCTAGAGCACCTTATGCTTGCCTTTAGCTTAGCCGGACAAGCATTGATCGCTTGGGCTATTTTTATGATTGATAATACGGTCTTTTCAGCATTTCCTTGGTTTGCTATTTTAATTATACAAAGTAGCTTAAGCCTGATCATGCCGCATTATATACATCGCGTTTGCTCTGCTTTTTTTGCAAGTATTGCATTAACCATTTGTTTTCATTATTTGCAGCTTTCTGCATTTACTTCAGCAAGTTTATTATTATTGGCATTATTTTTAGTACTCAATGAATGGCGTTCAGTAAAATGGCAATCTACTTTTGAAGCAATTAGCTATGGCATTATATTGTTACTTATTCCGCTCAAAGCCTCTTATATCATTGGTTATGACCTTGCTTATTGGTTAAATGAAACCACATTAGAGCAGTCATGGTATTACTATTTAGATGAACTATTATTACTCTTCACTATGCTTTATTTAATCGTCACTTTAATGCAACGTAGCCAGCATTATTTTCCGTTTAACACTAAATTAGCCATTATTGGCGCGACTATCTGCTTATGCCTTTTATCCATGCAAGCCTCTGGTATTACTATTGGTTTTGCTCTATTGATAGTTGGATTTTCAAACAGTAATAAAGTCTTACAAGGATTAGGAATAACCTCATTACTCTTTTATATCTCCAGTTATTACTATTTATTAACGCTTACCTTGTTAGAAAAATCAGTCATTTTATTAATGATGGGGTTATTCATATTGGCGATTCGTTATGCTTTATTAAAATGGCTGAATCCGATGCAGATTCATTCGGATTCGTCAGAACTTTCTCATAAACAGCTTAATCCACAGCAAGGAGATAACGATGCAATCTAAGATCGTAATAGGCATGTTGTTGGTTATTTTAGCGGTGATGAACTTTTCAATTATCGGTAAAGAGCAGCACTTAAAACAAGGCGATACCGTATATTTGAAACTAGCACCTGTAGATCCTCGCTCGTTAATGCAAGGCGATTATATGGCGCTACGCTTTGATGCAGCGGACCAACTTTATAATGCACTCCAATCAAGCTCTAACAAAGCCTTAAAAAGCACACATGATGGGCAAATCGTAGTGAAATTAGATGATAATAAAGTAGGTACTTTTCAAAGAGTTTACCAAGGGAAACCGTTACAAGAAAATGAACTTCTACTTAATTATCGTGTACGCGACGATAATATAAAATTCGCCACTAACGCTTTTTTCTTTGAAGAAGGTACAGCTGAACTTTATGAACAAGCCCGATATGGTGAGTTCAAAGTCAGTGAAAAAGGAGAGCTACTATTGAATGCAATGTTTACCGAGCAGTTAACTGAAATCAAAGTAGAGTAAAAACGGTAAGTCACCACGAAGCCGCTGCGCTGCAAGATGAAAGCGAAGAAAATCCACAAAATTGATTAATATTAATGTATTGACCTAACCTTCTTTACTCTTCGTGCCTTCGTGGTTAATTCGCTTTTGATTTTAAGAGACTGTAACCAACCACGAAGCCGCTGCGCTACACGAAGAGCACGAAGAAAACCGACAAGATACAAGATTGATTAATATTAATGTGTTGAACTAACCTTCTTTACCCTTCGTGACTTCGTGGTTAAATTGCTTTTGACTTTAAGAGCCCCTAATCAACCACGAAGCCGCTGCGCTACACGAAGGGCACGAAGACCCCCCACAAGATTGATTAATGTTTTTAACCTAATCTTCTTTACTCTTCGTGCCTTCGTGGTTAAATTGCTTTTGACTTTAAGAGCCCCTAATCAACCACGAAGCCGCTGCGCTACACGAAGGACACGAAGAAACCCCACAAGATTGATTAATATTAATGTTTGTTGAACTAACCTTCTTTACCCTTCGTGCCTTAGTGGTTAAACCGTTTTTGAATTTAAAAGAAGTAATCAACCACGAAGCCGCTGCGCTACACGAAGGACACGAAGAAAACCGACAAGATTGATTAATATTAATGTGTTGAACTAACCTTCTTTACCCTTCGTGACTTCGTGGTTAAATCGTTTTTGAATTTAAAAGAAGTAATCAACCACGAAGCCGCTGCGCTACACGAAGGACACGAAGAAAACCGACAAGATTGATTAATATTAATGTTTGTTGAACTAACCTTCTTTACCCTTCGTGGTTAAACCGTTTTTGAATTTAAGAGACTGTAACTAACCACGAAGCCGCTGCGCTACACGAAGGTCACGAAGAAAACCGACAAGATTGACTAATATTAATGCTTTTGACTTAACCTTCTTTACCCTTCGTGACTTCGTGGTTAAATTGCTTTTGACTTTAAGAGCCCCTAATCAACCACAAAGCCGCTGCGCTACACGAAGGTCACGAAGAAAATCGACAAGATTGAGTAATATTAATGTTTGTTGAACTAACCTTCTTTACCCTTCGTGACTTCGTGGTTAAATCGTTTTTGACTTTAAAAGACGGTAACCAACCACGAAGCCGCTGTGCTACACGAAGGACACGAAGAAAACTGACAAGATTAATTAATATTAATGTTTTTGAACTAACCTTCTTTACCCTTCGTGCCTTCGTGGTTAAACCGTTTTTGAATTTAAAAGAAGTAATCAACCACGAAGCCGCTATGCTGCAAAATGCAAACGAAGAAACGCCATAAGATTGATTAATATTAATGTTTATTGAACTAACCTTCTTTACCCTTCATGCCTTCGTGGTTAATTCGCTTTTGATTTTAAGAGACTGTAACCAACCACGAAGCCACTGCGCTACACGAAGGGCACGAAGAAAACTGACAAGATTGATTAATATTAATGTTTTTGATTTAGCCTTCTTTACCCTTCGTGACTTCGTGGTTAAACCGTTTTTGACCTAACCTTCTTTACCCTTCGTGCCTTCGTGGTTAAACCGTTTTTGACCTAACCTTCTTTACTCTTCGTGCCTTCGTGGTTAAACCGTTTTTGACTTAACCTTCTTTACCCTTCGTGCCTTCGTGGTTAAATCGCTTTTGACTTTAAAAATAAATAGCTTAATAAAAAACACAAAAAAGGAGCCAAAAGGCTCCTTCAATATTAATACTCAATTAGAATGCTATTTACAAAACTACTTATTTAAAACGGCATTGTAACGCTCAAAGCCCGCTTCTAAATCTGCGATCAAATCTTCAGGGCTTTCTAAACCGATATGTAAACGAATAAGCGGTTTGCTGCTATCCCATTTAGTTACAGTTCTAATTTTATCAATCCCCGATACACTCAAAATCAAGCTTTCAAATCCACCCCATGAAAAGCCCATTTTAAAGTGATGCATGTTTTCTACTAAGGCCGTTAATGACTTGCTGTTCCCTTCTTTTAATACAAAAGAGAATAAACCGTTAGAAGCAGTAAAATCGCGTTTAAAAAACTCATGCCCAGGACAAGTTTCAAAAGCAGGGTGACGAAGGTGATCGACTTCAGGACGTGTTGCTAGCCAATTAGCGACTTGCAGCGCATTTTTTTCATGCTGCGCCATTCTCACGCCTAATGTACGTAAACCACGGCTAGCTAAATAAACATCATCTGGTGACGTACATTGTCCCATTAAGTAACTGTTTTCACGCAATTGTTCCCAATGAGCTTCATTCGACGTAGCGGTACCCATCATGACATCTGAATGCCCTACTATGTATTTGGTTGCCGCTTGAATAGAAATATCAACGCCCATATCAAATGGACGAGAGTTGATTGGTGAAGCCCATGTGTTATCCAACATCACCACTAAACCATGTTCGTGAGCAATTTTGCTTAATGTTGGTACATCTTGAATTTCCATGGTCACTGAACCAGGTGATTCTAAAAATAAGACTTTAGTATTGTCTTGAATAAGGTCTTTAATGCCCGCACCGATCATTGGATCGTAATACGTAGTTTCGATGCCAAATCCTGCTAATAAACTGTCACATAAAGCGCGTGTTGGTTCGTAAGCACTGTCTACCATTAACAAATGGTCACCTGATTTTAAGAAAGACATTAATGAATTACTGATAGCTGCGGAGCCTGATGGATATAACGCAGTACCAACGCCACCTTCTAGTTCAGCAATCGCAGCTTGAAATGCAAAATGTGTTGGACCACCACGGCGACCGTAAAACAATTCACCGTTAGCTTTGTTTTTAGATGCAAAACGCATATCTTCCATCGTTTCAAAGGTCATGGTTGAAGCGCGCACTACAGGTGGATTAATGACTCCGTTTGTCCATTTTTTATCACGTCCTAAACTTACTATTTGCGTTTCTTTTTTCATTTGACCTATCCATTCATCATGTTAGAAAATATATAAGAAACATATATTAACACTTCAAATAAAGATGAACAGCGACTATCTCGTCATATCTTAGTCCGTTATGTTTAACTTCAAAACATCCGCTGATTGTAAGTAAACCGAGCACCCATTAATCGTTACGGCAATCTCATACCTAGTAATCCTGTTGAATAGATTCATTGCATAACATTTCATTACTTAACATTTGATAATAGGTATAATCATTTCTTTTTTTGTCTAATAGGCTGAACATGCAATTTGAAACTCACTTCATGCTAGATCGTGAACACTATGCAGAGTGTTTTGATCAATCAATGTTATTAAAAGGGCCACAAAAACCACGCTATATTTTCATTGCAGGTTTAATCATCGCCGGTTTGTTTTTTTTATTTGCAACGGATGTACAAGGTTTATTAGCTTGGTTCTTTTTTGCTATCGCCGCGTTGGAATATTTCAGTTTTAAATACAAACGTCCATGGTGGTTAACTCGACAAATGATGAGTAAAAATGCGGGTAATAAAATCACGCTTATTTTTGATGATCAAGGTATTGAAAATAAAAGCGTTTACATCAATAACCAATTGGCTTGGCAGTCTATCGATAGCTTCTATGAAACAGATGCTGGTTTTATGTTGAACTTACATCAAGGTGGACAGCAGTATTTAAGTAAAGCTTGTTTAGATGATTCGATACAAGAGTATATTCAGCAGCAATTAAGCAGTAAAAAACAGCCTATTCCTTCTCTAGCGAAGTAATAAACTATTCTTTATCAAGCTAATAAACAGTCGCCGTTTTATAAAAAATAAAGAACAAGTGAAACAATATCCACTTAATGGTTTTGTTTCACAAACTCTAAAAAAGCTCTATCTGCTTTAGATAAATAACCTTTCTTTCTCCAAGCAATTGAGATATCCAGAAAGATAGGCTCTTCAAAGGGAATAGAGATAATATCCGGTTCTTTTTCTGTCGCGAGTTCAAGTAACGCCGTTATTGCAAAATCACGTTTTACAATCTTAAGAATCACCGCCAGTAAGTTAGTTTCAAAGGAAAAGTCGGCGGTTAATTTTTCTTGTCGACAAATATCATCTAATTTTTCACGATGAAAATATCCCTGTTTAAACATCACTAATTCCTGAGAAAAGAACTCGGCATAGCTCAGTGATTTTTTATCAGCAAACTCATGCTCAGTATTCACCACGGCAACCATTTGTGAGCGAATGAGATGTTCAGAATCTAATGCTTCAGGTAAATTTCGCGCTTGAATGATCCCGAGGTCAATTTCCCCGTCGAGTAGCATTTTTTGTATCGACTGCGCACCTGCTTCAATCATAATTAATTTCAATTTTGGATAACGACTTTTAAAGGCCATCAAGACATCAGGAAAGTAATAAGTACCCATAATACTCGGTACACCTAGCCGCACTTCACCTTTTTCCAGGCCTCTTAGTTCTTTCATGGCTAAAGTGGCATCATCTAATTGTTGGATGATTTGTTTGGCATGCCCCAATAGAATTTCACCTTCATGGGTAAGGGTTATTTTTCGTTCATTACGACGAAAAAGCTCAAGCTCTAATTGCGCCTCTAATTTTTTAATAGCCACACTTAAAGCGGGTTGTGCTATGTGTAACGCATTGGCGGCATGCGTGATGTTTTGATACTTTGCCACCGCGGCAAAATAGGTAAGAAGTCGAGTATCCATGCTATAACCAAAAACTATTGAAGTGATAATTATTATATATTTTCACTATTGTAATGAACTTGCTACTGTTTCGATCTCGTTTCCTGTTGGTGATCACATCGATGATTGAATTTCGCAGTAAAGCTTATTATAAAGTCAGTGCCGCACTCGCTTTTGGCTCATTTTTAGTTTTTTGTAATCTGTATTTATTTCAACCTATGTTGCCCGTGTTAGCAAAAGACTTTGCCGTATCTGCAACACAAATTAATTGGTTACTCGCTGCTGGCACACTCACCCTTGCAATCATGTTACTGCCATGGGCATTTGCTTCAGAGTTAATAGGTCGCCGTAAAATACTATTAATTAGTTTATTTTTATTGCCAGTTATTGGTTTAACCTCGTTGTTAACAAACGACCTGGTACTTTTAATTATAAGTCGTGCATTAATGGGCATGGCATTAGCCGGATTTACTGCAGTAGCGGTCGCTTATATGGCGGAAGAATTTACAGCCAAAGCCTTTAGCTACGGAATTGGTGCTTATATCAGTGCGAATTCACTCGGTGGTATTTCAGGGCGAATATTTGGCGGTATGATAACCGATCACTTTAGTTGGCAAACAGCAGTCGCTTGTATGGCGTTACTCAGTTTAGTCGGCGCAATATTAGTTGCGTTAGTATTACCTAAACAAAGTAATAAAACGGTAAAAAGTATTCCTACTTCTCAATATCACCACGTTATTATTCAGCATTTAAAAAATAAAAAGATTTTCTTCGCGATGTTAATTGGCGGACTTAACTTTGCGCTGTTCATGAATTTATATACGGTAGCTGGATTTCGATTAGTCAGTGAACCTTACTCAATGCCAGTGAGTATCGCGTCGATGATTTTCTTATGTTACTTGTCTGGTACGTTAAGCTCTCGATTAGTCGGTATTTGGTGTCAACGGTTTAGGCCTATTACCGGTATGTTCGTAGGGGCGACTCTAGGATTATTGGGTATGCTAGTGGCAAGTTATGACTCCTTAGTGGTCATATTAATAGGATTAAATTTATTGAGTTTTGGTGCTTTTTTCACTCACTCCCTTGCTTATGGTTGGGTGAGCCAGCAAGCTGAACATTCTAAATCTACCGCGACGGCTCTTTATCTCGTTCATTATTATGTGTCTGGCAGTTTAGGTGGTTTTTATCTGATGTATTGTTGGCAACATGGTGGTTGGACGCAGGTAATGATTGGAGCGAGTATATTATATGCCGTAGTTTTTTGCTTATGTTGGCGCTTGGCAAGTTATGCCCGAAAGCAAACGACGGCGACGTTACAAGTGCAATAATTTAAATACCACCACTTAAGGTTCAACGGCTTATCGTTGTCGTTATAATAGCGATAGTGATGGTAATTGATGTGATGAGAGTTGAAGTGATGATGCTTATAGTTATAGTCGCTGTAATGATGATAGCTGGGACGGCGAAAAAGATAGTAATCACAAATGAGAGCATTAAGAATACACTGTTTTTAACAGTCTAATGTTGTTTAGCTATCTAGTTGATCCAAAGTAATAATAGGCAATGCACCATAGGCAACTTCTTGATAGGGATGAGCTTTTATCAATGCTGTTAGCGCGGCTTTTAATAGGCTTTCTTTACAGACCATTTCAACTCTATATTCATTTAATGCGGTTAATTGCTGCTGTTGACCAATATAAGGTGTGGCATTTTCTGAAGGTTTAAACTGACCTTGCCCTAAAACTTGCCAAGCACATTGTTGATATTCTCCGACTTGTCCTGCACCTGCGTTAAACATGGCTGTTTTAACAGTTTCGAGGGATTCTTCCGGTACATAAAAGTAAATTTGATACAACATATTGGCCTTTCCTTTTAGATGTCGATATTCGCTGATCAAAGCGATGAGCGAGAGGCTCTACGGTTTACAACAGAAAACAGCAACCAACAAGGTAAGCAGACAAGTATAGTGGTCAAAATATCGAACCATGAATGATACTCGAGCAGAGTCATCACCAACCCATAAGCCATCATGCTTACAAAAGCGTAACAACCGACTTTAAAATTAACACTCAACAATGCAAATACGATGACAGCAACCGCCACCGTATGCGAACTAAAATTAGCCCCCATTGACTGCCACCAGCCAAAATACAGCTCTATAAAAGCAAAACCATAAGCATATAAATAACCTGCTACAAAAGCGATAGCAAAGCTTTTTGTCATTGCAAAACGCAAGTAATAAACACCGCATAGCGCAAGGAGTGGTGAATATAAGTCAGCCATTATGGATAGCATCATTGAGCCCTTTTTATGGCAATCGAACTGTATATAAACTGATTAAGTAAAAAGATAACTAAACACTTGTTTATAAAAACTTACTTAACATACATTGCTTATACTAATCGTTTGTCTTTTCTTGAGAGTAATCAACAGTATGGTCGCAGCTGTTCTGCTTTTCACAATCATTGATACCATCTGAATCCGTATCCCAACTTTTATGCATAGTGCTATTAGCCGAGTTGTTATCAGTAGCATTCTTATTATTAGCTGTTTTTTTATGAGTGGTCTTTTTATCAATAGTAATACGTCTAAATGCTGCATGTTGATCATCTTTTGGATCTAGTGCCACCAGCTGTAATGTCATTTTATTCGACTGTGTTGGATAATCTTCCGCCGCTTGTTTAGGTCCATGGCTTTTAAAGTGAACTTCAATCATGCCCTCTTGAACAAACACATTATCTTTAACAATACTTTTCTCTTTAATCACTATCGTTTGTTCACGAATACGATTGCCTAATAACTCAGAGCTTAAATGTGTTGCTTGTTGGCTAGCAAAATCATAAGAAAAAAGTCCGATATAATCGAAAATACCACGACCCGCCGTATTAATAACAAAAGGCGCAGCGAAATAAGTAATACCCGTTCTATTGTCAGCTAACAAACTTAACTTAGACATATTTAAAAAGACAGAACCTCTTTCATAAATAGCTTTATCCTGACCATTAGTTGCCTCCTGTTCAGTTACTTTATGTTCAGGTGAAGTAACTAAGTCTTGATAATACCCTCGAAGATAGATCTCTTGTTCGACTTGCTCTGCTTTGTCTAAACTCACTAGACGTTGATTATCAGGATACACAATCGAAACAGGATGAGGTTTAGATAACGACTGGAAAATCATTTTTTCAGTTTTATCTTCACAGCTATTTTGATCAGCATTCCAATACCCTTCAATGTTTGTGCAAGCCTCTGGTGTGTTTGCTCTATTTTGTAAAAAATACGACACAATGACGATAACAACGAATGCGACCAATACTTTACTCAAGGTTTTGAACATATTATTTCTCTACTGATAGATTAATCTCAGATAATACTCGTGCAAACTCACTTGTCAGTGGCGCATGAATATCAACTCTCTGTTCTGTTTTAGGATGGATAACACTTAAATAAGCGGCATGTAATAGTAAACGATGAATATCAAAATTGTCTCTGAACATCGTGTTATGTTTACCGTCACCGTGTGAAGTATCGCCTACAATAGGGTGTCGTAAATGTTTCATATGACGACGCAATTGATGTTTACGTCCAGTTTTAGGCACTAGTTTCATTAATGAATAACGAGCGCTTTGATAAGGTCCAACGGCAATCGGCACTTCTGTTTGTGCTAAACAACTATACTCTGTCACTGCTTCTTGTGGCGGTTTAGTCATATCTGCTTTTTTATCTGCAATTTTGTCGTATTGATATTTCAGAGGATAATCTAACAGTCCTTGATCTAAGTGCCCTCGCACTACCGCAACATAACTTTTCTCGGTTGTTTGATCGATAAACTGTTGCATTAAATGGCGTGCGCTATCTTTATCTAACACAAACAATAATACCCCTGATGTTGGTCTGTCCAAACGATGCACTGGATACACATGTTGACCTATTTGGTCACGTAGTTTTTGAACAGCAAACTCGGTTGCATGAGTATCTAACCAACTACGATGAACCAACAAGCCCGATGGCTTATTAATCGCCACAAGATAATCATCCTGATATAAAATTTCTAGTTCAGGGCTGCTACTCTCAACCACAATATCTTGTTGCTCTTCAACCGTCGCCAGCATGGTGTCGATATTATCAAGATCGTCTTCTTGATGGTCATGTAAACCAGGTTCTAATTCTGTTTGTTGTTTCATGTTACTCACTTGCAAATACATTGGTATAGAGAATGATAAGGTCATTTAGAGTGACTTTATGCTCATGCCTAAATAAGGCAGTTAAAACCTGATTATTAAAAAGGTGATAAAATTGAAAGATAATAACAATAACCACCACAAACTGCATGTTGCTATTGTTTCAAGCGAGCATTAAGACAAAAATAAAATAGTGGCTATCCACTACTACATTAATAGCCACTATTAAATAATGATATGTAAGAAATATTAATTTGATAAGCAACACAGTATTCAATAAGCTTGCTTATTAAAACCAGCACATCCATATATTCTCCACACTTAACTTATGACTTTAAGAAAACCATTACTTTGAGAAATCCATTACTTTAAGAAATCCATTACTTTGAGAAATCCATTACTTTAAGAAATCCATTACTTTGAGAAAACTATTACTTTGAGAAAACCATTACTTTGAGAAAACTATGCATCAACTTCTAATCAAAAAAATAAAGACTTCATTGCTGCCATTCATTATTTTATCGAGCGCTGCTGTATTCAATATGGCCTATGCAAACGATAACGCTCAAGAGCAAGCCTTTGACCAGAAAGTTGATAAAGCAATAGCCCTCTCATTGGCACATCTAGAAAGCAGCGTCGCACTTATAAAAGACCCCACTTTATTTCCGACTTATGCGAACAAAGAATTGGCTTGGAATTTAAATACGTCCCATAAATGGACCGCTGGGTTTTATCCTGGCAGTTTATGGCAGGCTTATAAATTAAGTGGTGATCAACGCTATCAAACTTGGGCAAAACAATGGACAGAGACTCTTGCAGATCAAGTTAATGATGATGGCAGCCATGATCTAGGCTTTAAGTTTATGTGTACTTTCGGCAATGCATTAGTATTTAGTGATGACATCGATAAAGAAAGTTACAAACAAACCATCTTAGCCGCAGCAGCAACATTAGCTAAACGTTACCAACCTAAAATAGGCTTAATAAGCTCTGATTGGGACGATAAACATTTTGAAAACTCGACGCCAGTTGTTAGCGACATTATGATGAATTTAGAGTTACTGTTATGGGCAGCAGAAAATGGTGGCGATAAAAAGTGGGCTGAATATGCGAAAACCCACGCACTAAAAACCTATAAAGATTTCGTTCGTGAAAATGGCAGTAGTTACCACATAGTAAGATACAACAAAGATTCAGGTGCAATAATTAACAAAGGAACGTTACAAGGAGATGGCGATGAAACCACTTGGTCTCGCGGCCACGCGTGGATGGTTTATGGCATGGTCGTTATGTACCGCTACACTCAAGATCCAACGTATTTAAACTACGCTAAAACCTTATCTAACTACTTTATGTCACGACTTGCTGCAGATGGCATTTCGATGTGGGATCTTGATAGTAACATTTTACAACCTGACACCTCTGCATCAGCTATCTTTGCTTCGGCATTAATTGAAATGTCTGGTTATATTAAAGAGACTGAGCAACGTGAAAAGTTCACCCAACAATACCATGTCATATTAAGCGCTTTAATGAGTAAACCTTATTTCATTGAAGACACCAGCAAAGCCCCAATCATTGATAAATCAGTTCATTATTATACAAAACCAAGTGCTATTGATGTTCCTGCGAGCTTTACTGATTATTACTTTTTAGAAGCGCTGAATCGCTATAAGCAAAGACAGCATCAAGAACACATTAATTAATGAATGAGAAAGCTTCATGTAAGGTCTAATGTAAGAGGAAGAATGACGTACCCTAATTAAGTACATCTTATTTTAACTATCTTAACGGCTATAAAATCACTTTTTTAATTATATTGCTTAAAACCTAAAAAGTGTCAGATTACTTTACAGTTAATGTTAATTTACAAAATTTATAGTAAAAAAGAAATTTAAGATCAACATGATACAACTATGGCACTTTAATTGCTTTATATCTAATATAGAGTATTAATTTAATTAAGCTAAAGAATTGGAATATAAGTTATGAAAAAAATCCTCAGTATGTTTGTTTTTTTATTAATGAGCGCTTCAGTTAATGCTTCTGCATTATATGATTCAGGGCAAGCTACAAAAAACAGCTACAAATGTGTTGCTGAAGGATGTATCGGGTCAACTGAATGGTGGGTTATTTCTGAATTTACAGCAGATCAAGATTGGGATATAACCGGATTTGAATTTTTTGCTACCGATTTTAATGACACCAACCCTAATGGAGTAGGTCTTTCAAATTACCTATCAACTAGCTGGGAAATAATTTCTGGTGATGACCCGTATGGGGCTGCTTTGTATAGTGGCACAACTAAGGCTTCAACCAGCGATGCCTATTCATTTACAGATAGATTTAATGATAGCTTTGACGTAGTTTCATTCTTAATCTCTGATTTAGAAATTCAACTAGAGAGCGGAACTTATTTTTTAGCTGAACATCATGACTTTAGTGATGAGTCTCAATTTACTGCATTAGAAACAAATGAGAAACAAACTTATTACCATACAGATAGAGCTGGTGATAGATTTACTGGCGATAGTACACACGTTGTACAAGTAATTGGTACCGTACCAGAGCCAGCATTAATCGCTATATTTGGTTTAGGTTTAATTGGTTTAGGTTTTTCTCGTAAAAAGAAAAATGTGTAAATTAATTAGCTAGAAATAATAAGGCCTCGCTTAGCGAGGCTTTTTTTTGCTCTCATTTTAATTTTCTGGTTCATCACAGATAAGTAAAAATGGTTAAAACAGTAAAGTAATGGCACTAAGAAGCGTTAGGTTAGAGCGTTTATATCAACAAAATAAAAAGCTTAGTATAAAGAAAATCCTGTTATGAACAAAAACATAGCGACATTATTAGTAATACTAATAAGCTTATTTTTTAATACTTTAAATGACACTATTCAATTATAAATACATCACTCAGTATAAATCTTTATATTTATGACCTTTCAAAAACGATTACTTAAATAAACCTCTCTTCACCTATATCTATACCTTCGACTTAAACAATCATAATCGATAAAAATACAGTAAATAGTTCATTATTAAATTTATCTAATTTTTAGACATACATATAGTTTAATTTTTTATGCTTGTGTAACATATATAACAACATGAAAATCAACTGCTTAATGCTTATTCGATATCTTTAATAGTGTGATAAATTTTATAGTGAGTAACCATAATAGTATTCACTTTGTTATTTTAATATTCCTTTGAATAACAAATTTTTAATATATTTTATGATCCAATAGTCATTATTCGTGACCTAAAAAGGATTTCAAGCTATCAAGGATTGATTAAATATAGACAGGCGGTTATCCTGCACTCTCAGGTAAACATATAATAAGACATTTAGGAGTTAGACATGACAAAACCAGTAATTGGTTTCATCGGGCTTGGCCTTATGGGCGGCAACATGGTTGAAAACTTACAGACTCGTGGTTTTCAAGTAAACGTAATGGATCTTAACAAAGATGCTGTTGCTAAAGTAATTGCTCGTGGCAATGCAACTGAAGTTGCTTCAGGCAAAGAACTAGCTGAAAAAAGTGACATAGTAATGCTTGCACTGACTACTTCAAAAGTAGTTGAATTAGTAGTTTATGCTGAAGACGGTATCTTAGCTGGTATGTCTGAAGGCAAAACATTAATTGACTTCGGTACTTCTATTCCAGATTCTACTCGTAAAATCGGCGCAGCACTTGCTGAAAAAGGCTGTGGTATGATCGATGCACCTTTAGGCCGTACTCCTGCACACGCTAAAGATGGTTTATTGAACATCATGGCTGCTGGCGATATCGATACTTTCAACAAAGTTAAACCTGTTCTTGATGAGCAAGGCGAAAACGTATTCCACCTTGGTGCACTTGGTGCAGGTCACACAACTAAGTTAATCAATAACTTCATTGGTATGACTACAGTAACAGCTATGTCACAAGCATTTGCTGTTGCAAAAGCTGCTGGTGTTGATGGACAACAACTGTTTGATATTATGTCTGCAGGCCCATCTAATTCACCATTCATGCAGTTCACTAAATTCTATGCTGTAGATGGCGAAGAAAAATTAGGTTTCTCTGTTGCTAACGCAAACAAAGACCTTGGTTACTTCAACCAAATGGTTTCTGACCTAGGTGGCGAGTCTCTAATCGCTCAAGGTACTTCTGCTAATTTACAAGCAGCTGTAGATGCTGGTCTTGGTCAAAATGACGTGCCAGTCATTTTCGATTACTTCAACAGCAAATTAGAGAAGTAATTTGAATACTCACTACATTGTCTTTCTATGAACCGATAATATAGTGAGTAAATTAAACCATTAATGAGTGACTTAATTAATGGTTTAATTTTATCTTCATATCAATCATTAGTTAATTCAACTATAACCACCTCCTGATCCTTCTGACTTGTGTTTGACATTTTGTTTTAAAATCACATAAATAATATATTTAAATAATACGTGAACTGAATACTTTCATATCTATTGTTTGTTTTTTAATCATAAAAATATTTTCACGATACCTTTCTATACCCTCTTATGGTAAATAATCTTTTATTAACCAATACTTATAACCATTGAATGCTCCTCAACCCACTGCCATCACTACTTTTATAATACTTTAAGTAAAAAAAGCACAATATTCATTTTGCTTCTATACTTAGGCAATAAAAAAAACTTACTGACGGTAAAAACAATCAAAGAACAATAATAAATAGCCTTAAGCTATCAATTTAATTGAATTAAACCACTTCACATTTAAGGTTTTATGATCAATAGTTAACCTATAGGTAGTATATTTAAACCAAACAATTTACCCCCAACATTAATCAATAGAGGATCTAAATATGTCAAATAGTAAGTGTCCAGTTATGCACGGTGGTGCAACAACAACTGAAGCAAATAAGGTTTGGTGGCCAAAAGCACTTAACCTAGATATTCTTCACCAATATGATACAAAAACAAATCCATTAGAAGCAGACTTTGATTATCGTGAAGCAGTGAAAACACTAGATGTTGAAGCGCTTAAAAAAGATATGATTTCATTAATGACAGATAGCCAACCTTGGTGGCCTGCTGATTGGGGTCACTACGGTGGTCTGATGATCCGTATGACTTGGCACTCTGCTGGTACTTACCGTATCTCTGATGGTCGTGGTGGCGCAGCATCTGGTAGTCAACGTTTTGCACCGCTAAACTCTTGGCCTGACAATGCAAACCTTGATAAAGCACGTCGTTTACTTTGGCCAATCAAAAAGAAATACGGTAACAAATTAAGCTGGGCTGATTTAATCGCTTATGCTGGTACGATGGCTTATGAATCAATGGGTTTAAATACATTTGGTTTTGCTTTTGGACGTGAAGATATTTGGCACCCAGAAAAAGACATCTACTGGGGTTCAGAAAGAGAATGGTTAGCACCAAGCGGTAGTGAAGGTTCTCGTTACTCTGGTGAGCGTGATTTAGAAAACCCACTAGCAGCGGTAATGATGGGTCTTATCTATGTAAACCCAGAAGGTGTTGACGGTAAATCGGATCCACAAAAAACAGCTAATGATATACGTGTAACGTTTGAACGTATGGCAATGAATGATGAAGAAACGGTAGCATTAACAGCCGGTGGTCATACTGTAGGTAAAGCACACGGTAATGGCGATGCTTCACAAGTAGAAGCGGATCCTGAAGGCGCAGAATTAGAAGACCAAGGCTTTGGTTGGTTGAATAAAACTAAACGTGGTATCGGCCGTGACACGGTTACAAGTGGTATTGAAGGTGCTTGGACATCTAACCCTACAAAATGGGATAATGGTTTCTTTGATCTATTACTTAACTACGATTGGGAATTGAAAAAAAGCCCAGCTGGTGCAACACAATGGGAGCCAATTGATCTTCCTGAAGATAAAAAACCAGTTGACGTTGAAGATTTAACAACACGTTATAACCCAATGATGACTGATGCCGATATGGCAATGAAAGTCGATCCTGAGTACCGTAAAATTTCAGAGAAATTTGCTCAAGATCAAGACTACTTTTCAGAAGTATTTGCTCGAGCATGGTTTAAACTAACGCATCGTGATTTAGGTCCTAAAGCACGTTACATTGGTCCAGACGTACCAAAAGAAGAACTAATTTGGCAAGACCCTGTACCAGCTGGTAATACTAGTTACGATGTTGAAGCCGTTAAAGCAAAAATTGCTGCAAGTGATTTAACAGTCAGTGAATTAGTAACAACAGCATGGGATAGTGCAAGAACTTACCGTGGTTCAGACAAACGCGGTGGCGCAAATGGCGCTCGTATCCGCCTAGCACCACAAAAAGATTGGGAAGGTAATGAACCTACTCGTCTAGCTAAAGTATTAACAGTACTTGAAGCTATCGCAAGTGAAACGGGTGCAAGTGTTGCAGATGTGATTGTTTTAGCCGGTAATGTTGGTATTGAGAAATCAGCAAAAGAAGCAGGTTTTGAAGTAACTGTACCATTCTCAGCAGGTCGTGGTGACGCAACAGCTGAAATGACTGATGATGAGTCTTTTGCTGTACTTGAACCTGTTCATGATGGTTTCCGTAACTGGCAGAAACAGCATTACACAGTAACACCAGAAGAAATGTTGCTTGACCGTACTCAATTGATGGGCTTAACAGCACCTGAAATGACAGTATTAATTGGTGGACTACGTGTTATAGGTACTAACTTCGGTGGCACTAAACATGGTGTATTTACAGATAACGAAGGTGCATTAACAAATGACTTCTTTGTTAACTTAACTGATATGAGTAACTCATGGATCCCAACGGGCCGCAACTCTTATGAGATTCAAGATACTGCAACAAAAGCAGTTAAATGGACAGCGACTCGTGCAGACCTTGTATTTGGTTCTAACTCAATTCTTCGTTCATACGTTGAAGTTTATGCTCAAGACGATAACAAAGAAAAATTTGTTAAAGACTTCGTTGCAGCATGGGCTAAAGTAATGAATGCAGATCGTTTTGATTTAGCTTAATTCGAGAATATAACCATCGCTATTAATTAATATTAAATGGTAGCGATCAGTTTAACCTCTAATTACTAGCCTAAAGATTGAAAAACTACAAATCCCTGATGTTCATTCATTAGGGATTTTTTTTGTTTAAATTTTGCTTATGACAATAGATTATGTGCGGTTAATTAACGTATTAGGTGAGCTAATACGATGGGTTATGCATTCTACTTTTATAAAATATGGAATTATTCATTAAACCACACAACAATTCAGGAAATTTAGAATAGGTGATTACTTTCTCCTCTAGAACAAGTAAGGCGATTTTTTAAGTAAAATGCACCTTACTCATCAAATGACTATAGGGTTTTAGTTAACTGATTTTTTATTAGAAATCCCCGAGAGTTAGACATAACGACATAGAGGTATGAGGCATACCCGTATATAATCGCCCCACCATTAATAACAAAGATATTTTTTCATGAGCATGAATACCCTAACCAATTTTTTAGAACAAGCCCAATGCCAATACCGTGTATATGATTTAGGACGTATTGTGCAGAAAGTCAGTAACAGCGAATTCCAAAAAGTGGCCAATAATGAACAGGCTTATCCTTACCCTATTCAACAACATGCTTTTATTGCGTTAACTTTTTGGCAAGTTGCAGCTCAGAAAGAACACTATGTTTGGTTTTTGAAAATGCCATTAGACGAACAAGGTTTAATGAAAATAACCGCTCAAACTAGCTTTATTCGAATGGTCGTTGAAGCTATGGGTGAAGATCTAACCGCTAAAATAAGTGATAAACTACAAGAACGTTTAGCGAGTAATCCATTTGTATTCAAACCGAGTGCTGAAAAATTAGCTATTTTTAATGCCAACATCAATAGTGCCTTTATACGCCCTGCTTCTTCTTTTTACCCTTTAGTACAAAGCTACTTTTCAGGCGAACAAGACTGGCAACAATGGCAAACATTAGGTTTCCAAGGCTTTGCAGATTTAGGTGCTCGCCTAAATTATGATAATAACCAACAAAAAATAATTAATGCGTTGGATCATTTGCCAGAGCAACCATTGCAAACGTTATCTCTATGCCTTGAGAATCAAAGTGACATCAATACTGAACTAGCTGAAAAAATAACCCAACAAGCAACAAAACGCCTACAGTTAGGTCAAGGCACAACGGCTATTTTATTATTAAGAGCCATTGCCAGTGCGAATGCACAGGGTATGACTAAACAATTATTAAATGAACAATTTTCATCAACGCTTGTACATGAAGCTGACTGGTACATTACTATTGCAGGGCGTTGTTGGGCTCAGTTAGAAGATGAAACACTATTAAATCGTTATTTTGAAGCCTTAGCAATACATCAACAAGCATTGTTCCCACAACTTTTTGCAGACTTAGTCGCTATCCCTGCATTAAGAGATAAAGTATTAAAACAATTACGTTTAACCGCTCGTTCACCTGCGTTATCACAGGCGATTGGTTTATTATTTTCAGGATTGAAAGAAAACACTTAAGGATAGGTTATATAATGATATGGGATTTATTGTTCATTCTCGTAATGGTATTGGTAGGCACCACCATTTGGAAATTGCGTCAACAATCTGAACTAGCTAAGAAAATGATCGAACAGCATTGTAATAAGCTTGAATTACAACTACTGTCTTTTGCTCGCTCACGTTTTAACTACAAATTAGGCAGTGATTTTTTACAAGCCAGTTTTGTATTTGAATTTAGTAGTGATGGCGATAATAATTATCAAGGTACACTCACCTTAAACGGTTTAGTTAAACCACGCTTTCAATTGCCAGCTTATCGTCTTGTTGACGATGAAAACCCATTTTTTTAAAAGGTTAGTTCATGGATCGTATTATATTAGTTGCACAGCAACTTGCTAAAGAAGGCAAAACACCTAACACTGCTTTAATCAAAGCTCGTTTACCTAAAAACACGCCTTTACCAGCTATTATTCAAGGCTTAAAACTATGGCAAGACAATCCTAACAAACAGATTAACACACCGACTGAACCGGCTTTAACAGGCGCAACAGCTCAGCAAATAGTCGGCAGTATTGATGAAATAATTAACAGCAAAATTGCCCAAGCTATTACCCCATTAAAAGAAGAAATTAGTCTATTGAAAGCACAACTTGAAACATTGAACAATAATATCACGACCAAATCACCTGAAGCATTGGAAGAATAAACGTGTTTATTAAAGAATTAAGCTTTGAATGCTACGAAGATACGCAATATGCAGCCGTTGAACGTGCAATTAATAATTATTTAGACATGCTCCGTTATAATGGACAAATTCTTGGTCGAGAATTCCCGGTGGCAATGCAAGGAGCCGTTTTTACAACACGATTAGTTTGTCCAGAAGAGCATAGTTTAAGTGCTAGCTTTAACAGTCCTCAAGTAACACATGCTTTAAATGGGCTAACTAAAGCAGGGCTACTCACTCCTAAAATTAAAACCATTGCAGAAGATTTAAACTCGCAACAGTGTGCGACTAATTTCACACCAAGCTGGCAAATTCTTTATACTACTTTTTTAGATACTTGCTCACCTATTCGTTGTGGCGAAACGCTGGCTCCTATTCCACTTTACCGAACACCTGAAGAAATCAGTAATGGAGATAGGAAAAGTGCTATCAAATGGCAAGAGGAATGGGTGAACTTAGACGAATTACAAATGAATGGCTCTGCAGTGTCTAGTGCAGCATTAAAAGAACTAGGCGAAGTAAGCAGTAAATTTTTTCACCGTGGCACTAACCTGTGCAAACGCATTCAATATATTACTAAAGTACCAACCTATTATTATCTGTACCGTGTTGCAGGTAAGTCACTGCAAGAAGAACAAAATAGACCTTGTCCAAGTTGTGGTGGGGAATGGAAATTAAAAGCGCCGTTATTTGAGATATTTGATTTTAAATGCGACCAATGCCAGTTAGTATCTAACCTTTCTTGGGACTTCAAAAAATAGGATCATCTACATGTTAAAAAAATTAAAAATGATAGGCATTATATTGCTAATACTTATTATCAGCTTCTTTGTATTAAAGGGATGTTCTGATGATGAAGTGGGAGATGTAAGTTTAGGTTTATTCACTACTCAAGATATTAAATTGAATATGCTAAAAGATCCGATTGTAACCGGTGTGACTTGTCATGTTGCATCAATAGAAGCAGATCTTAGTTTCTCTGACCCAAGTGATAGCGCGATTGCTTGTCGTCAAACAGGACCAATCACTTCTGCAATGATAGCTGAGATTGATAAGAGCAAATCTGGTGATGTAGTATTTAAAAAATCTAAGAGTATTTTCTTCAAAACGATGAAAATAAGACGCGTTTATGATAAAGAAAACCAAACACTTATGTATGTTTCTTACTCTACTAAAGAAACATCTGGCAGCTTTAAGCATAGCCTTTCTACTGTCCCTTTATGGGGAACTGATGCTTACCAATCTTCAACAAAAGCATCATCAGAAACGACCAAAGAAATAGCGACAGAACTAACAATAGAAAAATAACTATAGCAGGCATTAAAGGTTATAAAAGAAAATCATTAACGCCTTTAAAGACCGCTTTATAGAGTTAAAAAACCTCGTCGAGTAATCACTCTCCGAGGTTTTTTATTGGGTCTTATACCAATCACACTAATTAACTGATCTATTTTACTGGTTAAAATAACTTATTTCTTCGTTGTAAATTTCGTAAAGGGAACAACCATTAAAGAATTAACATCCTTTGGTTAATTCTCCGATAGACGATTAACGAAGTTAATCTTCGAAAGGCTCAATTTACGCCTTAAACTAAGTCATTTTTCCTACGCAAAATTTAGATCACTTATTTAATGTAATCGGTATTACAAAGCGCTTTTATAAAATATGAGTAACAGCTAAAAGCCGTTACACTTATTATGCGAACCGAGGAAAAGATTATAAGTTAGGCTTTAATACATCTAACATCGCTTCAATATGATCGTCACGATCATTTAATGCTGCAATATAACGGTACTTCTCACCACCCGCCTCTTCGAATATTTCTCTATTCTCACCTTCGATCTCTTCCAATGTTTCCAAACAATCGGCACTAAAAGCGGGACTGATAATTGCTATGTCTTTAATACCTTGCTCAGGTAAACCTTGCAATGTCGCATCGGTATAAGGTTTTAGCCATTCAGCCTTGCCAAAACGACTTTGGAAAGTACTAATAACATTTTCTTTATCTAGCTGTAGATCTTTATCTAATGTTAGTTTTTCAACCACTAAACGTGTTGTTTGTAAGCATAAACAATAATAAGGGTCACCATTATCTAAAAATAACTTTGGCATACCATGATATGAAAAAACGAGTTTTTGTGGCGTCCCGTGTTTCTTCAAATCCTCACTGATACTATTCGCTAACGCATCGATGTAAGTTGTATTTTTATGATAACCATTAATGAAATGTAATTCAGGCACCCAACGCCATTTACGCAAAACATTGGAAACAGCATCGAATGTAGAGCCTATCGTAGGGCTTGAATATTGAGGATATAAAGGTAATACAACAATGCGAGTAAAGCCTTTTTCACGCAACTCTTCTAAACCAGATTCAATGGAAGGATTACCGTAACGCATACTCATAACCACTTCGGTATTTTCGTACCCTTGTTGCTTTAAAAGCGCACTTAATTTATCTCGTTGAAGACGTGTTATATGGGTTAAAGGCGATCCATTTTCAGTCCAAATGCTTTTGTAGAGTTTTGCAGAACGTTTAGGGCGTATTCTAAGAATGATGCCATGTAAAATAATCATCCAAACTAGGCGTGGAATTTCAACAATACGAGGGTCGGACAAGAATTCTTGTAAATAAATTCTCACCGCTTTAGTGGAAGGCTCATCAGGACTACCTAGATTAGTTAGCAGAATACCTGTTTTTTGATTAAAACGATCTTTATGAGGGTTATCGGTAATTCCTGAAAAACGTGACACACAAGGCTCCTTCTGAGCATATAATTTTTAACGGTGACGACTTATAACGAGTCGATAATGATTTCAGATCACTTTGTAGTTAAGTTTATTGCTAAGTATTAGCATACACTTAACAATAATCTTTAATTTTAATTCTTAGTAAGAATTTTTAGAAACAGTTCTTACTATTTAGAAACAATTCTTAGTAATAATGTTTAGTAATAGTGCTTAGTAACAGTACTTAATAAGAAATAGACAGTAAGCATAGAATAAAGCTTTAATTTAAAATATCCAGAATACATATATAAAGAAAAGTAATTTAATAGTGCGTTAATCGTTAATAAAAAGACTAAGCAGGCTTTATTACAGCCATAACATAATTAACTGATAAGTCTGACTTCGATAATGACCATCGCCATAATAATGGATTAAAAATAAACCCTCTTTTATCGATCAATTCCAGACGTGTAACTTTAAACATATCAGCAAGCTCGGGCGGTCTAATAAACTTATGCCACTGATGTGTCCCAGCAGGTAACCAACGCATTACTCTTTCAGCACCAATAATAGCGACTAAATAGCTTTTGGGGTTACGATTGATCGTAGAGCAAAGCATCAACCCACTTTTATTTAGTAATGCTTCACAAGCGTTTAGAAGTGCTTGTGGAGAAGCAACATGTTCGATGACTTCCATATTAAGGATCACATCAAACAACTCACCTTCATCAACTAGAGCTTCTGCCATGGTATTACGGTAGTCTATCGTTAAACCAGATTGCTTAGCATGAACTTGTGCAACAGGAATATTCCTTGCAGCAGCATCTGCACCTACCACTTCAGCACCTAAACGTGCCATAGGCTCACTTAACAGCCCACCACCACAACCAATATCTAATAATCGCAAACCTTTAAAAGGCTTTGTACTATTTAAGTTTCGATTAAATTGTGTCGCTATTTGCTCAACGATATATTCAACACGCAAAGGATTCAACATGTGTAAAGGTTTAAACTTTCCTTGCGGATCCCACCATTCATCAGCCATTGCTTCAAATTTAGCTACTTCCGACGCATCAACTGTATTGGTGGATGTTAACTTACTCATACTATTCCTTGTCATTAGTAGTAGGTTTAGATATCAGATATTGAAATATGCAAAGAAAGTAAACTATTGCATATTATGAATAAATCACTGAAGGGTGAATTAATACTTATTTTAATTGAAGAATGTACTAGTAGATTTATTATTTATCTGAGTTGCTTTTCTAATTAAAAGCTTTCTTTATCATCTATCATTTTAGATATCTTTTTAAAAAACACTTTCTGAGTGTCTTCATCTTCATAATCCATATCAAATGCACCATGGAATAATAAAGTCACGGTCAGATCTTTAAATGATAACCAACAAGTGTATCCGTCAAAATCCTGAGACGCTTTTACGCCTGAAAGTTCATAGACACCATCAGTCTTTTTTCCTTTAGTCGTGACTAAATCAAAAGCCTGTAGCAAATCTCGTTTTCTTAATTTATTTACGTCCATAAATCGTGCCTCTTTAGTTATTGAGTGTCGATATTATTTAATTCAGCGATAAGCCCATATCAATCAACCTCGTTTCTTCAATGCACATCTTGTCCTTATCTAACTTACACAATAAATGCATATCACTTAAGTTATTAATATCATAATTAGCACTGTAATTAATACGAATGAACAAAGAAAAAGATCAAATCTGTCAGACTTCTTAAAAAAGAAAAATGGCTAAATATTAGACAAACCTCTACTGATACCAAAAGAATTAATAAGGTGATCATTCTTGCTGGTTAAAATCCTCCCTAACTGCGTTGTGAGTTTTGAAGTGAGAACAACTATCTCCTACAACTCACGCCTTATTAGTGTTAATTTTTCCTACGCAATCTCTGATCACTTATTTAATTCCATTGGTATGAAGAAGTTCGTTAGAAAGAAAAGAAGGAGAAGAGAAAAGTGGTAGTTGATGAGTTAAAACAGTTTAAATAGTTTAAATAGTTTAAAAATAGTTAAGCATCAAAGATCAAAGCTTAATAAATAAAGCGGAAGTTTAAGAAGCAAAAAAAATGCCTCAATGATCACTCATTAAGGCATTTTTTAGATCCTGAAAATAATGCTATTACTTTGATATAGTAGCGATCAATCACTACTTAAAAAATTAATCTTCCGAATCATCAACAATGATTCTTTTCTTACGGCGCATTGGTGCTTCACCTACATCCACAGACTCATGGAAAACATTTTCTTGTTTTTTAGTGCTTATTTTTGCTTTTTTAGCGATCGGTTTTTGTTTATTTTCAACGACTTTTTTCGCTTTGAACACTTTCTTCTGTACTGGTTTTAAGCCTTTAAATTTCGGGTTAACCCCTTCCACTTTGTCAAAAGTAATCGTTTGAGCAACAAAGCTTTCTACTTTTTTAAAGTTATCCCAGTCTTTAGGACCGATAATAGAAATAGCATCGCCTAACTCACCCGCTCGACCAGTACGTCCTATACGGTGAATGTACTCTTCAGTATGCTTTGGAATATCAAAGTTGAAGACATGACTTACATGTATTAAATCTAAACCACGTGAAGCAATATCAGTCGTCACTAAGATTTTATCTTTTCCGCGTGAAAAAGAATCCATGATCTTATTACGATTTGCTTGTGTTAAATCGCCATGCAGCGCGACTGCTGACATTCCTTTTTCTACTAATATTGCACTTAAACGTTCAGTATCAGCACGGGTAGCGGTAAATATAATCGCTTGATTGATTTCTTCTTTGTTTAAGAAGTGAAATAACAGTTTTTCTTTTTGGTTAAGATTATCTGCTAAATAAAAGCGTTGAGTAATTTCACTATGTTGTTGATTCTCTTCTCCCACTGCAATACGCACAGGCGCTTTTAGTAGGTGGCCAGCAAACTCATTCACTTCACCATGACCTAACGTCGCAGAGAACATTAAAGTCTGACGTAGACGATGGTTAGCCGCTTCATTAATCGCCGTTAATTGCTCAGCAAACCCTAAATCCAACATACGGTCAGCTTCATCTAAAATCAGTAATTCTAAACCCGGTAAATGCAATAGTCCTTTTTTAAGGTGATCAACGATACGCCCTGGCGTACCCACAATAAAATGCGGATGTTTATCGATTGCTTTTACTTGGTCATTAAAGTTCTCACCACCCAAGACTAAAATTGATTTAATACTGGTGTTAGACACTAATAAACGTAGTTGTGCATAAACTTGTTTAGCAAGTTCACGTGTTGGCGTTAAAATTAATACGCGAGGATCACGACGAGTCAGCGCACGTGTTTTTAATACACGTTGCATAGCTGGTAATAAATAAGCGAGCGTTTTACCTGAACCTGTTTTAGATGATGCTAAAAGATCTTTCCCAGAGACAGCAACCGGAATGGCTTCTGCTTGAATTTGTGTTGTTTCAGTAAAACCTAAATGTGAAACGGAAGTGATCAAACGCTGATCTATGGGTAAATCTTTAATTAGCAATGTATGCTCCAATAAACAGTAAAAATAATAAATTAAAGAGTGAGTATAAACGATTAAGCAGAAAAACAAGAAATGAAGTTTGTAATAACAATGAGAAAAGTGCAGATTTTATGTAAAACAGCGAAAAAAGATTAAAAAGGGAATCAACAACACGTTGACTCCCTTCTCTCGTTATTAAGAAAAGTCGTTAAATTGCGCTTAATCCCATTTCGAAAATAAGCTTTTCAGCCGTACATTCAAATTGCAAAGTGACTTCGCTTTCAATAGTAGATTCTACTTCTTTATAATCCACCGTTATTTCGACTGTTTCAAAACGTGCTTTAGCCGCTTTAATATATTTTTCAGCTAATGCTTCAACACTTTCTTTAGTCGGGCCAGAGAACGGTAAAACAAGCTGTGTATCATCTTCTGTAATAACACTACCCAGTTCAACGATTGTGCCGCATGCTTCACAGACCTCATTTTCTTGAACCTGATTTTTTTGAGACGTTTCTTTTGAAAGCATATCTTTTGAAAACATAATGACCTCTTACTGTAGTGACTTAAACTGCGGTTATTCAATAGAAATTATTGTAGCTTGCTTTAAATAAAAAAGGCGACACATTACGTGTCGCCTTTTACCTTTTAATGATTTAAATCATTAAGCTGTCGGAAATTTTTCTAATTTCCAAATTTTACTTGCATAGTCTTCAATTGAGCGATCTGAGTTAAACTTACCCATCGCACCTGCATTTAGAATGGCTTTTTCAGCCCAAGCAGATTGATCACGATAAAGCGTATCGATATCTTGATGAGCTGCAACATAAGATGCGTAATCAGCAAGACATAAATATTCATCGCCCCATTCTAATAAACTACGTTTAATATCAGATAATAAACCAGCATGACCAGGGGTAAAGAAGTCAGTATCTAACCAATCAAGCACCGCTTTCAGCTCTGGATTTTTATAGTAATAATCATAAGGATTATATCCACTTGCTTTTAATGCTTTTACTTCATCAACGCTTAAACCAAAGATAAACATATGTTCAGCACCAATTTCTTCAGCCATCTCAATATTTGCACCATCCATTGTGCCGACGGTTAGTGCGCCATTTAATGAGAACTTCATATTACCGGTGCCAGATGCCTCAAGACCCGCCGTTGAAATTTGCTCTGAAACATCTGCAGCAGGAAACATTTTTTCTGCAAGAGAGATACGATAGTTAGGTAAGAAAACAACTTTTAATTTGTCTTTAATACGTTCATCGTTATTCACTTTATCTGCAATTTTATTTAGTGCAAAAATAATCTCTTTTGCCATGTGGTAACCCGGCGCTGCTTTTGCACCAAATAAAAACACACGAGGCACCATGTCATAGTCAGGATTTTCAAGTAAACGTTTATATAAGGTTAAAATATGTATCAAGTTTAATTGCTGACGTTTGTATTCGTGCAAACGTTTAATTTGCACATCAAAAATAGCATCGACAGAGACTTCAACGCCGGTTGTATCTTTAATGATTTTAGCTAATCCCACTTTATTTTGTTTTTTAATGTCCATAAAACGTTTTTGGAAAGCCGCCTCTTTTGCTTTTGGAAGAATGCCTTTTAACTTATCTAAGTTAAGCACCCAGTCATCACCAATGGTTTCATCTAATAACGTTGCTAAACCAGGATTACAGGCTTTCAACCAGCGACGTGGCGTAACACCATTGGTCACATTAACTAATTTACCAGGGAATAATTCATGGAACTCAGGGAAGAGATCTGTTTTAACAAGCTCTGAGTGTACTGCCGCTACACCATTTACTTTATAGGCGGTGATTACGCATAAGTTGGCCATGCGCACCATACGTGGTTGAGATTCTTCAATGATAGAGAGTTTTTGTTTTTTCTCGTCATCGCCAGGCCATTTTTTCTCAACAATATTAGTTAAGAATTGAGCATTAATTTCATAGATAATTTCTAAGTGGCGGGGTAATACTTTTTCAAACAGAGCAACAGACCATTTTTCTAATGCTTCAGGTAATAACGTATGGTTGGTATAAGCGAAAGTTTCTTGGCAAATTCCCCATGCTGTCGCCCAATCTAAATTCTCTTCATCAATTAAAATACGCATTAATTCAGGGATAGCAATCGTTGGATGCGTATCGTTTAATTGAATAGCAACTTTTTTAGGCAACAATGACCAATCTTTATTCGCACGTTTAAAGCGACGTAAAATATCTTTCACTGAACAAGCACAAAAGAAATATTGTTGAATTAAACGTAACTCTTTACCCGCATCTGTTGAGTCATTTGGATAAAGTACTTTGGATACTGTTTCTGCTTTTGATTTTTCGACTTGTGAATCAACATAACCGCCTGCATTAAAGACATCCCAATCAAATGCTTCATGAGCACGACTTTCCCATAAACGTAGAATATTAACGGTTTTAGCACCATAACCTACAATGGGGATATCCCATGGAACACCTTTTAATTTTTGACCAGCATGCCACACTTTTCTAGGGCCGTCTTTTTGATCAAAAACCGTTTCAACATAACCATATAAAGGAACAAATTGAATTGATTCAGGACGACAAATTTCCCATGGGTTGCCATATTCACGCCATGTGTCAGGACGCTCGATTTGGCGACCGTCTTGAAACTCTTGTTTAAATAAACCATGCTCATAATGAATACCGTAACCAATCGCTGGATATCCAAGCGTCGCTAGCGAATCAATAAAACATGCAGCAAGTCGACCTAAACCGCCATTACCTAATGCCATATCTGGTTCTTCATCGCATAATTCGTATAAGTCCTTACCTAATGCTTTTAATGCATCTTCAGTGACTTTAAACACTTCTAAGTTTTGGAGATTGTTAGATAACAAGCGTCCCATCAAAAACTCAAGCGAAAGATAATTAACCGCACGCGTATCTTTCTTTGAATGATTTTGTTGGGTTTGCGTTAATTTTTCAAATACCAGTTCATTAACTGCCTGACAGGTTGCATTCCACCATGCTTTATTATTTGCTTTATATCTATCTGTACCAATCCCTTTACGTAGACGATCGATAATCGCTTGTTGCATTTCAGCACTCGTTACTGAAGGTACTGCTACTGATTCTTGATTCTTTTTAATCGCCATATTAGACCTACTAGCTAAGTGTTAAGTGAAATATCATCATGTATAAAACGTTTTGATAAGAGATAAGAACAGTGGAATGAAAGAAGAAGTTTTATGGAAGATAAATTACCTTTCAACATTCCAGTCAAAAAATAAACAATAAAAAGGAAGAGAAACCTTTATCGTTGAATATTTAATGTTCTATTGAATCTAAGATCTGAATAAAATAACGAGATCAAGATCACAATAATGATTAGTATAGACTAAGGATTTTATTTTAATGAATTTTAAAAGTATTTATAAACGCCCAATAAAAAGGCAGAGTAAAAACTCTGCCTTTATTTTATTCAGCTTATTGAGGGAGTGATAAAGAAATTAAATCCCTGCTTTAGCGAAAGCCTGCGCAACAATTTCTTGCGCTTCTGTTTGAATCTGCGCGATATGTTCTTCACCTAAAAACGACTCTGAATATATTTTATAAATATTTTCAGTTCCTGAAGGACGAGCAGCAAACCATCCGTTTTCAGTGGTCACTTTTAACCCGCCGATAGCAGCACCATTGCCAGATGCATGAGTCAATTTCGCAGTTATTTTCTCACCTGCAAGTGTTTCAGCTTCAACCATCTCAGGGCTTAAGTTAGCCAATACGCGTTTTTGCTCTGGTGAAGCAGGTGCATCGAAACGTTGATAAACAGGCGCTCCGAATTTAGCAGTAAATTCTGCATAATGTTCACCTGGATCTTTCTTAGTGACAGCAATAATTTCAGCCGCTAATAACGCAAGAATAATACCGTCTTTATCAGTACTCCAAACCGTACCATCTTTACGTAAGAACGAAGCGCCGGCACTTTCTTCGCCACCAAAACCAAAGCTACCGTCAAATAGTCCATCTACAAACCATTTAAAACCAACAGGAACCTCAGATAGCTCACGTCCTAACTCATTCACAACTCGATCAATCATTGAGCTTGAAACTAATGTTTTACCCACAATCGCTTTTTCAGACCATTGTTTTCTATGCGTGAACAAATAGTTAATCGCAACCGCTAAATAATGGTTAGGATTTAATAAACCAGATGATTTAGTCACAATACCGTGACGGTCATAATCAGGATCATTAGCCACCGCAACATCAAATTTATCTTTTAACTTGATTAAACCAGCCATCGCATAAGGTGATGAACAATCCATGCGGATTTTGCCATCTTTATCTAATGTCATAAATGAGAACGTAGGGTCAACACGATCATTGACAACTTCAATGTTTAAACCATAAGTTTTAGCAATCACAGGCCAGTAAGCAACGCCTGAACCGCCTAACGTATCAACACCAATTTTAATGCCTGATTTAGCAATCGCTTCGAGGTCTAATACATTGATTAAATCATCAACATACGGTTGGATATAGTCATACTCTTCAACTAAATCAGACTGCATCGCTTCATCGAAGTCTGCTTGCAAAATATCATCATAATTATCATTTAATATTTCATTAGCACGATCTTGAATAAGTTTAGTGACATCGCTATCTGCTGGGCCGCCATTAGGTGGGTTATATTTAAAGCCACCGTCTTCAGGAGGATTGTGTGAAGGAGTAATAACAATTCCGTCAGCCAGTGAATCTGGATTAGCTTTGTTATATTGCAAAATAGCATGAGAAATAACTGGCGTAGGTGTATAACCACCACCCTTTTGAACCACTACTTTGATACCATTTTCAACCAGTACCTGTACTGCTGAAATGAAAGCAGGCTCAGATAATGCGTGCGTATCTTTACCAATAAAAACAGGCCCTGTATACCCTTTCTCTTTACGGTACTCAGCAAGAGCTTGTGTTATGGCAAGTATATGCAGTTCAGTGAATGCATACTTAAAAGAGCTACCTCGATGGCCAGAAGTACCAAAAGCGACTTGTTGCTCTACAACATCAACATCAGGAAGATTAACATAGTATGCAGACACTAATTTCGGAATATCAACTAAATCACTTACTTGTGCGGGTTGACCTGCGCGTGGATGAATTGCCATAAGTACCTCAGATTGTGGTGAAAATAAATTAAATTAAATTAAATTTCTTCTTTTATTCGTTCAATCAAATGATGTGGGTATCCCATTGAAGCCATCATTTGCGTCAAAATAATACGTTTACGACCAGTATTTGCATTGGTAATCACCCAATAAGGTGTATTTGGAATGGTTCTTGGTTTGCTTGCTTTGAATTGAGCTAACTCTTCTTCATTATCGGAGTTTAATAATTCATCTAAATGCGTGCCAAGATAAGCACGAGTACGACCTTTGGTTTTTTCTGCGGCATCAATAAACGCTGCCTTTTTTTCAAAGTACATAGTCGTTAAGCATCATCATAAATTTTGGTAATAATCGGCTCTGATGTAAAAGCCTTGTCACCAAATAATTGACTCACACTCTTATATTCATAATCATCACTGTCATTAATTGAATCGATATCTTCTGAACTTTTTTTGTTAAGTTCTGAAGTAGATAATACAGGTTTTACAGTATCGTTTGTCTTATTATGAAGATCTTGCTGAGCTGTATTAACAACGCTCTTGGTTACATTATTCGTAACATGACTATCTTCAGATAATGCTAATAAACGACGAAGAATTTGTGAGGGAGTTTCGCCGAAGGCTTCAATATTATTTAAAATATATTTATATAGATCATCTTCTATTTCGATCGTTTTCATTATTTCCCCATTACGTGACTTATTTTTTCGTCGCAGTGTTTGATACAGTAAGCTCAAATGATAATGACGAGCACTATCTAAATACTTTCAGCTTTAATGCATAATTTGCTATTATTTCTAACTTTATTTATTTTCACTTAAAATGAGCGTTTATGCTACTAAATTACCAATTAAAACAATCTTCCAAACATGAAACAGTTAATAAAAGTGAGATTATTTTTATAATTCATGGCTTATTTGGTAGTTTGTCTAACCTTTCCAGCTTAGGAAAAGAATTACAAAATAATTTTGATGTCATTTTAGTTGATGTACGTAACCATGGTCAAAGTGACCGAAGTACAACAATGACTTACCAAGAGATGGCCAATGATATCTTTGAAGTAGCAGATTCGCTAAACATTGATACATTTTCAATACTAGGCCATTCGATGGGAGGGAAGATTGCAATGACTTGTGCTTTATTACAGCCCAACCGCATTAATCGCTTAGTCGTTGCCGATATAGCGCCAACGTCACATGTTGACAGACACAGCGATGTGTTTACAGGTTTACAAGCGGTCAGTAACTCGAATGTTAAAAATAGAGCAGAAGCTGATACCGTGTTAGCAAATTATGTAGAAACACCTGAAATTAGACAGTTTTTATTAAAATCTTACCAACGCGGTGATAACGGTTTTCGATTTATTTATGATGTAAATAATTTATACAAGAATTACTCTTTGATTCGAGATTGGCCAGAACAACATAACCATTATGATAAGCCAACGTTATTTATTAAAGGTGAATTATCTGATTATATTGATCAAGCAAGCCAACAATCAATCATTACGCTATTCCCAAATGCGAAGCTTAAAGTCATTAACGCAACGGGACACTGGTTACATGCAGAAAAACCAAAAACCTTTAACCGTTTAGTGATGAACTTTTTTGCTCAATAAATCGACATAACATAAACATATTTGTCTATTTTCGATGGCATCTAGATCAGATACCCGCTATCATTCAGAATGCAAAATTCAAGCAAGCCATGAAGTAAATATTTTCTAGGTAAAATTAAAGACCTAGCAACTTTACTCAAGGCTTTCTAATCATGGTTAAATGCAAGCAGCTAACCATGGTTAATAGAGGGTTAACGCGTTAACCACTCTGAATACAACTAAAATGTTTGCCTCAATACTTACTTTGTAAGTCGTTAGTTTAAAAATCAACTTGATATGACAATATAAATAAAGGCTTAATAAGCGCTCCAGTTATATTTTATCAGTGATTTAAACTAATAATTGGTGCAAGTATATTGAATGGCGACAGCTATATATTCATTTTTTAAAAGAAGTTAAAATATGCTGCAAGAATATACTGAACAAATTGAAAAGATTGGGCTCTATGGTTTCTATCTTTTACTTTTTTTATTTATTGGTTTGGCAATTCAAGACGTATTAAAAAAAGGTAATGTGCCGAAGTTTGGTCGCAACGTAGTGTGGGCAGTTTTATTTTTTGGTTGTATTGGTTTTATTTCAAAAGCAATAATTGAAATTGTATGGGTTAATTCAGGCATTGGTTAAATAATTAGCTCAGTGATTGTATTGTAAAGTAAGTGTTGTTAAGTAAGAATTGTTAGGTAACAAAATGGCAAAGGAATCATTTGATCGTATTACAAGCGATCTATTTGCAAACGAGGTACGCCGAGGCAGACCTAAGAGTAACCCTCATTCTCGTCAAGTTCAGCTAAAGATCAATAAGCAGAAGCAGACGTTACGAGACAAACAAAACGGTTTGAAACGAATCGAATTAAAAGTAGATAATGATTTATTTGAAAAATTAAATGCATTATCTGATACACAATCAATAAGTCGTGCAGAATTAATCACTCAACTTCTTCACGCACAGTTAAATCAAATAAATTAAGGTATAAAGTATGTCTAGCGTAGGTATTTTCTTTGGCAGCGACACAGGTAACACTGAAGCAGTTGCAAAAATGATACAAAAAGAATTAGGTAAAAAGTTAGTAGAAGTAAAAGATATCGCTAAAAGTAGCAAAGAAGATATCGCTGAATTCAGCCTTATTTTATTTGGTATTCCAACTTGGTACTACGGTGAAGCGCAATGTGATTGGGATGATTTTTTCCCTGATCTAGAAGATATCGACTTTACTGATAAATTAGTGGCTATTTTTGGTTGTGGCGACCAAGAAGACTATGCAGAATACTTTTTAGATGCAATGGGCCAATTAGGTGACATAGTTGAAAGTAAGGGTGCTATTATTGTTGGTAACTGGCCATCTGAAAGTTATGATTTTGAAGCATCAAAAGCTTCAATCGATGATAGTACTTTTATTGGTTTAGGTATTGATGAAGATCGCCAGCCTGAATTGACTGCATCACGTGTAAAAGCATGGTCAGAGCAGATTTATAATGAAATGTGTTTAGCGGAATTAGCCGATTAAATTCAAAATACAGCAGTTAGGAAACGACATGAGTAATGAAAATTTAGCCCTAAAAGAAGCGGGTTTAAAAGTAACATCACCACGTTTAAAGATTTTAAGTTTATTACAGTTGCCAGAGAATCAGCACTTAAGTGCCGAAGACCTCTACAAGAAACTACTTGAACAAGGTGATGAAGTCGGTGTAGCAACTGTGTATCGCGTTTTAAATCAGTTTGATGATGCGGGTATAGTGACACGTCATCATTTTGAAGGCGGAAAATCCGTTTTTGAATTAACTCATCAAGAACATCATGACCATTTAGTATGTTTAAAATGTGGTGAAGTAATTGAATTCAATGATCCACTGATTGAAGATCAACAAAACCTTATTGCAGCTAAATATGGAATTAAACTGACTAACCACAGTTTATATCTTTATGGTGAGCCAGTTGATGGCGAATGTAATCATAAGAATTATAAAGTTTAGACTTTGTAATTCACATTTTAAACAATAAAAAAGCCTGTTTCTAAACACAATGCCGTTCGGTTAAGAGATATTAGGCTTATATCTTAACGGATACCTTGATGGTATATAAAGCACTGAACGTGAAAACGTTCGGTGTTTTCTTTTTTTAGGCAAAATAAAATGCTTAACATCTTCTCGCATAAGTCGAAGTTTTTTGGGAATAGTGCCATCGCCTGATAAAGCGTAGCCACGGATTTGCATATCTATTATACAAATAGCTGAAGTAAAGCTAATACGGGTGGGTTCAACGTTTGCTTCTTGAGCTATATGTACCATCTCAAGCCTAATTAGATTATAACCAAGCAACACTCCCCACAACTCTTGCTTTACCCCTTCTGGAAACCGACTTCGTAAGGTTATTTCGCCATTGAGTTGGTTATTTTTAAGTTCACCAAAGCTCTGCTCTATTTCCCAACGTTCCCAATAAACAGTTAACAATGCCTCCATGGTATAAAGCTCGGAATCAATGAGTGAAGTAATAAAACCTTTAATTTCCCCTTTGGGTTGCTTATAACAAATCATTCTAGCTTGCCAAGTTTCTGGTAATGTTGGATTTTTGGCACGCGCCTGGGGAGAAACAGGCATTTCAATCAATAAGTCATTATCTGCATATCGCTTAATAACTTCATACCTAATGCTCTTTTTTACGGGCGTTAACCAGTGAGCATTGATGCCAAATTGTTGCCAATTTAGCATTAAATCAGCTGAAAAATAACATCGGTCAAATAATGTTAAGGAGTCTTCGGGAATATCTGTAAGCAAGCGTTTTGCTAACGTTGTTTCTCCGATGTCACAACTATCAAAGGCAGCGCCAAGTAACATTCTTGTTTGTGTTGAATGTAAGGAAACCATACGTAATTGAGGGTATACAGGATGTTTTTTTGAAATAAAACCAAATTCAGCTCTATTTTCAGGTGTGTCTTGAGCTCTAAATGTAGTGCCATCAACTGCGAGTAAATTTAGTCCTAATGAATGTGGCTTTGAAATAATGGTCTCATGCCATGCAGCGCACGTCGTACTAAACAGATAACTCATTGGTAACTCACCTAAGCGTTTGCGACAGTCTGTTAATACGCTAGAAGCAACATGGGTGTATGTTTCATCTGGGTTTATTTGCAGGGCAATATCTAAGGAGCCACAAACTTCTTTAATAGAATGGTTGCGCATCAAGCCCATCATAATGATGAGCCAGACAGCTTGCTCTGCTGGTAAACGACGACGTCGAATACTTGCTTTTTGTGTTTTAAATAATGCCTCTTCGATCCATTTTGTATCGATAGCAGTTAAAACATTGTTGTATGAATCTTGATTTTCAAATGACTCATAAACTAATTCCATTTCTTGATTAAACAAAAAAAATCCCCAACCTTTAATAAGATTGAGGATTATGATCTATCTGTAAAATCGTTCAAGTTTTCTTAACAGATCCTTAAACGATCGGCATTATGTTTCTAAACAGGCTTTTTTATATCTTCTCTTTTGGTCTAACTATACTTATGGCAATTTAGTTAATACTAACTAGTACTCACTACACATCTATCTGTCATCTCAAAAGATGAACTGCACAAAGGTTACTCTGCGTTGGTAATAACATGACCTAGAGGTTCCCCTTTAACGGCAACCTTATCAATATCGTCTTTGATTAAGCCAACCTCTTTATAGTAACGCAATGCACCTGGATGCAGCGGTGCAGAAAGATATTGGCTGACCATCGCCCGTTTAGATAAGTCCTTAAAAGAAGGATGTAATTGAACAAAAGTATCGTGATTTTCAAACACTGCTTTTACTATTTCATAAGCAATATGTTCAGGTAAATCTGTTGTGGTAACAATTGTTGCTCCAACACCAAATGTTTCGGTTTTATTAGGACTTCCACGGTACATGCCACCAGGTATATTAACCGCTTCATAATAACGGAGAGTTTTTATTAATTTAGATATTTTAGGACCCGTAACATTGACCAACGTCGTTTGACAAGCACTACTCGCTTCTTTAATAGAACTGTTTGGATGCCCTACTACATAAATAATGACATCTATTTTCTTATCACATAGAGCCTGAGCTTGTTCACTAGGTGTTAGGTAAGTTATTTCAGAAAAGTCAGCGTCCCCCCAACCGTAGAGATCAAGAAGCATCTCCATTGTTGCTCGTTGCCCTGAGTTTGGTGCTCCTATATTAACGCGTTTTCCTTTAATATCTTCAAAGCTCTTAATATTGGCATCTTTTCTAGCAAGCACAGTAAAAGGTTCTGAATGCACTGAAAAAAGTGAACGTAGCTTTTTAAATTCCCCTTGCTCTTTAAATAAAGAGGTTCCTTGATAAAAATGATATTGCCAATCAGATTGAGCGACCACCACGTCAATATTTTTATCTTTTAAAGCTCTTAAGTTATAAATCGATCCAGGTGTGCTTTTAATTTCACAACGAATATTATCTATTACTCTGATTTTATTTACTAAATAGCAAATTGCGCCGCCTGTTGGATAATATACGCCACTAATTCCGCCAGTGCCGATTGAGATATATTCTACTTTTGCAGATGCAGTTGCTTGAAAAAAAATCAGTAAAAAACTAATTAAAGCAATACGTGAAGCTAAAAATAAGCGTCTCAAAATAATAAATTTAGAGCACCTAGAATGACTGTTAGAGACTAATTTCTCAGTCATTTTTTTTATTTTCATCATATGATTTTTTTTATCAACACTTTTGAATTGCGCTTCAAGTTATACATTTCTTTTTTAGCTGCGGGCAATTGGTTAATTTCAGCAAACGAAAAACCTCGCTCTCTAAACCAATGAATACTTTGTGTTGTTAATACAAAAATGGTGTCGAGACCTAATTGTCTTGCCTTACGCTCAACATGTTCAACAAGATTATCTGCACGGGCAGCACGACGATACTTTGGATGACTAACTAAACAAGCTAGCTCACCCATTTTATCGTCCATGAAAGGATATAGCGCAGCACAACCGATAACCATGCCATCGCGTTCAACGATCATAAAAGATTCAATTTCATTTTCTAATAATTCACGAGAACGTTTAACTAAAATACCTTGCTTTTCTAATGGTTCGATAAGCTGCAGTAAACCACCAATATCATCAATAGTGGCAGTACGGATTTGCTCATAGCTTTCTTTAACGATTTGAGAACCAGTACCATCTCGGGTAAAGAGTTCTTTTAACAAGGCTCCATCTTGGTGATAGCTAATTAAATGACAACGCGCCACATCAGCTTGACAAGCAGCAACAGCGGCACGTAAAAAGCGTAATGTACCAGAGGCTTGTCCCGATTCTTTCTCTATCGCATCAATATGTACTTGTGCTTGCTCTGGTAACAACTCTGAAATAACGTTACCGTTTTCGTCTAATACACCTTGATTAGAACAAAAACCAATTAACTTATCTGCTTTGATATCAATCGCAACTTGTGTTGCCACTTCTTCTGCAAGTAAATTGAATACTTCGCCAGTCACTGAGTATCCAATAGGAGAAATAATAGGAATGGCACCTGAAGACAGTTGAGATTTAATACCTTCAACATCAATACGGCGAACCTTACCTGCATGACAAAAATCAATGCCATCTTTAACACCTATAGGTTGGGCAGTGACGACATTACTAATTACTGTACGAATAGCCGCACCTTGCATCGGTGAATTAGCTAAGCCCATAGAAAGACCTGCTTGTAGTTCAATTTGAACCGCACCAACAGCCTGTTTAATAAGTGACAAACTACGATCGTCGGTAATACGCAAATCATTATGAAATTGACTGCTATGTCCGTGCATATCAAGTTGTTTTTGTATTTGAGGGCGAACGCCGTGCACTAACACTAACTTAACTCCCAAGCTATTCAGCAAGGCAATATCATTAATGATGTATTGAAAGTTATCTGTTTCTAACGCTTCACCACCAATCATTAACACGAATGTTTTATGGCGATGTGCATTAATATAAGGAGCTGAATTACGAAACCAATTAATCAGTTGTGTTGAATTTGTTACTGCTTCCATGTGCCTACCTATTAATCACAACAATCTAAGATACATTTAGGTGTTAGAGTTTATCAACTTGGAGTTTATGTTTGCAAAACAATTGTTTAAAGAATGTTAAATAAACTCAAAAATTTTAACTTTAATATTCTAGTGGCTATATTACGCTTCTCTGTCATTACTGAAAACAGGTAATGAAAGATGGTAATAAATAGCACATAACCTTAATGATAACGTACCTAACATGGCAACAACCATCGAGAAAATAGGCCCTAACTCAATATAATCACAAAGAACATATAAAGCGCCACCTAAAATAGAGGCTGTTGCATAAATTTCTTTTTGTAACACGAATGGGATTTGACCGCTCAATATATCCCTTATCATGCCACCGACAACACCCGTAATACATCCCATCACAATGGCAACAGGTCCACTAAATCCAAACATTAATGCTTTTTGTGCGCCAATAATGGTAAAAATAGCCAAACCAAAGGCATCGAAAATAGGTAATAAGTAAGCGGGGAACCGATGTATACGATGCAACCATAATACACTTAAAAGCGCAGTGATAAGAATAACGTAGATATAAGTATTATCTTCAATCCAAAATACAGGAGTGGCGCCCATCATCATATCGCGAAGCGTACCACCACCAACAGCAGTGACTCCAGCTAATACACTGATACCAAAAGGATCCATACGTAGACGAGTTGCGACTAACACGCCAGAAATGGCACAGGTGATCATACCAATCAAATCTGATATGTAGATGAAATTATCTAACATGTTATTCCTTATTCCCTTAAAGCACTTAGCCATTTTAGGCGCATGTTAAACTATCAGTTAACTTAGTTGCAACCTTATATATTGCTATATTATAAAGAAAATAAGTCACAAGATTACAGTAGATTAGTTTTATATAAAAATAAGAAAAATAGAGGTGAGTTAGACATGCTCACCTATCAAAGTAAGCATGTTTATTTTAATTGTTAACGCTAGAATCGATGTTTAGATAGAGAATGAAGAGCCACAACCACAAGTTGCAGTTGCATTTGGATTGTTAACTAAGAAACGAGAACCTTCAAGGTTATCAATAAAATCAACCGTGCCACCAACAAGATATTGTAAGCTCATTGGATCAACAGATAATGTCACACCACTATTTTCAATTAATGTATCATCATCATTTGTTTTTTCATCAAACGTAAAACCGTATGAAAAGCCTGAACAACCACCACCAGTTACATAAACTCGTAGTTTAAGAGAAGGATTATTTTCTTCTGCGATCAATGCTTTAACTCGATTTGCTGCGCTATCACTGAAATAAATCGGTAATGCAATTTCCACTTCGCTTGTCATTTTATTTCTAGTCCTATTAATTTGCCTAAAGCCATTATCTAATACCTGACCAATTTGTTCAAGTATTAGAAGGATCTATTATTCAGCCTGAGTAGGCAACTCTTCAAGTAATGATCCTTTGTTTTCAATGAAACCTTCCCAATCGTATACTTTCTCAATACGTTGGGCGCGAGTCCAATTTGTACGATTAGCTTCCGCAACAACAAATACTTGTCCAACTTTAATTTCTTTAGGTAAAGTGAAGTTTCCTTTTAACGTTTGAAAGTACTGAAATTTAAAAGAAGATTCAAAGTTTGAATCGATTTCACTCAATTTAACGTCTTTTGTATCTATTTCACCTTCATCTGTATCAGCAAATGTAATTTCGATTTGCCCACTTAACTCACGACGCCCTTGTTGAGCTTGCATTAACACTAGCTCATACAACCAAGTCCCCTCTTCTTCACCCTTACTTACAGAGAATGAATAAACATTTAAACCTGTCACTGATAATTCAGGTGCAACAACTTGCTCATAAAAATATAATTTATCATTGCTCGCATCTAAGGCTTTATTCAACTCTTTATTTTCATTTTTTAAAACATCATGAATTTCTCGCTCGGCATTAAACTCGGCCTGAATAAAATTCAAACGTTCTGTGAGCTGAGTATTTTCTGTGGTTAAGCTCTCTGCATCCAACTCTAGTAATTGAACTTTATGTTGTAATATATCTTGTTTAAATTTACCAACCATAAAGCCAAAGTAGATACAGATTAAGCTGATCACCAGCCATTTAAAAAAGCTTATTTTAAAACCTTTCATGCGATTCCTTCTTATTTCTTATACTTACTATATTTGCCAAGAATACGGAACATCGCTTTATCTGTTGTTTCTTGACGTTTTGCACGCATCGATAGTTTTAATGTTCTTTCTAATAACTGTGTATAAATAGGACGACCACCTAATGTTTGAGCCACCATAGTTGCTCCTAAACAAGTTACAATTAATGGTAAAATCATTTCATAATTACTAGTCATCTCTATTACTAATAAAATACCTGTAATAGGCGCTCGTACTGTTGCGGCGAATAACCCTCCCATACCAGCAATCGCAAAGGCACCGGGTTCTGTAATCAGATCTGGAAATAGTGCTTGCGCGATAACACCAAATAACATCCCAAATAACGTACCTAAAGCTAGAGTCGGAGCGAATACACCACCGGGTGCACCAGAACCAAAACTTAATAAGGTAGTAAATGTACGTAATATGAATAAAAGTAGTAACCCACCAGCAAGATACTGACCACCTTCAACATGAGGAATAAGCTCGATACCACTGAATGCAATATCAGGTTCAACTATCGTTAAAGCACCAAATACGGCACCAAGAAATAACCCAATACCAACAAAACGCCAGCGTTGATTTTGATGAATAGATAAGTACATATCTTGCGTCGCAAGAATCATTTTATTAAAAAAGAGACCAATCACACCAAAACAAAAACCTAAAACAAGATAAAAACCAAGTGTATGCAGATCAGGGTGAGAATATTGTGTGACAGTCACAACCGCATCTTGGTTGGTGAATAGGCGCATTACGATAGTCGCCATCACCGCACTCATAAATACGCTCTTAGTGGAAGTTAAACTATAATTAAATTGCGAACGCATCTCTTCAATAACAAACATAATACCCGCTAAAGGCGCATTAAAAGCAGCCGCCAAACCTCCTGCTGCACCAGCGGCGAGCAGTGCTTGTGCATCAACTTTATCTACTTTGAAAATATCTGAAATCATTCGTCCAATATTAGCGCCAAGCTGCACGGAGGGACCTTCGCGACCTAATGCCATCCCGCTGCCTAAGGCTAATAAACCACCAAAAAATTTAACAGGGATAACACGTTTCCAGCGCACTGGACGCATCCCCTCCATTGCACCTTCAATTTCAGGGATACCGCTACCGCCAGCTTCAGGTGCAAATCGATGTGTAATATAAAAAGCAATACCCACCATTATTGATGAAATCGGCACGGCAATGACCCATAAAGGTACTTCTCCACCACCATAAGTATGAATTAACTCCAAACGCATTTCTGAGACCCAAATAATACCATGGTCAAATAATGCAGAAATACTGCCAGCCAAGAGACCAATAAAAATAGATAACCAAATTAATAAAGCACTATTTTTTCTAGTAAAAAAGCGGTCAATAAAGCTTTTTATTCCATTAATACAAGCTGCTGGCAATGCTATTTTCATAAATGTGATACGACCTAAAACAAAAAATGAAGAAAAAACCAATATTATAACAATAAAATCTTTTAAAAGACTTATTACTTGTCATGTTAACAAAAAAATTACAGAGACACTCCTGTTAAAGATCATTGAATTATAAACTTTCCCAGTTGCATCTTCATTTATCATGGGTATATTGCAGTTTCACTCAATTTAAAAATAATTAATGGGATGCTTATGAGCAAATCAACTGAACTGTTTAACCGTGCACAATCAATTATTCCTGGTGGAGTAAATTCTCCAGTTCGCGCATTCAACGGCGTAGGTGGCGGCCCTTTATTTATACAAAAAGCACGAGATGCTTATATCTATGATGTAGATGATAAACAATACATTGATTACGTTGGTTCATGGGGACCAATGATTCTAGGTCATAACCACCCTGCGATTAAAAAAGCAGTTATTGATGCTGCAGAAAATGGACTTAGTTTTGGTGCGCCAACTGAAATCGAAATCATTATGGCAGAAAAAGTACAACAACTAGTCCCATCAATGCAGCAAGTGCGTATGGTCAGTTCAGGCACAGAAGCAACCATGAGTGCGATTCGTTTAGCACGTGGCTTTACTAACCGAGATAAAATCCTTAAATTTGAAGGTTGTTACCATGGTCATGCAGACTCTCTATTGGTAAAAGCAGGTTCTGGTGCATTAACACTTGGTCAACCTAGCTCTCCAGGTATTCCTGCAGATTTTGCTAAACATACATTAACAGCTGACTTTAATGATTTAACCTCAGTTAAAGCCTTGTTTGAAGCCTACCCAGATGACATTTCTTGTATCATTGTTGAACCAGTAGCCGGCAATATGAACTGCATTCCTCCTGCTGACGGTTTTTTACAAGGTCTACGTGACATCTGTGATCAATATAAAGCACTGTTAATCTTTGATGAAGTAATGACAGGTTTCCGTGTTGCGTTAGGTGGTGCTCAAGCGCATTACAACATTAAACCAGATTTAACAACATTAGGTAAAGTCATTGGCGGTGGAATGCCTGTAGGTGCTTTTGGTGGTAGCCATAAAGTAATGCAACACATTGCACCGACAGGACCTGTTTATCAAGCCGGTACATTATCAGGTAACCCTATCGCAATGCATGCAGGTTTAGCTGCATTAACTGCATTAGACACACCTGAATATGCACAGCTAGCGATAAAAACGAAGCAATTAGCAGAAGGCCTAAAAAAAGTTGCTGAAGAAACAGGTGTCCCACTAGCAGTTAATTATGCTGGCGGTATGTTTGGTTTCTTCTTTACTGATCAGCCACAAGTCACCAACTTTAAACAAGTGTGCGCGTGTGATGTAGAAAAATTCAAAAAATTCTTCCACTTAATGCTAAAAGAAGGCATTTACCTTGCTCCATCTGCTTATGAAGCTGGATTTTTATCACTTGCCCATACAGAACAAGATATTAGCAATACATTAATTGCAGCTAAAAAAGCATTTTCACAGTTGTAATACGAATAGTATAAATAATAACGTCAAATTATAAATAAATAAGATCTAGTTTAAGTAATCAGTATCAGACTCATTGCTTAACTTAGATCTTTTATTTTTACACCCTATAATATCTCTCATTATCACTTCCTTATCTATTGTCCCCTGTTCCCATTATTTTCGTATTCTTTTGTTCAAATTTATTACATTTAATACACACTATTTCATTTCTATTTCAGTCTTCGAATACAAGTGCGGTATACTCTACTCCAATATATCTATTATTTATTACAAGGCTGTAAAATATGAGTGAAGTCATAGACATGAGTTTAGAAGGCATAGAGCAATTATCGCTCGCTAAGTTTACCGAAGATGCCTATCTCAACTATTCCATGTACGTGATCATGGATCGAGCTTTGCCACATATTAGTGATGGTTTGAAGCCCGTTCAACGACGCATTGTTTTCGCAATGTCTGAACTCGGTTTATCAGCGTTAGCAAAATATAAGAAATCAGCTCGTACTGTTGGTGACGTATTAGGTAAGTATCATCCTCATGGTGATAGTGCTTGTTATGAAGCCATGGTATTAATGGCTCAACCCTTCTCATACCGTTACCCACTAATTGATGGTCAAGGTAACTGGGGTGCACCGGATGATCCAAAATCATTTGCTGCGATGCGTTATACCGAATCGCGTTTATCTGCTTTCTCTGAATTATTATTATCAGAAATTGGTCAAGGTACTTGTGATTGGAAACCTAACTTTGACGGCACGTTAAAAGAGCCCGTTTTATTACCTGCGCGTTTACCCCATATCCTATTAAATGGTATTACCGGTATCGCCGTTGGTATGGCAACCGATATCCCGCCACATAATGCCCGTGAAGTCGCTAATGCATGTTTACACTTAATTGATAATCCTAAAGCTTCGTTAGAAGATCTAATGGAGTTTGTACAAGGTCCAGATTACCCGACTGAAGCGGAAATCATTACCCCACGTAAAGAGATCGTCAACATCTATCAAACAGGCCGCGGTAGTTTTAAAAGTCGTGCGGTGTTTGTTGTTGAAAATGGTGAGATTGTCGTTACTGCATTACCACATCGCGTATCGGGTGGTAAAATATTAAAAGAAATAGCTAAACAAATGCAGGATAAAAAACTGCCAATGGTGGCCGATTTACGTGATGAATCAGATCATGAGAATCCAACACGTTTAGTCATTATTCCACGCTCAAACCGTATTGATGTCGAAGCATTAATGAATCACTTGTTTGCTTCTACTGACTTAGAGGTTAGCCACAAAGTAAACCTGAATATGTTGGGCCTAAACCAACGTCCAAGTGTTAAAGGTTTAGTGACTATCTTAACGGAGTGGTTGGTTTATCGCCGTGCTACCGTTCGTCGTCGTTTACAACATCGTTTAGATAAAATCCTAGCACGAGTACATATTTTAGAAGGCTTATTAATTGCCTACTTAAATATCGATGAAGTGATTGAAATCATTCGTACTTACGATGATGCAAAAGCAGAGTTAATATCTCGTTATTCATTATCAGATACGCAAGCTCACGCCATCTTAGAGATTAAACTTCGCCAACTAGCGAAACTTGAAGAAATTCAAATTCGCAGTGAAATGGCAGAGTTATCTGAAGAGCAACAGAAACTAGAGTTACTATTAGGTTCAGACAGACGCTTAAATACGTTAGTTAAAAAAGAGATAAAAGCCGACGCTGAAAAATACGGTGACGATCGCCGTTCTCCAATGGTAGAAAGGTTAGAAGCAAAAGCATTAACTGAAAAAGAATTGATGCCAAGTGAAGCGGTCACCATTGTATTATCAACTCAAGGTTGGGTTCGTAGTGCTAAAGGTCATGATGTTGACCCACAAGCACTTAACTTTAAAGCCGGTGATGAATACCTAACCAGTTGCCAAGGTAAAAGTAACCAAAGCTGTATCTTTATTGATACGTCTGGTCGAGCTTATTCATTAGATGCACACTCTTTACCTTCAGCAAGAACTCAAGGTGAACCATTAACAGGCCGCTTTAACCAAAATGAAAATGTACCTTTTGCTTGTGTCTTAATGGGCGATGATTCAGATCGTTATATCATTAGTAGTGACCATGGTTACGGTTTTGTGGCTAACCTAAGTGATATTAATAGCCGCAATAAAAATGGTAAAGCCCTGATCAACCTAACAACCAATGCATTATTAGTTGCACCACAAAAACTATCAAAAAATGCAGAAGACCTCTGTTTAACCATCAGTAATGAAGGTCGTATGTTAATTTTCCCTGTTGCAAGCTTACCAAGCTTAAGTAAAGGCAAAGGTAATAAGATGATCAACATAATGACAGCCAAAGCGACTAAGCGTGAAGAGTTTGTTACTATGCTGAAAATCATATCACCAGAGAGTGCTGTGACCTTACATGCAGGCAAACGTAAGCTAACACTCAAACCAAATGATTTAGCGCATTACCAAAGTGAGCGTGGCCGTCGTGGTAATAAACTGCCTCGTGGATTACAACGTGTTGACAATATTGAAGTCATCACATCAGAAAATGAACAAGAAGAGATCCTATAAACTATGTTATTTATTATCAGAGCAATTTTAATTATTGTTGCCGTTATTTTAATGAGTGTGTATTCACTGTTTTACTGTATTTTAAGCCCACGTAATCCTAAAAACACCTACCATTTTGCGATGTTATTTAGCAAAATGTCACGATTAGTTGGACTGAAAGTCACTATCCGAGTACCTGAAAGTGCTAAAAATAATGGCTCAGTAGTTTACATTGCTAACCATCAAAATAACTATGACATGGTGACAACAACAGGTGCAGTTCAACCAGGCTCAGTGACTATCGGCAAAAAAAGTTTAGTGATGATCCCTTTCTTTGGCATTATTTACTGGTTAACAGGTAATATCTTGATTGACCGTGACAATAAAGATAAATCAAAAAATACGATCACTGATGTGGTTGATCAAATGCGCGACAAAAACTTAGGCGTTTGGATATTTCCAGAAGGTACTCGTAGCCGTGGTCGTGGTTTAATGCCATTTAAAATGGGTGCATTCCACACTGCATTACAAGCAGGCGTTAACGTTGTGCCGACCGTTGTGTCTAACACTCACCAACAAGTCAATTTAAACCGTTGGGACAATGGCGAAGTAATTGTTGAAATGTTGGAGCCTATTGATATTACACAATATAAAAAACGTGAAATTCGTCGCCTAATGAATGATTCATATGACATTATGTTAGCTAAATATAAACAGCTTAACAAAGAAGTGAATCGTCCAGATTCTAATACTAATTGTTGTGATTAATTAAACCATTTCCATTCATTGCATAAACCATGAATGGAAGTTGTAAACCTTGATATAGAAGAGATAAAAAATGTCAGAAGAACTTACACATGAAGAATTATTAGCGGAACTTGCAGAAGAAACAGCTGATATTGTTGAAGCTATTTTAGAAGATGGCAGTAATCCTGATGCGGTTTACATGATTGAGCATCACCTCTCTTGCGATAACTTTGACGTATTAGAAAAGGCAGCTATTGCTTGTTTCAAAAAAGGCTATGAAGTTACAGACCCTGAAGAGCTAGAGCTAGAAGATGGTTCAATCATTCTAAGCTTTGATGTTGTTGTTGAAATGAATTTGGATGAAGAAGCTATTTACGAAGACGTTGAAAGACTCGTCGCATTAGCACAATCGTTTGGTATTGAATATGACGGTTGGGGTACTTACCCAGAAGAATAAACATTAATCTTCGCTAACGGTCGCCTATAAAAAAACCAAGCTCATTGCTTGGTTTTTTTATATCTACTTTTTCTTAATAAACTTAGAAACTTTTTCTTAATAAACTTAGAAACTTTTTCTTAATAAACTTAGAAACTTTTTCTTAATAAACTTAGAGACTATTTCTTAATAAACTTAGAGATTAACGCGCTAATAAAAATTGTGAATAAAAAACACTCTAAATAAATTAACTATGCACCAGCAGATTCTGTCTGTTCAGCTTCCGATTCTAAATCATCGGCTTGAAACTTTTCGACCAATGCATTTTTTAATACCATTGCTTCAATTTCTAAACCACATAACTCTTCATCCCAGTTTACCCCAGCAAACACTTGTTGCTTCTGCATACCGTCTAACCATGAATCAAAAAACACATCTAACGCAATACTTTCTACTTTATAGTTAGCCCACTCTTCTGCTTTTAATTTTTCAGCTAATGTTGCGTCAGACCAAAACAAATAAACAGCAGTTGCATCTTTATTGTCATGAGCATGGCAATTTGCCCAGCCTAGAGTTTCATCAAATAAACCAAACAACTCACCTTCAGCGGCCGCTTGTTCAACAAATAATTCTGCGTTTTTTAAATATTGCTCTTTCATTTGTTTTCCTACTTATCTTGTTCAGTCGTATTGATACTACTTTCTGCTTTAGCGTCTGCACTACTTTCAGAAGCAGCACCATCTAATTTTTTTTCTAATTGTGCAAACTTTTCTTCCATTGCATTCAATTTTTCACGCGTGCGTAATAACACATGTGTTTGTACATCAAACTCTTCACGGCTTACCATATCTAGCTTACCTAGTTGCGCCTGTAAAACTTGTTTGATCTTACGGTCAATTTCATTACCAAAGCTTTTTACACCTTCAGGCATTGCATCACTGACTTGCTTTGCGATTTCTTCTAACTTCTGCGGATTAAACATAAAAAGCTCCTTAATTAATAAGCGCATTGTAAACGCCACACTTGATAATTTCTACGGGAATATAATCAAACTTTGTTTTTCATTTCGATTTTTGATTTAATTTTACGTACATTTAGCGTAAATACTCTTAATATTAATACACTAAAAAAGTACATTAAGCCTTAACACCACTGGAAAATGACAATCAATAAAATTGAAAAAATCTGTTTTAATCTTCAACACACTTTAAAAAGGCTTCGATTAAAGGTTCAGTTAAACGCGTTTTATGACAACAAACGCCTAAATTAAATGAAGCTAACTGACCTACATCGGATAGATTTTGAACGCGATCTCGTACCGGGCTATTTTCAATAACCACATCCGGCGCTACGCCGACACCACACCCTAATGCGACCATACTAATAAGTGCTTCATGCCCTGCTACTTTTGCATAGATATGTGGCTTGCCAATTTTAAGAGAACGGAACCAAGTATCAAACCGACGCCTGATTGCACCATGTTCAGGCAAAATAAAAGGTATCGCTTTCCAATCTATAGGGGATTGATGGATTAGTTTTGTAGCCACACACGCTGTCGTCGGTGCAATAATTGATAAAGGAATTTCAGCTAATTGACTAAAGTGCATCCGAGTAGGAAAGTTATCAGGGTAAGCTGTGATAGCAAAATCAACTTGATGTTGCATCACTTGCTCAATGGCAACAGCGCTATCGCCTGTTGTTAATTTAATATCTACATTAGGGTGATTACGTCTAAAACGATCTAAGATCGGAGGGAGATGGCTATAGGCAGCAGTAACCGAGCAATATAAATTAATTTCACCTTCTAATTCATTAGTGCCTTGCGAAATGGAATGTTTTAACAACTCCCATTGTTCAATTTGTTGAAGTGCAAACTGTTTAAAAGCGACGCCAGCTTCCGTTAACAAAACGGAACGGTTATCTCTAATGAGCAAGCTTGCTCCAAGATCTTCCTCGAGACGTTGAATTAAACGGCTTAAAGTAGAAGGACTAACATGCATTGCTAATGCTGTTTTAGAAAAGTGTAAGCTTTGACTTAAATGTACAAAGGTTTGTAATGCCTTAATATCCATTTAACGAGTATTTCTTATCTTGAGTATTTTTACACCTAACATATCTACACCACACACTTTTACATTATACATTTTTACATTGCACGACAGGTAGCGTTTCATTTGCGCCCCATTCACTCCATGAACCATCGTAAACACTTAATGCATCATAACCTGCTAATTTAGCTGCTAATGCCAGAATACAAGCAGTCACTCCAGAACCACAGCTAAATACCAAGCGTTGCTTTTGTGGCATTAATGCTTCAAATATTTGTGCTAGTTGGTAAGCATTCTTCATAGTTTGGTTATTTAAGATTTCGCTAATAGGTAAATTAATAGCCGTCGGCATATGCCCTGAGCGCAACCCACTTCGCGCTTCTGGTACTTTACCTAAAAAGCGGTCTTTAGAGCGCGCATCAATAATGGCGACTTGTTCATCTTCAATTGCTTCATAAACATCGTCTTTAGTACTAATAAGATCGGCTTGGTATTTCGCTTTGAAATTACCTTGTTTACGTTGTGTTGTCTCGGGTGAATCAGTGTTGATCGTCAACCCCGCCTCTTTCCAAGCTGGTAAACCACCATCTAATACCGCTATATTATTAAACCCCATGGTTTTAAACATCCACCACACTCTTGGGCTAGAGAAAATACCTAAGCTATCATAAACAACAATCACACTATCATTATTGATACCCAGCATTTGCGCTGATAATTCGAAATGTTGTGGTGTTGGCATCATATGAGGTAAAGAAGCTTGTTGATCACAAACTTCGCGATCAAAATCAAAAAATCGAGAATTATCAATTCGCTCGTTTAACCACTCCTGATAGCCGTTACGTTGGGTCAACGGCATATGCCAACTTGCATCCAACAAAATCAAATCAGAATGGCTATGATGCTCAGCTAACCATTGGATAGAAACCAAATTGCCTGGCAACACCAGTGAATTCATAAAAACCCCTTTAATAACAAACGCTTGATTTAAAGTAATCAAGTTACTCACAAATAAATATAAAACAATAGTAATGTCAAAGAATAACTCAAGATACCCCCATGCTCACACTTGTATGATAAAAAAGGTATCTATTTTCAAAAACTGCAATATAAGCCCATAGTATATTTCATTTTATGCAACGTAACATTGCTAATATATCATTTTGCGCAATATTACTTATACGTTATAGTGACACCCGAAATTAAATGACACCAAATTTAAGTCATTTACCCTTATTATTTATTTTGGAGCGCAGCTAACATGGCTAACTACTTTAATACTCTTCCTCTACGTGAGAAGTTACATCAACTAGGTCAATGTCGTTTTATGGATCGCAGCGAATTTGCTGACGGTATTGAAGCATTAAAAGGCAAAAAAGTAGTTATCATCGGCTGTGGTGCTCAAGGTTTAAACCAAGGTTTAAACATGCGTGACTCTGGTCTTGACGTATCTTACACATTACGTGCTGCAGCAATCGCTGAAAAACGTCAATCTTGGAAAAATGCGACAGAGAATGGTTTCACAGTAGGTACTTACGAAGAACTAATTCCACAAGCTGATTTACTATGTAACCTAACGCCTGACAAACAGCATACAGCTGTAGTTGGTGCGGTTATGCCTCTTATGAAAGAAGGCGCAACACTAGCTTACTCTCACGGTTTCAATATCGTTGAAGAAGGTATGCAAGTACGTGAAGACATCACAGTAATCATGTGTGCACCTAAGTGTCCTGGTTCAGAAGTACGTGAAGAATACAAACGTGGTTTCGGTGTTCCAACACTAATCGCTGTTCACCCAGCAAATGATCCACAAGGCCACGGTCTTGCTTGGGCTAAAGCATACGCATCTGGTACTGGTGGTGATCGTGCTGGTGTTCTTATGTCTTCTTTTGTTGCTGAAGTTAAATCTGACCTAATGGGTGAGCAAACTATCCTTTGTGGTATGTTACAAACTGGCGCAATCTTAGGTTACGAAAAAATGGTTGCTGACGGTCTTGAGCCAGCATACGCTTCTAAACTGATTCAATACGGTTGGGAAACAGTCACTGAAGGCCTTAAATACGGCGGCATCACTAACATGATGGATCGTCTATCTAACCCAGCTAAAGTTAAAGCATTCGATATGTCTTTAGAACTTAAAGATATCTTACGTCCGCTATTCAACAAGCACATGGATGACATCATCGAAGGTGAATTCTCTGCAACTATGATGGCTGACTGGGCTAACGATGACGTTAATCTTCTTAAATGGCGTGCAGCTACAGCTGAAACTGGTTTTGAAAAACAACCAGCTGGCGACATGGAAATTGATGAGCAAGAATTCTACGACCACGGTATCTTCCTAGTAGCAATGATCAAAGCCGGTGTTGAGCTTGCATTTGAAGCAATGACTGCATCAGGTATCATCGCAGAATCTGCATACTACGAGTCTCTACATGAAACGCCACTTATCGCTAACACAATCGCTCGTAAGAAACTTTACGAAATGAACGTAGTTATCTCTGATACTGCTGAATACGGTTGTTACTTATTCGACCACGCTGCTAAACCACTATTAGCAGACTTCGTTAAAGCGATGAGCCCAGAGTTCCTAGGTAAGCCATTAACAGTTAAAACTAACTCTGTTGATAACGCTCGCTTAATTGAAATTAACGACGAAATTCGTAACCACCCAGTAGAAATCGTAGGTAAGAAACTACGTGGCTACATGAAAGACATGAAAACAATCGTTGAAGCATCTAACTAATTAGAAGCATCTAACTAACCTTTAGTTAAAACGATATTGTTATTAAGCCAAGCTAAATGCTTGGCTTTTTTGTATCTGCGATTTACGAATGAAGCGACGCTTATGACCACAAGACCTAAAAAATCCTTACATCTTTTGACTTTGGGGCGCTGGCTTTAGCCTGCAGAATTTGTGTGTTGAATTTAAAAAGATAACCCTATTAAGCCAAGTATTTAGCTTGGATTTTTTGCATCTGCGATTTACGAATGAAGCGACGCTTATGACCACAAGACCTAAAAAATCCTTACATCTTTTGACTTTGGGGCGCTGGCTTTAGCCTGCAGAATTTGTGTGTTGAATTTAAAAAGATAACCCTATTAAGCCAAGAATTTAGCTTGGATTTTTTGTATCAGCTATTGATGAATAAAACGCACCTATGCTTAAAACACAAAAGATATAAAAAAATCATTACATGATTTTGACTTTGGGGCGCTGGCTTTAGCCTGCAGAATTTGTGTGTTGAACTTGGAAAGATAAACGTTATTAAGCCAAGTATTTAGCTTGGATTTTTTGTATCTGTGATTTACGAATGAAACGACATTTATGCCAAAAAGACCTAAAAAATCATCACATCTTTTGACTTTGGGGCGCTGGCTTTAGCCTGCAGAATTTGTGTGTTGAACTTGGAAAGAGATCAGAAATAAATATAAGCTTAGTGCTCAAAAAGAAAACACACTGTAAGCTAACAATAGGACTCTCAGAGATCCTCTGCATAAACGACACAAAAAAACTGCAAGCTAAAAACAGGACTCGCAAAGCTCCTCCGCTCAGAACACTAGGCTTTGCATAATTCGCCATGCACCCCGAAGTCAAAACATACAAACGAAAAGCTCAAACGTACCATAACTACATAAGTTAGCTAATCTAGTATCAAACCAACGTCGGTAATAACGAACGAATACCGTCAATAAACATTTGCACAGACATAATAAGCAATAACATTCCCATTAACCTTTCTAATGCCGTTAAGCCTTTTTCTTTTAAGAGTTTATATAAATAAGGAGAGCAAAGCAGAACAACAGCAGACATGCTCCACGCAAGTAAAAGAGAAAGAAACAATGCGCCAGAATGCTCAGCATTAGTTTTTGCTAATACTAAGAGTGTTGCTAAAGCTGCAGGACCTGCAATCATAGGCACAGCAATAGGAACGATTAATGGCTCATCACCTTTTTTCATCACAAACAGATCTCCACCATCAGCACTAGGAAAAATCATTTTTAAAGAGATAACAAAAAAGATAATCCCACCGGCAATGGTGATAGCTTGAGTTTGTAAATGAAATAAACTTAAAAATTGCTCTCCAAAAAACAGGAAAACAATCAAAATTAATAAACCGATTAACATTTCTCGAATAATTATTTTCGAATGCTTCTGCTTATCTATATTTTTTAAAATGCTTAATAACAAAGGTACATTACCAAGAGGATCTAAAATAAAAAAGATTAAAAAAGCAGTTGAGAATATCGGAAATGTTGCATCCATGGAAACAAGCCTTAACAGTTAATGTATTGGGTTCAAAAGTGCTTTATATTGTAGGCAGTAAAATAAAGAGAGCAATGGGTTTCTACTTTATCCTTTCAATATAGGAGAGAAGCGCAAAGATAAGCTTACGTTTAGTATGATGAGGTACTAAAAAATAGATAAGTAAGTTGATTTAAAGAAACTCAAATAGAGCAATAAAAAGGAAGTGGACAGAGAAATAGAAGATAAAAAAGCAGTCAAATAGTAAGTGCCTTATAAATTCATATAAGCACTTACTATTTGACTGTAAAAACTAACAAATCGTAATAAATTATTGAGAGTAAACCCTAGACCAATTAACTTAAAGTTAACTAACCTTAATTTAACTAACCTTAGTTAAATAGAAGTTAAAAGAAGTCCCCTTACCAATTTGGCTCTCAACGCTAATATCTGATTGTAATAAGCGAAGTAGTTTTTGCGTAATCGCTAACCCTAGACCACCATGCTCTTTACTATCAAAAATTGCATTACTAGCGCGATAACGAGCATCAAAAATATACGCTAATTCATTTTCGTGAATGCCTGTACCATTATCGATAACAGAAATGTTCAATCGACTATTTTCTTTCTCATTAACTTGTATCGTAATATTTCCACCAACATCTGTATGTCGAATCGCATTATCAATCAGGTTACTCAATACACGTTCTAACTTTCCAATGTCGGTATAAACCATGAACTCGCATTGCTCAGGTAAGATATTTAAAACCAGTTTCTTTTCTTGCAACCTATGTTGAAATTTAGCCACAATATCATGCAGTAACTCGGCAAGCGGAAATGTTTCAAGATCCAATGTTACCTGTCCACCATCAAGATGCGCTAACTCAAATATTTGGTCGACTAGCTTTTTAAGTTGATTGGCATTTTTAAAAGCAATATCAATAAAACGTTCATGCTGCTCTTCACTTAAGGTATTACCTTTAAGTTGAATCGTCTCAAGGTAACCTTGTAAAGCTGCAAGTGGCGTACGTAAGTCATGAGATAGATCTGTTAACATTTCACGTCTGGTTTTATCTATTGCTTGTAGCTGCACTAATTGATAATTAATTTGTTCAGCCATTTCATTAAATGCCTGACCTAGCTCATGAATTTCATTGTTTTTAGCAGCTGGCCAATCACGTAGTTGTACTTTGTTTTTTTCAAACCCTGCTTTTTTAAAAGCACGAATATTTTGAGTTAATTGTTTCAAAGGCTGCGTAAAAATGCGTAATAACGCGATTAACACTAAGAAAAAAGCAACCACAACCCCCAATAAAAACACTAACGATTGTGAAAGATGTTGATCAGACTGAACCGCTTCAAAAATTGAATCGTAAGTTTCGCCGCCAATAATGACATAAAGGTAACCTTGAAGGTTTTCATCATTATAGATAGGTGAAGCTGAGAATATTTTCTGCTCATTATTATCACGTGGATCATCACCATAAATAGGTAATGCTTTTTTTAGATTAATAAAATCAACAAGCGGTGCAATATTTACTTTTTCACGTTTCACTTTACCTGGTTCAGCAGAATAACTAAGAATATTGCCATTGGGTGCAACAAAATAGAATTCAAAACTAGGGCCTAATATCATTAAACTATGAAAAAGATTTTTGAGTGCACTTTGGTCATAGACGCCCTCTTTTAATAAAGGGTTATCTCTGCCCAAATGTTCGGCTAAATTAAGATGTAAACGTTGTTCAGCTTCGTGTCGAGATTCAACCTCTAACTTTGCAGACCACCATGAAAAGGTACAAGCGATAGCAATAAAAAGTAACACCAATGCGATTGTCATTCGCTGATATAAAGACACTCTCATTAAACAACACCTTCAGGGCTAAATTTATAACCCACACCAAACACGGTTTGAATAATATTCGGGAAGACTTTATGCGTCGAGTCAGGTTGTCCTGCCACTAATTTGTTACGTAGACGGTTGATATGAGAGTTCACAGTATGTTCATAACCACTGTGTTGATAGCCCCATACTTTATCTAATAATTGTGTACGTGAAAAAACTTGGCTAGGGTGTTGAGCCATAAAACACAATAGGTCGAATTCTGTTGAGGTAAGATCTAAACTTTGGTCACGTAACACAACTTCATGCGTGCGTTTATTTATCATCAATTGACCATGACAAACAATGCCTGTATCTGTTTCTGTTGTTTCTTGTTTATTATTTTTTAATAAATGAACACGACGAAGCAATGCATGTATACGCGCTTGTAATTCTCTCACGCTAAATGGCTTAGCCATGTAATCATCAGCACCTAATTCAAGGCCAACAACACGATCAATCTCTGATGTTCTAGCTGTTAGCATTAAAATAGCTTGTTCTGGTTTAACTTCTCTTACTTTTCGGCAAACTTCCAAACCGCTACATCCTGGTAAATTAATATCCAGCATTAATAGAGAAAAGTCATTTTCTAAACCTTGTTTAATCGCATCTTCACCATTATCACAATGGGTGACTTCAAGCCCAAGATCTTGCATGTTCACTTTTATTAACTCTGCAATATCCTGATCATCTTCAACAATTAAAATACTATCTGTCATCTTTCAGCTTCCTAAAAGGTGGCCTGTTAATAATTGTGAATTAAGGGGGTATCACAAAAAATAACAAGCCATAATGGTTTATCTGGTACGAGTAATAGTAACAGACATAACTGGGTTATCGAATTTTTGTTGATAAGTTAACACTGACGTAGTTAAGCCGTCGTCAGCACTGACAATACCAGGGTGCATAGTCACTATATCGATGTCATCACGAATTGGATTACTTGCTTCACCACCAGCTGCTGGACCAGGTACAGTCTCAGCACTTTCAGTATTAGCTTCAGTACCTGCATCATAAGCAACAGTACTAAATGTTAATGAATCATTAACCGCTAACTCACTTAAATCAACTTTGTTAAGGCCTGTAAATGCATCGTTAGAATTACCTAACATACTGGTAAATGACAAATAATTAACTTGAGCAGTATGACTAACGGTTACCGTAGCAGTTTCGCCATAAACAATACCACCAGTAGCACTTGCAGAACTTAAAAGAAAACTAGTTTCATCAAGTATACGGCTAGCATCACCAGATTCAGCTAATAGCTCTAGTGCTTCTGAAGCAGGTTCTCCTACTTCAAACAATTTACCCGTATCGTGTAATATTAGTAATGGAGCTGAAATAGGCTGTCCATTGGTTAAGTTTTTTAGTAAAACTTCATATTCAACAGGTGTGTCAATTATAGTCACTGAATCGGAGTCATTGTCTCCACATGCAACTAATGTTAGCGCTGCAGCCGTAGCAATAGCGACTTTAGAAAATTTAATCATAAAGCCTCCTTATTCAACAACGATAGTCAATTTTGCAACAGGGTTTAACCAACGATGAGCACTATTATCTAAATCACTGATGCCGCCTTCTTCGTCATCATCACCTAATACACCGGGGTGAATGTGAACATTCGGGTTACTAATTTCTTCTGTAACACCAGAAGCGCCAGTTGCTGTAATACCAATTGGATTTGGTATATTAGCAATGATTTCATCATTCGCTTCTGTACCTGCATCATATGCATTGAGGTAAACAGTATAAGTACCCGCTTCAGTTGGTATTTCCCAACTATCTAAACCAATGAAACCATCATTAGTCGGTAACATCATTGCTGCAACAGATAGATAATCATTACCGCTGTTATTACTTAGAGAAAAATTTGCAGACGTTGCAGGTGCTAACAAGCCACCAGCTGGGTTTTCATTAACATCAGCATTAGCAACAGATAACAATCCACTTACGCCAGAAATATCACCGCCTTCAGCTAAAGCTTCTAGTTCTGCACTTGCAGCTTCTGTTGTTGTAAATATAGCAGTATCAGCATCATGAGCAGCCGTAATAACCGGTGTGAAGTATATACCATGTGTTAAATTCGTTACTGTTATTGTTAAGTCTTGCGCTTGGCTAGTTGCAGAAAATAAACCGAATAGGCCTACAGCAATAAGATGTTTTTTTAACATGAAGAAACTCCCTTTAATTCGAATAATAAATAGTTGTTAATAAATTTGTTGTAATTGTTTTACAAAAAACAGTATGAACGGGAGTTATCACGAACTTATCACGTAATATTCACTATTTGGTTGTGATGCCTTTTATTTTTCATTTTTTACCTTAAATAGAGACGTTATGAGCTTAAATAAACAAGATAATGATCAAATATGTGAAAAATCATGAATAAAACAAATAATAAAAAATTAAACAAGTAAAAAAGATTGTTTTTATATTTCCTAGATTCACATAATAACAGCAAGTATAATCGCGCCTTTCAAAATGAATAAGAGTAAAACCATGAACGAACAATACGAAAACCGCTTTGGTGGTATCAAACGCTTATATGGCACTACAGCATTACAAAAATTTAAAGATAGCCATATCTGCGTTGTAGGTATTGGAGGTGTTGGCTCTTGGGTTGTTGAATCATTAGCGCGTTCAGGCATTGGCCAAATCACCCTAATTGACATGGATGACTTGTGTGTGACCAACACAAACCGTCAAGTTCATGCGTTAGCAGATACCGTCGGACAACAAAAAATAGAAGTGATGGCGGCTCGTTGTAAGCAAATAAACCCTGACATCATTGTTAACTGTGTTGATGACTTCATCGATAAAGAAAACTGTTTTGAATATCTTACAAGTGACATGGATTACATCTTTGATGCCATTGATAGTATTCATGCAAAAGTAGCGTTAGTGGCGCATTGTAAGCGCAATAAATACCCGTTGTTAACATGTGGTGGCGCAGGTGGACAACTTGATCCAACACAAATACAAGTTACTGATTTAGCAAAAACCATTCAAGATCCGCTAGCCGCAAAAGTACGATCAGAACTCCGTCGTCACTTTAATTTCAGTAAAAATCCTAAACGAAGATTCCATGTTTATTGTGTTTTTTCAACTGAGCAATTAAGTTACCCAGATTTAAACGGCGAAGTGTGTAGGGAAAAAGCTGAATCAGACGGTAATATGAAGATGGATTGTGCCAGTGGCTTTGGTGCATCGACCATGGTAACCGCAAGCTTCGCTTTTATCGGTAGCGCATTTATCCTTAATAAAATAGCCGAAAAAGCCAAAGCAGCGAGTGGTAAAGAATAAAGCTTATAAATTGATGTTTGATGTTTGATGTTTGATGTTTGATGTTTGATGTTTGATGTTTGATGTTTGATGTTTGATGTTTGATGTTTGATGTTTGATGTTTGATGTTTGATGTTTGATGTTTGATGTTTGATGTTTGATCAGCGAATTAAAAACATAAAATCTATACGCCTCAAAGTTAATTTTCATTTAGGGGCGCTGGCTTTAGCCTGCAGGATTTGTGTGTTGAATTTGGAAGAATAGAATGGGTAAAATCAAGATTCGTATCAAAACACACAAACAAAAAACTGCAAGCTGAAAACAGGACTCGCAGAGCTCCTCCGCTCATAACACTAGGCTTTGCCTAATTCGCCATGAAACCTAAACCAAAACATAATAACTTTACGCTTCGAGATTAGTTTTTTAGGGGCGCTGGCTTTAGCCTGCAGGATTTGTGTGTTGAATTTGGAAAAATAGAATGGGTAAAATCAAGATTCGTATCAAAACACACAAACAAAAAACTGCAAGCTGAAAACAGGATTCGCAGAGCTCCTCCGCTCATAACACTAGGCTTTGCCTAATTCGCTATGCGCCCCGAGGTCAAAACATAAAAAAACCAAAAAAAATAGCGATGTTGATATCAACATCGCTATTTAAAATCGAGCGTTAACGTGAGGTTTATTTAGCTTTTAGACAGATCCAATAACTCCCTTAACGCTACCTGACACATACTAAACTCAGGTAAGCTTACGGCAGATAATGACTCTGTCATCTTGTGCCAACGATCCGCTAGGCTCTGATGCTGCACTTGCCAATCTAAATACGCTTTTTCTACGTCTTTATCATGCAAGGTCAATAACACAGCTCGAGTGATACGTTTTTGCTGCCACTCTAAATCATCACGCATAGCTTCACGTGCTAATGACTGCCAATGGCTATCGACTGGCAATAGATTTAACTGCGTTGCAATATCAGCTAACTTTAATTTCTCTTCAGAGTAGAAATACACATGTGCTGCTAATTGAGGATCGACCTTCAATTTACTGGCTACATCAATGATATTTAATAAAGCATAAGACTGCTCTGTATTACTGAGTTTCTCAGCAAGTGCGATCGGTACGCCCTCTTCTTTTGCATTATCTAACTCTAATTGACGTTCCTGTAAACTACGTTCACTCAGCAACTTAGGTAGATTCGCTTTCACTGCATGTAACGAGGTTTTGTATTTCTTAATTAACGTCGCGCAATCTAACTGCTCTCTATGACTTCTAATAAACCAACGAGTCGCATGACGTACCATACGCATTAACTTATTAATTAGCTCAGTTTGAACTGCACTATTAATCTGATTATCTAATGATTCAATCTCAGCCAATAACTCAGGTAGATTAAAGATATCACGCGCAGCCACCCATGCTTTAGCTAAGTCTAAGAACGAACAACCTGTACTAGACATAATACGATAAGCAAATGTAGCGCCCATGACATTAAATAAGTCATTACTCACTTGCGTCGCAACAATTTCAGATAACAACGGATGCTCATGAATTTCAGTTTTGTAAGATTTAACTAACTCACCCGGGAATATTTTCTCCGCTTCTTTTGCTAAATAACCATCCTCAGCAATACGCGCTTTAGCCAACTCTTCTTTCATTTCATTTTTAGCATAAGAGATCATCACCGAAAGAACAGGTCGTGTCACACCTAACCCTGCATTTTTACGTTCCGTTATCTCTTCATCACTTGGAATGAATTCTAAGCTCCTATTTAACTTACCTTTCTCTTCTTGGCTATTGACTAAACCACGAAACTCTTCAATGCCTTTATGGCCTTGCAGATAAGATAAACTAATACTTTGCGCTTGACGGTAATTATTATGCAATACCAACTCAGAGACTTGTCCGGTCATATTTTGTAACCAAACATTACGCTGTTTAACGGTTAAATCACCTTTTGACACTAACTTGTCTAATAGGATTTTAATGTTAACTTCTAAATCTGAACAGTTCACACCCGCTGCATTATCAATCGCATCAGTAAAGCATTGACCGCCATGTACAGAGAACTCAATACGAGCACTTTGCGTCATGCCTAAGTTACCGCCTTCACCAATCACTTTACAACGTAATTCAGAACCATTAACGCGCAAGCTGTCATTGGCTTTATCACCCACATCAGCATGGCTCTCTTTTTCGCTTTTAACATAAGTACCGATACCGCCATTCCATAACAAATCAACAGAGGATTTCAGTAATAATGAAATAAGGTCAGTCGGTGTGACTTTCGCTTGTTTAATACCAAACGCTTTAGCCATTTGAGGCGTCACCACAATCGATTTTGCAGAACGCTCAAAAATACCGCCACCAGCTGAAATCAACTTAGCATCATAATCCTTCCAACTTGTTCTTGGTGTATCAAATAAACGCTGACGCTCTTCAAAACAAGCCTCTAAGTTTTCTGGATTCGGATCGATGAAAATATGCAGATGATTAAACGCAGCCAACAGTTTGATTTTCTTAGAACATAGCATGCCATTACCAAATACATCGCCCGCCATGTCGCCAATACCGATCACTGAAATTGGTTGTTCTTGGACATCAACGCCTAGCTCTCTAAAGTGACGCTGTACACTAATCCAGGCACCTTTAGCTGTGATCCCCATTTTCTTATGGTCGTAACCATTACTGCCGCCTGATGCAAATGCATCGTTTAGCCAGAAGTTACGATCTGTCGCTAATTCGTTAGCAATATCAGAGAACGTCGCCGTGCCTTTATCCGCAGCCACCACCAAATACGGGTCATCATTGTCGTAACGCACCACTTGCTGAGGTGGGATTAAATTACCCGCTTCAAGGTTATCGGTAATATCTAATAACGCGCTAATGAACATTTTGTAACAGGCAATACCTTCTTGCATAAAGGTATCGCGATCCATTGTTGGGTTAAGGTACTTAGCAACAAAGCCGCCTTTAGCACCAACAGGTACAATCACAGAGTTTTTAACTTGCTGTGCTTTCACCAGCCCTAGCACTTCAGTACGGTAATCTTCACCACGGTCAGACCAACGTAAGCCACCGCGAGCAACACTACCGCCACGTAAATGCACACCTTCAAAACGAGGAGAATAAACAAATACTTCGTAACTTAAGCGCGGTAATGGAATTTCGCCTATTTTTTTATGGTCGAACTTAAAGCTAATGTAATCTTTAAACTCACCCTCTTGTTGTTGGAAATAGTTACTACGAATCGTTGCCATAATCAGTTCAACGTATTTACGTAATACTCTATCTTCATTGAGGTTACTGACATCGTTAAGAGATTCTAAAATAGCGTTTTCTAGCTCTGCTTGTTTCTCTAAACTCACCTGTTTTTCGGGGTTAAAACGAGCATGGAATAAATTAACAATCTGTTTTACAAACCCACTGTGGTCTAACAAGGTTTTAGCAATAGAGAAATGACTGAAACCAAAACGAATTTGTTTTAAGTATTTGGCATAAGCACGCAACATGGCAATATCACGCCACGCAATGCCAGCCCCTAGAATCAATTTATTGAATGGGTCGTTATCTGCCTGTGCATACCAAATAGCAAGGAACGCATCAGAGAATAAATGACGGTAATTTTCAGGGTCAAAACCATCATCGTTAACGTATAACAACGTGAAATCATATAACCAAAATACACTCTCACCTGAAGGTGATACTTGGTAAGGGTATTCTTGAGCGACTTTTAACCCTAAGTTTTCTAAAATAGGAATTAAGTCTGATAATAATAAAGCCCCATCTTGATGGAATAACTTTAATTTCAATCCACTATTATTCGCTTCAATAGAACGGTAGAAACGCAAGGCCATTGAGCGATCTGGTGATAAAAACAATGATTCAATACGGTCAATATCCGTCACAGCAACACGAGAACTAAAGCTATCTTGGTAACTCGTCGGGAAAGCAGATTCATATTTACGCGCTAATTTAACAGCCGTTTCTTCACCATGATTTTCAATTAATGAATCTTGTAGATCTTCATTCCATGCTTTAGTAATTTGCTGCATACGCAATTGAATAGCATCAAGTTCTAACTCGCCTTGAAGCGGCTTATCAAGGTGAATCACCAAACGTAAACGTGCAAGGTTAGATTCACTCAAATAGGTTTGGAAGTCACTGTCTACAATGTCCATAGTGCGTGATAACAACTCAACAAACTTGAGTCTTACTTTAGTATTATAAAGATCGCGAGGTACATACAGTAAAGCAGTAACAAAACGTTTATTACCATCGGTTCTTAAAAAGAGTTTAAGCTGCTTTCTTTCCTGTGCATGTAAAACTTCTACCACATTATTAAGTAAGGTTTTTTCATCACAAAGTAATAAATCTTCAATGGCATAGGTCGATAAGATTTGCGTTAACTCTTTATAATAGTGCCCACCTAAACTCAGACCAGACTGCGCTAAAATATTATTTATTTTCTGTCTAACAACTGGAATACCTAATGGACTGCCACTATAAACAGAAGAAGTGTAAAGACCGATAAAGCGTGTACCGCCAATCAACTCACCTTGTTTATTGAACTGTTTAACATACACCACATCTGGATAAGCAATTCGATGCACCATCGCACGTTGCGACGCTTTACTGAAATGCAATAAAGACGATTCTTGTAACTCATGTAAACAATCGAATTGTGTTTTGTCATGCATAAATTCTTTATGCTTTAATAAACCTAATTGGCTTTTTTCAACAATACTAATCATGCCGTCTTTTACGGTAAATTGGTCACAGGCAAGAAAAGTAAAATGATCGTCTGCCATCCAATCTAAATAAGTTTGTTGTTCTGCAAAATCTGCTTTTGAAGTAATCGCAGTCACTTCTTTTTTACTGACTTTAATCGCATCTTTTACTTTGTCGGCCATGTGAGAATAATCATCAACAACCAAAGACACATTACCTAATGCTTTCTCTAAACTATTTTGAATTTTCAATCGTTCAGAAGAAGAACTAGTTTGATCGATTTCAATATAAAGCAATAGTTCAGTGTTCGAATCATTCGCATTAACAATATCTGAGTTAAGTGTTTTTAATTTACCAGAAGCATTACGTTCACTGTTTATTTCACTGTAGAAAATACGATGAAGTTTAGTATTATGCTTATTTAGGGTGATTTTGACTGTATCAATAATAAAAGGAATATTACGGCTTAATACACTAATAATTGAATGCGTTGATTGCCATTCATCTTGCTCAACATCAGGGTTAAATACTTTGACCTTAGCGACTTCCCCTTTCCATTGATGCACTTCACGCCATAAAGAAACCGTTAAACCTGCTAAATCGTCAGGACTAATGATCGCGAGATCAACAATACTGACATCGCGATAAATGGCATTAATAAAATTTTGTAATAAAGACTGTTCACGCACAGGAAAATGCGCTTTTAATTGAGAAAAGATTTGTTCGAGGATGTCTGATTTCTGGTTCGTTTTTATATTCATGTAATACCTACCTAGTGGTAAAAATTAACGGCTCAGCTTAAGGCTAAGTTAAAAAAATAAATAAACAATACAATAGATTAAGAAGCGCTTATTAGCACACAAAAATATTGAAAATAGAGTAATTAATCAATTGAATAAACAAATATGTTTTTCTGATAATTAAAGAGAAAGGCTAACTGTTTTTTTAATTGCTTTTAATCTGATTTTTAAACACCTCCAACAGAGATAAATTTGAATTAGGTTTTATTTGACAAAATATAATTCAAAGTCCACTATCGCAAACAAGTAAACAGATCTGTTCACCACCATTTACTTATCGTTAGTACTAACAATAGGCTGACTCAATAATCATTTTAAATAGCTATCAATTAAGCGATTAACTAAACAACCAATGTTGAGAAAATAACATGAAAATAATTTATAAGTTTCTTATTTTACTTACCGTATTCACAAGCCCTTTAACCTTTGCAGAACAAGCCGTTTGGCCTGAAACCACCTATTATCGTAACGTTAACGTCGACGGAAATAATATTTTTTATCGCGAAGCGGGTAATCCAGACAACCCTACTATTCTGTTTTTACACGGGTACCCTTCTTCTTCACACATGTATCGTCATCTGATTCCACTACTATCAGGATCGTTTCATATTGTCGTGCCAGACAACCTAGGTTCAGGTTACAGCGATAAACCCGATCCTAAGAAACACCCATACACATTTGACCTATTGGCAGATGTGATGGACGGGTTTGTTAAAGCACTTGGCATTAAAAATTACACCGTATACATGCAAGACTTTGGCGCACCCGTTGGCTTTCGCTTAATGATGCAACAACCAGATCGCGTGACAGCGTTGATCACACAAAATGGGAATGCTTATTTAGAAGGGTTAACACCACCACGCCAAGCATTTTTCAAAAAAGCACATGAAGATACATCTCCAGAAATGTTTAAAAAGCTTTATGACTTTACTGGCGTACAAGGTATTAAAGATAAGCAATATTTACGTGATGTTAAAGGTAAAGAAGAGATCATGAGCCCTGATAGCTGGACTCACGCACTGCACTTTTTAGAGACCGAACAACAACGCGTTATCCAAGTACAGTTGCTGCAAGATTATTACAATAACTTATTAGCTTACCCAAAATGGCAAGCATTTTTACGTGAGAAACAACTACCGACGTTATTGGTTTGGGGCAAAAATGATCCCGCCTTTATATCAGCAGGCGCAGAAGCTTACTTAAAAGATCTACCCAATGCAGAGCTTCATTTAATCGATGCAGGTCATTTTGCGATGGAAGAAAAACCAGTTGAAATTGCAAAATATATTATGCATTTCATGAAAGAACTTAATAAATAATTAGCATTACAAAGCTCGCGAAGACTTTCAATAAAGAAAGTCAGATCAACAATGTGAGTTTAAAAACACAATATCAGTAAGCTATTAACTATCAGTAATCTACTTGTACTAGCTTACTGATAATTAGCAACTTACTGATTTTTTATTGCAACAAAATCGCCTCATCATTCACAAAGCGTAACGCCAAACAATCACTGTCTTTACTAATAATCATCGACGAATCCACTCGCAAACAACTACCTGCATACTTACCTGCTGCAGTGAACGTACAAACTTGAACGTAATAACCATCAACCAACGGTAATGGAAATAGCGATTGGTAAATATTGTCTTGATGGGCAAACTGTCCGTCCGTTGCATCCAACACATCTTGCGCGTAGTCAACTAACTGAATATTCGCTCCACAACGGCCAACAATCGGCTTGCTAACATAACCGCTGGCTTGTAAATCTTCATTTAATTCAAAGTCAGCATGTAACAATAATGGGTGATTCGGAAATAATGACCACAACACCGGTAATATCGCTTTATTGCTTGGAATTAATGTCCATAACGGCTCAAAAATCATAATGTTTTTATGCAGTAACACATCAGCAAGTCGTGGCGTTTTACCTTTTTTAGATAAAGGCTCAAAGCTCTCGGGCGACGCATCATCTGATTCACATTCTAAGCGAATTTGGTCCAGAGCTGTTTCCCATGACCAAGTTTTCCAAACCCAATGCAATACCTCGCCTTGTGCATCAACCACATTGCCTGATTCATCCCAAATTAAAGAATCAATTCCTTCAATCAAACGACTATCAATACCTGCCGCTTTTAAGGTCTGTTGAATAAATAAAGCATGATACTTCTCTTCAGGATCATCATCATGAAGAATATGTATCAACCCTTTTACCTGACTTTTTTGCCATGCTTTCACCAGCTGATTAAACAGATCTTTACCTGCATCTTCACCTTCATGAACGCCATAATGATCTGCCCATTTTCCCTGAATTTTAGCCCCTTCCATATAACATGACGCAGAGTCACAGTTATATTCATAAACCTTCAAACCTTGCGTTGTCATCGCGAAATCAAAACGACTGGTGATCAACTGGTTTAAACGGTTATCCCAGGATTGGCGGATCTTAGCTAATAAAGCACGTGGTAAATTAAATTTGTCTAATAGATGTTCGTTATCAAGCACATAATCCGTGGCATGCATAAATAAACCATGCAGCTCATTGGTCGCTCGGCGTAAAGCATCTTCCGCTGTTTCAGACAAAACATAATAGCGATATTCATCAGCAAACGCGGCACTTAACTTATGCCCCTGCAATGCTTTGACATAAGCCGCTTCATCTTTGTTGGCGACATTTAACCAAGACTTCTTTTGCCCTGAGACAGGCTTGACATGATGGCTAGATAAAGAAAACAACTGCTTATCAGTTTCTTCACGTATTTCCGCATCAGTGTCATCGTCAGTTTGTATCATCCACCCTAAAATCAACGCATCATTAAATGAACAAGCCACCCAATATTCGCCATCTTCACTGATCGTCGCCGCTAATTCACGGCTATAGTTCTGCCCCTCAGGCCACTTAACATGGTCAAGGTTTTGCTCTGCAATACGGATTTTATCGGCGAACACTTCAGTGACAATGGCAACATGCCCTGTTTCTTCAAACTCGCCACCTTGCTCCCAAATTAACAAACAACCCGGTTGCGGGTGACGTTGACTGCCATTGCCAAAAGCTTGTAGTGGCAAACGTGTATTAGACGCAATATCGCGTACCGAACGTAAATTGAATATTTCATAAGCCATCGAAACATCATCAAAAATATAACCACAGTTTTGATACATCCAACGACGTGCAAATTCAACGCATTGCCACTTATAGCCCATATAAATGCCATCCACATAACTACGGAAAGCACTACGTTTAGGATACTCAACATCACTAGCACTATCATAGTCACTAGAATACGCAGCAACACCACCTGGTGCATAGCCAAGTAAGGTACCAAAAGAACAAGAGATTGATTTATTAGACAAGATTGTCATCCAATTAAAGGGAAAAGAACGATTTCAATATAGACAAGAATATAGCGATTAGCAATGACTGTATTTAATAAAAAGATAAATAAATAATGCTTATAAAAGAGGGACTAATAGCGATAATTTAAAGTTGGTATTTGAGGAAAAAAGGCATCAAAATAAAAGAATGACACTTGGCTTTTATTGGATTTAGTTTGGTAAAGACTAAGAGAATTTTTATAATCGCCAGTGTTTATTTCTGCTTAGGTGTAACAGTTTAATAACGAAAAGTATCAGGTTTATTATGTGAGATTGGGGCTAAAGCCGTGAGTCACTTTCGCCCCCAAAGCGACTTAGAAATGTATATCATTGATCATAATTTAAAAGTCCGCTGTGAGCCTAAAGCCGACGTTAGATATTGTGAAGCGATGACAATTATTGGGTGCATATTCTCCAGATTTTTCTGCTAGCTGTGAGGCAGTTTTAAGCTCATTCCTGCCATTGTTAATACTTTTAATGAGCGCTAACTACGGTTCTATAGTCATCATATAACCATCTCTTGTCTATCTTACTTGGGGGCGTGGGCGTTTTCGACTTAGCTTTGTAAGTCGCTTTACATCAAAAAGCGCCCTAGGAAAATGATCCATTTCTCTCTGAATTATTGACCAAAATCACTGGCCGCTACACTGACAGAAGCTTCCTTTATAAATATGTACCCATAATACATTTTATTATCAACGTTTGTTGCATATTGATACTTTTACAAATGCACATTTAGACTTCACCTGCGACTAAAACTATTTCCTAACTAAGTGAAATCACTGAACAAACTGCTTTATCAGTGCATTTGTGTTATATAAATAAAAGATGAAACGTCAGTGTTCCCTTAAGATGGACTTCCTATTTATATTATTGATAAAAGGTGAAAGTAGTTTGAGTTTAAATAATGCACATGAAGGGTATGATTACCAAGATTTGATAACAAGCTACTTTATTTTAAAAGAAATTTTAGATGGTAATCTCGATAGTATTTTTTCAATAGATAAAAAGAACACGACAGGTAGTATCCCTGATAGGTTTGATGACTTAGTCATTACTAATGGTGCCGAAATACAGCGGAAGCAGATTAAGTACAGTAATGACACAGTATCAAAAATACTAATAAAAGATTACCTTTCAGGTGATACTCATTACAAAATAGCAATCCATAAATTATTTGAAACGTGGAAAAACCTTAAAACCCCTAATACTGAATTTAGATTATGCTTGGCTTGGGACGAACCAGTTGACCAAGACATTACAAGAATTTTAGAGGTACAGCTTGACAGGTCATCATTCAATAATTTTCCAACAAAAGTTTTCAAAATTAACCTTGACCAATTATGGGAAGAAAATCAAGAAAATTTTAATCGCTGGAATAGCCTAAAAACTTATGTAAAAGATAACGATATAAATAGGGCCGACTTTAATTATTTTTGTAATGATTTACTTATTGAGGTCAACTTACCTAAAGCAAGTTTAAAATTTAATAGACCAAGTCAGTTAGAAGAAATACTAATAGAACAAGCTCAAAAATTAGGTATAGAACAATATCCAAATGATGATATTTACATCTCTGATTTTCTAGAACGATTAGCTAAATTAACAGGAGTGTGTAGAACACGCTCAGCTCAAATTTCAGCAAAAGATATACTTATTGAACTACGAGTAAGAACCGATTTTGGTCGAATAGAGCAAAAATTCGAAGTTGACCAAAATAAAAACATTACATCAGATGAAAAAAATAGTTTATTTCTTGAAAATGCTATTACTAACAATAAAACGTTATTGCTCGGTGAGCCCGGTGCAGGAAAGTCATGGTTCTTAACCAACTTAATAGAGTATTTGACACGAAATAACCATGCTGTAATACGACACTATTGCTTCACGAGTACAGAAGATCCCTTGTTTGATAAGAGAGTTAGTTTAGATGTTTTTTTTGGTAACCTAATAAGTGAGATTGGGCAAAAATTTCCTGAATTAAAAAAAGAAAAAAATAATGTACTAGCAGCTAACTTAGAAGAGTTAAATCTATTACTTTCTGCTATTGAGGAGCCAATCATAATCATAGTAGATGGTTTAGATCATATTAATAGAGTTTTGAAAAATTCAGTTACTTTATCTAAAGAAAAGACAAAAATTATTGAGTACATATCGAAGATCAAACTACCTAATAATGTCAGTATTATATTAGGTTCTCAGCCAACGGATGAAGTTGCCGTTTTAACAGAAAGTTATGAATTTATAAAAGTACAATTACCTAATTGGGATATAGAAAATACTAAAGAACTGATGGACAGGTTTGAATGTGAAGACATTCAAATTAATGATGAAAATCTATCGATTCTACTTCATAAAAAAAGTGAAGGGAGTCCACTATATTTGACTTACATACTAAAGACTCTTAATGATTATCAAGCTATTAATGAAGAGCTTATCGATAGCCTGCCTAAATATGATTTAGGCCTAAAAAATTATTATGAATATTTAACAAGTCAAATAGGCAATAATACAACGTCTGAAATATTATCTTGCTTAGAGTTCGCTGTTAGTAAAAAAGAACTCAAAGAAATAATACCGATGAAGCGTCATTTTAATCCTGACATGAAAGTATTAGCCCCTGTTATATCTGAAAATAGCTCTAGGGGGGGAGTAAAGTTATATCATGACAGTTTTAGAAGGTTTAACATTGAGAAACTGTCTTCTATAGAAGACATAAAAGAGATATATGAATATATAGCAAATTGGTTGATTAATAATGACTTCTATGAAAATGATAAATCTTACAGATATTTATTAAACTACTTAATACTTTCAGAACGGTATGAAGACGCGAGTGCGTATGCAGAGAAAAGCTTCTTATCCAAAAGCTTATATTACGGTCATTCAGAGACGTTAATAAAGAATAACTATGAACATTTCTTATACATAGCAGAGAAATTACAAGACTGGCCTCTATTTATTTATTCAGGGGAGTTGCATCGAGCTATATCAACAACAAACTCTGAGAAAAACCATAGTCAGTTTTTAGATAATTTCGAGCTATATTTTGAAGCAATTTGTTCTATCTATGGAACAGAAAAAGCTAATTCATTTTTATTTTTTAATAGCGAAAAAAACTATAGTGACAGAACTACAGCTAAAGGTTTTACGATATTGCAAGAATATGGATACTCACCACATTGGGAAGAAGTAAAAGGTTTATTTGAAAGTGGCGTTGCATTTGATGATTTTAAATATTTCATTTGTTATCAAATTCAAATAAATAGTCCATTAGATAAAATCTTCAATTCTGTTTTATCTGATAAATACTCTGATTATCTTAGAGTTTTTATTGTAGAAGTATTTAAGAGTAAAGGTTTTGAGGTGATACTTCATCATTGTAAAAGTGTTAATGACGATGAAGACAAAACGATCGCAGTTAGAATTAATGCTGCTCTAGAGAGAACAAATTGCGAACAAAGAATTTCGATTGCAGATGACAAACAGCCTTCTGAAATAGAGCCTTTGGATTTAAAATTTATAGGTGAGCCTATAAAAAACAATGAATTAGACAAGTTTTACTTTAATGTTGAACGATATGCTCAGTCCGATATTGAAGCATTAATTGAGTTTGAAAAAGGAATGCCCTCACACAATTTCGTATGCAATTGGATGAAGTATTTTATTCGGTTATTTATAATTGAAAATACTTGCGCTGATACAAACAAAGAAAAAGCAATCCTAGAAAACATTAAATTTTTAGCTAGCGATACAGATCGCTTTAAAGGAGAACCAAGAGCAGTATATTTTATTGATACCCATAGTAGTCTAATTGAGCTTACTATTGAGCGATCTTTACGATATATAGTCTCAAAGGAGTCATGGGAAGTCGCGATCTCAGATTTAATGAGAATACCACTTCAAATACTGCCCATAATAGAAAAAAAATTTCTAAATGATAAAAATATTCACTTGATTATTGATGCCTATGAGCAGTTTGATAAAGCGGAAAGCAATGAATATTATGAACATGCAGACTATTCATTTAGGAAGTCCATTTATTATGGAAAAGTCGGAATGATTAATGAAGCAAAAGACGAACTGGAAAAGGCTCTTTTGCTGATCACGAGTTACACCTCTCGTAAAGATACAACCCTGACAGAAGTCATTTACCCATTACCAGCTATCAATAGAATTAATCAAGAATTTACTTTGCAATACTCTAAGAAGTTAAAGTTCTTAACTGATGCTGTAATGAAGCATACAGAAGATGGTAAAGATACTCGATGGTTGACTATTAGTTGGTTTGAGCAACTTTTGAATGTTAATTATAAGTTAGCCTCTATGTACTTATGTAATGAGTTTTTAACGAATGAGTATTTTTGGAAGCTTGATTACATGTTTGTTGCATACCTACAACAAAGTGATTCTGTAGATCCTATAATTCTTAATTTTCTATATAAATTGTCCCCAACAAATATAAATAATAATTACCTGAATGGATTTTTGAGTGTAATTAATAAACTAGGAAGTATAGATAAAAAGCTAGGAGAACTATCTTTAATTAATTTAATTAGTAGGGGGTTAAGCCATTCAGATAGTGATGTGACTTATAAGATACTTACTAAATTTAATTCATTACTAAGTAAATTTGGTTTGAACGTCCCCAATAGCTTAAAAGAAAATAATAAACAATCTCTTATGGCACATATTAATGAAACAGAATGTGATTATTTAACAAGGGTAATTTGTAAACCTACAGCTTTAAGCGATAAAACTAAGATTCAGTTAATTCAAGAAAATAGTAAAAAATTCAGTTTAAGTTATGCGGATTTCGATTATCTTTATTTATACCTTTTTGGAAACAATGATGAAAAACTTTCAAAAGAATTATTGATTTCACTTATTACAAAAAAAATTAGAGGCGAAACGGATGAATTCTATAAGTCAATTCGACTTATTATCAATCAATTATCTTTATCGAATGAAATTAAAATTTTTCTTTTAATAAATAATTTTGTTTACTCTAGGGATGACTCTCTTTTTAGTTTTTTTGACAAAGAATCACTGAAAGATGCCATAGAAATTAATAAAACCGACTCTTTGAAAATCTTAGCAAAAACGCTTCGTAAAATACTAACTTCTGCTAATTACTTATATAAATATACTTCTAACTTAATTATTGCATTTGAACATGCCGGTTTAGAAGATGAAACTATTTTATCAATGTACAAAAATAGTTTTGACTTTATTGAAAATAGATTACCGGATAAAAATGATTTTAAATGGGAAAGTGTAGAGAGCATCGAATTATCAGATATGAATCATGATGAACTAGCTATAGTAGTAATTCTTAGTAAAACAAAAAACTTAGATGCCTTTATACAAAAGGATATCATTGTAGCTATTAGCTATCTCATGCAACACAATGATACATTATTAATAAAACCCTTTAGATGGTTTTTTAATAATATAGAGCGTTTTCATCAATTGTCAGTTGCAGCTTTATTAGAACTTTTTCTAGTCGAAATAGATAACCACTCTATATTTTTGAATGAGGTTAAACTTGAATTAAAGAAGGCTCTTGTTATTGAAAATTTATATATCCACAACACTCTACAAGATATTTTAGATGGATTAGATCATGAATGAGCAAATTTTAGCTAGCATAAGTCGGAACAAATACCTTGTTTATTTAGACAATGTTGGAATTGATATTGATGTAATAAAAGAGGAAATAATAAAAAATGTTAACGAAAATGAAATGGGATTTTTTGTCAATCGTTCTCATCAACGATTGTCTCCTAATGTGTACATAGATAGCTTAGTATTTAAATACGTATGCAAGCATTTATATGACGAATATAAAAGCTCTCTGATTTTTGAAAGTGAAATAAAACTAGATATAAAAACAATTATTGCCACTTCTAAGTCCTTAATCCAAAGACCCATAATACGAAAACCTTCTGATGTAGTGATGGGCTTTAAAGAGCCTGATTATGAAGAGGGTTTTAGAGTGATCTCAAGATTTGAAAGAGAATTAAGTGAAAATAATTACGGAGAAAGAGAGAAAAGCAAAGGTGGTATAATATTTGAAGGTTTACTTCCATGTAAAATAGAAATGAACCCTTTAGTTGAGAAATATTCGTCTAACCATATTTGGGAAAACAGCTACTACCTTGGAGAGATTTTTATACAGGGCTTTAATGCAAGTATTAATAGCATCGAATCTCAATACGTTTTATGGATGAATAGTAAATTATTGAACATGCTTGAACTAAAATTAGATAATTACAATGAAGGTCTAAGGGCATTAAATAGCAATGATGAAATCGTTTTACAATTTAGATGTTGGAGAGAACGATTAATTGGTAATGGCTCTTCATTTGTTGGGATGGACTCAAATATTGCAAAGCTTGAAGGTTGTGATTTGATATTAAGAGAGGACTATTTCAATAAACTTAAAAAAATAATCCCTGATGTAATTTATTACAGTGAAGTTATTTAGAGTGAAAATAATAAATAACCTTCAGCAAGTTGGTGTTTAATGCATTGCTCTGGTGACTTTGTTGCCAGCTCTTATGTATACGAAGTTAGAATAAAGGCAAAGACTCCTGCAAGCTCATTGCCTTTATTGGTATTTAATGACTAAATATTAACTTTGAGGCTGAAGTAGTCATTAGTAAAGGCAATTTAGAATGCATACTCAATTTCCTTTAATACGTCATCGAAAATATATATAAAAGAGTGCTCAAATTCATTATATCACTTCTTGCCATACGGCTAATGTAAGGTAAGCATATCTCGACATACCTTGGGGACGCATATTTCAAATCATTATAAATCACAAAAACCATTTAATTGACTGTCTTTTTGAATACATTTAATAGCCAACCATTTAATTACTGGAATTGATATCGCCATATTATTTACTTCTTCTGAATATGGTTTAAATATAGCTACCTCTTTGTTATTACGACTTTTTTTAGAGTGAATAACAGCGCACCTGATAGAGTAGAACCAGATTGAGAGCTTGCGAACTAAATTTGATTTTGTCTTAATATCTAACCCTTTAATACTAACTGTTGAAGAGGTTTTTATTTCATTTTCAATAATAGAGTTAAACTCAGGACTTTGTAAGGCAAAGAAATCAGTTATAGATTGTTCAGTAACGAGCCAAGATAACACGCATTCTATCTGCTCTTTTTCACCTATAGCTTTTCTATTCAAGATAATTGGTGCTTCTTCAAAGTAATACTCTAGAACATTATAAAAGCCGATAAAATTCAATAAGGGATTAACTTCTTTTAAACCAGAAAAATAATAAGGTAATAATATAGGGTTATATTTTTTATCAAGATAAACGGTTTCTATTGGCAATTCAAAATCATTAACACTTTCAATTTCAGATCTGAGTGTTACCCACCCTTGATCAGGTTTAATATCTCTTGACCCAAAGCCATACTCAAATTGACTTGCTTGATAATAATCGATTAACCCATCATCACACTTTAAAAGACGCATTTTACCAAAGTAGCCGTCACGATCTTCTGTAGGTAACATTTGTACTAATAACTTTTTATCTAGTAACTGTGATAAAGCACTAACATGGTTTTTAATCATATCGTCACTATAAGCTTTAACTAAGCAATAATCATGAAAGTAATACTTAGGCTCTCCTTCAAGAGATTTAATACTTAATATAGAGGTATCATTTAATTCATCTAGCAATAAAGCTTGAGTATTAAATTGATCATATAAAGGATAAATTTCACTGAAATGGCTGTGTGAATATTTAAAATTGGTAACTTTAGTATTAACCTGCGACTCATCATGAATAACACTATATTCAAATAAATAATTATCTAAGATGTACTCAATTTGATTATCATTTAAACGAGGAACTCCAGTTTCAAAACGTATTTCAGCTACGGATTCCATTTGTTCTAAGTAATAAAAACCTTGTGAGGTTAGTATTGGATCTCCGTGAATAGTGGGATGTACTACTACAGAAAACTCTAAGCCATGAAATACAATTGCTTTTGATAACCCTTTACTCATTGATAATTGAAGCTGTAAGTTTAACGCCATGAATAACCTTATTTTTCCTAGTCTGATATATCAACAATATCATAAGGGTATTTAAAGTTCTTTCATCAGCTTTAAATTACACTACCAAGACAAACTAAGTAATGAATGGAGCTGGGATTAGTTAATTTGAATGACCTAAATGGTGGCTTAGTTGCCTATCAAGATTAGGAAACTCTGAATCTTCTGAATGTTGTAAATCGGGCCCAAATTATTAATTCTAATGTCTGCTTTGTCGGAACAGCTGACGTTATATTTTATAAACACACACACAAATTCTAAGTCGCTTTGTGCCCCATAGCGACTTAAAACATAGTGATTATTTGATAGAAAAAAGAAAGTTCAACTTTTTGACCTTTAGGTTATTTATACAAAATAATTAATATTATTCCCAGTTATCAAATACAAACAAACTTCTTTTTAAACAAATGATGCGCTAGTCGATTTATGCCATTAAAAAACAGAACATCATGTAGCACGTCTAAAGCGAAATGAATGATTAAGCTCTTTATAAGACAGACGTTGTGGTTAAGGTCAGCCCAATCATCAGGGTCATCTTTGATTTATTGGATAACACTCGTTATCCATGACCCCATTAACTTAGAAGCGTCTAAAATAATAGAAAAGTGATTTGCCTCCTCAATGATTTTTATTTCTTTATTTGCTTTCGGTGCACTATTGTCTTTTGCAAACTGAATAACTTTTTCGGGATCAAACGCTTCATCTTTGTTTCCAATCCACAGTCCGAATTGCTGTAATTTAGAGAGTTGAGTATCAGGAGAGTAAGGCGTGACTGCTTTTGACATATTGACCGTATTAAATGTGACTATTTTAGGGTTATTTTCTAAAATACTATCAGGGTAATTAAATTTAACCGCCTTTGAATGACCTAAAAACAGCCCACCACTCATGCTATTTATAACAAAGTCTGAAACATTTATGCTAGAAAATTCATATCCATCATTTTCAGCTTTATCGTAACTAGTTTCTGAACGAAAACCAAAATAAGGGGCAAGAAATACATAACCATCGATAACGTCTCTTTGCTCCCAACTGGAATAATTAAGTGCAAGGCCAGCTCCTGCAGAGTGACCGCCTATAAAAAGAGGCAAATAAGGATACTGACTTCGAGCATGTTTAACCATTGTATTAATATCTAACCAAACTTGTTGATCACAGGGCGTATCACCTCGTGGTCCATCAGAGCTTCCATGTCCCCTTAAGTCTGGCATATACACGGCAATATTAAACTCATCACGTAACCCCACACCAATATGATTATAGGAAAGTCCGCTATGAGCACCTGCCCCATGGAAAAATATTAATATCGCGTTAGCTTGCAGTGGCAGATAAGAGCGAAACGCCAAAGTGGTATCATCACTCGCCTGTGTATATTGCAGAGGCGTTAACTCTTTGCTATCTGCATTTTTTATCTCTTTAAGAGAAAAGAAGTTATTTGATGGTTCTGCCAATTGATTTGCATGTGATTTTTTGATTTGAGCAAAGAGTGGAAAAGCGACCATAAGACTTAATAATACGAAGCTTAATTTCATCATAACTCCTTAAGTTTATTGGTAATATTAAAAAACAATTTTGGACTATTACTTATGAAACAAAAAAGCTCACCGAAGTGAGCTTTTAAATAATATAAACAGCAATGCCATTCTGGATAGCAGAAATTGTTTAATTCAAGGCGCTTTGTCCGCGACGTTTAGTGTTTCTTAAACGAGTGGTAAAGCAACGATGAAGTAGACGATTTATGCAGTCAGAATTACATCATACCACCCATTCCGCCCATATCAGGCATAGGCGCAGCTGGTGCATCTACTGGTAGGTCTGTGATCATACATTCAGTTGTGATCATTAGGCCTGCTACTGACGCTGCAAACTGTAATGCGCTACGTGTTACTTTAGTTGGGTCAAGAATACCCATTTCTAACATATCGCCGTATTCGCCAGTTGTTGCGTTGTAACCGTAGTTTGCAGTGCCTTTTTGTACGTTGCTTGCGACTACTGATGCTTCTTCACCACAGTTAGCAACGATTTGACGTAATGGAGATTCCATTGCACGAAGTGCAACACGAATACCTACGTTTTGGTCGTCGTTGTCACCTTTAAGATCTTTTAATAGACCAGCAACACGTACTAGTGCAACACCACCACCAGCAACTACGCCTTCTTCAACTGCTGCGCGCGTTGCGTGTAATGCATCGTCAACACGGTCTTTTTTCTCTTTCATTTCTACTTCAGTTGATGCGCCAACTTTAATGACCGCAACACCGCCTGCTAATTTAGCAGAACGCTCTTGAAGTTTTTCTTTATCGTAGTCAGATGAAGACGCTTCGATTTGTTGTTTGATTTGGCTAACACGTGCTGAAATAGCATCTTGTTGACCTGCACCATCAATGATTGTTGTTTCGTCTTTATTGATAACGATACGTTTAGCTTGACCAAGATCTTCAAGTGTTACTTTCTCAAGGTCTAGACCAATCTCTTCAGAGATAACTGTACCAGCTGTTAGGATGGCAATATCTTGTAGCATTGCTTTACGACGATCACCGAAACCAGGTGCTTTAACAGCCGCTACTTTCACGATGCCACGCATGTTATTAACAACTAATGTTGCTAGCGCTTCGCCTTCAACGTCTTCAGCAATAATTAATAATGGTTTTGATGCTTTAGCCACTGCTTCTAATGTTGGTAATAATTCACGGATGTTACCGATTTTTTTATCAACGATTAGAATGAATGGGCTATCTAGCTCAACAGTACCTGCTTCTTGGTTTGTCATGAAGTAAGGCGATAGGTAACCACGGTCGAATTGCATACCTTCAACCACTTCTAGCTCAGTTTCTAAGCCTTGCCCTTCTTCAACAGTGATAACGCCTTCGTTACCTACTTTTTGCATTGCTGTTGCAATGATTTCGCCAATTTCTACATCAGAGTTAGCAGAGATTGTTCCTACTTGTGTGATTGCTTTAGAGTCAGAACAAGGTGTCGATAGTTTTTTCAATTCAACAACAGCTGCTTTAACTGTTTGGTCGATACCACGTTTTAGGTCCATTGGGTTCATACCGGCTGCAACCGCTTTTAGGCCTTCAGTGATGATTGATTGTGCTAGTACTGTTGCTGTTGTTGTTCCATCACCAGCTGCATCATTAGTTTGAGAAGCCACTTCTTTAACCATTTGTGCGCCCATGTTTTCAAACTTGTCAGAAAGTTCGATCTCTTTAGCTACAGTCACACCATCTTTAGTGATTTGAGGAGCACCAAAACTTTTGTCGATAACCACGTTACGGCCTTTAGGACCTAGTGTTACACGTACAGCATTGGCTAAAATGTTTACGCCATCCAGCATTTTGATTCGAGCATCATTACCAAATTTAACTTCTTTAGCAGACATTATATTTTCCTTTTACTTTTCTTTAATTTTTGTTTTCAAAACAAGAGAATAAACAGTAATTGTTAGCGATGATTCGACTATTCAACAATCGCTAAAATGTCATTTTCACTTAAGATCAGGACTTCTTCACCTTCAATTTTTTCTGTTTTTAAGCCGTAGCCTTCACTGAAAATAACAGTATCACCTACTTTTACATCTAATGGTCTTACTTCACCATTTTCCAAAATACGACCTTTACCCACGGCGATAACTTCACCACGAGTTGATTTTTCAGCAGCGCTACCAGTTAAAACGATACCACCAGCAGATTTAGTTTCTTTCTCAGTACGCTTTAAAATAACGCGATCATGTAGAGGACGAATAGACATTATGACTTCCTTTGATAGTTAACAGATTAAGTTGCTTATAGTTGGTTATGTGATGGGGTCAAAAAGGTACGATTCAAGTCAGTTTAGAAAAAAATTATTAAAATAATTTTCTCACCAACATAAAAACCAACAAGCGGCGAAGAAAACCAACTCTTCATTGCAATCTTCGGTAAGGACTAGTCATTGCTAATATGTTGCGCCTAACGACTGAACAAAGCACCTTGAATAGTAACCGGTATATATTTAATGTTTGAGAAAAAGAAAATCAAGGTGTGGTTAAAAGTAAGGAATGATTAAAGCTTAATGGGCCGTTATCACTAAAGGACAGTTATGACGAAGAAACCATTAAAATGACAAACAGATTATGCAGTAACGACTTTTGGGTGAGACAGCTCTAACACCATTTTATTAATTTCGCTGACAGCCATTAAGACTTTCTGTTCTGCAATTAAATGTTTGTAGGCAACAACTTTTCCATCAACGACTCTAAAGCGACCTAACCCTGCTATAAAAATACGGCCATTAAAAAAACCTTTAGCAAATTTTGCAATTTGACGTGGTTGGTATTTTTTAAATACTCTTAAAGTACTAGGACGAGTAATTTTCATCATTTTACCTTTTATTATTATTTTTTATTTTGATGTTGCATTGATGTTAGCTATTAATCTAATGTATTAATAAACAGCGCATTAATAAACGATGCACGTATATTACGCAAACTATATGACAATTTTATTAAAAAACATTTAGATTAAATCACAATATTTAATCTATTTTTTTATCTTCCTTATGTTCAAACTCACCTTCAATCACTGAATCATCATTTCTAGCGGTTTGGCCAAAACCTTGGCTAGAAAACCCACCCATTGAAGATTGGGGTGCAAATTTAACATGTGCTAATAGGAATTTAGCAATGCCTGCACGAAGAGTCGGTTGTAATAATAATAAACCACATAAGTCAGTCACAAAGCCTGGAGTAACTAATAAGATCCCAGTGATAATTAACATCATCCCTTCAATTAATTGTTGTCCAGGCATTTCACCTGAGGCCATGCGTTCTTGTAATTTTTGTACTAGTTGTAAACCTTGACTACGCACTAAGGCTGAACCAATTAGCGCGGTGATGATCACTAATAAAATAGTTGGCCACGCACCTAAAAAACCACCAACTTTAACTAATACAAATATTTCTAGTAATGACACACCAGTAAAAATTAAAAACAACCGTGCAAACATAGAGACCTCAATTAACAGAATGAATACACATATAAAATGGGGATTAATTTGTTTATTTCAAGGTATTGGAGGGTAAAAGGCTTAATAAGTTCATGCTCAACCTCTCATGTATGAATAATGAGAGGTTGAATTTAAATAAGGTTTGATAAAGTTTAGTCACATTTCCATTTTTTTAATAAGAAAAATACCGGCAGCATAATACACGCCATCCATATAAAGATGGTGCTGTCTTGAGGGGCATATATCCAACCAGAGATGAATGTGAGTAACGCCATCACTAACCCTAAACCAACACTTGAGTATAAGGTTTGATAACCGACCATTAAATGTTCTTCCTGCATCGCAATAAAACGCATTGCCGCTAAGTGAGATAATGCAAAAGTAAAAGCATGGAATGTTTGTGCCAATATCAATAACGTCATATCGGTGGTTTGAGATAAGACTCCCCAACGTATTATTCCCGCTATTAACGCTAAAAGACACATTTGCTTAACCGACCAACTACCGAACAATCTGTCGTTAAAGCGCATTAACAGGACTTCTGCAGCCACACTAATCCCCCATAATAATGCAATATTAAACTCAGAAATTCCCATTGAGTTCCAATACAAAGCACTAAACGCATAATAAGCGGCGTGACTACCTTGTATTAGCCCCATCACTAAGATGAAATAAATAACTTTCGGCTGTTTAATTAATGACATGAGATTGTTATTAATATGTTTTTTCGGCGTTGTTTGTTCTTGTAATTGTGGATTTAATTTAATTAGACTTAAGCAATAATTAAAAAAGACCGCAATAATAATTAACCATAAAATGCTTTCATGACCAAACTCGCCGATTGTCCACCCTACAAAAGTAGACCCCACAATAAAACTAACTGATCCCCATAACCGCACTTTTCCATAATTAATCTGAATTTGTTTAACTAAACGTGTGCCAATGATATCGCCCAAAGGAATCATGGGTGCCAATAAAAAATTAAGCAATAATGTCGCAGCAGCTAAAGCATACCAACCTTGAAAATAAATCAATAATAACAAAGACATAAGAGCGAAAAAGGTGAGATAACAGACCATTGTCAATGGCCCTTTAGCTGTTTTTAAACGTGGTAATAAACCAATATTACTGACAAACCGTAATACGAGGCCTAAGGAAAATAGCGTCCCTATTTGTTCTGGACTAACTCCTTTCTCTGCTAACCAAACGCTCCAAAAAGGTAAAAAGACGCCCCAAATAAAAAAGAAGCAAACAAAATAAGCAGTTATCCATGATTTAGCGGCGATATTCAATACGGTGACTTCCTTGTGAGTTGATAAGGCTATTGTATCGACTTTTATTAATTAATCAGTATTAAAAAGATAAGATTTTAATAATAAGATGGCATTTAGTTCAATAAAGTTACTTGATGAAGTTTTATATAACGAACTGAAAGTTATAGTGAAAATACAATCGCTCAATGGATTTGGTTAATCTTTATTGGTGTATTAGTTTTAACAGGCAGGATTACCGTATTGATTTTCTATTGGTGCCCTGACTTTAGTCTGCAGAGTTTATATTGTTTTTCTATCGGGGCGCTGACTTTAGTCTGCAGAGTTTATATTGCTTTTCTATCGGGGCGCTGACTTTAGTCTGCAGAGTTTATATTGCTTTTCTATCGGGGTGCTGGCTTTAGCCTGCAGGATCATTTGTGTGTTGAATTTAGAAATGTGAATTGAATGGCAGTAAAATCCTCATTAAAAAGCAAACACAAACAAAAACCTGCAAGCTGAAAACAGGACTCGCAGAGCTCCTCCGCTCATGACACTAGGCTTCGCCTAATTCGCCATGCGCCCGAGGTCAAATCATCATAGTATTTATGCTAAGCGATAGTTTATTTTTAGGGGCGCTGGCTTTAGCCTGCAGAGTTTTTTTGTGTTGAATTTAGAAATGTGGATTGAATGACTGTAAGCTTTGCATTAAAGAACACACATAAAACCTGCAAGCTGAAGCATACGCCCCGAAGTCAAAACATAAAACACACGAAATAGTCAGATTAATATATGTAATTTAAAAACAAGACTCGCAGAGCTCCTCCGCTCATGACACTAGGCTTGGTCTAATTCGCCATGCGCCCTAGGTCAAATCATCATAGTATTTATGCTAAGCAATAGTTTATTTTTAGGGGCGCTGGCTTCAGCCTGCAGGGATTTTTGTGTTGAATTTTAAAAGGTAATCAAAAATAAGAACAAACTTTACATTAAAAGCACACACAAAACCTGCAAGCTGAAAACAGGACTCGCAGAGCTTCTCCGCTCATGACACTAAGCTTTGCCTAATTCGCCATGCGCCCGAGGTCAAAAGAAAATGACCACATGCAACTAAACTTTACTGATACTCAGTTAAATTCGCGATTGCGTACCTGTATCTGCGTTGCTATTTGATAACTGTATTCGCTGTTTTCGACGAGTTCGCCAGTGATAGTGATTTGAATGCTACGTAATGTCACTTGTGTATCAGGATTAGTATCAGATATTTCTGTAAAATTTAACTCTGTTATCTTTAAAAAATCAGGATCAGTTAAGTTAACCCAGTAACCTCCATTCAAACAATTAATGGCTTGTCGATCAACATTTCTACCAAACTGGATACTTTCATTTATAGCTGAGTAGCGAAAAGCCATCACATGAGATGAGGTTGGTGTTGCTGCATCATTATAGTTATACGAATAAACGATACATTTTTGAATACTACTATTACTTGAATCCACCATTTTTCCTTGGTCTAAGCCAACCATAAATTGATCCCCACCATAACCTGCTCGACGGATATCATTTTCAATCACGCCCACTAATGCTTGTAGATCAGTTCGTAAACGTGACATTTGAAGCATTTTTGTACTACCAGTAACATTAGTGATGTAGAGACCTATAACCATACTTAATAGTAACGAACCTAATACTAGGCATATCAATACTTCAACAAAGGTAAAACCTGCTGCTAAATGCTTAGTGGCTGTTGCGTTATGTGTGGTGTTAGGTATTGTCTGAGCTCTTAATTCGCTTCTTATTTTAATCATCGCAGTCAACGTTAACATTGCTTGTACCCCAAATAGGCTTCATCTGGAGCGCAGACTCTTAGCCTCATCGCACTCTGTATCACTGACAGCCTTTTATTATCTTGATTAGTTAAAATTACCGATCCCGTTTCTACAGAAAAACGCAGTGGCCCATAAGATGCTTGATAACCTGTAAAATTTATGTCGTTTTCATCAATAAATATTCTCTCTCCGTCTGCTAAATCTTGTACTTTTTCTATGCCATCTAATTGACATGAATTAGCACTAAAGCAATCACAACCTGAAAAGTTACTCATTCCCATCTTCCAAACGGATTGTTGTTTGCAGAACTGAACATAAATTTTTTGATTACGCTTAACCGCTTCTGTTTTAGCTAATTGGAGTGTGTAGTAAACCTGACTAGCAGCCTTCGACAAAGCTTGATCTGCGATTAAATTTTGAAAAGATGCGGTTGATATAGCAATCACAATCCCCAAAATAACAAGCGTGATCATGAGTTCTATCAAGGTAAAACCTCTATGATTTAAAATAAACATACCTCTCCCCTAACGTTTAAAATCATCATTAAAGACAAAATAAAAAGTTTGATTAGAAAGCATAGAACAAAAGGTTATTTCTAACCTTACGACTAATTAGGTAGAAAAAGTGTAATTAAAGTAAAACACAGATGTCATAAAATTGTCATATAGTCACTTTATTGTATTCACAGTAACAAACACACTGGTACGTAAAATTAAGGATATAACATGCAACAAACTCAGATGAATGAAGTAGACATGAATATAGATAATTTATACGCAGTTCCAGCAAAGCGTAGAGCTAAACCACGTAAATGGCGTGAAATTGAAAATGCTAAAGCGCAACTCTCGTTAGCTAAAGAGCTAAAAGAAATCGACCCTTCCTTTAGTTTTTCTCAATCTGAATTAATGTAGAAGAACTAGTACTACTCTTAGGCAGATTCAACCTTGAAGTGCATAATAGCTCTATTTAACTGGTTAAAATAACTTATTTTTTCGTTATAAGTTTCGCAAAAGAAACAACTATCAAAGAATTAATATCTTTTAGTTAATTCTCAGATAGACGATTAACGAAGTTAATCTTCAAAAGGTATCAACTGACGCCTAAAACTAACGTATTAAAAACAAAAAACGCATCCATTGGATGCGTTTTTATTTAATACTAACTATTATTTTTAAAGACAACACTTAATACCAATCACAATAAATAGCTTATCTATTTTACTTGTTAAAACAGCCCACTTCCTCGTTGTGAATTTCTCTAAGGAACAGCCATTAAAGCATTAACATCTTTTGGTTAATTCTCCGATAGAGGATTAACTAAGTTACTTTTCCTGCGCAAAGTTTAGATCACCTATTTAATGTAATCGGTATAACTATTTTTAAACGTTACTTTTAGGTGTTAAGTTAATTAGGCCTGAAATAAAGATTCAATTGATAAACCTTGCTCAGATAACACCTCACGAAGCGCTTTTAATGCTTCAACTTGAATTTGACGAACACGTTCTCGTGTTAATCCAATTTCTTTACCTACATTTTCTAAGGTATCTGCTTCATAGCCTAATAAACCAAAACGTCTTGCTAATACCTCACGCTGTTTGGGATTTAGATCTTCCAACCAGTCTACAATACGTAACTTCATATTATTGGTTTGTAGGGTATTTTCAGGAGTTGATTCATTACTATCAGGAATGATATCTAATAATTCAGTATTTGAACTTTGACCGAGCGGCGTATCAACTGAACTAATACGTTCATTCAACTTTAAAATTTTTGACACTTCTTTTGCAGAAACATCTAATTCTTTTGCAATATCTTCAGGGGTTGGTTCATGGGCTAGTTTATGTGCTAAGTCTCTTGCGGTACGTAAGTAGATATTTAATTTTTTAACAATATGAATAGGTAAACGTATAGTGCGACTTTGATTCATAATGGCACGTTCAATAGTTTGACGTATCCACCAAGTTGCATAAGTTGAAAAACGAAAACCTTTTTCAGGGTCAAATTTTTCAACCGCTCGAATTAACCCTAAATTACCTTCTTCGACTAGGTCGAGCAATGATAATCCACGATTATTATAACGGCGGGATATTTTAACAACGAGTCGTAAATTACTTTCTATCATACGTTTACGGGCAACTTCATCACCGCGCTGTGAGCGACGAGCATAATAAATTTCTTCGGGAGCGGTTAATAAAGGAGTATAACCAATCTCTCCGAGATAAAGTTGAGTCGCGTCCATAATTTTATGACCAGTGCCAGCACTAAATTTTTCAGCAGTGGCGCCTTTGACTCGAGATGTATTTGTTTTGACAACCTTAAATCCTTGTTGGTTATCATCACTAACGACATGATTACTAAATTGGTCTGTTCTAAGTTTTTCTACCTTAATTGCGGCTGTTCCTACCATGGTTAACACTCCCTTTATACCGATTAATCTTGATGAACTATTAAAATGCACTATATTAATCTCTTCATTTTTCAGAGAATTAATAGTTCGCTGCATTTATAGCATCATTACCTCTTTGGTAAGTAACGCAAAGGATCAACAGATTTTCCACGGTAGCGAATGTCAAAATGTAAACGAACGCTATCCGTTCCACTATCCCCCATTACAGCTATTTTTTGTCCTATTTTAACGTGCTCATTTTCTTTTATGAGTAGTTTGTCATTGTGTGCATAAGCACTGAGGTAATCATAATTATGCTTAATAATGATTAGATTTCCATATCCTCTTAACCCACTACCCGCGTAAACAACTTCACCTGAAGCAGCAGCATATACTGACGAACCACGAGAATTTGAAATAGATATTCCTTTCATTCCCTGAGTTGAACTTGCAAAGGATTTAACTAACTTACCTTTACTTGGCCATTGCCAATCAGTTACTTTTGCACTTACCTTTTCAGGTGTTTTTTTCTGAGTTACTTGTTGTGTCACTTTCGGCTTTTTGGTCACCTTTTTGTCAACAACATTCTTAGAGTAGACTTTTGGCTTTACTTTAACAACCCCTAATTGGTTATTTTTTTTACATTTTTGATTTGAACAACTTTCAGAACTCTCTTTTTTTTGACCTTGTGAATTAGAGGCGATTTTAGGATTTGATGTCGCTTTAGTACTACTGTTACGTAACGTTAATACTTGCCCACTTCTAATTATGTAAGGTTTTTTTAAGTTATTGCGTTTTATGAGTGTATTTACATTCACACCTGCACGCCATGCGATGGAATAAAGCGTGTCGCCGGTTTGTACTAAATATTTTTTTTGCCCTTCCTTAATGCTTTTGCCACTTGCAACATAAGGGGTTGATTTTGATTTAACATCAGATACGGGAGCACGGCCACCTGGCGAAGAGCAAGCAGATAAGAAAAGCAAAGAGATGAATAGTAAATATTTCACAATAAATTAATGCTTCAAGGTGAAATATAAAATAGCAGCAGCAATAATCGTCATCCAACCTAGTGCATCGATATACCGACTTAATTTAGTTTCCATTTTTTCTCCACCTAATACCATTAATCCAGCCACCAAAAAGAAACGTAAACCACGCCCAATAAATGCAGTTAATATAAATGGCCAAAATACCATCCCCATCACGCCTGCTGTTATAGTAAACACTTTAAATGGGATCGGTGTAAAGCTAGCAATGAAAATAACCATGATTCCCCATTCAATAAACCATGATTGTGCTGTAACCATTTTACCTTGATACCCCATCGTTTCAATAAACGGTAACACCACAGGATCATATAAAGCACTACCAAGATAATAACCAGCAGCACCGCCTAATACGGAAAAGATAGTTGCCCCCAATGCAAATCGCCAAGCCAGATGACGTTTTGCTAACGCCATAGGCGCTAACATGATATCAACAGGGATAGGCCAAAAAATAGACTCAATAAATGCAGTAAGGTAAAGATAAAATGGTGCATTTTTATGCCTTGACCAGCACATTACTTTTTCATACAAAGGGGCAAAAATTTTCACAGTATTTCTCTTTGATAGGTTTAAATGCCTAAACTTTTAACAGCGGTGTTTAACTATAATTGTTTAACTATGTTGTTTAACTATATTGTTTAACCGTTTTATTTAATCGTTGCATTTAGCCATTGTTCTAAAATAGGCAATTGTTCCGTCGCTGTTAAATCCACTTTAAGTGGTGTTATCGAGACATAACCTTGTTCAACCGCGTTAAAGTCGGTTCCTTCGCCTGCATCTGCAATATTACCTGGAGGGCCAATCCAAAATATTTCTTGTCCTCTTGGGTCAACGCTTTCTATAACCGACTCTGCTTGATGACGCTTTCCTAAACGAGTTATTTTCACGCCTTTAATTTGCTCATAAGGCAAGTCAGGTACATTGATATTAATCACTTGGTGTTGTGCTAAAGGTGATGCTAACAAATGTTCAACAAGTTGCTTTGCATAGCGAGCTGCGCTTTCATAATGTTCAGTACCATTAAGTGAAACGGCTACGGCAGGCAATCCAAGAAAGCGCCCTTCCATTGCAGCAGCAACAGTGCCTGAATATAAAACATCATCGCCCATATTCGCACCAGCATTAATACCAGAAACCACTAACTTAGGCGGTGTTTCACAAAATTTATATAACGCTAAATGAACACAATCCGTTGGGGTACCATTAATTGATATAAAGCCGTTCTCTAAGGTTTGTCTTCTTAAAGGTTGTTCAAGTGTCAATGAATTGCTTGCACCACTATGATTTCGTTCAGGCGCAACCACCATTGTTTGTACATCTGATATTTGACTTAGATGTTGCTGTAACGCTAATAAACCAGGGGCAAGTACACCATCATCATTACTAATCAATAACATCATCCGCTTATCTCGATAAGTTCACGTACTACACTGGTTGCATAACAGCCTGATGGTAAATAAAATTCAATGCGCACTGATGAGTCATCTAACCATTCATAACTAAACTGTTCGGGTACTAACAACAAAGGGCGTCGTTCTTGTTTTAAACCTTCTTTCGCTAATCCTGTCTGTAAGTCTTCAAATTCTGCTAAGCAATCTAATTCATACTGTTTGGCGTCTTCAGTAGATGTTAATTCACCAGCACCCCATAATGGAGCTGTTAAACAGACCTCACGAGTCGTTAAACGTTGCAATGTTTGCTCAGATAAATCAGGTAAAGGAAAGAAAGAGCGATTCGCTACAAACTGAACACAATCCCCTAACAACGGAGAAGATTGTAAGTTATCGCTAATGCGTTGTGATATCACTCGATTAAATAGATAACTTCGTGCTGCACTAAGATACATGCCACGTTTAAATCTATCTTTAATTTTTCTGCCATTAAACAGCTGTAGAGCAGCATTCACATTATGGCCATCAAAACCAAAACGTTGATTACCAAAATAGTTAGGTACGCCATTTTGTACTTTATCTAATGCTATTTGTAGAGCACTTTTATCTGACACTTCACGTAATACGATGGCAAACTTATTACCGTCAAGGCAGCCAGTACGTAGTTTTTTATTATGACGAATCACTTTTAAAATGGTCACGCCTTCAGATTCGAAGGTGCTGAAGTCCGGTGTAATTTTACCTGGGATATAAAGCGAGAACCATTGGTATGTTTCCGCATGGCGATCTTTAATACCTGCGTAACTGACATTCTTAGCTGCAATGCCAGCAAATTTAGCAAGCTGTCTGGCTAAATAATCAGTATTTTCTCCAATTTTCTTTACCCATAAGCAAACGTGCTCACCTTCCCCTGTTAATTCAAAGTCTAAGTGCTCTTCTACTCTAAAGTCTTCACAATGTTGTTTAAATCGAGCAGTACAGGTTGGTTTGCCATACAAGTAATTAAAATCTAATGAATAGATTTTCTTTTCAGGCTGAGTCTCACTCATTGTCCTTCCTTCAATAAAATAACCACAGCATGGCTTGCAATACCTTCTTTACGTCCCATTGGACCTAGCTCTTCGGTTGTTGTCGCTTTAACATTGATATTGTTTTCATCAGTCTCTAATAATCGCGTTAACTCAGCACACATTTGATCAATAAAAGGGGCCATTTTAGGGGCTTGCGCAATAATGGTAATATCCGCATTACCTAAGCGGTAACCTCTTTCTTTTACTTGTCCATATACGTTAACCAATAACTCTCGGCTATCAATACCTTTAAAAGCATCATCATTATCAGGAAAGTGGCGACCGATATCACCGAGCGCTAATGCGCCCAATATTGCATCACAAAGTGCATGAATAGCAACATCGCCATCTGAATGTGCTAATAATCCTCTGTCATGAGGAATCTTTATACCTGCAATGGTAATTGGGCCTTCACCGCCAAATTTATGTACATCGTAACCATGTCCGATACGGATCATATTGTTTCCTTAATTTTGAGAGCTAAACTTTAAGTGTTAAATTTTAAGAACTAAATTTAGACAGATAAAATTCTGCTAATAACAGGTCTTCAGACTGAGTCACTTTTAAGTTATCACTTCGCCCTTCAATAATAGTGACGGAACCGCCAGCAAGTTCAATAGCAGAAGCTTCGTCGGTAATCAGATGTTGTTCATCACTATTACAGATAGCGGTAATCAGTTGTTTATTATTAAACATTTGTGGTGTCAACGCATGCCACAAATTTTGTCGTTCAACAGTATGTTCTATTTGGTTGTCTTGATTGGTACGTTTCATTGTATCGCGTACTCGAGAAGCTAACATTGCCCCCGTTTTAGTCGCACGAGCATGAGAAATTAACTTATCGATGTCACTTGTTTGTAAACAAGGACGAGCCGCATCATGCACCAATACATAATCATCATTTGGTAACATTTTTAATGCATTAAGGACTGAATCGACACGTTCCTTACCGCCTTCCACTATGGTCAGTTTAGGATGTTGCGCAACCTTTAAATGTTTAAACCATTGGTCATTTTTAGCGACAGAAACAATGACTATATTAATATCAGGGTGGGCAAGAAAAGGGGCAAGACTATGTTCAATGATGGTTTTATCTAAAATAGTTAAATATTGTTTAGGAATATCAGCACCGACACGTTTGCCAATGCCTGCTGCGGGTATGACAACAGAAAAAGAAAGTTCACTCATCTAGTTATCTTCCTTTGGAACAATGCGGAAAAAGGTTTCACCTTCTTTAACTAAACCTAACTCATTACGGGCGCGTTCTTCTATCGCTTCGGTGCCTGTTTTTAGATTATCGATTTCTGAAAACATCATTTGATTGCGCGTTGTTAGCTCTGTATTACCAGCAGTCGCCAATGCGACCTCTTTAGAATATTCTCGATTATCCTGCAGTCCATTCTTTCCAAACCATAAATGGTATTGCAATAATGAAAATATAAAAATAAAGATAGCTAACAGTAAGCGCATGATATTTAAACTCAGTATTAAAAAAGTTAATCATCCCACATTAAACAGAAAATTAAAATCAACTCAAACACACTAAATTTAGTTGCGTAGCATTAGGCTGAATAAAACTTATTTCTTCCAGAAAAGCAGTTTGCTTTCTAATTGCGGGAATAATGGATGAATAAATAATTTATGGGACATAATACATGCCACAATCATTTTAATAACAACCATTTGATCAATGCCTAATAAATAATAAGCATAACCACCAACGAAAGCTGATATCCACATAAAAAATTGGAAAAGTCGTAATTTTTTAAAACTGAGTGCCGTTAAAATAATAGCAAAGTCTGCCCACGTTAATAACAGTCCCAATGACGGATTAGCTAGATAATTATTCACAGAGAAGTACGTTGCATACAATAGAAAAGCAACCATAATAATTAATATTAAACGCGTCATTTTGCGAGAGAAATGAGTAAAGTCACATAAGTAACGATATAAAGTAACACTACCGACAACCAGATTTAGCAATACTTTAGGCATAACTCCTATCATCACACCCCACATAACATCATTAATCACAGAGAGAAACGAAGCAAGTCGCACATTCTTCATACCATTAAAAATCATTAAAAAGACGTAAAAAAAGACACTTGTCCAACCAAGTATATCAATAAGAGAAGGCATCACAGCTCCAAAGGGGATTCATATAATTTAAAGCGCGCATTTTACGCTGAGTTACTTAAATAAGATATGCTCTAACACAATGTTAAGTGAATTTTACTTTTGTATAATCAAGCCCCAACATACAAATAAAGAATCGAGGGAATAGCGTTATTTTTAATGCTCATCTTTATCTTATTTTGTCCTATCAACACCAACACACAAAAATGCAGGCTAAAGCCAGCGCCCCAAAGTCAAAATAAAACCGACATTGCAAAGTAGCCATAATATCTTAAGTACTCTGCAGCTTATTTCCTAACTCAATAAATAATAAGAAAAAACAGGCAAAAAAATCCCCGCCGAAGTGAGGATTTATAAATCAAAGTTGAATATTTTTCCTAGCCGAACTTAAGATTAAATATTACTGACCTTTAACTTTTTTAAGACTGAAGTTAATGAGGTGCAGCTGCGCCTAAAACAACTTAGCGATGTGGAAGTTGGTTGCCCGAAATTAATATTACGCAGCTAATAAAGTGCTGCAACACGGTCTGAACGGCTTAATGTTCTTTCGCCAAAAAACAGGCAAAAAAAATCCCCACCGAAGTGAGGATTTATAAATCAAAGTAGAATATTAATCTTAACCTAAGCTAAGTACTAATATTACTGACCTTTAACTTCTTTAAGACTGAAGTTAATGAGGTGCAGCTGCGCCTAAAGCTTCTTAGATACGTAGAAGTTGGTTGTCCGAAATTAATATTACGCAGCTAATAAAGTGATGCAACACGGTCTGAACGGCTTAATGTCCCTTCACCAAAAAACAGGCAAAAAAAATCCCCGCCGAAGTGAGGATTTATAAATCAAAGTAGAATATTAATCTTAACCTAAGTTAAGTACTAATATTACTGACCTTTAACTTCTTTAAGACTGAAGTTAATGAGGTGCAGCTGCGCCTAAAACAACTTAGCGATGTGGAAGTTGGTTGCCCGTCGTTAATCGGTCTGAACGGCTTAATGTTCTTTCGCCAAAAAACAGGCAAAAAAAATCCTCACCGAAGTGAGGATTTATAAATCAAAGTAGAATATTAATCTTAACCTAAGTTAAGTACTAATATTACTGACCTTTAACTTCTTTAAGACCATTGTAAGGTGCAGCTGCGCCTAAAGCTTCTTCGATACGTAGAAGTTGGTTGTACTTAGCAACACGATCAGAACGGCTCAATGAACCTGTTTTGATTTGGCCTGCTGCAGTACCAACAGCTAGATCAGCAATTGTTGAATCTTCAGTTTCACCAGAACGGTGAGAGATAACAACAGTGAAACCAGCATCTTTAGCCATTTTGATTGCAGCTAACGTTTCAGTTAAAGAACCGATTTGGTTAAACTTGATTAAGATTGAGTTAGCAATACCGTTGTCGATACCACGTTTAAGAATCTTAGTGTTTGTTACGAATAGATCGTCACCAACTAATTGGATTTTATCACCCATTAGTTTAGTTTGGTGTGCGAAACCATCCCAATCAGACTCGTCAAGACCGTCTTCGATAGAAACGATTGGGTATTTTTTAGTCAAATCTTGTAGGAAGAAGTTAAATTCTTCTGATGTGAATTTTTTACCTTCACCTTTAAGATCGTATATGTTTGCTTCTTTGTCGTAGAACTCAGATGCAGCACAATCCATCGCTAATGTGATGTCTTTACCTAATACGTAACCAGCATTTGCAACTGCTTTTTCGATTGCAGCAAGTGCAGCTTCGTTAGACTCAAGGTTAGGAGCAAAACCACCTTCATCACCAACAGCAGTTGAGTGACCGTCAGCTTTAAGTACTTTAGCTAGGCTATGGAATACTTCAGCACCCATACGTAGGCCTTCACGGAAGTTAGGCGCGCCAACTGGTTGGATCATGAATTCTTGGATATCTACAGAGTTATCTGCATGCTCGCCACCATTGATGATGTTCATCATTGGAAGAGGCATAGAGTAAACACCAGAAGTACCGTTTAAGTCGGCAATGTGAGCGTATAGAGGTACTTTTTTAGAGATTGCAGCAGCTTTAGCAGCAGCAAGAGAAACAGCTAGGATAGCGTTTGCGCCAAATTTAGCTTTGTTTTCAGTACCGTCTAGGTCGATCATGATTTGGTCAAGTTCAGCTTGTGCAGTTGCATCTTTACCAGCTAGCGCTTCAGCGATTGGGCCGTTTACAGCTGCAACAGCTTTAAGAACGCCTTTACCTAAGTAACGAGCTTTGTCGCCGTCACGTAGTTCAAGAGCTTCACGAGAACCAGTAGATGCACCAGAAGGTGCAGCAGCCATACCGATAGAACCGTCAGCAAGATGAACTTCAGCTTCTACAGTTGGGTTACCACGTGAATCCATGATTTCACGACCAAGTACTTTAACTATGTTTGACATGATTATTCCTTTGTTTTAATAAAAATAAAATTTTAAAAATTCTTTGTAACGAGTTGTTAATAACTTCAACAACGTTTTATTGTGCAATTTTTTAACAAAATAACGTGACCTGGTCAACAAAAACTATGAAAAACGACCTTGTTGATGATCTATCGCAGCTTTTATAAACCCTTTAAATAATGGGTGACCATCACGTGGTGTTGATGTGAACTCCGGATGGAATTGCGCAGCAACAAACCAAGGGTGATTTGGATTTTCAATTATTTCTACTAATTTTTTGTCTTCTGACAAACCAGTAATTTTCAAACCTGCTTTTTTAATCGCCGGTAATAAATTGTTATTAACTTCATAACGATGACGATGACGTTCAAAAATTTCTTTACTACCGTACATTTCTAATACTTTAGATTTGTCCGCTAAATGACATTTTTGAGAGCCTACGCGCATCGTACCACCAAGATCGGAGTCTTCAGTACGTTGTTCAACTTCACCTGATTTATCGATCCATTCAGTGATTAAACCAACCACTGGATATTTTGTTTCAGTATTAAATTCTGTTGAATGAGCATTTTCAAGACCAGCAACATTTCGTGCAAACTCAATAAGCGCAACTTGCATACCTAAACAAATACCTAAGTAAGGAATTTTGTTTTCACGTGCATATTGTGCAGCTAAGATTTTACCTTCTACGCCACGCTCACCAAACCCACCAGGAATGAGGATTGCATCAATACCTTCTAATACGCCTAAGCCTTTAATTTCAACATCTTGTGAATCAATATATTTAATCTTCACTGTTGCAGCATTTTTTAAGCCGCCATGTTTCAATGCTTCATTAACTGATTTGTAAGCATCTGGTAACTCAGTGTATTTACCAACCATGCCGATAATAACTTCGCTGGTTGTATTTGCTTCTTCAGAAACCACTTTTGCCCATTCGCTTAAATCTGCTTCAGGACAATCTAAACCAAAACGTTCAACACAGATTTGATCTAAACCTTGTTGTTTTAATAATGCTGGAATTTTGTAAATTGAATCTACGTCACGCAATGAAATAACTGACTTCTCTTGCACATTACAGAACAATGCAATTTTTGCACGTTCGTTTGCAGGAAAGCTCACTTCACTTCGACAGATAAGAATGTCAGGCTGAATACCTAAGCTACGCAACTCTTTTACAGAATGTTGTGTTGGTTTAGTTTTAATTTCGCCAGCTGTTTTCAAGTAAGGCAATAGAGTCAAATGCATGAACATTGCATTTTCTTGGCCTACTTTTAAACCTAATTGACGAATAGCTTCAATGAAAGGTTGTGATTCAATATCGCCAACCGTTCCACCTAGCTCAACTATCGCTACATCATGTCCTTCACCGCCAGCAATAACACGCGCTTGAATTTCATTTGTAATATGTGGGATAACTTGAATAGTTGCCCCCAGGTAATCACCACGACGTTCTTTAGCAAGTACGTCAGAGTAAATACGACCTGTTGTAAAGTTATTACGTTTAGTCATTTTGGTACGAATAAAGCGTTCATAATGACCTAAGTCTAGATCCGTTTCTGCGCCATCGTCGGTTACAAATACTTCACCATGCTGAATTGGGCTCATAGTCCCTGGGTCAACGTTAATATATGGGTCAAGTTTCAGAATCGTTACGTCTAAACCACGCGCTTCTAAAATTGCGGCAAGAGAACCTGCGGCAATACCTTTACCAAGTGATGAAACCACACCACCCGTTACGAATATATATTTTGTTGTCATAATAACCCTGAGCCATTAAGAATGAGAAAAAAGAATCCTAATTTCACTGCCAAATAAAAACACCACACAGCAAAAAAACTCAACTTATAAATAAGTAAAGTTAGGGTCTTGAAGTGTGACCGTTTTATCAAAATGGAGAAAATTGAGCATTTAGATGGGACAATAGTATAACAAGGTGCGCTATTTTCGACAAACGAAAAAGCACTTTATTAGTAATAAAGTGCTTTGATGGTGATTGTTAGACCTTAGATGGGGTCTAGTTTAAGACGGGATTTTCTTTATCTGATTCCAAATTGAATCTAACTCATTCAATGTGCAATCACCCATCTCTTTACCCAAAGATTTAACATGTTGTTCTACAAGCTTAAATCTTGATGAAAACTTTTGGTTTGCTTGATTTAATACTTGTTCTGGATTGGCCTTTAAATGACGAACAAGATTAACGTTAGCAAATAATAAATCACCTAATTCATCAACAATTCTTTCTTTTTGTTGCGCTTCAGTTAAATCAGTTCTTTTCACTTCTACTAAAACTTCATCAATCTCTTCATGGATTTTAGCAATAACAGGTTCTAATTCAGCCCAATCGAAACCAACACTCGCGGCACGTTTTTGAATTTTATAAGCACGTGTTAATGAAGGTAAAGCAAGTGGTATGTTATCTAAAATACTTTCTTCTGTGTTTAAAGACTTGGCTTTTTTAAGACGCTCTTTTTCTTTTTCAGCTTCCCAATTCGCATTGATTTCTGCATCAGTTGTAAACTCTGAAGTAGAAAACACATGAGGATGCCGACGGATCAACTTTTCGTTTAACACTTCTAGGATGTCATCAAACTCAAACAAACCTTGCTCCTTAGCTAACTGAGCATAAAAAACAACTTGGAATAATAAATCCCCTAACTCCCCTTTTAAGTCATCAAAGTCTTTATTCGCAATAGCATCTGCCACTTCATAAGCCTCTTCAATGGTATGAGGTACGACACTATCAAAGGTTTGCTTTAGATCCCAAGGGCAACCTGTTTCAGGTGTACGTAGTTGCTGCATGATTGATAATAGTTGCGTTAAGTTTGCTGACATAATAGTTCCTAAATAAATACTTAGAAGAAAAACGGATTTAATTAATAGCCTAATCGATACTTTGATTTAGTTGAGAGTCGACTTAATCACCTAAAAGCTCAATCACCTTTTGTAATGCATCGACAAACACCTTGGCTTCATCCAGTGTGTTATAAACAGAAAAAGACACTCTCACCGTCCCATTACAATTTAATACTGACATTAATGGCATCGCACAATGCGTTCCACTTCTAACAGCAATACCCTGTGCATTTAATAACATGGCAATATCTGCGCTGTGCTCACCTTTCACAATAAAACTGATGGCACCTGACTTTGTTAATCCTTTGGCAAATAGGTTTATTTCAAGCATCTCGCTTAGGGCGTTTTCAGTATATTCAATTAAGCTTTGTTCATGATTTTGACAAAATTCAGTGTCTAGAGCATTTACAAAATCAATGGCTGCGGCTAGGCCAATAGCACCTGCAATATTAGGCGTACCCGCTTCAAATTTGAAAGGTAGCTGGTTGTAGGTGGTTTCTTCAAAGGTGACAGTTTGAATCATTTCACCGCCGCCTTGCCATGGTGGAAGTTGATTTAATAAATCTAGTTTTCCATACAACACACCGATACCTGTTGGGCCAAATAATTTATGCCCAGAGAAGAGGTAAAAATCACAATCAAGTTGTTGTACATCTACATCAATATGCGCAACAGCTTGTGCCCCATCTATAATCACTTTAGCGCCTTGTTGATGTGCTAATTCAATCACTTCTTTAATGGGATTAATAACGCCAAGTGCATTGGAAACATGCGCAATAGAAACAATTTTAGTGCTTGATGAGAGTAAAGATTGAAAGGCCGTTAAATCTAAACAATGCTGTTCAGTTAAAGGAATGACCTTAAGCACTGCACCTGTTTTTTTAGCAAGCATTTGCCAAGGTACTATATTGGCATGATGCTCTAAAGCACTAATAATAATTTCATCGCCAGCCTGTAACTGATCTGCAAATACATTAGCTAATAGATTAATGCCTTCGGTTGTGCCTTTTGTCCAAATGATTTCTTCTGAACGTTGTGCATTAATAAATGTTTGTACTTTGACTCGACTTTGTTCAAATAATGACGTTGCTTGGTTACTTAAAGCATGGCTAGCTCGGTGTACATTGGCATTACTGGTTTGGTAATAATGACAGATAGCATCAATGACGGATTGTGGCTTTTGCGTAGTAGCGGCGTTATCAAGATAAACAAGCTGATGCTCATTTACTTGCTGATCTAAAATAGGAAATTGGGTTCGTAACTGCTCAATATAAAGATCTGAACTCACGTGACACCTCTACAACAGGGAATTAAACAATAGATATATTATTATTAACTTAAGTAGGCTTAAGTATGAAAGCAGAAGAATAAGCATTGATCATTCTGTTCGATTAATGCTTATTCTTAGTCAAACTAAGACTTATAAGTCGTTTATTAAGATAGTTTATTAAGATAGCTTATAAACTACGGCCTATAAATTGTAACCTATAAACTGTGATTACGACCTTCAATCATTAAACGCTTCATCTCACTCACTGCAACAGAGAAACCATCCACTAATGCACGTGCGACAATAGCATGTCCAATATTAAGCTCAATAATTTCAGGTAAAGCAGCAATAGGTTTAACATTGTGATAATTCAAACCATGACCCGCATTTACTTTAATACCGACTTGATGACCATAGGTTGCCGCTTTAGCAACACGCGCTAACTGTGCTTCTTGAATCTCTTCAGTTTCAGCATCAGCGTATTGACCTGTATGTAATTCAACATAAGCCGCTTTCATTTTAACGGCAGCATCAATTTGTGCCGCTTCAGGGTCAATAAACAAACTAACTTGGATATTCGCCGCATTTAAACGACTCACTGCATTTGCTATTTTATCGTAATTACCCACCACATCTAAACCGCCTTCAGTGGTGAGCTCTTCACGTTTTTCAGGCACTAAACAAACAAATGTTGGTTTAGTTTTTAACGCTATTTCAACCATTTCGTCAGTCACTGCCATTTCAAGATTCATGCGTGTTTGTAAAGTTTGAGCTAGCACGGCAACATCACGATCATGAATATGACGACGATCTTCACGTAGATGGATGGTAATACCATCGGCACCTGAAGTCTCTGCGACAGCCGCTAAATGTGCCGGCTCTGGGTAACATGTACCACGTGCATTACGAAGTGTTGCAACATGGTCGATATTCACACCTAATAAAATTTTGCTCATGTTCTTTCCTTTATGCTATTACTGTTACAATTTTTATTGTTATTATTAGTTTTTTTGCTATTGATTTGGCTTACTTATTTGCTTTATTTATTTGGCTTAGTTATTTAGCCGCAAATAACGTTCGGCTATGTAACGGTTTATCACCTAATAAATTAGCCAATGCTTGACGGCAAAAACGTTTTGCCATTTTCAATGTTGCTTCACTATCGAGTTCACGTTGCGATAAATTAATAATATCCTGTCCATCATAAACCTGTTCTGGTTTACAAATAGCTTGTTTAGCAAAAAAACCAAGTTGCTGTTGATATTGATATTGAAAACCTGACTCAATAATTTCATCGCTATAAACATCATGGTCGAAGTTAATACCGTAACCTAATGTTTCTAGCAATGTTAATTCAAACAAACGTAGTGCTTTTTGTGGGTCGTCATCACGGGCAATACTAATAAGAGTACGTTGATAACATTCAAAAAGACCATCGCAGGCGGTCTCAGCTTGCAATAAACGATATAGCAGCTCGTTAACGTACATCGCAATATATAAACGTTGCCCATGTAATGGTACAACTTGAGTTTGCGCCTCTAGAGACTTAACCGTTTTTAAACTACCACGGCCAAAATAACTGGCGAGCAATAACGTGAATGGCTGAGCCATGCCGCGTTTCATGCGAGTACTACTACGACCGCCTTTAAAAATAAGGCTTACTTTACCGACGTCTTGGCAAAACAGGTCAACAAGTTGACTCGTCTCACCATAAGGACGACGGTGAAGTATAAAAGCATTGTGGCACTCAATAGACATTAAATAGCCTCTATAAGCAGAAAATAACCATTATGAAAAGTCAAAGCTTGCCAGCAAAAGCCTTAAGCAAAGCCCTATTAATGTCTATTAACCGTTATAATCATCGCCGTAACCCAATGAACGTAATGCACGATCGTCATCAGCCCAACCAGATTTAACTTTAACCCAAATTTCTAGGAATACTTTAGAGTCAAATAACTCTTCCATATCAATTCGCGCTTGCATGCCTATCGCTTTCAGCTTTTCGCCTTTATTACCGATAACCATACGTTTTTGACCATCACGCTCTACCAAAATCAGCGCATTAATATGCAAAATACCATTAGCTTTTTGTTTAAACTGTTCGATTTCAACGGTCACTGAATACGGTAATTCATCACCTAAAAAACGCATTAACTTTTCACGTACAATTTCAGACGCCATGAAACGTGAAGAACGGTCGGTAATGTAATCTTCTGGGAAATAAAACTCAGATTCAGGTAAAACGCCTTTAGCCCATTCACGAATTTTTTCAACGTTATCACCAGATTTAGCTGACATCGGCAAAATATGTGCAAAGTTATAAAGCTTACCGATCTTCTGTAAATGCGGTAATAATAATTCTTTATCTTCGACGTTATCAATCTTGTTAACGGCTAAAATAACAGGGCATTTTAGGTATTCAAACTTTCTCAATACCATTTCATCATCAGCAGTCCAATGTGTCCCTTCAACTACAAACACAATCATTTCTACATCATTGATTGAGCTTGATGCGGCACGATTCATTAAACGGTTAATGGCACGTTTTTCTTCAATATGTAATCCAGGTGTATCAACAAAGATGGTTTGATAATCACCATCAGTATCAATACCAAGAATACGGTGACGCGTTGTTTGTGCTTTACGTGAAGTAATACTTACTTTTTGACCAAGCAATGCATTAATAAGCGTTGATTTCCCTACATTAGGACGCCCGACGATTGCGACTAAGCCACATTTTTGTGTCATTATTTAGCTCCTAAATAGATGAAAGTTAAAGTTAATAATACAGGTAAATAAATAGCATTAAGAAGTAACATTATTTGTCACCTAACAATGCGGTTAACATAGTTTGTGCAGCAACTTGCTCAGCTTTACGGCGACTTGTCCCCTTGCCTTGCACTTGTTGCATTCCTTCAATTTCGCAGCTCATAGTAAATTGCTGATTGTGCGCTTCACCTTTAACATCAAGCACTTCATAAAGTGGTAAAGGTTGTTTACGAGATTGTAAATGCTCTTGTAAACGCGTCTTAGGATCTTTTTGACCGATACCTGGTTGAATAGTATTAAGGCGGCTTTCAAACCAGCTTAATACCAATTTATTCACCACATCGATATTAGAATCTAAAAATACAGCACCAATAATCGCTTCAACGCCATCGGCGATAATTGAATCGCGGCGGAATCCACCACTTTTTAATTCACCAGGACCTAAGATCAAACAATCACTCAATACAAATTCACGCCCTACTTCTGAGAGCATTTTTCCGCAGACTAAAGTTGCACGCATACGGCTTAAGTCGCCTTCATCAACTTTAGGAAAACGTTTATATAAATCAGTTGAGATAGCAAAACTTAAAATCGAATCACCTAAAAACTCTAAACGTTCATTATGTAAACCAAGCGCGCTTCGATGCGTTAATGCTTGTTTTAATAATGAAAAATCTGAAAATTCGTAACCAATACGCTTTTCTAAACGCTTTAATTCTTGTTCTTTCATCTTCATTTGATACTACCTATACGTTCAAAACGTACATTACTTGGCACCCAACTAGGTAAAAAGTCACTCGCATCGCGGTCAAATTCAAAACTAATCCATTTAGCAACGGCTTTACCAACTAAGTTACGCTCAGGTACAAATCCCCAAAAACGGCTATCGCGACTATTATCACGGTTATCACCCATTACAAAATAGTTCCCCTCAGGCACAACCCACTCATAGGTTGCCGTTAATGGTTCTTTTTGTTGGTAATAAGCTTGTGTTTGTTCTCTGCGTAAAGGATTAATCAATAGTTGATGCTCAGCATCGCCTAATACTTCAGAGTAAACTTTTACGGTGTTGCTTTCATGTTTGAAGTCTTGATTACCGATGAACGAGGTATCTAATTTCTTGTAATCACCACAGCTTGCTTCACCACATGCAGGTACAATATATAATTCTTTATCTTTATAAACTATCTTATCGCCCGGTAAACCAACAACACGCTTGATGAAGTCTACACGTTGATCTTCAGGGTATTTAAATACCGCAACATCACCGCGTTCAGGGTGACCGGTTGGGATTAACGTTGTTTGCCAAACCGGCTCTTTAATACCGTATGAGAATTTTTCAACTAAAATAAAATCACCAACGAGCAGCGTTGGCATCATTGAACCCGATGGAATTTGAAACGGTTCATAAATAAAAGAACGTAAGATAAAGACGGTTGCGATAACTGGAAATAAACTACGTGCATTTTCAATAATTGGATTTTCAGGCACCATTTTAGCAAGTGTTTTATCGTCTAACTCAATCTCAGATTGAGCTTGTAAATCGGCATAAGCCTGCTTACGTTTTTTAGCCCATTTAATTTTATCGAAAACCCAAACCAGACCGGTTACTAAGGTCAAAATTACTAATATCAATGCAAATGAATTTGCCATTTTTTTTCCTATCCACTTATAAATCATATTAATTAATGGATTTTAACTAATATGACTCGTTTAAAATACAAAATGCGCGGGTTATACACCAGCGCATTAACATTCTTTAATTACTATTTTCTATCATCAAACTGAGAAGAATTAGTAATCAAACACTACTTATCTTTACCGATATGTAACACCGCTAAGAAAGCCTCTTGAGGAACATCAACGTTACCAACAGACTTCATTCGCTTCTTACCTTCTTTTTGTTTCTTCAACAGTTTTTTCTTACGGCTGATATCACCACCGTAACATTTTGCCAATACGTTTTTAGTTAATTGCTTAACCGTTGAACGGGCAATAATTTTACTACCAATCGCAGCTTGTATTGCAATATTAAACATTTGACGAGGAATCAATTCTTTCATTTTTTCTACTAATTCACGTCCATAACCTTCTGCATTATCACGATGTGTGATCAATGCTAATGCATCAACACGATCGCCATTGATCATGACATCAACACGCACCATTTCAGCTAATTGGAAACGAATGAAGTTATATTCCAATGACGCATAACCACGGCTCGTTGATTTTAAACGGTCAAAGAAGTCCATTACTACTTCACCCATTGGGATCTCGTAAGTTAATGCGACTTGGTTACCGTGATAAGCCATTTTAGTTTGTACACCACGTTTGTTAATACATAAAGTGATTACGTTACCTAAATAAGCTTGAGGTACTAAAATATTACACTCAGCAATTGGCTCGCGGATCTCTTTAATATCATTTGTTGCTGGTAATTTAGCAGGGCTATCTACGTATTCAATTTCGTTGTTATTTTTTTCAACTTCATAAATTACGGTCGGTGCCGTTGTAATCAAATCAATATCGTATTCACGCTCTAAACGCTCTTGAATGATCTCCATGTGTAGTAAACCTAAGAAGCCACAACGGAAACCAAACCCTAGTGCCGACGAGTTCTCTGGTTCATACAATAATGACGCATCATTAATACTTAATTTACCCAGCGCATCACGGAAGTTTTCATAGTCGTCAGAGCTTACTGGGAATAAACCAGCGTAAACCTGTGGTTGAACACGTTTAAAACCAGGTAATGCTTTTGGTGATGGGTTATCAGCAAGTGTTAAGGTATCGCCCACTGGTGCGCCTAAAATATCTTTAATACCAGAAATAACATAACCAACTTCACCGGCTTTTAAAATACCAGTTTCTTTCTGTTTTGGCGTAAAGTAACCCACTTTAGTCACTAAATGAACTTGACCTGTGGTCATTACTTTCATTCTATCGCCGACTTTAATTTGACCGTGCTTGATACGTACCAATGAAACAACACCTTGGTAGTTATCAAACCATGAGTCGATAATTAATGCCTGAAGAGGACCATCCAAATTACCTACTGGCGGCGGGATCATGCGAACGATTTCTTCTAATACTAAATCAATACCTAACCCCGTTTTAGCAGAACAACGAACCGCATCCGTTGCATCGATACCAACAATGTCTTCAATTTCTTCAGCAACACGATCAGGTTCTGCAGCCGGCAAATCGATCTTATTTAAGATAGGGACAACTTCTAAGTCCATTTCTAAAGCGGTATAACAGTTTGCTAGTGTTTGCGCTTCTACGCCTTGACCGGCATCAACAACTAATAAAGCACCTTCACAAGCCGCTAAAGAGCGTGATACTTCATAAGAGAAATCTACGTGTCCTGGTGTATCGATGAAGTTTAATTGGTAAGTTTCACCGTCTTTCGCTTTATAATCTAACGTGACACTTTGCGCTTTGATGGTAATACCACGTTCACGTTCTATATCCATAGAATCAGTTACTTGTGCAGCCATCTCACGCTCAGTTAAACCACCACATGTGCTGATTAAACGATCTGACAATGTTGATTTACCATGGTCGATATGGGCAATGATTGAAAAGTTACGAATATTTTTCATGAATACTTTTAATACCTTGTTAGTGACTACATATTGCATTGCGATACAGGTTGATCATTGTTTGATTACCACTTTATCGCAGCTAACTTAAGCGTCATTTACGCTACGCTTTTAGTAACTTTAATGCTTACTTTTGATGTCTAGTTTTAACACGCCTAATTTGCGCATCTTAATTGCCGTGCATTCTAGCGAATTTCTGTTTTAATCTCCATCTTTAAACACCTATAGTCGTAATGCTTTAGCAGTTAACTCTGTGTTATATTTTTTGTCAGAATAAAAAGTAAACATTTAGCTTTAAAAAAACATTTAGCACAAAAAATCAGCATCAAATGGTCACATTTCCCTCACAAACAGCGAGGCTTTCCTCACATTTTTAACTTTTCTTCAACAAGATCAAAGATGATCAAGCAATCTATTAACGCTAATTAGTTTTTTTGACATACAATAGAGCTTGCTTTTCATGGATTGATAATGGCAGGGATTATGCCACCATTCTCAAAAAAAGCATTATGAGCTGTTTTCGAGATATCGAATCTACGCTTACGTTTCTATTTCTTTTCTTTTATTATTTTTGAGGTTATTAAATTATGAAGTCAAACACTCCAGTGTTGCTTTCTGTTGCAGTTGCCGTTATTGGTGCAGCTGCCATCACTCTACTTTCAATCAGCTTAAATGGCGCAATGTTATTCGCCGCTGGTGCTGTGATAGTTGGTTTTCTTATTCAATTTGCCAATACAAGCAAAAGTACTGCAACAGCAACGGCACCTGAAGCTGATTTTGCAACCACAACGCTATACGTTGGTAACTTACCTTACCGCGCAAACGAAATGGCTATTCGCACATTATTTGCAGAACACGGTAAAGTTATTTCAGTACGTTTAATGAAAGACAAACATACGGGCAAACGCCGTGGGTTTGGTTTTGTTGAAATGCCTGAAAGCGATGCAGCAAATGCAATTGAAGCATTAAATGAACAAGAGTTCCAAGAACGTTCATTAAAAGTACGTGAAGCAAACGAACGTACTCCACGTGAAGATTCAGTTGAATAAATTTTTCAGCTAGCATAAAAAAGCTCGAGCGCAATTTATTGTTCTCGGGCTTTTTTGTTTTTAAGCGTTTATTATACCAATCACACTCATTAATTAGCACTACCTATTTTCTATCCAGGATCACCTTACAAGCCACCATTCTGCCTAGCGATTTTATAATGCCTCTCTCTAACTATTTTACAAGGGCACAATCCACTGAGTAAATTAATTTTTTCTATCTAAAGCAGCTAAAAAACAACTTACTTTGTGTGGTCGAGCAACCAAGAAACTAAGATGGGTAATGATAAGTTGTTAGATGTTTTTGAACTTGCCAAATAATAACCTTTACCTGATTTCACCTGTAACGGGTGAGGCATAACTAACGCACCGGATGCCACATCTAACGAGGCTAATACGACATCACCAATGCTAATACCAAAACCTTGTTTGGCAGCACTCACGGCAACATCTAAAGTCGCAAAATGTTGATTATGTTTTGAAGTTAATGAAGTACTACCGGCATCGGCTAACCATAAAGACCAATCACTTTGCTGCGGTGTTGAATGTAACCACGGCATATTTTTCATTGCTGTAATACTGAGCTGATTTTTTCCTTCTGATAATAATGACGGTGCACATACGGGTGTTAATACCTCCTCAAATAATAACTCACTGATTAAGCTTTTATCTTTTATTTCTGTGCAATAGCAAATAGCGGCATCAAAGGACTCTGAGGAAAAATTAGTATCATGTTTAATGGAAGATGTCAGCGCGACTGTAATGTCGGGATAGGCTTGTTGAAAGGCCATTATTTTTGGTAATAACCAAGTCGTAATACAACTAGGTGCTTTTAACTTAATGAGGGGTTTTATCGTTGAGACTTGCTCGACAGCGCTTTTCATTTGTTGAAGTACTTGTTTTATTAAAGGCAAAAAGTGTTGCCCTTTCTCGGTTAAACTTAATCCTCTCGCATGTCGATGAAATAAAGTGATATCGAGCTTTTTTTCTAACGATATAATTTGTCGACTAACCGCTCCTTGTGTCACGTTCAAGACTTGTGCTGCAGATGTAAATTTCAGTTTCTCCGCAGTGACAATAAATGCCTGCATTTCTTTAGTGGAAGGTAAACGATTATTCATTATTGTCTCATACTGACTTTTGCAAATAGAGCGAACAGGTTAACCTCGATTCCAAATAAACAAATAGATCCAGAAATGAGATTAGTTATGCTTCTCAATACATAACTAGCTATGATTTTTATTCATAGCTAGTATACCTATTTTTCGTTTCACCTTTCAATGAAGATTTGTTTAAATCGAACCAACAAAAATATGAATAATTATTCGACTTTAAAGCGTAAATATTCAATATTTTTATAACGGTGTATTTTACTTAAATTGGAAGTTGGTTAATGCAATCATTAGCATCAAAATTAGTCCCTAGCGCAGTACAAAAACTTATTCCTTATCAATCGGCCCGTCGTCTCGGCGGCAATGGTCATTTATGGTTGAATGCGAATGAACTTGAAACCTGTAATCAATACGGTGACTTAAGCCAAGGTAGCAATGATCACTATAACCGTTACCCTGACTTTTTACCTCATGATACGGCACAAGCTTATCTCAACTACTGCCAACAACAATCAGGGAAATTAGATTGTGAAATAGTCGCAGTGCGCGGTGCAGATGAAGCCATTGATTTATTGATTCGTACTTTCTGTAGTCCAGGTAACGATCAAATTATTATATGTCCCCCTACTTATGGCATGTATGAGTTCTGTGCAGATTCATTTTCTGTAAAAACCTGTAAAGTACCGTTGTTAGCAGACTTTCAACTTGATGTAGAAAACATTAAACAACAACTACCCAGCAGCACCTTATTATTTTTATGTTCACCGAATAACCCAACGGGCAATAGCATTAATGAAACTGATATTATTGATCTGCTAGAAGCCAGTAAGAATTCTACGTTAGTGGTAATTGATGAAGCTTATATTGAATTTTCAAAACATAGCAGTGCATTACATTTAATGCATAAATATCCGCACCTTATTGTAATACGTACATTATCGAAGGCTTTTGGTTTAGCTGCTATACGTTGTGGTTTTTTATTAGCAGATACGAGTGTCATGTCTTATATAAACCGCCTAATTGCACCTTACCCAATTGCAGATCCGACGGCAGAAATTGCGCTAAAAGCATTGTCTCAAAATGGACTACACCTTATGCAACAACAAACAAGTCAACTCATACAAGTACGTGAATGGTTTAAAGGTCAGCTGATGTTATTAGATTCTGTTCAGCATGTATTTGGTAGTGAAACCAACTTTGTTTTGATTCGATTTAATAATAATTTAAACAGTTATCAATACCTTATTGAACAAGGCATTGTAACGCGAAATCAAATCCATGAGCCTGCCTTAAATGATTGTATTCGTATTACGATTGGATCTAAAGAAAGCATGCTTGAAACCTTAAACGCGCTAAAAAATTTAAATTAGCCATTGATAAAAATTTACAATTAACTATATATCTAAAAGGAACTTACGATGAAATCGTTAAAAATAGCAGTACTATTATCATCAACATTGCTGTCATCAATATTTATTACCCCATTACAAGCAGCAGAATCAAAGACAGTTCGTTTATCTTCTGATTTTACTTACCCACCCTTTAATTACAAAAACTCAGATGGCAAACCTGTCGGTTTTGACATAGAAATTGCGGATGCGTTATGTGCTCAAGCAGCATTAAAATGTGAATGGGTCACACTTGCATGGGACGGTTTAATCCCGGGGTTATTATCAAGAAAATCAGATGTGATCATGGCTTCTATGCGTATTACAGAAGAACGTCAAAAACGCGTACTGTTTACTGATAAATACTATCAAACACCTGCTAGCTTTGTAGCAGCTAAAACAGCAACCTTTACCATTGATAAAGCAGGTTTGAAAGGCAAAGTGATTGGCGTTCAAGTTGGTACAATACATGATAATTATGTAACCGATGTGTACGGTGACGTTGCGGAAATTAAACGTTATACAGGACAAGATCAAGTTTACATTGATTTAGAAAATGGCCGTTTAGATGCAGCATTCGCTAACTCAGATCAGTTAGTGTTAGCTTTCTTACAAAAAGACAATGGCGCTAACTTTGCTTTAAAAGGCAAATTAGTAACAGACAAAGCTTATGTTGGTGAAGGCACTGCATTAGCATTACGCAAACAAGATAAAAAATTAACGGAAAAATTCAATGCAGCAATAGCTGAAATCCGTAAAAATGGGACTTACGATAAGATAGCATCAAAATACTTTAGCTTTGATATTTACGGCGAGTAGGTAGCTGGCTAGCTAAACAAACTGACTAAATAAAAAACTGACTGACCAAAACGGTAAGTCAGTTTTTATGGAGTATTTTACTTCAACAATACATTCATTTATTCAACGCTTTCATTTAGCATCTGATCTAAACAACTCTTTATTCGTTAACTTCTTAACTAGGGTCTGTTGATCTTTCGAGTTCGTTTTTACAGCAATTTGTTGGCTATTTATACAGAGCTGAGCTTATGTAATGTGGTTGTCCCACATAAATAAGCGAAACGCACTATAAATTGTCAACAAATACTGTTCTCAGGATTGTTATGCTCTTCGTTAGGCAAGATTTGCTTAGAATCACTAAGCTACACCTTACTAGCCCTGATCAAAACGTGCTAGATTGAACAAAATTCGAACGGCAAAGATCAACAGCCCCTAGCTAAATCAATTAGAAATGCAAACTCTCTCGCAATATCTTCAAAGTGCTTAAAGCGCCCTGACTTACCACCGTGCCCAGCTTCCATATCGGTATATAATAACAATTGATTATCATCAGTCTTTAATTCACGTAATTTAGCAACCCACTTAGCAGGCTCCCAATATTGAACCTGTGAATCATGTAGACCTGTTGTTACTAACATGTTTGGATAAGCTTGTTTTGACACTTGATCATACGGGCTATAGCTGAGTATATAATGATAATATTCTGGATCATTTGGGTTACCCCATTCATCGTATTCACCAGTAGTTAATGGAATAGTGTCATCTAACATAGTCGAGACTACATCTACAAACGGCACAGCCGCGACAACGCCACGATACAGTTCAGGTGCTTGATTAACAATTGCTCCCATTAATAAACCACCAGCACTTCCACCCATTGCAAAAACGTTATCTTTTGCGCCATAGTCTTTTTCGATTAACGCTTTTGAAACATCAACAAAGTCATTAAAGGTATTTTTCTTTTGCAGTAACTTACCTTGTTCATACCAATCTCGTCCAAGTTCTTCACCACCACGAACATGCGCGACGGCATAGACAAAACCACGGTCTAACAAACTTAAGTTAGCAGAACTAAAACCAATATCTAAACTATGTCCGTATGAACCATAGGCATAAACCAGCAATGGATTGTTATGATTAAATAAAGCACGCTTATAAACTAATGAAACAGGCACTTCCACGCCATCTCTAGCAGTTACCCAAACTCGTTCACTTTGGTAATCTTGGCTATCAAAATCGCCCATGACCTTGCTTTGTTTTAATAACGTTGTTTCACCGCTATCAAGGTCTAACTCATAGACACTTGAAGGTGTCGTAAATGAAGTATATTGGTAACGAAACTTAGTGCTATTTGACTGCGGATTATAATGACTAAACACAGTATAAACAGGATCATTAAAAGTCAGCTCTCGTGACTCACCCGTTTTAAAATGAATTTGGCGTAACACAGGTAAGCCTAATGAACGCTCTTCTACCACTAACCAATCATCCATTAGTTCATAACCTTCAAGCAGTACCTTTTCTCTTGCAGGGACTAATGTTTGCCATTCACTTGGTGCAACTACTTTAAACGTTTCGATATTAGATTCGAATGTATGTAACGCAAAGTTTTTACCGCTGTAGTTACTGCGAATAAAGAATTTATCTTGAAAATGATCAACGCTGTATTCGTGATCTCTTTGTCTTGGTAAAAAGCAGGTAAAGTTTTGTTGCGGTTGGTTTGCATCTAAAATCAGACACTCAGAGGTCATCGTACTATCAGCACAAATAACTAAATACTCTTCTGAACGTGTTTTATATAAATTAAGGTAGAAAGTATCATCTAATTCTTCATAAATAAGTTGATCATTACTCGGTGAGTCGCCTAATGTATGGCGATATACTTGGTAAGGTAGTAATGTTTGTTGATCTTGTTTGACATAAAATAGCGTCTTATTATCGTTCGCCCACACCACATCAGTGACATCTTCAATCGTTTCATCGAACAAGGTATTCGTCGCTAAGTCTTTAAAACGTAATGTGTATTGACGACGACTAACGGTATCTTCAGTAAACGCTAATAACATTGAATTGGGTGACAGGCTTAAATCACCTAATTGATAATAGGCAAAGCCTTCCGCTCGTTGATTACAATCAAAAAATATTTCTTCATCAGCTTCTTGAGAACCTTTGCGACGAGAATAAATACTGTAATCTTTACCTTCATCATAACGCGATGTGTACCAAAAACCTTTCTTAAAATAAGGCACAGACTCTAGCTCTGGTTCTTGTCTTGCCACCATTTCATCGTATAACGATTGCTGAAGTTCAGATAAAGGTGCCATCATCTGTTCAGTGTAAGTGTTCTCTTCTTCTAAATAGGCCAATACCTTTGGATCTTTTCTATCATCGTCTCGCAGCCAAAAATAGTTGTCTTCACGTTGGTGACCATGAGTTTCATGTACATGAAGTTGAATATCAGCAGTAGGCTTAACAATATCGACTTTATTGGTCATATTTTCTCTCTTTTAGGAAGTTCAGAACATTTAAATTTTATGCGGATAAGTGGATTGCTTACATTACTCTCAGAGAAGCAAAACGATGAGCAACAATACCGCGGACAAAGTATGAAAGCTACAAGATAAAGTATTAGCAAGATAAGTTAATAGATTTAGTGAAAAAGAATACGTGAAGAAATATGAAAAAACGTTTAATAGTGCAACATTACACTATTAAACGAAACGTTAATGGAAACTAAAAAGTAAAAATAAAGACTAAAATAGCATTTAAAGTAGCCAGCCATTTGCAACAGCAAGGTCTGTTTGTTGCACTACGTATTGCCATAGTTTAGGCGCCATTTTTTCTAAATAGTTATTACGAGTAAGTACTTGAGATTGGCTAATTTTATGTTTAGCCCAACTACCGCCTTGATTATTCATGTTTTGCACTAGCGGCAAAATTCTATCCATACCTTTAGCAAACTGTGCATCATTTGTTTTTGCTTCTTCAAACTCAAACCATAGCGCTTTATAGTATTCATGTTGAGCGGCTGGTAATAGACCAAATAAACGTTGGGCCGCTTTTTCTTCTTTTAAAGCTTGTTGCTCATGATCTTGTGACTCGGCAAAAGCAAATAAATCACCCGCGTCAATTTCAATAATATCGTGAATCAATAACATTTTAACGACGCGACTAATATCAATAGGTTGCTCTGCGTAATCTTGTAATAACTGTGCCGTTAATGTGATGTGCCAGCTATGCTCTGCACTATTCTCATATCTATCTTTATCTTCTTTAACGGTTGTTTGACGATAAACGGCTTTTAGTTTGTCGATTTCAATAATAAAAGCTAATTGTTGTTCTAAATCGGTCATGAATTTATTCCTTATGTTCAATACTTTTTAAAGCTTTATTCAACATTCTACATAATGCTTTTTAATAAACCTATTTTCATACATTCAATAAGTTACAAGGTTTTATTAAGCATAACGCTGTTAAACGAAAAGCGACACCAAAAAGAATCAGCTCATCATAGTGGTGATAGTAGCCATCGATTAATGCCCAGTAGAAGACGATTGTGTTGCTGTCTCTGCACTAGAAGTTTTTATGAAAGGCCCTTTGCTAAACCAAACAATGCCGATCAATACAAAAAATAAAATCCCTAACATATAAAAATAATCATTAAGCGACATCATATAAGATTGGGATGTCACCACGCTATTAACTGAGGCAAGATTTGTCTGCGTGGCCCCTCCCATTTTATCTAAATATTCCACTGCGCCAGGGTTATAAATACTGATATGTTCACTCAAGTTTGCATGGTGAAAATCTGCGCGGCGATTCCATATCCAAGTCGTTAACGAAGAAGCAAAACTAGATCCTAATACGCGTAAGAAAGTAGTTAAACCTGATGCATCAGCCACTTTATCGTGATGTAAATTAGATAAGAAAATAGTGGTCAATGGCATAAACATAAATGCGATACCAATCCCCATGAATAACTGTACTTCAGCAACGGAAGCAAAGTCGACAAAAGTATTAAAATTCGCACGAAGGAAACAAGAAATACCTATTACAACAAAAGAGATACTGGCCAAAATTCGCATATCCATTTTGTGCGCATATTTACCAATTAATGGCGCTAATATTAACGGTAATATCCCCATTGGTGCTGAAGCAAGTCCCGCCCAAATGGCCGTGTAGCCCATGTAGATTTGTAACCACTGCGGCAAAATAACATTGATAGCAAAAAAGGCTGCATAACTAAATACAAGTGCAATCGTGCCAAAAGTGTAATTGCGATCTTTAAACAGATATAGATTCACAATAGGATTTTTTTCAGTTAATTCCCAAATAACAAAGGAAATTAATGCAACCACAGAAATACAAGTCATGATCACTATCTGAGGTGACTCAAACCAATCCGCATTATTACCAAGATCCAATACTATTTGTAACAAACCAACGCCTAATACAAGCAAAGCGATACCAATAAAATCAATTGGCATCTTAGCTATCGTATCAATGCGTCCTTTCAATTGTTGCCATACAGCGACACAACAAAAAATACCAATAGGGATATTAATAAAAAATATCCAAGGCCAAGAATAATTATCAGTGATCCAACCACCCGTTATCGGTCCAACAATGGGCGCGACCACAGTGACCATTGAAATTAACGCTAATGCGGCACCTCGTTTTACAGAAGGAAAAATAGCTAACAACAAAGTCTGACACATTGGAAACATCGGCCCAGCAAAGAAACCTTGTAATGCCCGAAAGAAGATCAACTCAGGCATGCTGGTTGCGATACCGCATAAAAAAGAGGTTAAGGTAAATAATGAAACAGAAATAATAAACAGCCTTAGCTGCCCAATACGGCGGGAAAGCCAGCCTGTTAATGGCAATGCTATTGCATTACATACTGCAAATGACGTAATAATCCACGTACTTTGTTCAGAGCTGACGCCCAAGCTGCCGGCAATCGTTGGTAAAGCGACATTCGCAATCGTACTATCGAGTACTTGCATAAATGTCGCTAACGCTAAAGCAATAACCGCTAATGTTAAACTTGGCGGCTTATAGGTTTGATCCTGCATAACCGCCTCTAGTTTTCATCAGAAAGAGTAACACCGACATTATCGTGTAGGATCTTTGCCACTAACTTATCTGCTTCTTCTAATGATTTTTGATAAACATTAGTATCAAGACGCGCTTCTTGTTGAACATTTTGAGCTAGTACACTACCACTTGTATCTTCAATATCTACTGTAGCAACCATAGAAAGACCAATTCTTAATGGGTATTCTTTTTGATTATCTTCTTCTAGATGAATTTTAACGGGTAAACGTTGAACTATTTTGATCCAGTTGCCACTCGCATTTTGCGCAGGTAACAATGAAAATGCGCTTCCGGTACCAATACCAAGGCTTTCTATCTCACCTTTATACTCTACTTCATCCCCATAAAGGTCTGAAATTAAGATTACCTTTTGCCCGATACGCATATCTTTCATCTGGCTTTCTTTAAAATTCGCATCTACCCAAACATCATGCAACGGCACAATAACCATTAACTGGCTGCTTGGTTGTACTTGAGTCCCTAATTGCACAGCTCTTTTAGCAACATAACCACTCACTGGCGCAACTATGTCTGTTCGCGTATTATCAAGGTAGCTTTTACGCACACCTGCCACAGCCCACTTTATCGCAGGATGATTTTCTATTACCGTATTATCAACCAAGGCAAGCGTCATTTTAAAGGCTTCTTGAGATGCTAAATAAGCACTATTTGTTGTATCCACTAAATCTTGATAATGGGTTAAATCTTCTTTTGAAATGGCACCTGATTTAGCAATATTTTGACGACGTTTATAATCATTAACGGCTTGTCGATATGCAACTTTACTCGATTGCATTTTTGCTTTTGCATTATCTGCTGTCGCATATAAACTACGTACTTGTCGTACTGCAATGCCTAATTTAGCTTCGGCTTCCTGTAACGCTATTTGCGTATCACTTGAATCTAAAGTGACAATGACTTGGCCTTTCTCAACGTAGTCACCTTGATCAGGTAACACAGAGACAACGGTTCCGGAAATTTGTGGAGAGAGAACCACTAAATCACCATTTACATAAGCATCATCAGTTGCTTCTGAGTATTTTGCATAGACTTCATAATAGGCAAACCAGCCGACACCAATAACCACCAGCGTTATAAATAATATAATAAAAGAAGTTTTGCGTTTGCTTTTAGCAGTATTAGAAGCGGTGTTAGTTGTATTAGTAGCTGTATTTCCCATGATCGACTTACTCATCATATTATTTATAGGTTAGGATTAGATTGAACGTGAAGAAAGTTAAGGTAATAAACGCGTTAATAAAGCACTAAGCTGCTCTACTTCTTTAACAGAAAGATCGCCGACCAGCAGGGGCCCAACATCATTGTCCATGGTATCCATACATTGTTTTAATAAAGACTCACCTGTTGATGTTAAGTTTAATAACACACTGCGCTTATCTTCTGGATTAGGTTGTTTTTCTATCAACATTTTTTTAACCAAGCGCTCAACCATCCGCGTCATTGAGCCTGCGTTAATGCTCAGGTAATTACATATTTCAACAGGAGAATTCATATCGTAATAATGAATAGCCGCTAATACTTTAAATTGTGCGGATGACATCCCCAAAGGAGCGAGATATTGATTTAGTAACCGCTCTTTTTGAAGATGAGCTAAACCAATTAATTTTGCTAAGGGGATCCCTAATGACTCTGTATTTAAATTATGCATTATTTATCTCACTTACTTGCCTAGGCAACTAACAACAAAAAAGATATTACTGCCTAGGCAAGTAAGTTGTCAATTGATAAAAAGTTATATTGAAAAAACGACACATTCAACAATGAAGCAACAATGAAAAAATAAGCGTAAATACAATAAGAGGGATTTTTAGAGCATGTTTAAAGAGAGTCTATTCAGTTCACCGTTTGCTAAATTTTACATCTTGAATGGTAACAGGCTGATAATTTACCTTAATTTATCTAAAATAGAAGTAAGGTATCTCCATAATATTTTTGTTTGTAATAAACCTGATATTTGCAATAAGTCGATAAGAAGAGAGTAGTGTTATAAATTTAGAGCACTTACAAAAATACTCCTAAGACTTATAATCAAAGAAGTATTTTTATTTAGCTAATCTCTGTTTCTTAATAAATAAATGGCGCTGGATAAGCAAAGTGATAGGTCACCACAACTCATGCAAGTTCTTAAGATTGAAATGATTGTAAGCAGAAGAACAAGTATTCACTTTGACGTGACTCAATAGAGGTAACATTCATTGAAGGAAATGAGGTTAGATAACATTAACTAAATTTCTAACGCTAATTGCTGTAAGTAACTTTCTATAAATTGAGTGCGTTGCAGTGCAATCTTTTTACCTACTTCGGTATTCATAGAAGCAGCTAGTTTTAATAGCTTTTTATAGAAGTGGTCTATCGTAAACCTCTGATCATCCACTTCTCGATCTACCGCAAAAGCATCTTCAGGCGAGTACAAAGGTCGCTGTAGTTGGCTGCTAACTTGAATACAACGGGCAATACCAATCGCACCTAATGCATCTAACCTATCAGCATCCTGTACAATTTGAGCTTCAAGCGTATCTGCCATTAGCCCACCACTGACACTGTGTGCAGAAATGGCATGATGAATGGGCAATAAATACTGCTCTGGATAGTCAATACTGCGCAAAAAAATAATCGCCTTATCGGCCGCATGTAAAGAGCTTAATGAACGTAATGCATGGTTTTTAGGGTAACTCAAACAATCATGTAACCAAGCAGCAGGTAACACAACATTTAACTCGGCTTGCTCTTCAATAGCAATTTCAAAGGCTAGTTTTACAACTCGTTTAACATGTAATAGATCATGTGCTAAATCGGTTTTCATATTCGCTACAATAAATTCTTCACATTGCTGCTGATATTGACTAAACATTTGAAACCTTAATTTATGAGATTTACCATTATAACAGTAAGCTATTTTATGGATGAAAATAGCCAGAGTGACTTATAACAATCTGGCTTTGTATCACTACCACGTAACATACTCCCAGAGTTTGCACTGATCAAGTCCATCTAAAATAATTAGATATAAAAAAAGCCAGGTACATACCTAGCCAGTTTTTAATTTCACTTCAGCTCTAAAATATTAGCATATTATTTAGAGCTCTATTATGAAGATCTATTACAAAATAACATTGTAAAATACTGTTTTAAATGAAATTTAAAATTCAGCATTAAAGAACAGTAATAACATCTTCAGCAGGTAAACGTGCTTTTTGTAAGCCGTAGTTATAATCTTCGCCATCTTTATGGTAACCAATCGCTAATGCAACATCACAAACATAACCATCTAATTCATTTTTAAAGGTTTCACCGATTAATTCTGAATCGACTCCTTCCATAGGCGTTGAATCAATACCTAAACGAGCGAGAACATGTAAAGCATTACCAAATGCGATATAAGTTTGTAATTTTGTCCAATGACCATTGAAACCATTTTCATCTGTATTTGATTCAGCAAAACCATAAGCTCCATTTAACATGTCGTTATATCTTTCTGCAGGTAAATGACCAGAAGAAACTTCTACATCAACCACTTTTTTATAATCATCTTTAGTAAAATGAGGGTTATGAGCAAATAAAATGACATGTGATGCTTCTGTTGCATGGTGTTGGTTAAATTGATGTTTATTGGCAAAAGTACCACGGAAGCGTTCTTTTGCTTGATCACTTTCAAGTACAATAAATTTCCAAGGCTGAGCGTTAATAGACGAAGCAGATAAACGAATGGCTTCTTTAAGCACATCCATATCTTCTGCTGAAATACGTTTAGATGAATCATATTTTTTAGCGGTGTAACGACTGTTAAGATCTTTGATTATTTGATGAGACATGACTTTTCCAAATTTAAATTAATGATAAAGAATACTGCTTATGGAGAGATCATAAAGATAACAGCGATGAAGAAAAAGGAACACTAAATCCAATCATTATGGTTCAATAAGTCCATAATTATTTCATTAAAAATAAACACATCATTAAGCTTATTGTTTAGATCATCAATTTAGGTTATTAATTTAAGTTATCAATAAGACTATTAGTTATGATCTAAATAAGGAGATAAATTAGTCTGTAAATAAGAGAAGAAATTACACCGTTTTTATTACGGTCCCGTCAAATTATATGAAAGCATCGACATAACCTAACTACATCAATGCTTTTATTCTGAGGCACTTTAATTAATATTTGGAGTACTTTAGTTAATAAAAAATTATTGCGTTCAATGAAGCTATTAATCTAATAACTTATCTTACTTATTAACGGCTTAATCGTGCATTCGCGCCTTTTTGCATTGCATTACGAATTTCTGATTCAGTAACTAAGTTTAAATCACCACTGATAGATAATTTTAAAACACTCGCAGCAATAGCAAATTCTATTGTTTCCTGTGGTTCAAGTTTATTTACAAGCCCGTGTAATAGACCCGCTCCAAAAGCATCACCTGCGGCTACGCCTTCCATTACATTTACATTATGTACAGGTGTGTCATAGAACTTGTCATTTTGGTATAAAATTGCCATCCAATCACTTTGTTCCACAGAGTTAATATCACGTAGAACACTCGCTACTGTTTTACAATTTGGATAACGTTTCGTGATCTCTTTCATCCCTTCTCGGAAATCTTCTATTTGGCAGATTCCATTAGACAGATCACCATCAAAAGCTTTAATCCCTAACATGGCTTCAAAGTCTTCATCATTCGCAACACAGACATCAACAAATGGCATTAACTCATGCATAACGACTTGAGCTTGTGCTGGTTTCCACATTTTGCCACGATAATTCAAATCACAGACCACGGTAATACTGTTCGCTTTACAATAATCCAATGCACTTTTTAATGCTGTTTCTAACTCTTTTGAAATCGCTGGCGTAATACCTGAAAAATAGAAAACCCCTACATCTTTTAATAAAATAGACCAATCAAATTCATCGCTAGTTGCAGTTGCAATAGAACTACCTGCTCGGTCATAAACTACTCCAGTACCTCTAACACCATTACCTTTTTCAAAGAAATACATGCCTAATCTTGGTCCACCACGTAAAGCTAGACTGGTATCAACGCCAAACTTTCTTAATGTGCCAACAGCGGCCTCACCCAATGGGTTTTCAGGAAACTTAGATAAGTAAGCAGCATCGTGACCTAATAACGCCAGAGAAACCGCAACATTAGCTTCAGCTCCGCCATAAGCGGCCTCAAAGGTATTTGTTTGTAAGATGCGTTCGAATGCTAACGGTTTTAGACGTAACATCATTTCGCCAAATGTTAATATTTTCATTAGTTTCTCCTCTAGTGATTAATAAATTCAATAAAATGACTGAGTTCTTTTTCTTATTCGAGCTTTTATTGAAATGTGTTGATTAAGCTTGTTTTCTATTAATTGTATTTACTCGGTGCTACTTTACCTACAACAAACCTAATTTGTAGTATTTTAGCATAATTAGAAAAAGTTAACTTGAGTAAAATCAATACAGCTAATTTTTCACTATTAAAGTTAATCCCATTATTAAATAAGATGAGTCATTAGGTTGTGAACCGAAAATTATATTTTTAACTATTTAATACACAAGGTAAATATAAAATAAAGAGTGCTTAAATAGATTATTTTATCGTTATTTATTGGTAGAAATATATTATATTTTTTCAAAAAAATTAAAAAAAAGAAGCTAAAAACGAATACTTCACAAGCTAACGCATTATAAAAAATAAAATAATAAATCATACAAATTAAAGTATTAAATGTAGTGAGAGATATAGAGGTAGAAGTAGAGGTAGGTATTAAATATAAGAAGTTGTTTGGAATTTAAAGAAAGTATTAAATAAACGGCCATAAAAATCAGTTAAATATTTTACATTCAATGAGAAATCAAAAACTATTTAACAAATTCTGCATAGATTTCTAAATCTATCTGATCGCCAACGATAGGTATATAACTGTCCATGCCAAAATCAGAACGTTTAATTTGTCCCACTGCACTAAACCCAAGAGTGTAGTTACCTGTTAGCCAATTATCTGCACCACCATGAAAAGTTGCTTTAAACGTGACAGGTTTTGTTACCCCTCTTAATGTTAAGTCTCCCGTAAAATTAAAAACGGTATCAGATACCGGTGTCACGGTATGACTTACAAAAAATGCTTGTGGATATTGTGTGCTGCTAAACCAAGTATCACTTTGTAATGTTTCACTTAAAGCATCATTATTAATATCAACGGAGTTAATGTCTACTACTGCTTTCAAAGATGCAGCTACCATGTTCTTGGGGTCAAAATTAAGTTGGGCATCAAATATGTTAAAGCGCCCCACATAAGTTGATAACCCTAAATGCTGAACTTTAAAAAGTAATGCAGCATGTTGAGGATCAAGCTGATACTCACCAGCTTGTAATTCAACTAACTCAGATTTTACATTCGGTGCTAGCCAGCTAACGCAACCAGATACAAATAACATGGTTAAAAGTACTAACAGAGTATGTTTAACAATACGTTTATTTTTCATTAAAATCCTAGAACCTAAATGTTGAATGATATTTATTGGTTACAGTAACAGCTTGGTTTTCTGGGACAAACAGCACCTCTAACACAAATAAGTTGCGCTTCTTGCTCAATACCACGCGCTATCCAGTTAATATTAAGAATACGCGCAACACTATTCAGTATTTTCTTAATTTTGGGAGGGATCTTACTCGATCCACCATTATCGACGCATAATCTTTGTAACTCATCCACTAACGTAACAGAGTCGTGCCCTTGAGCATCAATAGCAGAGTTTAACTCAATACCTGTACACAATACGTGACTGGCATCATTAAGATCTTTTACCTTAATAGATTCACAACAATAAATTTTAGCAACGCCATTTTCCGTTAAAATAGAAAACTGTGCCGCCGTCCCCTCAGCTTGTTTTTCTAACATTCTAAAAACAGACCAATGCTTACAAGGGTCATGCGCAATGGTCATATTTCCCCATGGCAATGGAATACCGTTCCCTCTGTATACTGCTCTTAATTTACCTTGCCCATAAGCATCAAAATAGTGCCAATGTGGGTAAGCAGAAACCGCGGTCATACGTCGCATCACCACGGCTTCTGATACTTCTATTTTTTTACAAATATCAATTTCATAACCATGCTGATCAAGCAATTGGCGAAACGGCACTTTAGGGCAAAGTAAAGCAGCCGCAAAAAAACTACATTCAAAATCACGCCATGCATGCAAAATATCTTGTGCGTCTAATTGGCTAGAAGACGTAGTTTTATTATGTTGGCTATCGTATTGAGCACGCTCTCCTGCCACCATAATGCTTTTTTCACCATCACTATTGTGTAAAACATTATGTCCAATATGTACTGCCAGCTCATATTTAAGTCGTGTGGTATTTTTTTTGAGTATCTTATTTAAGTAAACCGTACGAGGTGGTTTAAAAAAAGAGGTGACCATTTTATTGCTGTTATTACTATCATATTCACTATCAGGTAAACGCGTAAACCAACTTATTTTCAAACCACGGGCTTCAGTAATTTCAATTAAATCTTCAACATGAAGTGGCATTTTTTTTAAACCGACCTCTTCTGCAGCTCGCTCTAAATCAGGAAAATGATTTTGATGGTGTTCTTGATGCGCACGAATGAGTAGATGTGCGAATTGGCGACCTGTTGTCCCAGTTTGCGATAACATTTCTGGAATAGCAATTTGTAAAATTTCATTTGAAAATAAAAAACTAGGTTCGAGCGCCATCCCTCGAATACCACCTCGATTACCTTTAGTAGGAATAATGTCTTGTACTTCAGCGGCGTCATCTAAAAACCATTCGGGTTGCTTTTGAAATACAGTCGCAATCACTTCTAGCATCTCTTCTCTAGGGACTCGCTTACCACGTTCGATCATCGACAAGTAAGAAACAGAAGGTGCATATTCTGCATCTAACTTAATACATCTCGATGATAAATCATCCAAGGTTAAGCCATTACGTTTGCGTAAATTGCGTATTTTTGTGCCTAAGTAATGAGATTGCCTTGCCAAGCTCTTTTTTATTTTCATTTTGTAAAATTTACTCTGTGTAATTTTCTTTGTGAAATTATATGAATTATTTCTTTATAGTAACAACAACTGATTAACAAGTGAGCAACAAAAGTTCAATAAATGTGCGCTCAAAGGTTATTCAATACCTACTTTAAAGTTAATTGATAATATCAAGGAGACGAAATATGAATTTACCTCTAGAGAAGCAATGCCTGACTAATCCTGAATTTTATCAGTTTATTAATGATGAAGTTTTACCGAACACCTCACTTAATAGCGTTCATTTTTGGGCTGATTTAAATTGTTTAATTAATGATTTTTCACATCAAAATACCGCCCTATTAAATACACGTCGTCAGATGCAGCAGAAAATTGACCAATGGCATCGTGAAAATACGTTGGCTAACAATATTAGCCCAGAACACTCTAAAAAAGCTTATCAAGCGTTTTTACAAAGTATCGGTTACCTGACTCCGATGGTCGATGACTTCATTATTGAAACTGAAAATGTCGATGCTGAAATATCAACAATGGCAGGTCCACAACTGGTGGTGCCTGTGAGTAATGCACGCTTTGCATTAAATGCAGCCAATGCTCGTTGGGGAAGTTTATACGATGCTTTTTATGGAACAGATGTTATTGCGAATAACGATGAGTTAGCCCATAAAGAAGGATTTAACCCACAGCGTGGTCAAGCCGTTATTAATAAAGCAAAAGATTTTTTAGATGAGCAATTCCCATTAACAACGGGTTCTCATCATGAAGTAACAAGCTACTTAGTTTATTACCAGCATATACTGGCTTTTTTATCTGATGGGACTGAATCAGGTTTAAAAAATCCATGTCAATTTGTTGCCTTTGATGGCTCTAAAACATCTCCGAATTACTTATTACTCAAAAACAATGGATTACATATTGGGTTGCATATTGACCGCACAGGTAAAATTGGTGCAAACGATAAAGCAGGCCTTGATGATATTCAAATGGAATCTGCACTCACCACTATTATGGATTTTGAAGATTCTGTTTCAACGGTTGATAGTAGCGACAAAGTGGCCGCATACCGCAATTGGTTAGGTCTAATGCAAGGAACGCTTGAGGCGACATTTACCAAAGACAATCAACCAGTAACACGTAAATTAAATTACGATCGTAACTTCACCGCTAAATCTGGTGAAAGCTACCGAGTACCAGGTCGCTCAGTGTTATTAGTTCGCAATGTTGGGCACCTAATGGGTACCGATTTAATACAAGATGAAAGTGGCAATAATGCGCCAGAAGGCATTATTGATGGTGTGATTACGGCATTAATTGCTAGTATCGATCTTCAAAAAGGTGAGAACGATAACTTTAGAAATAGCCGTACAGGCAGTATTTATATTGTTAAACCTAAACTGCATGGCCCTGAAGAAGTGCGGTTCACCTGCGAACTATTTAGTCGCATAGAACTGATGCTTAACCTCCCAGAGAACACTATCAAGCTAGGTATTATGGATGAAGAGCGCCGTACTACGTTAAACCTAAAACAATGTATTCATGAAGCAAAATCGCGCGTGGTATTCATCAATACCGGGTTCTTAGACAGAACGGGCGATGAAATCCACACCAGTATGTTAGCTGGCGCATTTTATGCAAAATCAGCAATTAAACTGGAACCTTGGATTAGTGCTTACGAAAACAACAATGTTGAAATTGGGCTGCGTTGTGGTTTTTCAGGCAAAGCACAAATCGGCAAAGGGATGTGGGCCATGCCAGATGAAATGAATCAAATGATGAAAGATAAAATAGCACACCCTAAATCTGGCGCTAATACCGCTTGGGTGCCTTCGCCGACTGCAGCGACATTACATGCTTTACATTATCACCAAGTTGATGTGTTTGAAGAGCAGAAAACTATCATTAACCGACCACCAGCAAGCATAACAGACATACTTACTCCACCAGTGATGCCTGAAGGTATGACATTAACAGAAGCACAGATTTCAAATGAGCTTAACAATAATGTGCAAGGTATTTTAGGTTACGTTGTGCGCTGGATAGAGATGGGAATTGGCTGTTCGAAAGTACCCGATATTAATGATATTGGTTTAATGGAAGATCGCGCAACCTTGCGTATTTCCAGTCAACATATTAGCAACTGGTTAATGCATAACGTATGTACGACACAACAAGTCACCAGCGTTATGGAAAACATGGCTCAAATTGTTGATAAACAAAACCAAGGTGTATCAGGCTATCGCAACATGAGCCCTAACACCGACGACAGCCTTGCCTTTCAAGCAGCAAAAGCACTTATTTTTGAAGGGGATAAACAGCCAAACGGTTACACCGAACCATTACTACACGAGTACCGTGCTTTAGCAAAACAAGCATTAATTAACTAATTAACTAATTAACTAATAACAAGGCAGCGAGAAACAAAATAAGCATTAGCTACCAACAAGGCTGAAACTAGCAAATCAACGATTTTAATCTAGGCACTTTTATTCACTGTAAATTAACAATTACTTATTGATAACACATGATAATTTGAGAGGTCACTATGATGAATTACAAAGCTGAAATGAATAACGCACACCAATTTATAAACCAACAAGGTTCAACTTGGAATGCGATTAATCCAGAATATATTGCTCGTATGCGCTTACAAAACCGTTTCAAAACGGGGTTAGATATTGCAAACTACACCGCTAAAATTATGCGTGATGATATGCAATCTTATGATCAGAATAGCGATAATTACACACAATCGCTTGGCTGCTGGCATGGTTTTATTGGCCAACAAAAAATGATCTCTATTAAGAAGCACTTCACCACCACCAAAGGGACTTACCTTTACTTATCTGGTTGGATGGTTGCCGCCATGCGCTCTGAGTTTGGCCCCTTACCAGACCAATCAATGCATGAAAAAACCTCAGTGCCAATGTTAATAGAAGAATTGTACACATTCTTAAAACAAGCCGATGCACGCGAATTAAATCATTTATTTAATGATTTAGACGAAGCACAAAGCAGCGGAGATCAAGTTGCAGAAAGAGCAGTACAAAAGCAAATTGACGAATTTGAAACACATGTTGTCCCTATCATTGCCGATATCGATGCAGGCTTTGGTAATGAAGAAGCCACTTACCTATTAGCTAAAAAAATGATTGAAGCTGGCGCTTGTTGTATTCAAATTGAAAACCAAGTGTCTGATGCTAAACAATGTGGCCATCAAGACGGTAAAGTAACCGTGCCGCATGAAGACTTTTTAGCCAAAATAAATGCAGTACGTTACGCCTTTATGGAACTCGGTGTTGAAGAAGGCATTATCGTTGCTCGAACCGATTCATTAGGTGCAGGTTTAACACAAAAAATCCCTGTATCTCAATATCCAGGCGATTTAGCTGAGCAATACAACGCTTACATTGACGGTGAAAAAATCAATTCGTTAGCTGATTTAAAATCGGGCGATATGGTATTAAGCCGCGCAGGTGAATTGATTAAACCAAACCGCCTTCCTAATGGATTAGTACGTTTTAAACCGAATACAGGTGAAGACCGTGTAGTGCTTGATTGTATTACCTCATTGCAACATGGTGCAGATTTACTGTGGATTGAAACAGAAACACCGAATGTACAGCACATTGCTAATATGGTGAATCGTATTCGAGAAGTGGTACCGAATGCCAAATTAGTTTACAACAATAGCCCATCATTTAACTGGACTTTAAATTTCCGTCAACAAGTGTTTGATGCGTGGGAAAAAGAAGGAAAAGACGTTAGTGCTTACCAACGTAGTGGTCTAATGAGTATTAAATACGATATTACCGAACTAGCGATTGCTGCCGATTTGAAAATACAAAATTTCCAAAAAGAAGCCTCTAAACATGCGGGTATTTTCCATCACTTAATAACCTTGCCAACTTACCATACGGCAGCGTTATCAACGGATAATCTCGCTAAAGAATACTTCGGGGAACGTGCTATGTTGGCTTATGTTGAAAATGTGCAACGCCAAGAGATAAGACAATCACTAGATTCTGTAAAACATCAAGATATGTCAGGCTCAAATATTGGTGACGATCACAAAGAGTATTTCTCTGGTGATCAAGCTCTAAAAGCCTCTGGTGAAAATAATACAATGAGCCAGTTCTCTTAGACCTAGGTTTCTTTTTAAAGCGAGTAAGCGTTAGCTTTAATAAAGGAAAAATCAACACATAAAATATAGCAAGCATCGATATAATCAAATTCACTCAAGAAATTGATTATTTCTTTGCTTGTTCTCACTATTAAATACCTTGATAACAATTTCCAATTCTACAATTCTACAATTCTACAATTCTAGAAGGTTAAATTATCTCTGTACCCGACAAGAAAAGTTTGATTTTAGCAAAGTGATACAACAGCACTACTACCACTCATTTCTGAGTTAAATTATCTCTCAATTCCCCTTTAAACTAGGCAAAACTAACGACACTATATAATTAAAAGATATAACGAAAAAGTATGAATTAAAAAATATAATCTTATGACTTTAAATATAATTCCGCTTTTATTAACCAGAATTAAGATTAAATAAAAACTTAAGTGAAACTTAAGGCTTTCTTCAGTCAATCTTAAGAATTTCATCATATTATATCCATCATAAAATACACGTCTATGGTGAAAAGAACGATGATGAATATAATTTCTAACCAAAAAATACAGACAATAACATTATCTATCGTTGTCCCTGTGCATAATGAGGAAGATGGACTCCAGACATTACATAAAAAGTTATCGCATGTCTTAGGAAAAATAAACTGCGAATGTGAAATTATTTATGTGGATGATGGTAGCGTTGATCAAAGTGTAATGACCATTAAAAGCCTTCCTATGTTAGGCACTCCCCACTCATTAATAAAGCTAAGTAGAAATTTTGGTAAAGAAGCTGCGATGACTGCCGGACTTAAAGCAACTAAAGGACGTGCAGCTATTATTATTGATGCTGATTTACAAGATCCCCCTGAGCTTATTGTAGATATGGTTAAAAAATGGGAAGAAGGATTTGATGTTGTGAACCTTCAGAGAAGATCGCGTAATGGTGAGACTTGGTTTAAAGAAAAGTCCGCAGCTGTATTTTATAAACTACTTAATAAACTATCTGAAAATCCTATACCCGAAAATGTAGGTGATTTTAGGCTTATTAGTCGAAGAGTCATTGATGAGATAAACCAATTAACAGAAAAAAATATTTATATGAAAGGCTTATTCGTATGGCCAGGCTTTAAACAAACTATTATTCAGTTTGATAGAGAAGCGAGGTTCATTGGAGACTCAAAATGGCCATACAGTAAATTATTTGGCCTAGCGGTTGATGGGATAACATCATTTAGTACAAAACCATTACAAATAGCGACTTACCTAGGTGCTTTGATTGCTTCATCAGCCTTCATTTATGGTCTATTAATCATTGCAAAAACACTTATATTTGGAGAAACCGTTGATGGCTTTCCTACCATCATGCTAGCAATTCTTGCTTTAGGGGGCTTTCAATTAATGAGCATAGGTTTAATTGGTGCTTACGTTGGTCGAATTTATACCGAAGTCAAAAATCGCCCTCGTTACATTATTGAGGAAAAATTTGAATCTACAAGCACTCTAAAAAATAATTTAGTTGTTATTACTAACCCTAAATTTAAACATCGCGTTGAAAAATAATGATGACTAAACAAGTAAAAACTATCTGGTTTATATTAATTGCAACCGCATTAATAAGACTAATTACACTTGCACTATATCCTTTAATGGACACGACCGAAGCAAGATATGGTGAGATGGCAAGAATAATGGTTGAAACGGGAAACTGGCTAACACCACAGTTTGATTATGGGGTTCCATTTTGGGGAAAGCCCCCCTTATTCACTTGGATGAGCAGTCTTGGCATAGAAGTTTTTGGCCTTAATGAGTTCGCAGTTAGATTTCCACATTGGCTAGCAGGCGTTGCTGTCATTTTAGTTGTTGCCCGCTTTGCGAATAAACATAACGTTAACGCTTTAATTGCTTCGTTAGTTATTGCAACCAGTGCTGTTTTTAGCATTTCAGCTGGTGCCGTTATGACCGATATGGCGTTGACCTTATCAATGGCAATCGCAATGATTGGTTTTTATCAATGTTGGCATGGCTCGACAAAGGCTGGTTTACTTGGCTTTTTTGGTATCGCTTTAGGGCTATTAGCGAAAGGACCTTTAATTATTGTCTTAATTGGTTTAAGCCTAGTTCCATGGATTATTTTAAATTATGGAGTTAAGAATGGAATCGCCCTTTTTATAAAAAGAGTCCCTATTTTAAAGGGTATTGTGATTATTTCTGTGATTGCTTTACCTTGGTATTTAATGGCAGAAAATGCAACACCGGGCTTTTTAAATTACTTTATTGTAGGCGAACATTTCCAACGTTTTATGGTAAGTGGCTGGGAAGGTGATTTATATGGTAAAGCACATAATGAAGTCAAAGGAATGATATGGTTATTCTGGATTTACGCAGCGGCTCCTTGGTCGATTATTTTGCCTATATTAGCTTGGAGATCACGAAAAGAGAAACAAGATACAATAAAACGGAATTCAGACCTTAAGTCATACCTCTTTTTTTGGATGATTTCCCCAATGATACTATTTACTTTGTCAGGTAATATATTACCTGCCTACGTATTACCCGGTATTCCAGCATTAGGTTTGCTAGTTTCATTATTAACCTTTAAAAAATTTATTAAATGGGTATCTATTTCAGCTTCGCTCATCCCAATATTACTTATTGCAGCTCTTATTTTCATTCAGTTTGGTAAAACTGAACAGAAAAGTGATAAAGACATGATGAAGCACGTAAATTTAAATAATCCAATATATTATCTAAATAAAAAATCCTTTTCAGGCCAGTTTTATAGCCAAGGTAAAGTAAAAGTATTCAATAAGATAAATGAAGAAGTACTAAAAGAGATGCCAATACAACTTATTGCAACCGACAAAGAAATTGCTCAATTTAAAGAAGACAAGAATATTAGTTGTAACTTGGTATTTTCATCTAAAAACAAACGGTCCTTATATCATTGCAGGACAGCGAGTTAATGAATGGCCGAATAATTAAGTTTGCCGTCATTGGTAGTATCGGGTTTATTGTAGACTTACTGATATTCATGCTTTGTGCATACGTATTTAACTTATCACCTTATCAATCTAGAGTTATTGCTTTTATTTGTGCTTTAGCCTGTACTTGGTTTGGGAATAGATACTATACATTTACTGATTTAAAATCATCATCCTATGCACGAGAAGGTTTTAAGTTTACGTTATCTGCAGGTATTTCAGTTATTCCAAATTTTGCCATGTTCCACATAGTATTAAATGTATTAGGAAAGGACTTTTACCAAGGAGCGTTGGCTCTCACAGCAGGCGTTTTAGCTGGAGCAATCACAAATTACTTTTTAAGTAGTCGGTGGGTTTTTATTAAAAGTTCCTAATAGAAAGTCTCTGTTGAGGCGTAAGAAAAAAGGTGAAAGCAACATATTGATTTTTCAAATAGTTATTATCATTACAAAATTAATAACAAAGGATAAAATATAGCGTTATAACTAATGGCATTCATTTTTAATCGATTGATATTTAGTTTAGACAAAGAGATAGAGGTTAAATTTTTATATCTCCTTGTCATTAAATAACCTAAATTATTAATAAAAAATGATGTCACACCACTATTTTCAAGAATATCAACGATAAAATAACAATGTCGAGCAATACTGTTTTATAATTTTAAAGTTAACTATATTGATATACCAAGACCAATCATATGAATTGATGCTTTCGGCATCATCAGAATTGTACTTATTACTTGAATTCAAGAGTTAAACAAGATTTATCTATAAAAATATTATCATCACCTACATTAATAATGTAATTGTATTAATCTCCCTACGAAATATAATTACCCCAACAATAACATCGCATTAGTGGCTTCAATCAAATGATGCTTCGTGTTTTTTTCAACCGATGCATGACCTGAGGCTTCGCTGGTAATCAAGGTTGAATTGGGTAGTTTTTGATGTAATTGCCAAGCGTTATCAAATGGGCAAACAATATCGAATCGACCATGTACGATAGTCGTTGGAATATCTTTAATTTTATCTGTATTCGCTAAGATTTGATTCTCAGATAAGAAGCAATTATTGATCATAAAGTGTGCCTCATGACGAGCCATTGTCCACGCTTGATGATCTCCAGTTGCGGCATCAACAAAATCTTGATTCGGTATTAACGTACAACAACGAATTTCCCAAACACTCCATGCTTTAGCAACTCTCATTGCTAGTTCTTTATCGTCACCGACCATAATATCGTAAGCCGCTTGTACTGAAGCTTGCTCTTTCCCATTTGGCAATACATCAAGATACTCTTGCCAAAAGTCTGGGTAAATTCGCGTTGCACCACCACCAGAGAAAGTCCAGTCAGTGTCTTGCGGTCGACCTAAGAAAATGCCACGTAAAACTAAACTCTTTACTTTTTTTGGGTGAGCTTGTGCATAAACAAGTGCTAACGTCGTTCCCCACGAACCACCAAAAACATGCCAACGATCAATCCCTAATTTTTCTATAATTTTCTCAATATCGTTAACCAATAAATTAGTTTCATTATTATCTAAACACCCATGAGGTAAAGAACGACCACAACCACGTTGGTCAAATAAAATGATACGGTATTTTTCAGGATCAAAAAATCGTCTGTCATTTTTAGAACAACCTCCACCTGGACCGCCATGAATAAACAGCATCGCTTGACCATCTGGGTTACCACACTCTTCTACATAGATTTGATGCTGATTATCTACATTAATTAAAAAATGATTATATGGCTCTATTTCAGGGTAAAACTCATTCATCGCGTTTGCTCGTTATATTAGGTTGATAAGACTGGCGTACCTATATTTTAAGGTAATTGTACTTTAAGGTAATTGCATTCTAAGGTCATTGTATTTTAAGTGAATTGTCTTTTAAGGAAATTGTATTCTAAAATAATGGTAACTTAATCTGTTGGTTATAGCTTGTGGCTCAGCTTTACAACGCGTTAAAAAGTGATTTGAACCTGATGATATACACTCACGTTAGAAATTTAAATTTGATTAAGATCGAGAGCCATCTCAGTTAAAAAATCTAGTTCAGCTATTTTTTGAAAGCCATGACGTTGATATAAAGCAATAGCAGGATTATCAGAGAATACTTTTAATTTAATAAAACGATCACCGCGTGATTTACCTAACTCAATAGCGTAATGTAAACAATGACTCCCCACTCCTTTCCCTTGATATGATGATTTTATTTGTAAATCTCGGATGTAACAATTTTGATCATTAAATGAAAACCGTAAAATACCAACACACTCAGAGTTATAATAAACCTCTAAGTTTTTAAATATTTTCCAGTGACGATCAAAAAATTCAGAATCCCAAATAATATCTTTTGCTGCATAGTAGGCTTTCATATTTTCTTGAATAAGCAAAGATGAAAACTTTTTCGACTCTGCTTTTCTATATTCAACTTTCATTTTATTTTCCTTTTAACCGCTAAACAAAAGACAGATCTCCATTACTTTGTTCACTTTACTTGCAAGAAACACCTCTTTTTAGTTAATATATATAAAGTCACAAAAAAAGATATTATTTGTAACTTTATTGTATAAAAACTAATTAAATATAATTTACTTAAATATTAATGGCATATCAAAATATCTTTAAAATTTGAAAGAATATCGCCTTTACAGGATCTCACTAACTCAACGTCTTTTAGTTTATATAGTTATAAACATAAAAATTAAGATTTGATAATTTAGATACATCACAATGACATGAAAACTAATATAAGGTGAAAGAGTGTGAATAAATACAATCAAAAAATTTCCTCTATTAACAATGCCTTAAGTACTCGTTATGTCATCATCATTCTCGTAGTTGCTTTGGTTATCTCTTTTTTCTCTTACACTTTCATATTGAATAAAACACGTACAGATATCATTGCAAGCGCGACAAATGAAAGCAATTTAGTGATTAACCTCAGTAAAGGATTTGTTAAAGCTTATTCTGATTTTGAGGATCAATACGCCAATGGCTTATTACCAAGTCGTGCAATTTATCGCTCTCATGCACTCGAACTTGCTAACTTAAGCTCCTTATTTGAGGGCTCTTTACATTCAGAAGTGGTTGGTTTTCCTGGTAAGTCGATAAATAAAGGGCCAACTGACGATAAAATGAGACGTCAAATGCTATTACTTCAAACTAGCTCTAATCAAAATATGAACCTCACTTCGATCATAAAAAATGACAGGTCAGTAGTCAGAACCGTCGCGCCTTTCTATGCAACTGAGCAAGCTTGTGTGGATTGTCATAACAGTATTCAGCATTTAACTGAACCTGAAAAATGGCAAATTGGTGACCTTATGGGAGCACAAATAGTAGAAAAAAATATCAAACCTCAACTCACAACATCAAAGCGAGAAACTTTTATGATTAGTCTATTAATTTTTTGCGCAGCAATTACCGTCTCACTCTTTTTTATTCTTATTTTTCAAAAAATGTTACTAATAAAAGAATCTAATAAACAAAAAAACACCGATACAATGCCAGGTTGTATCAATAGATCTTAAGTTAACCCTCGAAGACAATACTTTTATTTTGGAATAACTAACTGTTTTGATAAATGTTGTTTCATAAATCGATTGGCGTTCCATATATCTGCTAAGTTAGCCCCCGTGGTTGGATGTACATGAGCATAGGGAAATGGGCCAAATTCAGGTGTAATGGTGAAAGTATTTTCTTCACGTGTAAATGCATTATTAATCACCTTTTGCCAACACTGAGTGTGGTTAATAAGGTGTTCTTGCCAACGAGGATCTTGGGGATTAGTTACCTGAGGCCCTTCTTCAAAGCCCACTCGACCATGAATATGATGTACAGATTTAAATAATTTATCTAACCTTTCTTGTTGATCTATCAAATTGGACTCATGCACCACCATCCAATGGCTTATATCTAGATTCAATTTTAATTCAGGTAAGACATCTATAATTTGCTCTGTACCAAAGGTACTAAAAGTAGGCCTGAAACGATGTGTTTCATGAGTAATAGTAATGCCATGCTTTTGTTCTAGTTCAAGCGCCTCATTAAATAAAATAAGGTTATCTTCTAAACTAAAAATATCACGTCCTGTATGGCAATTTATTAACTTAGGAGAAAATAATAGTGCGCGATCCACTTGCTTAATAAGACTCGCTAAATGTTCTTGTACATTTTTTCCATCGGTTGCAATCCCCGTTATGATATCTAACCTTCTCTGTGCATGCGCTTTAAGCGTCGCATCAAGGTCAATATCGTAGAAAGGCAAAAACAATTCTGTTCCTTGATATCCTTCGTGTTGAATAGCGGCTAAGTGATAGTTTAATTCACTGGCATTTGTACACTGTACTTCCCAAAGTGATTTATGAAAATTAAGCTTCATATTGAGTCTCTATTGTTAGTATTGATAGCTTTATGGTTTTAGCTGTTCATCTCAATTACTTTCACTCCCTGCGACTACAAGTAATTAAGTTAAAATAAGTAGAGACAGAATACCGTTGTTATTCCATTATTTAATATTCCTATTTGGAAAAATGAATATTCGATTTATTCAATATTAGAAATATTTTGTTAACGTTATATTTGTTAAATAAAAGTAAAAAGACTACGCCGTATTTACATTAACGACCATTTGAATTTTTCAGCAAGGACGATGCCCATGTTATCAGCGGATCAAATAAAACATTATAATGAGCAAGGCTTCATCGTAATGGATGAAGCTATTCCTTTATATGAAATAGAAGCCATAAAAAAACGCGCTAATAAAATGGTTGAGCAATGGGCAGAAGATAGTCCAAATCATGTATTTACCACTAATGATAATGATCGCAGTGATGATTCCTATTTTTTAAATTCTGCTGAACAAATAAAATGTTTCTTTGAAGAAGAAGCCTTTAATGCTCAAGGTGAATTAGTTCAAGATCGCGCTTTATGCATCAATAAAATTGGCCACGCATTACACGAACTTGACCCTGTATTTAGTGCTTTTAGTCACCAGAAGTTATTAGGTAATATCCTGTCCGATATTGGCATGGTAACGCCACAAATTCGTCAGTCTATGTATATTTTTAAACAACCAAATATAGGTGGCGTGGTTAATTGGCATCAAGATGCAAGCTTCTTTTTTACAACACCTCAGAGCGTTGTTACTTTATGGTTTGCTGTAGAAGATGCGACATTGGAGAATGGTTGCCTTTGGGTTGAGCCTGCAGGCCATTTAGGGCCACTAAGAGAACGTTTTAACTTAGAAGGGAAACAAACGACTATGGTTAATTTAGATGGTATGCCTTGGCCAACAGAAAAAAGTGGAAAAAGTGTGGAGGTAAAGGCTGGTAGCTTAATTGTATTTCAAGGACGATTACCTCATTACAGCGCACCTAATCGCTCATCAAAATCACGCCAAGCATTCACACTACATGTTACTGATGGTGAATGTAAATACGCAGCAGAAAATTGGCTACAAGCTAAAACGTTACCTTTACGAGGTTTTAATCGTTAGCCAGTCCTTAATACTTAACCGGACGTTGAAGCTTAACTTTCCTCAACTGACAGCAGTAAAGAAAATAAAGTTAGGCTTTAAATAGATTTAATAACTGTGTCCGTAACCAACGATTAGCGTGATTCGTTTCACTACGTTGATGCCAAATAAGTGAATAAACCACAGGATCCGATGGACAAGGTAAATTGAGTTTCACTAATTGCTTAGAGTTTAAAACTGAGTCAGCCCAATTTTTAGTCGTCGTGAATACTAAATCAGAATGGCAACATAAACTGGTCGCGGCATTAAAATCAGGAGCTTGTACTATCACATCCCTTTGAAAACCTAGTTTAGATAACGATTGATCAAACATAGGTAACCCCAGTTCATTATCTTTAACATGGATATGTTTACTATTTAAATAGGCTTGCTGATCCCATTTTTTTTGCAATAAAGGATTTTTATCTCGTACTAAACAAACTAGTTCATCCCTGTATAACTCGTCGATATTAAGCTGATTATTTAAATTAATTTGTTGGCCAACATCATGCGGAATAATCACAAAATCTAATCGCCCTTGGTTTAATTGTTCAATGCTAATATTGTCTTTAAACCAAGTGTTAATTCTCATATTAGGCGCTTCATCTAATACTTGTTGCATTACTTTTGATAATACAAATTCAAAAGCACTTTCTTGCATTGAAATATTAAAACAGCCCTTATATTCTTTAAGGTTAAATTCTAATGGGGAGAATATTTCATTAATAGCATTTACTGCTACATTCAATTTTGGCTCTAGCTCTTGGGCTAATGGCGTCGGTATTAAACCATGAGAAATTCGATGAAATAAAGGGTCACCAAAGATATGCCTTAGCTGCGACAAATTTTTGCTAATAGTCGACTGACTTAAGTTTAACCTTATCGCAGCAGATGAAGCATTACGTTCCTGTAATAGCACTTGCAATGTGACTAATAAATTAATATTGATGCGGGTTAATTGAGAAATTTCCATATTCTATTTACCTACTTAATCGCTTTTCATACAAAAACGTCATCACACCAAAAAATGTTATCAGAAACAAATAAAACTTTATATTTGCCTTCATTATTAATTACCATACAAGTAATAAAGGTTTAACGACTACTTATCCTTTCCCGTGGTCATATTATTGATAGCGACGGATAAAATAACACCCAGTAATACAACACCTAATGTTGATAATGCACGCCACACTAAACCAGTGTCGCCAATATATCCCCAAATACCCAACACAGATACTGTCGTGCCAAGCAGAATACAAATCAAGCCAATAGTTAACGCTATTTTATTTACGTTCATACACACCTTATATTTTTATCTTTGAATATTAATTTTCCACACTGTTATTTTAAATGTGGAATATCATCAGTATATGCGATACGTGACAATGAACAGCAATACTTTAATTATTTTTATTTGAAGAAATCTAAAATAATGAAAAAAAAAACTTAAAATACAACAACCTATAGATTTATTATCAAAAAGCATATTATACCTTTCATCATGATCGCCTGATATCGATTAACTCTTTCTTGGCTATTATTGTTATGCCTCCCTGCTCACAAATAAATAAAACACAATCTCTATTTAGATTTTTAAACATTATTAAATTCAAAAGCATGATGCATAGCATTATTCATAATTTTAATAGGGATAGGATAGGTTATAACTTAGTTCCTCCATCCACTCATTAAAGAGATCTTTTATGAAACAACCCAATGCTTTTCAGCCGTTTTTGTTTTCAAGTTTTCAAAAGAAACATAGTCTTACATTAGGTGATTTAAAATGGAAAGCATTTGAAGTTCATGACTTTCTAGGTGATGCTGAAGATTGGGGGATGGTTATTGAAAATATGCTAGCCGAGAAAAACCCAGCGCTTCTGACTAAACTATCTCTAGGCACTGACCATGACATGTTTTGTATTAGTAGTGATGATAGGGATGCTTTACACGAAATAGCAGAAATAGTGTTTGAGTTTTACGATAATGAGGCACTGCTAGATGCTTGCATTGAACGCTACGCACAATATGATTTTGTGCCGAATCAGCCGATTCCTTGTCAATAATGTTTCCACTCAATTTTTTCCCCTTATACCAATGGAATTAAATAAGTGTTCAGGGATTGCGCAGGAAAAATTAACACTAATAAGGCGTGAGTTGTAGGAGATAGTTGTTCTCACTTCAAAACTCACAACGCAGTTAGAGGTAATTTTAACCAGCAAGAATGATCACCTTATTAATTCTTTTGGTATTAGTAATATATTAGCAAGTTGATCAAAGCCTACACACATTTATCCTATTTGGTGCTGTCGCCTGTTTTGTCACTCGTCTTTTAGACCAAGTTAATTCCGCGTAAAAACTTACCGCTGATTTAAATGATGAGACTAAGAGGTTAAATCTGAAAAGGCTAAAAGATGAAAATTATACCGTTACTGTTTCAGCAAAAAGCTTAACAGCAACGGTATGAATAATACGTTTTAACTACACCTCTTTATCTAATCAAGCATCATAGGTGGTAGATGACACATTACCGCCATGACCAGTCCAATCATTATGGAAAAACTCTCCCTCTGGCGTATCGATTCGTTCAAAAGTATGCGCGCCGAAATAATCACGTTGTGCTTGAATCATATTGGCAGGTAAACGAGCAGTGGTATAACCATCGAGGAACGTTAATGATGACGTCATACAAGGCATTGGTAGACCTATTTGTAACGACTTCGAAGTAACGTCTCTCCACGCTGGTGAACAACGCTGTAAGATCGTTTTAAAGTAAGAATCTAATCCTAAAAAGGTTAACTCTGGCTCTGCGACGAAAGCATCACGAATATTGCCTAAAAATGCACTGCGTATAATACAACCACCACGCCACATTAAAGCAACATTACCGTAATTGAGCTCCCAGTTGTTATCTTCTGATGCTTGTTTCATTAACATAAACCCTTGTGCATAAGAGATTATTTTACTGGCTAATAGTGCATCACGTAATGCCTCTATCCATTGTTCTTTGTTCTCTGTAATAGGTGTAATTGATTTATTAAATAAATTGCTCGCATCCACTCGTTGTTGTTTAAGAGAAGAAAGGTAACGTGTAAATACAGACTCTGTAATTAAGGTCAGTGGAATACCAAGATCCAATGCATTAATCCCTGTCCATTTACCGGTTCCTTTTTGGCCTGCGGTATCCATTATTTTTTCAACAAGTGGTTGGCCATCAGTATCTTTGAAGGCAAGTATATCGATAGTAATTTCTACTAAATAACTATTGAGTTCCGTTTCATTCCATTTTTTAAAAGTCGCTTCCATCTCTTCATGAGACATTAATAACGCTTCTTTCATAAAGTGATAAGCTTCGCTGATAAGCTGCATATCACCATATTCAATACCGTTGTGGATCATTTTGACAAAGTGGCCCGATCCTGCATTACCGACCCAATCACAACAAGGATCACCTTGATCTGTTTTTGCAGAAATGCCTTGAAAAATAGGTTTGATATGTGGCCATGCTTTTACATCTCCACCAGGCATAATAGACGGCCCAAAACGTGCCCCCTCCTCGCCACCTGAGACACCAGCCCCCACAAAATGAAGGCCTAATTGACTCAACTTTTCAACGCGACGGTTACTATCAACATAATTAGAGTTACCTCCATCAATGATGATATCGCCTTTATCGAGTAAAGGAATGAGCGCATCAATAAAGTGATCAACGACCTCCCCGGCACGCACCATCAACATAATTTTTCGAGGGGCTGCGAGTAAACTCACCATCTCTTCAAGAGAATGGGCACCAACAATATCAGTGTCTTTAGCAGTCGTTTCTAAAAATTGATCAACTTTAGAGACGGTACGATTATAAGCAACGACTTTAAAGCCATGATCATTCATATTTAAAATCAGGTTTTGTCCCATCACGGCTAGGCCTATGACTGCGATATCAGCATTCATTATTTCTTTCCTTTTGGTAATCGTGTTGAAGATTCTGGATCTAAATAAAATTGAGTTATCCCTGTTTTAGCTGAAATATGGGCGGCAGGATAAAGATCACGACTGTTATTCTGAGTATTTATTTTATAAATAATATCCGCTTTACTTGCTCCCATGACTAAATAGGTAATGCGTTTACTGTGCTCAATTAAATGCGCTGTTTTTGAAATACGTAACTGTCCACTTTGCGGCTGTGTTGCAAGAAAGGTTAAGTTAGTCTCTTCATAATTAGTTTGCCCAGGGAAAATAGACGCGGTATGACCGTCTCCTCCCATGCCCAATATAATCCAGTCAAATTGTGGAAGCCCATCGTAAACAGGCACACTTAATTGAATTTCCTGCGCATAACGAATGGCTTCTTGCTCTGGTGGGGTTTCACCACGAATACGATGAATATTATCAGCAGGAATAGTAATATGATCGAATAAACGTTGTTTACATTGTCCATAGTTACTTTCTGGATCTTCTGCCGCTACACAACGTTCGTCTCCCCACCAAAAGTGTAACTGTTGCCAATTTATGGTGGTGGAAAAGTGAGAGTTCGCTAAATAATCAAACAAAAGATTAGGCGTTGAACCACCCGATAAAGAGATATGAATAGGCTGTTCGCTTTCACTTAATCGCAGTAATTCATTAGCAAGTTGTTCAAGTAAAGATTGAGTTGAATCGAAAATAATATTATTCATATTATAGCTCGCAGTAATCAGTGTCGGTTAAATTCTTACAAGGAGAACGCCAAGTTTGCCCATTTTTAAATAAGGCCTCTGCTTCAATCGGTCCCCATGTTCCCGCGGCATAGCCATAAAGATCAAACTTATTTTTTTTATAATCAAGAATCGGTTGTACAAACTCCCAACAAGCACGAACAGCATCACTTCTAGAAAAGAGTGTCGCATCGCCCTTTAACACATCTAATAATAAACGTTCATAGGCAGATAACAGTGCGGAGTTTTTTAAATTACTATAATGAAAATCCATTGCCACCGGTTCTGTTTCAAAACCTGCTCCTGGCTTTTTTAAACCAAAACTTAATAATGTACCTTCATCAGGTTGAATACGCATAATCAGTTTATTATCAGGTGGATTATCAGAAAAAACAGGATGAGGTGTTTTCTTAAAATTGATCACAACTTCAGTCACGCGTGTTGGCATACGCTTGGCGGTACGTACATAAAACGGCACACCGTCCCAGCGCCAATTTTTGATGAACATTTTAAGTGCAATATAGGTTTCTGTACGAGAATCCTCAGGTACCCCGTTTTCTTCACGATAACTTAATAAACATTCATCACCTACATGGGATTTTGTATATTGTCCTAATACTAAGTTATGTTTTAGATCATCCTCGTTTAATGGTTTTAGGCATTGCAACACTTTAACCACTTCATCACGCATTGAGTCGGCATTGATGACTGCAGGCGGTTCCATAGCGACCATCGCAATCACTTGCAATAAATGATTTTGTATCATATCGCGCATCGCGCCGGCATTATCATAATAACCACCGCGAGAACCGATGCCTAAGTCTTCAGCGCCTGTCACTTCAATATAATCAATGTATTTTGAATTCCACAGCGGTTCAAAAATACTATTAGCGAAGCGCAGCACTAACATATTTTGCACCGTTTCTTTACCGAGGTAATGGTCAATTCGATAAATTTGATCCTCTGTAAAGTCCTGATACAAGATTTTATCAAGCGCAATAGCCGACTCAAGGTCATAACCAAAAGGTTTTTCAATAACCAATCGCTTCCAGCCATCATCTTCAACATTCAACCCTTGAGCAGCAAGATTTTGAGGAATAACAGAATATAAGCTAGGTGGAGTCGCAAGATAAAATAGCGTATTACTGTCTATTTTCAATTCTGTTTCGATGGACTGAATTCGCTGCTTAAGTGCCGTATATTCATCTTTATTTTCGGGATCCATGACTTGATAAAATAAATGCTCACAAAACTTATCTAATGACTCAAGATCTACATTATCGTCTGAAGCGAGATCTTTTATTAATTTATCACGGAAACTTTGGTCGTCATAAGTACTGCGACTAACACCTAAAATAGCAAATGAAGAAGATAATTTTTGATGTGAATATAATTTATAAAGCGCGGGAATTAGCATGCGTTGTGTGAGATCACCAGAGGCGCCAAAAATCACAATGCAGTTATTTTCAAGAGTTAACATTAATCTATCCTTCAATGAGAGAGGCGAAAAAGATTAAAAAGTGACTTAGATTGAGGGAAAAACACTCATAACCATAGACCACAGTAATTTACATTTACTACGGATTCAATAGATTATTTGTATTTCAAAAACTGATTTATTAAATTCAGTGATGTATTAATTTTAAAGTTAATCGATGTATGTTTATTTGCTTAGATAATTGGTGGGTGCTGTTACTATTGCTAATGGTAGTCAGAGTTAACTTAGTTTGATAATTTAATTAAATAGATTTTTAATTTCGAAGAAACCATTAGTTAAAAGTAAAAATTAATTAAAAATAAAAATTAGCTTAGGAGATGTTGTTCCATTAACTCAATCACCAGTTGAGCAGACAACTCTCCGAGTTTATATTGATCAATAAATACAAAATCTTCCGTCCCTGCTTTCCCCGTTCCGACTCCTACAATCTCAGGATTAGCATCCAAGATAATAAACATTAACCTTTGTTTAAGTTTAATATTCTCGACAGTGACTGCATTCGACGCTTGTAAGCTTTGCTCTAACAACCCGACCGTAGTAGAGAGTTGCTGATGCTTTTCTATTAATTGGTCATTTACACTCGCCACTAACGTTAACAGCCGTTCGATATTTTTATTCATTCATTATTCCTGACGTGAAAATGGTAATGTTGATCAACCAATTTTTATAATCCTATGCGAACAACAGAAAGTTTTTTTTCAAAAAAATCAGTTATCAACAATAGGAATAAAAGAAGCAATTTATTTAATCAGTAAAGCTTTCAATGTATCAACACGCTTTTTATTTGCACCTAAGTCGCTGCGGCCAACTCGTGAAGCAGAGCGAAAATGCAATAAGTTATCATCACTCACTCTTAACTCTAAGTCATCAACAAAACCAAAAATGCCAGACGTAAAAGTAGCTGCAATATAATCTGTTTCAATACGTACTATTTCGCCACCCAGAGATTCTACAGCTGCTTTGGCTTTACCTAAAAATTCATTTTTATCACCACTAAAAGCCAACGGTTCAATAGTACTTTTATCCCCCTCAATACTTTCACTGATCACACAGTTTTCTGCGCTGACACAAGGTTGTAAATGTCCTGCTTGTATTCCTGGTGCTTGGCCTTTTTTAGAGACTAACCCTAATACAAAAAAAGCGATGACGATTAAAATAATAATTGCGGCTAAGATATAAAAGAATTTTTGCATTTTTTAGTCCCGTTAATTTAGTCTAGTTAATAAAGTGTTGAAAAATTCTAGCATGACAAAGTGAGCTAAGTGCCAGTACTTTTCGGTTAACATCTTGTTGATTAAAGTTTTGATGATAACTTGTAATTACAATTTTTAATTACAAAAACAATGCTTTTCATATAATCAGTAATATGCCATTGGCTTATAAAAAGATCATAATATGATGCTTCTCATTTAGCCATTCATTGTTTTAAGTTACTTATTCAATAAATGATTGACGGTTAAGCTCTTCACTTATGCTTCTATCTCCGACGACTCCATCTGTTGTAACACTTCGAGCGCTTTTGGGAATTGTTGAATATTAAATAATTTATCCCTTATCTGCCAAAACCGCCCCACTTTGTTAGCGATCACTATTTCTGGAGGCTGCAAACGATGTTCATTATTAATTACCTTGGTTACTGAACTGTCAGTGAAAGGTCTAAAGCGATCAATTAAATGTGGTTGAATAAAACGTTGTAGAAATTGTGCTTTTTGCTTGGCGGTGGTCAATTGCCAAAATTCACTAATTTGTCCTTGGCCACCACTATAAGTTACCTTTAATTGATTCTTACCGTGTTTATTTTTAGTCGCCTCAAGTTGCATATCATCACAACGAATAATCATTGCATCTTTTAACTTTAATGCTTCACGCAGTTTTTTATCTGGGTCTACTAATACGGCTTCACAATGACCACAAACACGCGCTGCAATATCATTATCCATTCCACACTGGTCGCAAAATTTAGCCCGAAAACGATAGTTACAATGCACGCGTTCTTCAAATTTATTACCGTCATCATCTTCGGTGATTTTTAATGAGTACCCTTGGCATTTACGACCATAATGTTCAATCACAAAACCAGCAGGATCTAATTTCCCCCAAAAGTTATTATTAAACTGACAAGCCGGACAAGGGATAGTCACTATTTCACTGCCACTTTCAGGCTTTTCCTGACCAACTTCAGGCTCGTATAAATCGTAGCAGTTCCCTGCAAACTCCATGACTAAACAATCTTTTTTGCCTTCAGCCAAGCGCAACCCTCGCCCTACTATTTGTTGATATAAGCTGATAGATTCAGTTGGACGTAAAATAGCAATTAAATCAACATGTGGCGCATCAAACCCTGTAGTTAATACGGAAACATTGACGAGATACTTTATTTTTTTATTTTTAAAATCTTGGATAATTTGATCACGATCTTTACCTGCCGTATCGCCAATAATTAATGCAGCACTTTCATCTTGCAGATAACCTAATATTTCTTGAGCATGTTTTACCGTAGAAGCGAAGATCATCACCCCTTGTCTTTTTTCTGCGTGATGAATAACCGACTTAATAATTTCAGGTGTCGCACGACCAGACTTCTCAATCACTTTATTTAAATCAGCCTCTCGATAACTCCCCGTATTAGCTGGACTTATTTGAGAAAAATCATAACTTAAAACCGCCATATCCATGACTTTAGGCTCAGTTAAAAAGTGCTCATCTAACAAAAATCGAATCGGTAAATCAAAAATACAATCTCGGAAAAAACGTGGTTCTTCACTGCGAACTTGTCCACGGGTGTGATATTGATATATCCACCCTAAGCCCAGACGATAAGGGGTTGCAGTTAACCCTAAAACTTTTAAATTTGGATTGATAGACTGTAAGTGTTTAATCACTTTTTGATAACTTGAGTCACCTTGCATCGGGACACGGTGACATTCATCTATCACCAGTAAGGAAAAAGCATCATCAAAAAGCTCAAGGTTATTTACAATGGATTGTACTGAAGCAAATACAACTTGTTCAGACGTTTCTTTACGCCCTAACCCTGCGGAAAATATAGACGCTTCAACGCCATAGCTTTCATATTTAGCGTGGTTTTGTTCCACTAGTTCTTTAACGTGAGCAAGTACTAACACACGTCCTTTCGCTATCCTAGCAAGCTCTGCAATAATCAAACTCTTGCCTGCACCTGTTGATAAAGCTAATACGGCAGGTGTACTAAATCGACGGAAATAATGCAGAGTCGCATTAACGGCATCTTGTTGATAGGGACGAAGTGTAAACATAAAGAAGTACGCTTTTGATTGCTGATAACTGATTGTTGATAGCTAACGATTAATATTAACGACTAACTACCTAATAAGAAGAAAGTAGCTTAACATTTTTTAGATAAGTTTTAACCGCCCTTTATTTATACTCAAAGTATAAAAAAGGGCGGCGAAAACTCAACTAAAAAGCGAATTAAAACCCAATAAAACCATTATTCCCGACGAATAATGACTTGTGCTTCCATAATGACATCTTGTTGTAACTCCGATTCAATACTGTCTTTGATCGCATCAAGTTTTTCACTGGTTAAGGTTTCAGGCGTCACTAATTTGACAGAGATTTCAACTGGCTCTAATGCTCTTGCGTACACTTCTCTGATCACGACCTCCCCTATTCTTTTACCTTCAAGCTGTTGCATTATTTTCGCTTCTTCAGATAAACGTAAAAAACTAAACACCAACGGGATAGAAACAAGTGTCACACCAATAAAAGCAATCATCAGGCCTTTTTTAGCGCGAGTGAAAGGAGCAAATCCTAAAGCAAGAAAGGTCAATGCTGCAGCAAAGACAATACCTGCCAAGTTAGTTAGGAATAATAATAAAGCGCCCCAAGCGACGTGCGAATCTAACCAGCCAATACCAATACCTGTTACTGCTAATGGTGGCACAAGCGCTACGGCGATCGCAACACCCGCTAAGCTTTTAGCTGCATCAACACGCGCGTGCGCATAAGCACCAGCAATACCAGAAATAACCGCAACCCCTAAGTCTAATAAACTTGGACTTAACCGAGCCGCAATTTCAGGGGTGACAATTTCCATCGGGATAATAAAACTCGCAACAGATGAAAAACCTAAAGAGACTAATATTCCTATGCCTAAGGTTGTTGCACTCGCAGTAAGCAATGAAGGGTCTTGTCGTGCGAGTGCCATCGAAAGTGAAATAATAGGCCCCATTAGAGGCGCTAAGATCATCGCACCGATAATCACAGGGGCAGAGCTTGCAAAGAGCCCTACGCTTGCGAGTAAGGTTGATAATGCCATTAAGGTTAGGAATGCAGATGATGTTGTCGCGTTATCTCTGAGTAATTGATACAGGTCTTTAAACTCATCTGTTGCAGCATGCGCAATAAAGGCTAACGGTTTAGTGGCTAATTCATTCACCGCTTCACCAGATGGTAGACCTTTAATTTTGAGTTGTTCTTTTTGTGCACTAGAAGTATCTATAATCGGTAAAGATTCTCCCACTAATAAGGTTAATACATGACTTTCTGTTTGAATGGATAACGACTCAGATTGTTCTTCTTGTCCATCAATTTGATAATGTAAAACGTCACCATTAGTGAACTCTATACTTTTTGTTTTAATTAACCCCAGGAAGCTAGGTAGTGAATAATAACGACCTAATGTAGAGATAGTAATAAATCGTAATAGTTCCATAATACTACGTGGTGCAATCAGCATTACGTGGCACATACCGTCATTAATATGGCTATTAGGCAGAATGTGTTTAGATAACCAAGAGTCATGAACATGAGCAGTAATAACAACACCTAGCGCAGCAGTCGTAAAACTACTTTCATTCTCAGTATTAAAAGTAACTTGTTTAGGACAAGCATGTCGAATTTTACCAAGATTTTTCCATCCTAGTTTAAGTCTTTCAATAAAACCTAAGCTTTTAGCACTTGGCAATAAGTTAAAGCTTTCTCCAAAAACCAATTCAGAAAGTAAAATTTTACCGTTACAACGTACAACATCAACTTGTGCGGGTTGGCTTTTTTCGGCTTCTTGAATCGCTTTCTTTAAATTACTTTGTGCACAAAATCCACGTTTAGCATAGATCGATTCAGGATGAGGCAAAATAGCAAGTTGCCAGCCACCATCGATAGCGGCTTGAATAACTGCAGGTGCTTGTTGATCATTTACATAGGCGTAAACACGACTATCTTTATTAAACTGTACAGGTTCATTTTCCCAGGCTCTTGGTAAAATAGTTTCTTCAAAAAACGCTAATACGTTATCTGTTAATTGATCTTTTTGTGCAATATCAAAAAGTAGGAAACTATCGGCCATAATACATTCTCACTGAAGAAATTTATAAAAATACAGTATGCGTATAGGTGAGAGGTAGTGCAATAAGTAACTGTTAGTTATGAAGGGTAATAATGAATAGTGGTAGTGAAGAGTTTATATTTAAAGTGAAATGATCATTAAAATCATTTCACTTTTTTGATTAAGCTGATGACAATTATCGTACTTTTAGTCTTGTAACTGCTTTTCTACATCTGCCACAATACTGGCTGGGTCACCTATATATTGTGCATGATTTAATAGAACTGCATTATCATTATGTACTAGTAATAAAGCAGGAAAAGAAACCGTTCCCATGAATCCTTGTAAATCATTAATATCAGATAAAACATAAAGAGCGTCTTTGCTTAACTCTTCTTTAAATACTTTATTTGGTATTGATAGTTTTAGGTCATCTGCCAGTTCAGTAAAATCTATTTTTTTACCTAAAGAATTACCTTCTACAAAATGAGCATGTTGCAGTGCTTGTAATACAGGTAATAATTTATCTGATTGTTTAGTTGAGATCCAAGCTAATAAGTTTGCACTGATAACACTATTCTTAGGACTATCGGCGAAACGAACGTATTCCTGTGAAAAAGGAACATCACTTTCTTTTTCAACTGATTTAATCGTATTAAAACCAACACTGTTACCACCATCATAATTAGCGCAGTGCCAAGCATGAACTTCCATTTCAGGAAAAGCGTCATCTAAAGCAACCACTAATGGTGTTGCAGCATAACTCCATGGGCAATGAGAGTCGTAAATAAAATATAATTCTGAGCTCATAAAATCTACCTTTTCAACGCCTAAGCGTCGAGTTCTAAATTAATTTGGGTGCAACCTTTAATACATTGCACGCCACTTTCGCCTTCACTTAATACCGTTAACGTTAACGCTTGTTGGCATTGGTCGCAAAGTACTTTTTTTCCCTTCGCAAGACGTTTAATAACATTACGCTGTTGATTAAAAGATTCAGCAGCAGTTTTATTTATTTGAGAAAAATCTATTTTAGTCATCTTAGCGGTGCCAATCTGTTTTAGTTTCAATTTAACTTAACGTTAACTTATAAATTGGAGACTTATAAATTAGTTGATTATAGGTCCATTCTTTATAAATTCATTCTTTAAAGATCTAGGTTCGCTAACCGCTTTGGTGCAACCAAACCATCATCATTCATTTGCCCAACACCAATAAACGTACGTTGCTCGCCAACGGTAATTCTAACAATTGTATTGTCTGGTGCACCAAATACTTGTACCGGTTGACCGTGTAATACATAAGCACCCATTTCATCGGAAATATTTACTTCGGGATAGTTTTTAACCGCCGTATCCATCTCTAATAATAATGGATCTAATAAGTCATAAGGGCTAACGTCTTCTTCTTTTGCTTTTTCTATTAATGCTTCTAAGGTTTCAATAGTGACCATACGTTCGTAAGGGTAATCAGCAACCTGTGTACGACGTAACATTGAAACATGTGCACCACACCCTAATAATTCGCCTAAATCATCAACAATAGTACGAATATAAGTCCCTTTACTAACATGAATATCTAAATCAATTTCATTGTCTTCAAAACGTAATTGCTTGATTTCATAAACAGTAATAGGACGTGCAGGACGATCAATCGTAATCCCTTCACGTGCATATTTATATAGAGGCTTACCTTCAAATTTCAAGGCTGAATACATAGAAGGAACTTGTTCAATTTCGCCACGGAACGTATCAAGGGCAATATCAAGTTGTGCTTGAGTGACTGAAACAGGCTTTTCACAAACTACATCACCTTGAGAATCACTGGTATCAGTTCTTACACCTAAGGTAGCTGTGACGGTATAGCGTTTGTCTGAGTCTAATAGAAATTGAGAGAACTTAGTCGCTTCACCTAAACAAACAGGTAACATACCTGTTGCCAATGGATCTAAGGCACCGGTATGACCTGCTTTTTGAGCAAAGAAAATTCGTTTTACACGTTGTAAAGCATGGTTGGAACTGATGTCCGTAGGTTTATCTAATAATACGATGCCATTGATCGGGCGACCCTTTCCACGTTTTGCCATTACTTCGCTTCCTCTTCTTCTGTTGCTTCTAGCGCTTCTTCTTCGCGGCCAGCTTCTTTTAATTTAACTTTGTCATTTTTTACTGCGCCACTCACTAGCTCTGAAATACGTAAGCCTTCAGTCAGTGTTTCATCAAAGCAAAAACGTACTTCAGGAACGATACGTAGCTTCATTGCTTTACCCAGTAAACGACGGACGTAACCAGCAGCAGCATTTAAGCCTTTTAATGATTCATCGTTTGTTTGTTCACCAACAGTAAAAAAGGTCACATATACCGTTGCATAAGCAAGGTCACGTGTAATGTCAACGCCAGAAATGGTAACCATTCCAATGCGTGGATCTTTAACTTCTTGTTGTAAGATTCGAGCAAGTTCTTTTTGTACTTGCTGAGAAACTCGAGAAGCACGGCTATATTCTTTTGCCATTTGTAACTCCTAATCAACGCAAATTAAGCGTTGTTTTAAATGAGAATGGAGGCATAAGCCCCCATTCTTAATAGTTATTAAGATTTAAAATTAAAGAGTACGTTTTACTTCAATAATTTCAAATACTTCTATTTGGTCACCTACGCGAACATCGTTGTAGTTCTTAACGCCGATACCACACTCAACACCGTTACGAACTTCAGTTGCGTCATCTTTAAAGCGACGTAGAGACTCAAGCACACCTTCGTAAATAACCACGTTTTCACGTAGAACACGAATTGGGTTGTTACGTTTAATAATACCTTCAGTCACCATACAACCAGCGATTGCGCCGATCTTAGGAGATTTGAAGACTTCACGTACATCAGCAATACCTGTGATTTCTTGTTTGAATTCAGGTGCTAATAAACCACTCATTGCAGCACGAACTTCATCAATTAGATCATAGATGATGCTGTAGTAACGTAATTCAACCGCTTCGTTATCAATTAACTTACGTGCTGTTGCATCTGCACGAACGTTAAAGCCGATTACGATTGCGCCAGAAGCTGATGCTAATGAAGCGTCAGTTTCAGTAATACCACCAACACCACGACCGATGATGTTAACTTTAACTTCATCTGTAGATAGTTTGTTTAGTGACTCACAAATTGCTTCTAATGAACCTTGAACATCAGCTTTAAGTACTAAGTTAAGTTCAGATACATCGCCTGATTCCATGTTAGAGAACATGTTTTCAAGTTTCGCTTTTTGTTGACGAGCAAGTTTAATATCACGGAATTTACCTTGACGGTATAATGCAACTTCACGTGCTTTCTTTTCATCTTTAACAACAGTCGCTTCATCACCCGCTTGTGGTACACCTGATAAGCCCAATACTTCAACAGGGATAGATGGACCAGCAGATTCAATCGCTTTACCGTTTTCGTCACGCATTGCACGAACACGTCCGTACTCAAGACCACAAAGAACGATATCGCCTTGCTTAAGTTCACCTTGTTGAACAAGAATAGAAGCAACTGGACCACGACCTTTATCAAGACGAGATTCAATAACAACACCTGATGCAGGACCTGTTGAAACGGCTTCTAAATCTAACATTTCAGCTTGTAGTAAGATGCTATCTAATAACGCATCGACACCAGTACCTACTTTTGCAGATACGAATGAGAAGATGTTTTCACCGCCCCATTCTTCTGAAATAACATCGTGCTGTGAAAGTTCAGTTTTAACACGGTCAAAATCTGCACCTTCTTTATCGATTTTATTCACAGCAACCATTAGTGGAACACCAGCAGCTTTAGCATGTTGAATCGCTTCGATTGTTTGTGGCATAACACCATCATCAGCAGCAACAACTAGGACAACGATATCCGTTGCTTTAGCACCACGAGAACGCATCGATGTAAATGCAGCATGTCCTGGAGTATCTAGGAATGAAATCATGCCCTTATCAGTTTCTACATGGTAAGCACCGATATGCTGAGTAATACCACCGGCTTCACCGTCAGCAACTTTTGCACGACGAATGTAATCTAGTAGTGATGTTTTACCGTGGTCAACGTGACCCATGATAGTTACAACAGGTGCACGAGATGTTTTAGCACCACCTTGCTGTGCTTCAGCCATTAAAGACTCTTCTAACTCATTTTCTTTCGTTAGAATTACTTTGTGGCCCATTTCTTCAGCAACAATAGAGGCTGTTTCTTGGTCGATAACTTGGTTGATAGTTGCCATAGCACCCATCTTCATCATCGCTTTGATCACTTCAGTTGCTTTAACTGCCATTTTATTAGCTAGTTCTGCAACTGAAATTGTTTCACCAATTTTAACATCACGTTCAACTTTAGCAGCTGGTTTTTCAAATGCTTGTTGTAATGCATGTGGTGTTGCAGTTGAACCTTTTTTACCACGACGGTTATTACCGCGACGGTTATAAACTGTTTCAAGTGGTTTAGCCGCAGGTGCTTTTTTCTTTTTCTTACGGTGTGTTGGACCTTCCGCTTTTGTATCAACTGCATCTTCTGCTGCTCGTGCTTCTGTTGATGTAGTTACATGGTAATCTGCACCTTCAGCTGCTTTGCGGTCAGCTTCTTCTTTTGCCCAACGAGCCGCATTTTCTTCTGCTAATTTCTTAGCAAGTTCAGCTTGTTCAACTGCGTCTTTTTCAGCTTTAGCTAATGCTTCTGTTTCTGCTTTTTTCAACAAATCAGCTTGTTCTTTTTCTAGTCGAAGTTGTTCTTCTGTTTTAACAGATTTAGTAGACGCTTGTTTTTTGCTTATTAGCGACTGCTGCTAATTTTGCTTTTTCTTCAGCTTCTTTCTTAGCCGCTAACTTTTCAGCTAATACTTTTTCAGCTTGTGCTTTTTTAGCATCTAACTCTGCTTGAATTTTAGCTTCTTCTACTTCTTTTAATGCTTGTTCAGCCGCTTTTTCTGCTTGAATCTCTTCATCAGAACGTTTAACAAAAGTACGTTTTTTACGTACTTCAACATTAACAGCGTTTGATTGACCTTTAATATTTAACGTTGTTTTTGTTTTACGTTGTAAAGTCATTTTTTGCTTTTGCTCGCCACCATGTTGCTTTTGCAAATAAGTAGTTAGCTTTTCTTTTTCTTCAACGCTTACTTTGTCGCTAGCTTTTTTAGTAATACCTGCAGCAGCAAACTGCTGAACTAACACATCTTCAGATTTGTTTAAGTCTTTAGCGAGGTCTTTTAATAGAATTTCTGACATTATTTATTTCTCCATACTGACGCTATTACGCATCTTCACTAAACCAGCAGATGTTACGAGCAGCCATAATTAATTCCGCTGCTTTTTCTGCATCTAGTTTTTCATCAATCTCTAGTAGATCATCAACAGCTTGTTCTGCTAAGTCTTCTAATGTAATCACACCTTTACTTGCTAATACAAATGCAAGGTGTGCCTCTAAGCCTTCAAGTGCCAAGAGATCGTCAGCAGGTTTTGCACCTTCAAGACTTTCTTCTTCAGCAAGCGCTTTTGTTGCTAGTACATCTTTAGCACGAGTACGTAGCTCTTCAACCATGTCTTCGTCAAAACCATCAATCGCTAATAACTCTTCAGCAGGAACGTAGGCAATCTCTTCTAAAGAGCTAAAACCTTCTTCCACTAACACACCAGCAAAGTCTTCATCAACTTCTAATGCTGACGTAAATAACGAAATAACGCCATCTGCTTCAGCTTGATGTTTAGTTTTTAATTCAGCTACTGTCATTACATTTAATACCCAACCAGTTAGTTGAGATGCTAAACGAATATTTTGACCGTTACGACCAATTGCTTGTGCTAAATTTTCATCTTCTACAGCAATATCCATGCTGTGCGAATCTTCATCAACAACAATTGAAGCGACTTCAGCAGGTGCCATCGCATTAATTGCAAATTGTGCTGGATTCTCATCCCACAGGATAATATCAACACGCTCTCCGCCTAATTCATTTGAAACGGCTTGCACACGTGCACCACGCATACCAACACAAGCACCGATAGGATCGATACGTTGGTCATTTGATTTCACTGCGATTTTAGCACGTGAACCAGGATCGCGGGCTGCGCCCATTAAGTCAATCATCTCTTCAGCGATTTCAGGCACTTCTAAGCGAAATAACTCAACTAAGACTTCAGGTTGTGTACGTGTCATGAACAATTGTGCGCCACGAGCTTCAGGACGTACAGCAAATAATAAACCGCGTAAACGATCGCCTGGACGGAAGTTTTCACGAGGCAACATCTCATCACGGAAAATAACCGCTTCAGCATTGTTACCTAAGTCTAATAAAATGCTATCACGTGTCATACGTTTAACAACACCAGTGATTAACTCACCTTCTTTTTCTGCATATTGAGCAACAACTTGCGCACGCTCAGCTTCACGTACTTTTTGTACGATAACTTGTTTTGCAGTTTGTGTTGTAATTCGGTCAAAAGTAACTGAATCAATTTCGTCTTCAATATATTCACCGACTTGAATTTCAGGGGTGTCATATTGTGCAGCTTCAAATGTCATCTCTTTTGAAGGGTTTTCCATTTCTGCTTCACTTTCTAATACTAACCAACGACGGAAAGTATCAAAATTACCCGTTTCACGGTCGATATCAACACGTACTTCAATTTCTAATTCGTATTTCTTTTTAGTTGCAATAGCCAGTGCACTTTCTAATGCTTCAAAAATCGCTTCTCTTGGTAAGCCTTTTTCATTTGAAACAGCTTCAACAACCAATAAAATTTCTTTATTATTCATTTTTAACGCCTTAATTAATCAAATTTTGGAACTATGTTCGCTTTCTGGATATTACTCAGCGCAAAGCGCTCTTCTTTACCCTCAACAGAAACGGAAATAATCTCACCGTCTACACTACTAATAACACCTTTCCATCTGCGGCGATTTTGAATCGGCATACGCAGTTGTATTTTCACTTCTTCACCTAAAAACGCGGCATATTGTGCAGCGTTAAATAGTGGTCTTTCCATACCTGGAGACGATACTTCAAGTGTGTACTCGTTAGTGATTGGATCTTCAACATCCATAATAGCACTGACTTGACGACTCACTGCTGCACAGTCATCAACCAAAATACCTTCTTCTTGGTCAATATAAACACGCAATGTTGAATGTTTACCCGCACGTACGTATTCAACTCCAACTAATTCATAGCCAAGGTCTTCCACACTTGGCGCTAACATTTCAGTTAGACGCTCTTCTAAACTTGCCAAATCTATCCCCTTTCAGAAACAAAAAAAGGGCATATAGCCCTATTTAAATAACAACTTATGTTTATTTTTGATAAACATAAGTTGTCAGTAAAACGTATTTAAAACAAAAACCAAATACGCAAATAACAAAAAAGCCCCAATAAATTGGAGCTTCATTCGTTTTGTTTGATTAAATCAAACAGATATTGCGATAGGAAACTACAATATCGAATGTGGTAAGGAGATAATGTTTCATCTCTTAAACTTACCTATAAAGTAGTCAAAGATTACTTTATAAAACTGGTTCCGGGAGCAGGATTTAAAAACACCTACACCTTCGCGTGTTTATTGAGAACTGAACCCGACAAGCGACTAACACTTTATCAATAAACATAATGTGGTTGCGAGAGCAGAATTAAAAAACTTCCGACCTTCGCCTGTTTATTAAGAGCTGAGCCCGACGAGCTAAAAGCCCTATTAACAAACATAATGTGGTTGCGAGAGCAGGATTTGAACCTACGACCTTCGGGTTATGAGCCCGACGAGCTACCAGACTGCTCCATCTCGCGACTGTACTGTTGTGTTTAAATGTTAAATTTCACTAAAAATCAACACTCAAACTAAAATATTAAACTAAGTGCGACGCACTTGTTGCGAGAGCAGGATTTGAACCTACGACCTTCGCCTTTTATCTACAAGAAGGAGCCCGACGATTTACTTTACCAGACTGCTCCATCTCGCAACTGTACTGTTGTGTTTAAATATTTAAATTAAACTTGCAATAAACATCTAAACTAAATCTTTTCTAAGTGTAATAAACAATATTGAGGCTATATATCTATTGTAACATTACACTTAAAACGGCTTTTTAATTGCTCTAATAACTGCAGCATTATAGCTAAAGTGTGATCTGAGCGCAATCAAAAAACCTAAATTGGTGCGGATAGAGAGACTTGAACTCTCACGGCCTAAGCCACAGCCCCCTCAAGGCTGCGTGTCTACCAATTCCACCATATCCGCTTTTTAAAATATTACTCTGGGATTTGAGTTGAGGTATCAACTTCTACTGGTACTTCAGTAGTTTGTTCAATCGCTAAGTTTGAGAAATCTTCATTTACTGACACTTTATGCGTAGAAAGGTTACCTAGCACTAAACTCAGCACAAAAAATGCTAATGCTAAAATACCAGTAGTACGTGTCATGAAGTTACCAGAACCACCTGCACCAAATACTGTGTTAGAAGCGCCTGAGCCAAATGATGCTCCCATACCAGCTCCTTTACCTTGTTGGATTAAAACAAAACCAACTAAAATAATTGAAACAATTAAATAAACAACTAACAGTATCTCATACATATTTATATACCTAATTTATCTTGTTAAAACTTCATTTGCTCCCACAAAGAAGCGGACGAATACTACCCAATGCCAGTGCGGATCACAAGTGAATATTAAGACAATTTAGCCGCATTAACAGCTTCTTTACAAAACAGTATAAAAAACCATCAACTACTGCGTTATTTTACCTTAATATTCATTGTTTCACTCTAAAGCATTGATTCTATTTTTTACTTTAGACGACTAATTATACTTTAACTTTGCTGGCTAAAGATTTAGCGTAAGCAATTACTTTTTCTTCACTTTCATCTGCTTCAACCATTACTCGGAAAACAGGTTCTGTGCCTGATTTTCTTAATAATACACGGCCACGATCGCCTAGCAATGTTTCGATTCGAGCTAATTCAGCTAATACATCTTCATCTTGTAGCGGATCTATCTCATTATTATAGCGAATGCTTTCAAGTATCTGCGGGTATTTACGCATGCCTTGACGTAAGTCATGTAAATTCATACGACTTCCTTGCATTGCACTCATCACTTGCAAACCAGAAACAATGCCATCTCCCGTTGCTAAATGATCAGCACATATAACATGTCCTGAATTCTCAGCACCAATACTCCAACCATTTTTCTTCATTAGCTCCATTACATGGCGATCACCTACATCGGAACGATCAAATGGGATACCTAATGTTTTTAATGCTTGCTCTAATCCAAGATTAGACATTTTAGTACCAACCGCGCCACCGTTTAGTGTGCCTTTGCGTAATTTATCACGAGCAATGATATATAAAAGTTCATCACCATCAAGTACATAACCAGTATGATCAACCATCATTACTCGGTCACCATCACCATCAAAAGCAATACCAAAATCAGCTTTTTCTTCAATAACACGTGCCGCAATGGCATCCATACTGGTTGCACCACAGTTTAAGTTGATGTTGACGCCGTTAGGCTCTACGCCCATTGCTATTACTTCAGCACCTAATTCACTAATAACAGAAGGTGCAATGTGATAAGTCGCTCCATTAGCACAATCAACGACTATTTTTAGTCCACTTAAGTCATATTGTGATGGAAAAGTACTTTTACAGAATTCAATGTAACGGCCAGCTGCATCGTTAACACGATAAGCTTTACCCATCTCACTACTATCAACACATTTTAGTTCTTTATCTATTTCAGCTTCAATTTCTAATTCTACTTTCTCAGATAGTTTAATACCTTCATCGGAAAAGAATTTAATACCATTATCATAGTATGGATTATGCGAGGCACTGATAACAATCCCTGCCGTAGCTCGAAATGTATGTGTAAGGTAAGCAATTGCTGGAGTAGGCATTGGCCCCATTAATACAGGAATAATACCTGCAGAGGTTAACCCTGCTTGTAAAGCGGCTTCAAGCATGTAACCAGAAATACGAGGATCTTTACCAATTAATACCTTTTTATTACCTGACTTGGCTAATACACGACCTGCAGCCCAACCAAGCTTTAATGCAAACTCAGGAGTAATTAGAGATTCACCTACTTTGCCGCGAATACCATCGGTACCAAAATACTTTTTATTCATAATAAAAATCTTACCATCGTCAGAGATACCTTTTATTATTTAAAGGTATTTATTTGCTGTAATACTTTCATGACATCTACAGTTTCTGCGACATCATGAACACGAATTATTTTTGAACCTTGCTGCATCGCAATCATTGCGCCAGCTAGGCTTCCTGCTAAACGGTCATTTATATCACGATTTAGTAATTGACCAAACATTGATTTGCGAGAAACTCCGGTTAACACAGGAAAACCTAACGATATAAATTGTTGCGTTGCATTTAACAAATCAAAATTATGTTGTAATGATTTTCCAAACCCAAAACCTAAGTCGATAATAATATTCTCAGCTTTAAGACCCGCGTTAATACAGTCATCACTACGTTCAATTAAAAAACGTCTTACTTCAGCTACTACATCATTATAATTAGGTGCTGTTTGCATGCTTCTAGGTTGCCCTTGCATGTGCATCAAACACACAGGCACATTTGCTTCAATGGCAGCCTTTAAAGCGCCTTCTTCACGTAATGCTCTCACGTCATTAATAATATCAGCGCCTGCATTAACGGCTTCTGTCATCACGACTGCTTTACTAGTATCAATTGAAATCCAACAATCCAATTCATTTTTAATACGTTCAATAATAGGTATAACTCTATCAAGTTCCTCATTCAAGATAACATCGTTTGCACCGGGCCTTGTAGATTCACCACCAATATCAATAATAGTAGCACCTTGATTAACCATTTCTTGTGCATGTATGAAAGCACTATCTAACTGTGCATATTCACCACCATCAGAAAATGAATCAGGCGTGACATTGAGTATTCCCATTATGTGAGGTCGGTCGAGATTAAGTTTTTTATTATGGCTAGTTAAGATCATTACTTCACGCTTTTAGTGGTATTAGATGGGAGAAAATAAAGTGATAAAAAAACCTAAGCAAGCTTAGGTTTTTTGTATTCAGTTAAAACAATTTAATTAATATTAATTATCGCTTTAATTACTTATCGCTTTTATCTTCTTCAGTTGTAGTTGGTGCTTTTGTTTCTGTCTCATCAACTTCAACATCACTAGCGACTTCTTCTTTACTTTCAACAACAGTCTTCTCTGAAGATTTTTCAGTATCGACCTTATCAGCTTCAGCTTCTTCTGTTGATGATATAGTCGCTTTAACTATTTCAGACTCTTTATCATCTACCCAATCACTAGGAGGACGAACAGTAACCCGAGCCATTAAATCATCGACTTGTAACGCATCAATTGTTTCGTATTTCATTAATGCTTCTTTCATTGCATGCAAAATATCGATGTTATCTGTTAATAACTTATAAGCACGTTTGTAGTTAGTATCAATGAAAACTTTTACTTCATCATCAATGATTTTACCCGTTTCATGAGAAACTACATTAGAACGTAAACTACCTTGCTCACCAGTTAATAAAATAGGACCTAACTTTTCAGAGAAACCCCATTCAGTAACCATTGCACGAGCAATAGCAGAAGCTTGCTTGATATCTTGCGAAGCCCCTGTTGATACTTTTTGTGTACCATAAATAAGCTCTTCAGCAATACGGCCACCATAAGCAACTGAAATACTACTTTCCAACTCATCTTTATTTTGTGAGATTTGATCGCCTTCAGGTAAGAATTGAGTCACACCTAACGCACGTCCGCGTGGAATAATCGTTACTTTATGGATTGGGTGATGTTGAGGCACTAACTTAGCCACAATTGCATGTCCCGCTTCATGGTAAGCAGTCGATTCTTTATCTTTAACCGTCATCACTAGACTACGGCGCTCAGATCCCATTAATATTTTGTCACGTGCTTGCTCAAAATCTTCTTTTGATACGGTACGTTTATTGCCACGTGCAGCAAACAATGCAGCTTCATTAACTAAGTTAGCTAAGTCAGCACCAGAGAAACCTGGCGTACCACGTGCTAATACCATTGCTTTAACGTCGTCTTCCAGTGGAATCTTACGCATGTGCACTTTTAGTATCTGTTCACGTCCACGTACATCTGGTAAACCAACAACAACTTGACGGTCAAAACGGCCAGGACGTAACAATGCAGCATCTAGTACATCTGGACGGTTAGTCGCAGCAATAACGATGATACCCTCATTACCTTCAAAACCATCCATTTCAACTAACATTTGGTTTAATGTTTGTTCACGTTCATCGTTACCGCCACCCATACCGGCGCCACGAGCACGACCTACGGCATCGATTTCATCGATAAAGATGATACAAGGCGCTGATTTTTTAGCTTGTTCAAACATATCACGAACACGAGAAGCACCAACACCAACAAACATTTCAACAAAGTCAGAACCTGAAATTGAGAAGAATGGGACTTTAGCTTCACCAGCAATCGCTTTAGCGAGTAGTGTTTTACCCGTACCAGGAGGACCAACCAATAAAATACCCGTTGGAATTCGACCACCTAATTTTTGGAATTTACTTGAATCTTTTAAATATTCAACTAATTCAACAACATCTTCTTTTGCTTCATCACAACCAGCAACATCAGCAAACGTTGTTTTAATTTGGTCTTCACTCATCAATTTGGCTTTACTCTTACCAAATGACATAGCGCCGCCTTTTCCGCCGCCTTGCATATTACGCATGAAAAAGATCCAAACACCGATTAATAACAGCATTGGGAACCATGACACAAAAATAGACGCTAAGAAGCTTGTTTCTTCAGGTGGTGTGCCTTCAACTTTTACGTCGTTTTTAATAAGGTAATTTACCAAGTCTAAATCAGGCGCAGGGATATAGGTAACAAACGGAGTTTGATTACTTTTTAAACCTTTAATTTCTTGGCCATTAATTTGTACTTGTTGAATCAGTCCTTGGCTTACTTCTTTATTAAAACTGGTGTAGTCGATTTGTGATTTATTGGTATCGTCTGATCCAAAGCCTTGGAATAAAGACATTAAGACTACTGCGATGACTAACCACAATATCAGGTTTTTTGCCATATCGTTCAAGATGTAAACCTCATGTTAAAAATTAAAAGAATATAATGATAAAGCAGATTACTACAGTTTAAAACCAGTCGCCACTAAATAAACCTCTCGAGATCTCGCTCTTGAAGAATCGGGTTTTCTAGTTTTAACTGATTTGAATAATTTTCGTACCTCATTGATAAATGACTCGTATTCAGCTCCCATAAAGACTTTAACAATAAAGCTACCGTCTTTAACAAGCACATCACGACACATATCTAATGCCAACTCAACTAAATACATTGACTTAGGTTGATCAATACCAGTATTTCCGCTCATATTGGGCGCCATATCTGATAAAACAACATCAACTTTGTTATCACCAATACGTTGAAGCAATGCATTAAGGACCACCTCTTCTCGGAAGTCACCTTGTAAAAAATCAACACCAGCAATCGAATCCATTGGTAAAATGTCACAAGCAATTACTTTGCCTTTCAACCCTACCTTCTCAACTGCCCATTGCGACCAACTTCCAGGCGCAGCGCCTAAATCGACTACCGTCATGCCTGAGCGTATTAGTTTATCTTTACCGTTTATTTCATCTAATTTAAAAACAGCACGAGATCGTAACCCTTGTTTGTTTGCTTCTTTCACATAGAAATCGTTTACATGCTCATGCATCCACCGTTTAGAACTGCCTGATGCACTTTTTTTAAGACGATTTGTACTGTCTGGTTTTGCCACAATGACTTCCTTAGTGAGCGAATATTAGGATAAATAATAATCTAAATAGTAAAGGTTAATATTTAAGGGTAGAATGAACTGTTTTCAACCCTTAATGAAAGATATTTGCATGAAATTATCAAACAAACAGAAACAATTTTTAAAAGGTTTAGCTCATCCCTTAAAACCAGTTGTATTACTGGGACAAAATGGCTTAACCGAAGGCGTATTAGCTGAGATAGAAAACGCTATTAGTCACCATGAATTAATTAAAGTAAAAATTGCGACCGATGATCGTGACACTAAACAACTTATCATTGATGCAATTGTACGTGAAACTGAAGCGTTAGCGATTGCAAAAATTGGACATATTGTTGTTTTATATCGTCCAAGTGAAGCTAAAAAAATAGAATTACCACGTAAATAATTTTACGTTTTAATCTTATTTTTTTACCAATAAAAAGCCCAGTTTATCTGGGCTTTTTATTGCCCTATTTTATTTTGACAGGTTATACCGCGAAAATAACTTAAGGGATGAATCAAATTAACAAACATATTCTACTTTAATGATATCGTAATCAATCACACCGCCCGGTGTTGTAATTGAAATTTCATCATCTAATTTCTTCCCAATCAAACCACGAGCAATCGGTGAGTTAATTGAAATAAGATTGTTTTTAATATCAGATTCATCATCGCCTACAATTTGGTAGCTTACTTCTTCATCTGTTTCAGCATTAACAATTGTTACCGTTGAACCAAAGATTACTTTACCGTTATTTGCAATTTTGCTGACATCGATAATTTGTGCATTTGATAATTTTGCTTCGATATCTTGAATTCGACCTTCACAAAATCCTTGCTGTTCACGGGCGGCATGGTATTCAGCATTTTCTTTTAAATCGCCATGTTCACGAGCTTCTGCAATAGCATGTACAATCTCAGGACGCTTTACTGTTTTTAACTGCTCTAATTCAGCACGTAAAATACCAGCGCCTTTTGCTGTCATTGGATATTGAGTCATTAACCATCACCTTATTCTGGAAACAATGTTTCACTAACTGTATTTACAAAAGCGCCTATTTTACGCTACTTACTTACATTAGTCATTGATTATAGAAAAAATGCTTTTTGTATTTGAATAAATTTGTTGTGCGACAACTGTTGAGGATTCTTTTCTTATTTCACATAGCGATTCAAAAATAATTTTTAAATTTAAAGGTGAATTATGAGAGGTTGATTGCTGATAAATAGGCATATCGGGGGCATCAGTTTCTAATACGATACTTGTTAATGGTAATTTACTTAAAGCATTGCGTGTTTTATTTGCGCTCGGGTACGTAATAACACCGCCAATACCCAATTTAAAACCTAATTTAATAAATTCATTGGCAATTTCTTCACTTCCTGAAAAGGCATGATAAACCCCACCGTGACTAAATTTGGTTTCTTTTAGTAATTGTAAAACCCGAGACTGGGTTTTAACCACATGCAAAATAACAGGTAAATTCAGGCATTCCGCTATAGCTAATTGTGCTAAAAACACTCTTTCCTGTGTCGCTAGCTCAGTATCAATTAATTTATCCAGACCAATTTCACCTAATGCAACACATCGGTTATTTGATTGTTTAAGGGAGTTAATTAATAACTCTTTCAGTTGCACTAAGTGATTATCTTCAAAGTCAGCTAAAAAATGAGGATGGATCCCTAAAGCAAAATAAAGTGTTTGTTTGTATTCTTTTACAACCGTCTTTTTTTCGACAAGGTCTATGATTTCAGGCCAACGTTTAGCATCGGTTCCTGGAATAATCAGCTTATTGATATTTGTATCACTAAGCGCTGAAAGTAAGTTATCGTGATCTGCTTTGAAGCAATCAAAATTAAAATGACAATGACTATCAATAAACATACATAACCTCTTACTAAAACTAATAAAGTTGAATTTACAGAGCGAGACTAAAGTGGTTATAGAACCATGATGAATCTAAACATTATTAACGAAACTAGTTAATGATGTTTAGACTAAATAACAGCTATAAAAAAAGCGCCCGTAGACGCTTTAATATCCATTTATATATGTCTTTTAATTAGACAAAACGGTTGTTAATTACCAAACAATCACTCTTAATGTTCACGAGTTTTACGGAAACGAACATCAGGGTAACGTTCAATAGCTAAGTTTAAATTAACCATAGTAGGGGCAACATACGTTAAGTTATTACTGCCATCTAATGCTAGGTTATCAAAGGCTTTTTTCTCAAACTCTGCCATTTTGATAGGGTTTTCACAATCAACCCATAAAGCGGTAGCAACACTAATACCTTCATAAATTGCATCTACTTTATATTCAGATTTCAAACGTTGTACAACCACTTCAAACTGAAGTACACCAACCGCTCCAACGATTAAATCATTGCTACGTAATGGACGGAAGACCTGTACCGCACCCTCTTCAGATAGTTGCATTAATCCTTTCAACAATTGTTTTTGTTTTAGAGGATCTTTCAAACGAATACGACGGAACATTTCTGGTGCAAAGTTAGGAATACCTGTGAATTTAAGATCTTCACCGGTAGTAAAGGTGTCACCTATCTGAATGGTACCATGGTTATGTAAACCGATAATATCGCCAGAAAATGACTCTTCAGAAGCAGTACGATCACCGGCCATAAAGGTGACCGCATCGGAAATACTAACCAATTTACCAGTACGAACATGATGCATCTTCATGCCTTTTTCATACTTACCAGAACACACTCGCATAAAGGCAATACGGTCACGATGTTTTGGGTCCATATTCGCTTGAATTTTAAAGATGAAACCAGAGAATGTTTCTTCCGTTGGTTCAACAACACGTTGCACTGTTGCTCTTGGTAGTGGTTTTGGTGCCCATTCAACTAAACCATCTAATACATGGTCAACACCAAAGTTACCTAACGCGGTCCCAAAATAAACCGGCGTCAATTCACCCGCTAAAAACAACTCTTGGTCAAATTCATTAGAAGCCCCTAACACTAGCTCCATTTCTTCACGTAAATCATCAGCGTGATTGGGCAGTGCTTTATCGACTTCTGGATTATCTAACCCTTTGATGATACGAACATCTTGAATGGTATGCCCTTGACCTGATTCGTATAAAATCACTTCATCACGCAAGAGATGATAAACACCTTTAAATTCTTTACCCATGCCGATTGGCCAAGTAATTGGTGCACAAGCAATGTTCAGTACGTCTTCCACTTCATCCATCAAATCTACTGGATCACGTGTATCACGGTCACATTTGTTCATGAAGGTAATAATAGGAGTATCACGTAAACGTGTTACTTCCATTAATTTAATAGTACGTTGCTCTACACCTTTTGCAGCATCAATAACCATTAAACATGAGTCAACGGCCGTTAACGTACGGTAAGTATCTTCCGAGAAGTCTTCATGTCCAGGTGTATCTAACAGATTCACTAAACCATGTTTATATGGAAATTGCATTACAGAAGTGGTGATAGAAATACCACGATCTTTTTCCATTTCCATCCAGTCAGATTTTGCATGTTGACCAGATTTTTTACCTTTTACAGTACCGGCTTTTTGTAATGCGTTCCCGAATAAAAGTACTTTTTCAGTGATTGTTGTTTTACCCGCATCAGGATGAGATATGATTGCGAATGTACGTCTAGAGTTGACTGCTTCTAGGAATTTAGCGTCTGCCATATTTAGTTTTCTCTTTATATGTACACAAATATGCACACAATAGTTTTTCTACGAAATGAGTGATTTATAAATTTGGCAGAACTATAGCAAATTGAGTTAATTAATTCATTTCCTATTATAAACTTCTGCCTCAATAGCATTTAAATAAGCATTGTCATTTAAAAGCTCAGCCTTTACTAGCTGGCACTGGCTAATGCAAGTTTTACCGCAAAACCAACAAAGCCAATACCAACACTCCCCCCAGAAACAGCACTTACTTTTTTACGTTTTCTAAAACTTTCGGCTAATGTTGAACCAGCATAAATTAATACAGCTAGATAAATTAAACTAAATGTTTGAATAGTTAATGCCAGAATCAAAAATGGGATCGCAGGTTGAGGGTAGCTTGGGTCAACAAACTGAGCAAAGAAGGAAAGGAAAAATAAAATCGCTTTTGGATTTAATAAACTAACAAGTAATGCTTTTCGAAAAGCTTGTATGCCAGTAGTCTTTTTTATTTTTATGACTGATTGTAAATTTTTATCGTCTAACTGACGCCATGACTTTATCGCACCTGTAATTAAATTATAACCAATGTAAATCAAATAACCTGCACCAGCATATTTTATAAACATAAAAATCGCTGGGTAAGTTGTAAGAATAGTCACAGCGCCTAAAGCCGTTGCTAAAATCAATAATGAATCACCAATTAAAACTGCAGCAACAGCTGCCCATCCAACGCGACGACCTTGCTGTGCTGAAAGTGCTAATACATATAATGAATTAGGCCCAGGTAATAGGATAACGAATAAAGCACCGATAAAATAAGTGACATAATTAATAACACCAAAAGCTTCCATAATATCTCTGTTTTATTTATTTAAGATAAGTGTTTATATAAAATAAGTATTTGTTAAATATGCATTAAAAATTCAAGTTAACCTATTAATTTCAAACTTTTCAAACTTTTCTTTATAGGTTAAAGCTTTTTATTCTTTAGACGCTAAAGTGTCGACAAAATTAACATACATATTTAATCAACTAAGTCGTCATTGCTATCAAATCCATTAAGCCAAACATAAACCATGGTTTTAATCGGTTTGCCTGTAAAGCCCATTTCAGTAGTATCAGGCCTAGCTAAGCAAGAAGTATAATTTACAGCACCAACACGCGCTAACAATTTATCTTCAATAATGGCACAACATATGTGCCCCGAGAGTAAAAAACCTAAATATCCGAACACTTTATTTACGGTAAATTAAGATCATGTCGTTCAATAAAGTGCTTATAAAGTCTCTCTTTCAACCCTCTATCAAATGCCATAATGCTATTTATCTACTTAACCTTTAAATAAACATCTGGTTGATGTAGTTCCATGAAAAGCTCTGGAGAGTTTAAAGGTGTAAAACCAAATTGTTGATAAAGACCATGCGCATCACTAGTCGCAAGCAACATTCTTCTTAGCCCTTGCAAATCAGGATATTCTATAATCGTTTTCACTAACCATTTACTTATCCCCTTGCCTCTATGTTTTTCTAAAACAAACACATCAGCTAAATAGGCAGAGGTAGCGTAATCAGTGATCATGCGAGCAAAAGCAACTTGCTCTCCTGTATTCGTAAACACACCAAAACATAATGAATTATTGACCGCTTTTTCCATCACTTGCAACGGTATACCTTTGGCCCAATAGGAACTCGAAAGGTAACCGTGTATTACAGATAAATCCATTTCTTTTGGATTTGAACTAATGCTATAGCCGGAAACCATAATAAATCCTTAACAATTAAAAGCTGATACAACATAATCTAAACGTTCAAATAATCATCGTAAAGCTTTACTAAGTTAGTTTTTAGAATCAATTATCTCGTTAGCTAAGCACCTACGGGATACTTATTAAACTTCATTGCTATTTATTAGTATTAATTTATAAAATCGCACTTTTTTAGCGCTAAAACTTTATCTATTCCTATTTAGCATCAATGCTATATTGTAAAAAACTATATTGTAAAAATGATATTTTAAAACATTAGATTCTCTAAAAATTTACTTAAATACAAGGCTAACAACATACTATGTTATTGGAAGGCATTGAAACGTTATTGGCACTTAGCCATGAAAAAACCATGAGTAAAGTGGGCAGTCAGCTTTATATTAGCCAATCAGCGGTCAGTAAACGCATTGCCTTATTAGAAAAGAAACTAGGGAAAAAGCTTATTGTCCCCGATGGACGCCATGTCCGTTTAACCCCTGCTGCAAATGAGCTAATCGCAACTATTGGCCCGACTTTTCAAGAACTGCAAGGTCAAATTTATGAGCAACATGCATTATTAGATAACACCATAATTTCCCTTAATTGTTCAGAAACCTTAGTGGCGGGCTACCTTTCAACTATGATGGGGGAGTATTTCAAACATGACAATGCCATCAGAATCAGTACCGATCATACGCCCAGAATAATTGAAAAAGTACAATCAGGTAAAGCGACTATCGGCTTTTGTGCTGGGCATTTACCTCCTCATCATGGTCTAAAAGCTATTTTTCTTTGGAAAGAACCTTTTGTGTTGGTTAGTCAATTCCCCTTACAAACATTACCCAATCAAGTATTAACTAATGATTTATCAAACCCAGCTAATCGATACCAACTAGATATTCTATCTCAACTGGGCATTGAACCTTTAATGGAAATGGATTCTTACACAGCCTCAGCACAACTAGCTCTGGGCGGAATAGCTCCTGCTTTAGTACCGCTTTCAATTGTTAAAGCGTTAAAGATAGAAACACAATATTGCTTTAGTTTTGCACAGTTACAGCCCTTATTTCGCCCGGTACATTTATGTTTACGTCCTAACACTTACCATAACGAACGCGTTAAAAAATTGCTTGTAGCCATTGAGAATGCTGTTCCCAAAGCAGTTTAATAGCCATCGTCATCGACATAACGATCACTAAAGGCCGAATAATTTTTTGGCCTTTGCCTAACACGACTCTAGCGCCCATTCGAGCACCAATAAAACCACCAACAGCCATTGTTAACCCTAGCTCCCAAATGGGTAACCCAGCGAAAATAAAAAAAGTTAGCGCTGCAATATTTGAAGTGAAATTTAATACTTTAGTGCGTGCAGTTGCAGCCACTAAACCATAACGGCCTAATGCAACAAAACAGACAGTGAAAATAGAACCTGTACCAGGACCTAGAAAGCCATCGTAAAAGCCAACACTTCCACCAATGACAAAAGCAAATGCAGCTTCTGACAGTTTAGGTTTATCATCTGGATGCGGTGTAATTGATGATGAAAAAAGAAAGTAGCTTGAGATTGCAATTAAGATAATAGGGATAATACTCATTAAAACGTCTGCTTTAACATGTTGTACTACTTCTGCCCCTATTCCTGCGCCAACAAAAGTACAAGCAATCGATAACCACATTGTTTTTAGTTGTACTGTGCCCGTACGAATGAAATACCAACTAGCTGAAAAACTACCAAAAGAGCTTTGCAATTTATTGGTCGCTAAAGCTTGAGCAGGCGGAATACCTGCTGCTAGTAATGCTGGAACGGTTAATAACCCTCCTCCGCCAGCCATGGCATCAATAAATCCCGCTAATGTCGCTACAGCTACCAATAACGCCATGATCTCAAATGAGATTTCCATTCTTTTTCCTTAGTAATAATGAATGGCGAGAATATAGCACTGGTATCATTTTGCCATGAGCAAAAGAAAGGAAATCAATATATTCCAATTTTTCATGAGTATCGAATAGATTGTTTATTTTTATCTAATTATTCCATTTAGGTTTATGTATTTATTAATTCGTTACGCTTTAAACAGCAATCGATTTCACTTCCTGTTAAAATAATAAAAATTATTTAATTAAGTGAGTTCCAATGAAATTATTAGTACGCAACCTTGCAAAAGCAACCACAGAAGAAAAGTTACTGACTTTATTTAAAGAGCACGGCAATGTTCAATCTTGTAACCTTGTTTTAGACAAAGATACAGGTTCATCAAAAGGTTTTGCTTTTGTAGAGATGCCAAAAGTAGGCGAAGCAAAAGCGGCAATTAAACAGCTGAATGGTTACAAGTTAGCAGGTAATTTAATACGAGTTAAAAAAGCAGAAGCTAAAAAAGATGCTGAAGAAACAACAGAAGCAGAAGCTAAACCGATTATTAAAGAGAAGAAAGCAACTAAAAAAGCGCCAGTAAAAACTGAAGAAACCTCTGAAATGGCTGATCCTGCAGTCGTTTGGGGTAAGGTAGAAGATTAATAAGTTGGGTTTAGATTTAGTTTTTAAAAGAGGCTATTCTAACTCAGACTTTTCTCGCTTGTTTTTTTCTAACTGAGCTTGCTCTAATTTAGCCGATAATTTAGTCGTATAATACTGGCGAGAAACTGAATCGAATCTATTTAAACAGAGCTGGTATAAACCAGCACTGTTTATTTTTTTGAGGATGGAGAATGCCTTATAGTATTCATCTTCAATTATTTCAACTTGTAGCTGCTTATCAACTTCGCTGCCTAACTTTGTTTCTGTCATCGCTAGTCGATGCATTTCATCATAATAATATGCCATCACTTTATCACCAGATTGAGTTGCTAGTGACTTGCACATATCATAATTTGCTAATGTATTCCCCAGCGCTTTTAACTCTATGTTCTTTTTAACAACATCAGAGGTTTCAGCGTATGTAGACGCGCACAAACAAGATAAAGTGATAACAATTAAATATTTAAACATGGCAACAAAGAAAAAGAGACATCCAGCCTCTTTTTCTACTCCTCAACTTAAGCTAAGGCTTGCTCAAAATCAGCAATCAAATCTACAGTATTTTCAATTCCAATCGAACAACGGATCATATTTTCGCTAATTCCCATCTCTTGACGTAGCTGTAAACCCATTTCGAAATAAATTGTAGGTGCAACAGGCAATGCTAAGGTTCGGTTATCGCCTAAATGCGTTGCACTGATCACTAGATTTAATTTATTTAAAAATTCACAACAATCAATACCTTCAATTAAATCAAAACTTAATAGTGCACCAAAACCACTGAAAAGTTGTTTAGCTCGTTCATGTTGAGGATGATCAGCTAAACCAGGGTAATAAACTTTTGCTATTTTAGGATGCCCATGTAATAACTCAGCTAACGCCATAGTGTTAACCGCTTGACGCTCCATACGTAATTCCATTGTCTCACTACCAACAGAAATAAGATGTGCACCTTGAGAGCTTAAACAAGCCCCCATATCACGCAGGCCTTTTTTCTTGATTTGGCTAATTCCCCACATCTTGCTATCACCTTTACGGTAACCCTCATAGATATTTGGATAGTTTTCCCAATTGAATAACCCCGTATCAGTTACCGAGCCTCCCATTGCATTACCGTGACCTGCAACATACTTAGACAATGAAGTGGTAATCAAACTTGCTTTAACGGTTCTAGCATCAAATAAGTAACTTGATGTAATGGTGTTATCGATAACGTAAACTAAACCTTTTTGTTCACAGAAATCACCGATTTCAACTAACGCACTAACTTGTGTAACTGGGTTTGCAATTGTTTCTACGAAAACCATTTTTGTATTTGGTTTCAATGCAGCAGTAACTTCATTAATATCCGTTGCATCAACTAACGTTACATCAATATCATAACCTTGTAAGGTTGTTAATAAAGAGGTTGTGTTACCAAAAAGAAAACGACTACAAATAAGATGGTCGCCAGATTTTAATAATGTTAGAAATGTAGCAACTATTGCAGACATGCCCGAAGAAAAAACAGCTGTTGCAACACCATTATCCATTTTTTGAATTTTTTTACACAATGCATCCAAAGTGGGTGTTGAAGAACGTGCATAAGCATGTCCTGGCTGGCCTTGGAACACATCAATCAGACCTTGTACATCTTCAAAGCCAAATGGCACAGAATTATGGATTGGTGCATGGACAGCACCAGCTTCTAGACCTAGTTTATGATCTGAATGCACTATTTTTGTCGTAAAACCTAACGCTGTCATTTAAATTCCTTGCTTTTATTCTCAATAATGATCGCTTTGATCTAAAATGTCGTAAATTTAACGTATTATGCCTAATCTAGATGGATTTAGCATTAGGTGTATTAAGGAAATAAATTGAAATCAAATATTTATAGTATTTTGGTTTTTGCAATTGGGTTAACTATTTCATATTTAATTTCAATTCAATTAACTCAAGAAGAAAAATTACTACAACAAGAAAACATTAAAACCGATGTTAAAACAATCAGTTTTAATATTAGAGACAGTATTGAAAATCACGCAGAACAGATCCAATTATTAGTTAATCGTTGGCACTCTATTGATGATATTAATAAAAATTGGCAGGCTGATAGCGATGCTTTAATACGTATCAATCAATTCATAAAAACAATAAAACTATTCCCATTAATAGCAGAAGCGCAGTTTGATTTGCCCGACCATGCTTTAATAACATCAGACAGTGAAATGGCAAGGAAAAGGCAATTACGCGCTCGTAACCATTTACCAATGGATAGTGCAGAAGTTATCTCATCTTTTATTTATGCCAGTCGTGCTTCATATTCACCAGACAATGAAATGGAGATGGAGCTAAATCTACAATTCCCAATTGTGATAGATGAGGTATTAATTGCCTATGTTGAAGCTCCCTTAAATATAAATAAGTTATTACGTTACAAACTAGATACTTATCAAATAACCAACTATTTTGCATTATCTGAAAATGGTATTCCTCTGTTCAGCTTTTTACCTGAGAAGATGCATATTAATAAAATAACAGAGCAATTTACTTTATCTATTTATGGTCAAAACTGGGAGTTGATGATCTGGTCGATTACCTCTCCACACGAAAAAGATTTATTTATAATTTTAACGATCTTAATTTCTTTTCTTGCCGCAATCTCTGTAAAGCTATTAACACTGAATATTGCCTTGTATAAAAAAGATATTGATAATAACGACCAATTAAAACGTGTAGATGATGAATGTAAAAGTAGCCAAGCTAAACTCATTCAATCAAATAAATTGGCTTCATTGGGTGAGATTGCAGCTGGCATCGCGCATGAAATAAACCAACCTTTACAAGTCATCTGTATCCATACAGATATGTGTATGGATAACTTGGGTAGTGGAAATTATCATTTAGTTGAAAATAGCTTTAAAGCGATTATGACTCAAAGTGAACGTATCGAGAAAATTGTTAAGCAAGTAGGAAGTTTTGGACGAGATAGCGAACTTGATAACTATCAGAAAGAAAATCCAAATGATATTTTTAACAATGTTATTTCAATTGTTATCAACCAATATAAACAAGATCAAGTCGAATTAAGGCAAGTCATCCCCCCTTCATTGCCATTATTATTCTGTAATAAGACACAAATAGAACAAGTACTCATTAACCTATTAATAAATGCCAGAGATTCAGTAGAAACCTCTGAGAAGAAAGTTGTGTTCTTTAAGGCCCATGTACAAGATCATAATTTATATATTCAAGTTTCAGACTCAGGGACAGGTATAGATCCCAATAAAGTTAACGATATTTTCACACCTTTTTATACCACTAAACCATTAGGAAAAGGTACAGGATTAGGTTTATCAATTAGCTATTCAATTATTCATCAACATAAGGGTGAAATTAAAGTATCTAGTGAAATTGGTCATGGCAGTATCTTTACAGTGATATTACCATTTGAAAAACGCACAGTGACACGTATTTAGTTATCAACGGCTAAATTGCATGGCAAGCCTAAACTTGTCAGCTTCTGCCTATCTTGTGTTTTGATCAACACTAATACGCAGACATTTATACCAATTATATTAAATATGTTATCTAAATTTTGTGTTGAAAAAACAGTTCAATTCAAGGCGTAAATTGACCCTTTCAAAGATTAACTTTGTTAATCGTCTATCGGAGAATTAACCAAAAGATGTGAATACTTTAATGATTGTTCACTTTACTAAACATCTAACGAAGCAATGAGTTATTTTAACAAGTAAAATAGATCAGTTAATTAGTGGGATTAGTAGGATTAGTAGGATTAGTAGGATTAGTATTACTGGAGAATGCTAAATACCCTATTTGAAGGCACTACAATTAAAAAAGAATGCATATATTAAAGACTCTTAGTTCTAGTTCTACTAAGCTTTTTAATTAATTGATTGTCTAATTTTAATTAAAAACGAAACTGCTGTACTAAGGTTAAAAGTATAATAAAGTATTAATATGAGAGAGTTTTAAACGAGAGTTAATGAAAAGATGTTAATTTTTTTAATGCTGTAATTAAATAGATGTTGTAATTGAATTGATGCTGTAATTATTTTGATGTTGTAATTGAATTGAATTAAAGGTTTATTTATTTCAATTTTGTTTCAGACATAAAAAAAGGCAAGTCATTAACCTACCTTTTTTTCAATCAGAATGAGCAATAAATGCTCATCGAAGCAATATTAAAGAGCTACGATGTTTTCTGCTTGAGGACCTTTTTGACCTTGAGTTACAGTAAACTGTACTTTTTGGCCTTCAGCAAGAGTTTTAAAACCAGTGCTTGCGATAGCAGAGAAATGTGCGAAAACGTCAGGACCGTTTTCTTGCTCGATGAAACCAAAACCTTTAGATTCGTTGAACCATTTAACTGTACCAGTAGTAGTTGACATGTGTATATCCTAATAAATTTGAGTAATTAACCTTAAAAATTAAGGCAGTTGGCTAGAAGTGTTGCTATTACTTATGATGTATAGGATTCGGTACATTAATACGGAACAAAGTACATAAATATAAAACGAACTTTCAAGCTAAAAATTATTATATATAGGTTTAAAAAGGTGTCAATAGCTATTTAACCTAAATATAAAAAAAATGTTAAATATATTAGTAAGCTTAAAATAAACCATTAATTATCAGCAAGTTAAATTAAACATTTAATTTAATGATTAATTAATAAGTTGTTTTTTGCTATATTTAGACTTTAAAATGATGAGGTAAATATGAAAATTTGGATCGATGCTGACGCTTGCCCTGTAGCAGTAAGAGAGATGGTATTAAGAGCAAGTACTAGAACAAAAACCGCAATTATTTTTGTTGCGAACTCCCCTCTTCCGGTTAAAAGAACACCACTAGTTAAAACAATTCAAGTATCTCAAGGCTTTGATGTTGCAGATAATTATATTAGCCAACATGTTGAATTAACTGATCTTGTTATTACCCAGGATATCCCACTTGCAGCAGAACTTGTCGAAAAAGGAGTGATTGCACTTAACCCTCGAGGCGAGTTATACACGGCAGATAATGTAAGACAACGTTTAGCAATGCGCAATCTAGCAGAGGAGTTACGGAGTGTAGGACAAATAAGTGGTGGTCCAAACAAATTTTCCGATAAAGATAAACAAAACTTCGCTAACTCTTTAGATAAATGGCTTCAGAAAGCAAAAAGGTAGGCTTTAAGCCTACCTTTGGTTATTAGCGAGTAAAGAGCTATATAATTCGGGTTTCTGCTTGTAGCTTCTGTAAGCGCGCTTCTTCAGCTTCTTTTTTCTTACGGTTATCACACGGATCTGGACAATCACATTCTTTGTCTATCCCTACTGAAGCGAGTCCACCACAGCTACCGCCAATGGTTTTTTGGTTAACGATATAACCAATAGCCATTGCAACAATAACTAATAAAAAAACAACAAACGTAGCTATAAAATAGATCATCACTTTTCCTCTGCAAAAAATTCTTCAAACTCAGGAGTGAAAGACTCAATGAATCCATCATCTTTTTTGGTCAATAAAAAGACCGGTTGTTTAAGCTTAGTTGCAAATTTTAACCCATTTTCTGGTCCTAATACAGTAATTGCGGTTGCTAATGCATCTGCGACCATACTACTTTTATCAATGACCGTAACTGAGACTAGCTTATGGTTGATTGGACGTCCTGTTTTAGGATCAATCGTATGTGAATAACGAATACCATCTGACTCAAAGTAATTACGGTAATCACCCGAGGTTGCAATTGCATTATCGCCAATATGTAATAAGCGTTGTACATTTTGACCGAACTCAGGACGCTCTACGGCTAATGTCCAAGGTGTATCATTAGGTTTAGTACCATTGGCACTTAACTCTCCACCAATATCGACTAGATAATTTTTAATGCCCTGCTTTGTTAAAAATTCAGCAATGACATCAACACCGTAACCTTTTGCGATAGAAGACAAATCAACATACAATTCAGGTTTACTTTTAATTAAACGATTACCTTCAATCGATAGATATTGACTACCAATTTTTTGTTTAGTATTTTCAATTAATTTAGCATCAGGTACTTTATTAGGCTTTTTATCTGGGCCAAATCCCCACAGGTTAACTAATGGACCAACCGTTATATCGAAAGCTCCATTACTCTGTTGGTAAACCTCAAGCGCTTTTTTAACCACTTTAATCGTTGCATCAGATACTGCTAAAGAGTCTTTACTTTTATTGAATAAAGATAATTCAGAATTTGGGCGATAAGTAGACATTTGGTCATTCACTAATTCTAATTCTTGATCAATTAAAACTTGCAATGACTCAGTTGATAAATCTTTGTTTTTAGACTGTTCACTAGACAATACATAAGTGACTTGATAATAAGTCCCCATGGTTTGCCCCTGAATTTGAAGCAGCTTCGGTTCAGGTTTAGTGCACGATGAAATAAAAAAGGCTAGCCCTATTAAGGCTAGCCATTTAATTGATGATTTAATCATCAGGGTTAACCGCCGAAGTCATCAAGTAAGATATTTTCGTCTTCTACACCTAAATCTTTAAGCATAGCAATAACCGCTGCATTCATCACCGGAGGACCACACATGTAGAACTCACAGTCTTCTGGTGCTTCGTGATCTTTAAGGTAGTTTTCAAATAATACATTATGAATAAACCCAGTGTAACCATCCCAATCATCTTCAGGTTGAGGATCACTTAATGCAACATGCCATTCAAAGTTTTCATTTTCAGCAGCAATTGCATCAAAATCTTCTACGTAGAACATTTCACGTTTAGAACGCGCACCATACCAGAAACTCGCTTTACGCGTTGTTTTCAAACGACGGAATTGATCAAAGATATGTGAACGCATTGGCGCCATGCCAGCACCACCACCAACAAAGACCATTTCATTTTCAGTTTCTTTAGCAAAGAACTCACCAAATGGACCAGAAATAGTGACTTTATCACCCGCTTTTAAGCTAAAGATAAATGATGACATTTTACCACATGGCAAAGACAAATCACGAGGAGGCGGCGTAGCGATACGCACGTTCAACATAATAATACCTTCTTCACCAGGGTAGTTAGCCATTGAGTATGCACGAATAGTTTCTTCGTCAACTTTAGATTCTAAATCAAAGAATTTAAAGTGTTCCCAATCGCCACGGTACTGTTCTTCAATATCAAAATCTTTATATTTGATATGGTGAGCAGGAGCTTCAATTTGAATGTAACCACCGGCTTTAAACGGTACAGATTCACCATCTGGAATTTGCAATTTAAGCTCTTTAATAAAAGTAGCTTCGTTACCATTAGAGATAACTTCACATTCCCATTTTTTAACGCCAAAGATTTCTTCTGGTAATTCAATCACCATGTCTTCTTTAACATTAACCTGACATGATAAACGTTCGCCTTCTTTTGCTTCACGTTTAGTAATGTGGTCAAGCTCAGTAGGTAGAATATCACCACCACCTGATTTGATTTTCACACGACACTGGCCACAAGTACCACCACCGCCACATGCAGAAGAAACAAATACACCAGCATTCGCTAATGCACCTAATAACTTACCGCCTGCTTGGGTATTGATGCTTTTGTCTGCATCATCATTAATAGAAATTGTAATATCACCCGTGCTTACAAGTTTTGCTTTTGCCGATAAAATAATAACGACTAACGCTAAAACGATAATTGTAAACATGGCAACGCCGAGAAAGATTTCCATCGACTTTTTCCTTGTTTTGAGAGGGAATAAATTCCCCCGAATTCATCTACGCTAAAACAGCAACGATTACAGTTGGATACCAGAAAATGACATAAAACCTAATGCCATTAGACCCGCTGTAATAAATGTAATACCTAACCCACGTAAACCATCTGGTACGTCAGAGTATTTCATTTTTTCGCGGATACCTGCTAATGCAACAATCGCTAGCGTCCAACCAATACCACTACCTACACCATAAACCGCTGACTCAAGTAAGTTGTACTCACGTTGAACCATAAACGCAACACCACCAAAGATGGCACAGTTAACAGTAATAAGAGGCAGGAAAATACCAAGTGCTTGATACAAAGCAGGAAAATATTTATCTAATATCATTTCCAAAATTTGTACCAACGCAGCAATAACACCAATGAAGGTGATAAAGCCTAAGAAGCTTAAATCAGCGTCAGGAAAACCTGCCCAATCAAGCGCACCAGGTGCTAATAGGTTAAAGTAGATAATTTGGTTAGCAGGTACTGAAATACCTAATACCACGATTACCGCTACCCCAAGACCCATTGATGTTTTAACTTTCTTAGAAACAGCAAGGAAAGTACACATGCCTAAGAAGAAAGCCAGTGCCATATTTTCAATGAAAATAGAACGCACAAATAAACTAAGATAATGTTCCATTCAAATTACTCCTTAGGCTCGACTTGTTCTGGTTTAATTGTTCGAATTGCCCAAATAACGCCACCAATAATAAAGAAGGCACTAGGAGGAAGTAATAATAAACCATTACTTTGGTACCAACCGCCATTTGAGATCAACGGTAAGATTTCGATGCCGAATAAAGCACCTGAACCAAACAGCTCACGAACAGCACCCACTAAAACAAGAATTAGACCGTAACCTAAACCATTACCTATACCATCCATAAAGCTTGGGAAAGGCTTGTTTTTCATTGCAAATGCTTCAGCACGTCCCATTACAATACAGTTTGTAATGATCAGACCAACATAAACAGATAACTGTTTAGAAATACCAAAAGCAAATGCTTTTAATGCTTGGTCTACCACGATTACTAACGAGGCAATAATGGCCATCTGTACGATGATACGCACACTGTTAGGAATGTAGTTACGTATTGACGAAATAAATAAGTTAGAGAACGCTGTAACAAACAACACCGCTAACGTCATTACCACTGCATTTTGTAATGTTGCAGTTACCGCTAAAGCAGAACACACACCTAAGATTTGCAATGCAATAGGGTTATTACTTACTATCGGAGAAGTTAATACTTCTTTTAATTCACTTGATTTAGCCATTGTTTAGCGCTCCTTCACGAACTTTGCTAAGAAATGGACCAAACCCTTGCTCACCTAACCAGAAAGTGAAGGTATGCTCTACACCAATGCTTGTTAGTGTAGCGCCAGATAGCCCATCTATTTCATGTTTAGAACCAGCAGTAGCTTGTCCTTTAACAATTTGAATAGCAGGGTTGCCGTCAGCATCAAATAACTCTTTGCCAACAAACAGTCCGCGCCAGCGAGGATTTTCAACTTCACCACCTAGTCCAGGTGTTTCACCTTGCTCATAGTAAGTGATAGCATCAATTGTATTGCCATCTGGTTGTACAGCAACAAAAGCATACATTGTTGACCATAAACCAGCACCGTGAATAGGTAAAATGATACGTTGTAATTCGCCATTATCATCAGATACCAAGTAAACCGTTGCTAAATTAGCACGACGTCCAATTTTAGCGACGTTTTGGTCAGGTGTTAATTTAACACTTGTTTCTGGATCTTTTGACGCTTTACGTTGATCGTATTTAGCAATTTCACTTGCGCTAAGATTGGTTACAAATTCACCCGTATCTAAATCAACTAATTTAGTTTGAATGTTAGATGCAAAAACCTCTGCCGTTGTTTTATCAGTCGTTAAGCCAGCAACAGCAAGAATATTATTTTGCTTATCAATCTTTTTATTTTCGATTTGCATTGGACGTAAGCCAACTGCCGCCCCAGCTACAATAATTGAACAGACTAGACAAACCGCCAGTACAACAAGTATTGTTTTGCCGAATGTTTCCTGTTGATTAGACATTACGCGCTAACCTCCGTTTAATATTGCCTTGTACCACAAAGTAATCGAATAACGGTGCAAATAAGTTAGCGAATAAAATAGCTAACATCATACCTTCAGGGAAGGCTGGATTTACAACACGAATTAATACCACCATTAAACCGATCAAACCGCCGTAATACCATTTACCTTTATTAGTAAATGAAGCTGATACGGGGTCAGTTGCCATGAAGATCATACCAAAGGCAAAACCACCCATTACTAAATGCCAATACCAAGGTAGTTGGAACATATGGTTAGTATCACTACCAATCACATTAAATAGCAACGAAGTTGCAACCATACCAATCATCACCCCGGCAATAATCCGCCATGAAGCGATCCCCGTAATGACAATAAAGGCACCACCAATCAAAATAGCTAACGTAGAAACTTCACCTACACTACCTTGCATATTACCAATGAAAGCATCCATCCAAGATAAGTTAGCTTGTACAGCGTCTAGGCCACCTTGAGACATAACACTTAACGATGTTGCGCCAGAAAAACCATCAACGGCAGTCCAAACAGCATCACCAGAAATATCAGTAGGGTAAGCAAAGAATAAGAAAGCACGACCAGCTAATGCAGGGTTTAAGAAGTTACGGCCAGTACCACCAAAGATTTCTTTAGCAACAACAACACCAAACGTAATACCTAATGCAACTTGCCATAATGGAATAGTAGCTGGAACGATTAACGCAAATAATACAGAAGAAACAAAGAAACCTTCATTTACTTCATGTTTACGTACGCTCGCAAATAATACTTCCCAGAAACCACCAACAATAAACGTCACTGCATAGATAGGTAAGAAGTAAACAGCACCGAATAACAAGTTATCGAAGATACCTGCACCAGAGCCTAGCGTTACACCTAGCATATCTAATAATGCAACTCGCCAGCTTTCTATTGCAGAGTAACCAGCTACAATTGCATCATTAGCTTGTACACCTGTGTTATACATACCGTAAAACATCGCAGGAAACGTTGCTAACCAAACAAAAATCATCATGCGTTTAAGGTCAATACTATCGCGAACGTGAGTAATTCCTTTGGTCACATAACCAGGGGTATAGAAAAATGTTGCTGCAGCTTCATACAGAGCGTACCATTTTTCATAACGGCCCCCTGATTCGAAATGCGGTTCCATTTTTTCAATTAAGTTCTTAAGACTCATTATTAGCCTTCCTTCTCAATTTTACTTAGACATTCGCGCAAGATTGAACCGTATTCATATTTGCCTGGGCAAGCATAAGTACATAGTGCTAAATCTTCTTCATCTAATTCTAGGCAACCTAACGTCTGTGCACCATCTGTATCGCCTACGATCAAATCACGTAATAATACAGTTGGTAAAATATCTAATGGCATAACTCGTTCATATTGACCGATTGGCACCATCGCACGCTTACTACCACCAGTAGTGGTAGTGAACGCAAATTTTTTCGCACGATTTAACGCAGATAAAAATACACGAGAGACAGAATGTTTATTTAAACCAGGCGCTCCCCAGCCAAATAACTCTTTCTCGTAACCTTCAACTAGTGCTGACACTTGATTATGGTAGCGACCTAAAAATGCGTGTGGGCCTGAAGCCGTTACACCACATAATACTGATCCAGAAATCACACGAACTTGTCCTGCGATTAATTCACCAGCGGTTAGCTGTGTTATTGAAGCCCCAATTTTAGTACGAACTAAACGAGGTTTTGAAACAGCAGGTCCTGCGATAGAAATAACTTTATCGCTATAAACTTCACCCGTTGTGAATAATTGACCAAATGCAATCACATCTTGGTAATTAATCGACCAAACTTGTTTCGTTGCAGAAACAGGATCAACAAAGTGAATATGTGTTCCAGCTAAACCAGCAGGATGAACACCCGCAAAGATTTTTTCTTCAACGCTTGCTACATCAGATGTAGGTAATGCAGCTTGTCCTTTACAGACGTAAACTTTACCGTCAGTTAGCTGTGATAACACCGCTAATCCATCAGTGAAAGCTTGCTGGTTTTCATTAATGATAACCGTCGCGTCTGCCGCTAATGGATTGGTATCCATCGCCGTTACAAAAATAGAAGCTGGTATTGCATCAATTGCAGGAATTTTACTAAATGGACGCGTGCGGAATGCAGTCCATGTACCAGACTCGACTAAGTTTTCAACCACTTTGCTTCGTTCAAGGCTTGCTAATTGCTTGCTCTCATACTTAGCAAATTGCACACTTTCATTGCCTTGCACTGAGATAACAACTGATTGCAGCACACGTTTAGCACCACGGTTTATTTCTTTAACTATACCAGTCGCTGGAGCAGTAAAATGCACACCTTCATTTTTCTTATCAGAAAATAGAACTTGGCCTTTTTTTACGCTATCGCCGACTTTGACAGCCATTGATGGACGCATTCCAACGTATTCTTCACCCAGTATAGCAACTTCAGAAATGGCGGGACCATTTTGAATGACTTGCTCTGGCGCTCCTGAGATGGGGAGATCCAGTCCTTTTTTTATAGTAATCATATTCTCTTGCACTATAGTTACGGGAGGAAAGTTAAATGCCTTTCGGCAATAAAACATTGCATGTAATAGATCGGAATTAACAATCGATTAACATGTACACTAAAAAATTCTGACAAATATTAACATTAGAGAGGGGTTAATTGCTATATCAAATGAAAAGCTAACCGAAGTAAGTTCAAATTTAATAAAAAATAAAACAAAGCTCACAAATGCAATTAACATTTTAATAACCCTACTTTACTGTGAATTTTCTCTCTTTAAAAATACTAGCCTTTACCACCACCTAAACATTTCGCTGAATCAGGAGAAATCTGATTTTTTTCAGCCCATTGTGTCGGTGTATAAGTATGCATAGCTAACGCGTGTACAGGGCCAGCTAGCTCTTCCGAAAGCAAATCATTAATCAAACGATGACGCATAATTAATCGTAAGCCTTCAAACTCTTCACAAACAATTGTCACTTTAAAATGTGTTTCAGAATTTGCAGGGACAGAATGGTTGTGACTTTCATTTTCTACAGTTAAAAATTCAGCTTTAAAACGTTGCTTTAGTTTATCTTGGATAGTTTGTTGAACAATCATATTGCCTCAAATTAAGATAGGGGTTAATAATCAAAAAAGTGGTTAAACGCAGTTTGAAGTTGCCAGAAAATGATTGGCAACCAGACACTGAAAGAGAATACTTAATACAGTGTTGTTAATTTTTATTTACAATAACAAAGCAATGAAATTTACGATACACTCTTTTTAAGTTTGTTTCCATGCAACAACATGTAACAAAACTATTAAATAATATCATTTCTATTAATAAAAAGGTTATTCGTGTCCGATTCATCCGATCTGAGTGTTGGCCTTACGGCGACTTTCCCTTGTTCTTATTTAGAAAATAAAGAAGAACAGTTAATTATGTTAGTCGATCCTGAAAATAATGCACAAAAAAATTATCCTGCATTAATGTCGATAGGATTTAGACGTAGTGGCGATCAAGTTTATCGCCCACATTGTCCTGACTGTAATAACTGTGAATCATTGCGTATTAAAAGTAACCATTTTATTTTATCTAAAAGTCAAAAACGTTTAGTAAATAAAAATAAACATTTTACGACAGTAAAAAGTACAATAGCGAAAGCTAACTATTATTCACTTTATGAACGTTATATTAATCAAATACATAAAGATGGCGTCATGTACCCTGCTCGCTTAGAACAGTTTGAATCGTTTATTGCCTGTAGCTGGGGCGATATTATTTTTATCGAAGTGTATGATAATGATAAATTAATATCTGTTAGTGTCACTGATCAGTTAAAAACAGAGACATCATCAGCGTGGAGTGCTTTTTATTGCTTTTATGACCCTGATTACCAAGCTCATTCATTAGGGAAATATGCGGTTTTACAGCAACTTCATTTAGCTAAACAAGAAAAAATAGAATTTTTATATTTAGGTTATTACATTCATAATTGTCAAAAAATGAATTACAAAAACCAATTTAATCCACATCAACGCTTTATAAACCAGCAATGGGCGGCATTTGATTAGCTTTTTAGTTTGATTAATGAGCAACAATCCTTTACCACTTCCAATTATTCTGGCATTATGCGCCGATTGAAACTAGCACTACTTACCTATACAAAGGATCCATCGCCAATGGCAAAAGAAGACAGTATTGAAATGCAAGGCACTATCTTAGATACGTTGCCTAATACAATGTTCCGTGTGGAATTAGAAAACGGTCACGTTGTTACTGCACATATCTCAGGAAAAATGCGTAAAAACTATATCCGTATTCTAACTGGCGATAAAGTGACAGTTCAGCTTACACCTTACGACTTATCAAAAGGTCGCATTGTTTTCCGTGCTCGTTAATTAGCCGGTAACAAAAAATTCGGCTTTTATTAGCCATAAAAAAACCAGCAACTCAGCTGGTTTTTTTATACCCATTTTTGAGGGTATTTTATTAGAAATAAGATCAATCAATTAAAACCCCATATTCACTTTATTGGTGTCATTAAAATTTTAGCGCTAATGCTTAGCGCTTTAACTCTAAAACCTTGAATATGGCGCTTTAATAGAACCCAATACTAACGACTCATTTCTAATTTTTTCTCATACTTAAAATCAATACCATCACCGGCAGCATTCAATAGTACGCTAACACTACCGCCATTTTGTAAACCACCAAATAGTATTTCATTCGCTAATGGTTTTTTCAGTTTTTCTTGAATCAAACGCCCCATTGGTCGAGCGCCCATTGCTTTATCATAACCATGTTCAGCTAACCAATCACGTGCATTACTATCCACTTCTAATGACACTTGTTTTTTATCTAGCTGTACTTGTAGCTGTACAATAAACTTATCGACGACTTGGCTGATCACTTTTAAGTCTAAATGGTTAAACCAAATGATATTATCAAGACGGTTTCTAAACTCAGGAGAGAATATTTTATTAATCTCATCCATCGCTTTAGCGCCCTCTTTCTGCTCTTTAAAACCAATGCTTTGTTTAACTGTTTCTTGAACACCTGCATTAGTTGTCATTACAAGAATCACATTTCTGAAATCAACTTTACGACCATTACTATCAGTTAATGTTGCGTGATCCATAACCTGCAGAAGAATGTTATACACATCGGAATGCGCTTTTTCGATTTCATCTAACAACACAACAGAATAGGGATGTTTAACCACCGCATCCGTTAACAAACCAGCTTGCTCATAACCAACATAACCAGGAGGGGCACCAATCAAACGAGAAACCGTATGTTTTTCCATGTACTCAGACATATCAAAACGTAACAGCTCCACTCCCAATGCTTTCGCTAGTTGCTGAGTGACCTCTGTTTTACCAACCCCCGTTGGACCAGCAAACAAAAATGAACCAACCGGTTTAAGTTCGTCAGATAACCCTGAACGATTTAAATGTATTGCATCAGTTAAGGCATCAATCGCTGTATCTTGGCCAAATACCGTCATTTTCAGACGTTGATGTAATTTAGCCAGTGCATCTTTATCTGTATTGGATACCGACTTCTCTGGAATACGTGCAATCTTAGCAATAATGCTTTCGATTTCAGACACACCAATGGTTTTCTTACGTTTACTAACCGGCAACAAACGCATTTGCGAGCCCGCTTCATCAATCACGTCAATCGCTTTATCAGGTAAATGACGATCATTAATATATTTAGCACTTAGCTCAGCAGCCGCCACCAATGCTTTATTGGTATAACGAATATTATGGTGTTCTTCATAACGAGAACGTAAGCCTAATAGAATTTGGCTTGTTTCTTTTACTGACGGTTCCAATACATCAATCTTTTGGAAGCGTCGTGCTAACGCATGCTCTTTCTCAAATATTTGCCCAAACTCTTTATAAGTGGTCGAGCCAATACACCTTAATTCACCACCAGTTAATAATGGTTTTAAAAGATTAGCCGCATCTAATTGACCTCCCGTTGCTGCACCGGCACCGATAATGGTGTGGATTTCATCAATAAATAAAATTGCATTTTTCTGATCTTTTAATTTGTTGAGCACCGTTTTAAAACGTTGTTCGAACTCGCCACGGTATTTTGTTCCAGCTAATAACGCCCCCATATCCAGAGAGTAGATAATATTATCTTCAATCACATCAGGCACATTATTATTAACGATTTGATAAGCTAACCCTTCAGCAATAGCAGTCTTACCAACGCCAGATTCCCCTACTAACAACGGATTATTTTTACGGCGACGACACAAGATTTGCACGCAACGTTCAAGTTCTTTTTCCCGTCCAATTAAGGGATCTATTTTTCCCGCTATAACCTGTTCATTAAGGTTGACGGTAAATGGCATTTCATCGTTTTCTTCGACTTTAGCTTCAACAGGCTCTGGTTCATGAAATGAAATAGAATCAGGGTGTTTTTCCATGCCATGAGAAATATAATTAACAACATCCAAACGTGACAAACTAGATTTTTTCAAGAAGTAAGCAGCTTGAGATTCTTGTTCACTAAAAATAGCCACCAGCACATTTGACGCACTGACTTCTGTTTTCCCTGATGATTGCACATGAAAAATAGCACGCTGTAAAACACGTTCAAAGGCAATGGTTGGTTGGACTTCTAACTTCTCATTTTTAATTTCAGAAAGGCTAGGATTAGTGTCTAAAAACTCACTTAATTCAATGTGAAGAGATACGATATCCACAGAACAAGCTGAAAGAATTTTCTTTATTTCATCGTTTTCTAACAATGCTAATAACAGATGTTCTAATGTCATAAATTCATTGCTTTTTTCGTAGGCAATGCGGAAGGCTAAATCAAGGCTATGTTCTAAAGGTTTATCTAGCATGGAGACTCCTTATGAGAGTAAAAATAAAATAACGTGATTATGGTTAACTCTCTTTTTCCATCGTACATTTTAATGGGTGTTCATTTTCTTTTGCATATTGAATAACTTGCATCACTTTTGTTTCTGCGATCTCTGCACTAAATGTACCGCAAACACCGACACCTTTATAGTGCACATTAAGCATGACTTCAGTTGCTGCTTCATGATCTAGTCGAAAAAAACGTTGCAGCACATCAATAACAAAATCCATTGGCGAATAATCATCATTATGTAATAAAACGTTATACATAGATGGCGGCACTAATTTTGTTTCTTGGGATTCGATTGTTTCCGATTCATTTCCCGTTTTTGGAGAATTTTGATCACTCATTTTTTAGTTTAGTCTTCATTAATAAAGTTACTGAAATTGTTCGCATAATGTTCTTATTATGTGATTAGCATTGTAAAAGCATAGTGTTAGCCATATTTTTAAGCAGTAAAACGGGTCATTTAATCAACCTAAATAACCACAATACTCAATCCTAGAGTAAAGCTTAACTTTCCAATGTGCAATCCGCTGTAACAAAAAAGCCATAACCATGTGAAGCAATCATTAAATTGGTTAATAGCTTGTTTATTAAATATACGATTATGTTTAACTTATCGATCAACTAATAAACGTGATGGATGTGCTTAGATTGATGAAATGAGTACCCTTATCTCAGTGTAATAAATGAAAACTATAAACTAAAATCGATTACTTCACCTTTCATCATGGCTGACAGCATCGCCGATAGTCGCTGTATTTTTATATTAGATAATTGTCTGTAATCAAAATAAGGGCAAACAACCACACCTTGTTGTACATCTACCGCAAACTCCTCATCTAACCACAATAATTTAGTGGCTAACTTTCCTTCGTTAATTAATTGCTTCGCATAAGTTCTGCCACAAATGATATGCACGGTTTTAACCTCATCCGTATGTGAGCGCTGCAGACTTGAAAGATCTAAATTTGAGAGCTCCCTATTTGAAAACGCTACTCTGGGTGGACTAAAAATTAAGGCAGTGCCACTATTCGCTTGTAATAAATACTGATCCCGATATTGCTGCCAAGTTGGCGCTAAAGTAGAAAAATTAAAATCATTTTTATTCAACGCATACAATAACTTCGCAAAAACATTAAACACCTTACGCCAACCATTGCCACAAGCTTGACCAATGGCATAGATATCACCATGTTGAATCGCTTTTAATTGTGTTAATGACTGGTACTCCTCCATGGCTGGTTGATTAGCAATATACACAGCAAATGTGAATTGGCTATCGCCTAATCCGACTATTTCAGCATTAACACTTTTCGTCAAAATTCTATGTCCTTAATATAAAAAGTAAACCTCGTACGGTCACTTTATTTTGCTTAAAATAACAGCTAAATATGTACATCATAAAGAATAAACACTATTATTTAACTAACCCTATAGAGGTAAAAACAACTTATCCATTTGTCCCTATAAGACTTTATTAGTATCAAACAAAGAGCGTATAAAAATGTATATAATTATTTATTTAAATTCAATGTCTTATATGGAAAACTACAACAATGTATCTTAATTTTAAAGGACGCATAGTGTCTGCAGCTATCGTGCTATTGACAATCTCAATGGCAACACTGGCTTATATTTCATATAAACAACAGTCTTCTCTGACCATCAATAACGTTGATAGATATTCGATGCTTCGCGTTTCAAATAACAGCGATAAGATTCACGAATTTGTAGATAAAATAACAAGAAGCATTAGCACAACTGCCGACTTATTTTCTCAAAGTGCTGATGAGCAAAACATCATTACCAACTTAAAACTGATGAAACGAACCACTGAAGCATCGGCCATTATTGTAGGGTACGAAAACGGCATAGCTTATAACAGCAACAAAGGTAAATACGCATCAAGTTATGATCCTCGTTCACGTGGCTGGTATAAACAAGCTAAAAATAAACGCTCAACTATTATTACTGATATTTATACAGGCAGTAGTACCGGTAAGCTAATGATCAGTATTTCAGCTCCTTTCTACCGTGATAATCAAATTGCAGGCGTATTACTAGCAGACGTTGAGTTAGACGGACTTCAAACCATGGTTAATGACACCGTGTTTGACAGTGGAACCGCCAGCCTATATGAAGGTTCAGGATTAACATTAGCCTCAACCAATAATAAAGATATTGCAGGTAAAACTCGCTTATCTGATACACCTGAATTATCTAAACTTAAAAGTGATATTTATAGTAAAGATCAAGGTAGCATCTCTTACACTTTAGCTGGAGTGCATAAAGTCGCTTATTTTGAAACTATCAAACTAAACGACTCTACCAACTGGCACCTGTTAGTATCATTAGATGAATCAGTTATTTACAGTAAAGTTCAAAAATCATTAATGACTGTTTTAATAACGACTGTTGCTTTGATTGCTATTTGTTCATTTATTATCTTCTTATTACTGAGCTACACCTATAGACCTGTTCTTGCGCTTAAGAAAACCGTACAAGAATTAGCAAATGGTAATGGCGACTTAACACATCGTCTTCCTGTCACTAGTCGTGATGATTTAGGACAAATATCAGAAAACATTAATACGTTTATCGCACACTTACAGAACATGATGTTAGATATTACAGCAGCATCTAGCCGTATTGGTTCAAGTATTACTGGGCTACAAGGTTTAACTGAAGAGAATAAAGAAACCTTAAATCATCATAAATCTGAAACAGAACAAGCGGTCACTGCTTTAGAAGAAATGAGTGCAACCTCTCATGATGTAGCAAGAAACACTACCGAAGCTGTTGAATTTACAGGTAGAACCACTACGCAAGCAGAGCAATCAAAAGAAGTTGTTAGAGGCGCGACTGAAACAGTTGGCCAATTAGTCACCAGTGTCGATAATGTGTCACAAAACATTAATGAAATGGGATTACAAATATCTGAAATTGCTAAAGTACTGAGTGTTATTGGCTCAATAGCCGATCAGACGAATCTACTCGCTCTGAACGCTGCTATTGAAGCAGCAAGAGCCGGTGAACATGGTAGAGGTTTTGCCGTGGTAGCAGATGAAGTGAGAGCGCTGGCTTTTAGAACACAAGAAAGCACTACTGAAATCCAAAATACCATTAACAGACTAACAGCCAGTGGCGCTAACGTAGCCAGTACAATGGAAGGCACCAAAGCAAGTTGTGAAGAAGCTTCTTCTCAAATTAACTTAGTGGTAACCGACCTAGATAACATTAGTTTATCAGTAGAAGAAATTAATGGTATCAATGTACAAATCGCGACGGCTGCAGAAGAGCAAAGCGCCGTGGCAGAAGAAATAAACAGAAACATGGCTAAAATCAGTGAAATGGTTGAATTGATTGCCACCAGCGGTGAAGATGTAAACCATGAAGCAATAAGCCTTGCTAATGCAAACGCTCAGTTAGCAGATGTAGTAAAGCAGTTTAAACTTAAGTAGTTAAACCATTAAGTAAATAAGCAGCGGACTAAGTAAATAGCTGATAAAAAGCTAATGCTAGTCGCTTTCTAACAGGAACTTAATGAAACGCCTTAACTAAAAACTGCAATAAAAAACAGCGTCATATAAACGTTAATTAATGATGTAATCAATGTTTATATGGCACTCCTTCTTCGGTTCTAGTTATGCGAATCTAGGTTTGATTTCGATTAAAATATCTTAAAGCATTAAAATAAAAATTATAAATAATGTATAACTTGATTTGAGCTTCCTCGCCAAGCCAATGAAGGGTCTGCAAGATTTTTTTCAAACTTACCATCGATCAACACATCCACCAGATCAATAATCTGCTTTTGTTTAACATTCAAATCAGCCAACAAATATCCAGTCCACATCCAAATATCCTTACCTTCACACTCACGTTTAACTCGCTTAAGTAGCGTTAAAATCTGATCTACATTCGCAGGATGTAAAGGGTCACCACCAGACAAGGTTAAACCCTGCTTTTTAATTCGCTGATCATTAAGATCTTGGATGATTTGATCTGATAATTCTTTGGTAAATAAGTCCCCAGCACTCGGCGACCAAGTGGATTGATTGTAGCAGCCTTTGCAGTTATGAATACAACCAGAAACGAATAAGGTACAGCGAGTACCTTCTCCGTTGAGGACATCAATTGGGTAATATTTTGAATAGTTCATAATTTTTCTTCGTCTTTTTTTGATTATGTCTCGTCTGCGCTCGTCGAAGCATTAAGTTAAATTCTATCTTTGGGTTCCGCCCTGTCGGCGTGTTACTTTCTTTTGCGTGCCCAAAAGAAAGTAACCAAAGAAAAAGGCACCCTATTCGTTTTTAATCTGAATGAATAACAGCCTTCTTAACGCACCGCTCATACGCGGCGTCCATGCCGCGAAGTTCGCTAGCAACGGCTTCCTGCCTTAGCTTGCTAAAGGCAGTCATTCATCCAGAAAAACTCAACGGGGGAATTATCTCAGCCACATTGAGCGTCGTTATTTTTAGTAAAAATATATTATTATAAAGTATATATTTTTTGACGATTAGAAAAGGCTCTTTCTCCACCTTCCAAAATCGCGCAACAATCCTTCTGAATTGTGCCTCTATCAATAGAACCTCTATTAACAATCGATGTTTGGTCATTTGTACTTCTAAGTGGAATAATCAATTCAGCATCGCCCAAAACTGCAATATTTGCGTTATGCGTAACAATAATCACCTGTCTTGTTTCTTTGATTTTTTTCAGATTGGTAACAATTGTTTTATAAATAAATTCACTATCAAGATGATCCTCTGGCTGATCTATTAAAAGTGGAATATTATTTTTAGATTGTATTAATATTGCTAACAGTATGGACTGTTGCTGCCCTAATGATAATTTAGAGATCGACTTAGAAATGTTTTTTATTTGCCTGTTAATTTCTACAACTTTTGTCACTAATATATTAGGTCGATCTTCGTAGGCAAGCGCTTCAAAATCTTCATAAGCATAGTTATCACGAACACTCTCAATGATTCGATCTATGTCTTCATCAGAAAAAATACGATTATTATCTTCATCCAACAATCCCTCGAAAGCTGTTTTTCTACCGCGTTTAACTTCTGAAGCAAAGGTTATTGGAGATAAATTTGATGCAATTACTTCGGATTTTTTAACTTGAGATGTTCTCCAGCCCATCACCTGCTTTATTAGGCCTTCAAAGCTTGGCGAATAAGTTCCTTCTGTATATTTAGCTGAAACAAAAAGACCATCAACAGAATTTTTTAAATTATCGTTTATTTGAAGACTAAAAGCATAGCGTGACTTATAAATATGCTTCTTCAATTCCAACCGTTTTTTAAGAAGATCGCTTCTAGATTTTTGAGTTTCTCTTAATTTATCCTGATCTTTTAGGAGCTTTCTTAGACGTTTCTCATAGTATTCGAGATCGTTAGCTATTTGATTTATTTTCCCAATGTCAAATGGGATTCCTGCTTTATCTAACTCTTCTTTTTTCTCATCAATCTGCTGTTGTATTTCTGATTCTTTGGACTTCCATGAATCCAACTGTATTTTAAGAAGAGCGATTTTATCCTCTAAAGCAACATTCAATTCGTCAGACTTATCTGAAACAATTTTAGCAAACTCATTAATAAGTTTTTTAACTTCAGTAAATTGATCCTTCCCCACAATTATTTCTTCATCAGAGAAGTTGCTAAAATAATCAAAAAAAACTGTATCTTTTAGAACTTTTCGGTAGTTCTTAACAAGCTCTTTCAATTGCTTAATAAGATCAGACCTTAACCCCTTTTCCTTAACTAAGGCTACTTGATGCTTAACAAGCTCACCTACTTTATCTTTTTCTAATCTTGATTTCTTTTCTTTAAGCGCTTGTAGCTGCCTTTCAGTGTCTTTTATAGCCAAAACCTCAATCCGCAGTTTTCCCAATTCACTTTGATTATTTAACAGTAAATCGCAGACATTATTGTCTTCATTTTTTAAATGTTCTAGCTCCAAAAAACCATCTAAAAAAGCTAATAGCGCTTTTGGGTCATCATCGCTATTTTTTACTGTATCGGCAGTCTCACTTTGCCCATAGCACTCAATAGGAACTCTTTGAAGACCATCCTGTCCGTCCGTATGATTAAATGTGTTATCATTCTTTGAGCGTCGAAATTCTAATTCCTTCCCCGTTTCATCTTCGTAAAACAAACTGATCTCATCTGGCCATACGTCACTATCAATAACCGCCTTAGATGATTCATTACCTGACGCTACGCGTATAATTTCCATTAATGTTGACTTACCAGTCCCCCTACCACCGATTATGCAACTAAGGTTATCACTGAAGTCTACTTTTTGGTCGTGTAGGAGTCCGCCTTTTATGTGCACACCAACAAATTTAGCTACTTTTTCAGGAATTACATCTTCCAGACGCACTCGAGATTCATATGAGTTCAAGGAAATACGAAGAGCATTAAAACTAAGTTCATCAACCTTAAAGCGTGTTAGCTTTTTATTACCTTCTGCATTAGTGCCAAGTTTATTAATAGAGTGTGAATCGGAGGACATAACTTTAGGCAAAATGACTTCGCCATGAAGTTCAAGTTTTGCTCGTCGTTTTTTGACTAAAGACAATCGATGATTATCGGCATCATTATCTGTATAAAGATCAAAACTTTCCTTTTTACTTATTTCAAGACCAAGTAATGCAGAATGACAAAACAAATCATCCATCTGAGCATTAAATCTTCCTACTGTCTTTTCAAATCCTGAATCTAATTCGATATGTGCTAGCACCCCAAAGCCATCATACTGTTCTGCTAAATTTAGACATTCAACAATCCCCTGTGAGCAACGCTCTTTATCATCAGAAATATTTAGCTTTCCGTAAAATGACCTTAGATTTTGAAATGAATTAAAATACACAAGAAGATGCCCTTGTGTAGTACTAACCTCTATCCCGGGGACTACAAGTATGTCTTTATCTTGAGCAAAATCAATTGCAACCTTACTGTTTAGAATCTCGTTATGGTCGGTAATACTAATTATTTTCAAATTAGAACTTAACGCTGTATCGACTATGTTTTGAGGGGTCATTTGTTCATCTTTAACATCAAATGAACCAGAGTCGACTCCGTAAGAATGTATATGGAGATCAGCTCTAACAAATTTCGCCCCTTTGTTGAAATAGTTAATCACAAGTAGCTCCTAAATGAATACCAAAAATAATACACGTTATTTAAATTACAAACTGTTACATATTACTCAACGCGGCTACGACAATTTCCCCGTTGAGTTTTTCTGAATTAATGAATGCCTTCAAGCAAGATAAGGCATGGATGCCGTTGCTAGTTCAGCTCGCCACAGGGATGTGGCGTCTGAACGGTGCGTTAAGAAGGTAGTCATTAATTCAGATTAAAAAACGAATTGGGGCGATTTTCTTTTGCTTCTGTTTTCTTTGCTCGTGCAAAGAATCTTACTTTTTCAGACTGCGAAACTACGTTTCGGTTCTTCAATCGAGACTGCCTTAAGGGCGAAAATCAAAGAAAGAAATAACTTACAGCTTCGATGAGCGCAGATGAATCATTTTAAATTAAGATACTTTATAAACAATTTCTTTACAAAATAAATATAATTAAAATCAATCTAATATAAAAACAAAAAACTACAAATGCTTAACCCTGCGCTTCACTTCCTCTTGTTTCCCTTCATTAAACGGCCGAGCATCAGGACTCCCCAAATACCCACAAACCCTACGAGTTACCGCTACCTTTTCAGGATCAGAATTACCACAACTCGGGCACACAAATCCCTTACTGGTACAATCAAACTCGCCTGTAAAATGACACTCATAACATTCATCAATCGGTGTATTCGTACCGTAATAAGGAACGCGCGTGTAACTGTAATCCCAAACATCTTCCAATGCTTTCAAGTTATGCTGCATGTTGGGATATTCGCCGTAACAGATGAAACCACCGCTGGCGATCGGTGGATAAGCCATTTCAAAATCTAACTTATCGTAAGGGTTGACTGCCTTCTCTACGTCTAAATGAAAAGAGTTGGTGTAATAACCTTTGTCTGTCACCCCGTCTAATACACCAAATTGTTTGGCATCTAAACGGCAGAAGCGATCGCATAAGTTTTCTGATGGCGTTGAATACAGACTAAAAGCATAACCTGATTGTTGTGACCATTGCTCAGTTGCTTGTTTTAAACGCGTAATGATTTGTAATGCTTTTTGTTGTTTTATTTTACTGTCAAAAATGTGTGAATCGGTGCCGTATAATGCATTGATGGTTTCATGTAATCCGATATAGCCTAATGAAATGGAAGCTCGACCGTTTTTAAAGATTTCAGCAACGCAATCATCAGCTTTTAAACGAACGCCACAAGCACCTTCCATATATAAAATAGGTGCAACACTGGCTTTAACTTCACTTAGTCTTTCAATTCGCGTGTCTAATGCTTTTTTAGCTAATGTTAAACGAGCCTCTAACAAAGTATAAAAGCGTAATTCACTTCCCTCTGCCTCTAAAGCAATGCGCGGTAGGTTGATACTCACTACACCAAGGTTATTACGACCATCATGGATTAACTCGTCTTCTGCATTATGGCTGTTTTGTTCGTTGTCTGTTTTATTGTTACTTGCTTTATCACTGTCTGTTGTGTTGTTAGTTTTTTCGACATAGCGATCTAAGAAACTACGGCAACCCATTGGCGTTTTAAAAGAACCAGTCACTTCCACTACTTTGTCGTAATTTAAAATATCTGGGTACATGCGTTTCGATGCGCATTCTAAGGCAAGTTGTTTAATATCGTAGTTTTGATCATCTTCTTTATGGTTTAAACCATCTTTAATCGCAAACACCAGTTTAGGGAAAATAGCAGTTTTACGATTTTTTCCTAACCCCGCAATACGATTTTTTAAAATAGATTGCTGAATTAAACGCGACTGCCAATCAGCCCCCAAACCAAAACCAAAAGTGACAAAAGGGGTTTGTCCGTTAGCCGTATGTAGTGTGTTAACTTCATACTCTAATGATTGAAAAGCGTTATAACATTCGATTTCTGTTTGCTCTGTTGCATAGGCATGCGCGTCAGTAATGTTCCACTGTTGTGCTGTTTTTAAATGTTTTTCAAAACTTTTAGTCACATAAGGAGCTAATATTGTATCTATGCCATTAATAGTGGTGCCACCATAAATATGGCTAGCCACTTGAGCAATGATTTGTGCCGTTACTGCCGTTGCTGTTGAGATTGATTTTGGCTGCTCAATTTCAGCATTCCCCATTTTAAACCCTTGGGTAAACATACCTTTAATATCAATTAACATGCAGTTGAACATCGGGAAAAACGGCGCGTAATCTAAATCATGATAATGAATTTCTCCTCGTTCATGCGCTTTCACTACATCACGAGATAAAATATAAGATTTAGCATAATGTTTAGCGACAATACCTGCTAATAGGTCACGCTGTGTTGGGATCACTTTGCCGTCTTTATTAGCGTTTTCATTTAACAGTAATGCGTTACTTTGTTGGATTAAGCCTTCAATTTCGTTGTTTAAATGACTCTTACGTTCTCGCACAATATCTCTATCGTGACGATACTCTATATAAATACGTGCTAGTTCAATATGGCCATGTGTCATTAAACAAGTTTCTACTGCATCTTGAATATGGTGAATATCAACTTGTTCTTGCCCTTTTAGGCCTTCTTCAATTTCTGCTGCAATCCCAAAGGCATCAACGTCTTTACAGCGAGCGGCACCAGAGGCTTTCAAAATGGCCTCACTAATACGCAGAGCATTAAAAGGTACTTGGCTACCATCTCGCTTTATCACAACAGGTTTCATACATCACTCCAGAAAGAACAAAAACACAATATATAGTAAGGTAGAACTATACTAGACACTACATATAGATCATTGATGTGAATCAATTTTAAAAAAATCATTTAATTAATGAACTGAAATAGATAAAATTAAGCAAGGCGACATTGAATAAAAAATATTAATAAAAAAATGATGGCGACTTGGTTATCCATTTACGAGTGTCATTTTTAGTTAAATAAAACGCGTGATGAGTTAATTATTAGATGTGATTTTTCATTGACCTTGCATTCAAATGGTCAATGCATAAATAGCTAAAAAATGATCTAATTTTTCCACTGAACTTGTGCACTTTTGTTGTTACAATACCGATCCTTTTCCAGCTTAAATCACCTACTTTAGTAGTGGAATTATTATTTATGAGCGATTATTTTTTACTCTTTTTTGGCACAGTGTTAGTCAATAACTTTGTGTTAGTGAAGTTCTTAGGCTTATGTCCGTTTATGGGCGTTTCAAATAAAATTGAAACGGCTGTTGGGATGTCACTGGCGACGACGTTTGTATTAACGTTAACAGCTGCGCTTTCGTATATCGTTAATACGTATTTATTGGTGCCATTAGGTTTACAGTACCTACAAACCTTAAGCTTCATTTTAGTCATCGCTGTGGTGGTGCAATTTACTGAAATGGTAATGCACAAAACGAGCCCTACTCTGTATCGTTTATTAGGTATTTTTTTACCACTGATCACAACCAACTGTGCCATTCTTGGTTTAGCGCTATTAAATCTGACAGAACAGCATAATTTTACACAATCAGTTATCTATGGCTTTGGTGCGGGTGTTGGTTTCTCTTTAGTATTGGTTTTATTCTCTTCGATTCGTGAACGTTTAAGTGCGGCTGACGTTCCAGTTCCTTTTAAAGGCGCTTCTATCGCGATGATCACAGCAGGGTTAATGTCGTTAGCATTCATGGGTTTCACTGGGTTAATTAAATGATCATTAGTATTATTATTGCGATATTAACTCTCGGGGTTTTAGGGCTTATTTTTGGCTCTTTATTAGGTTACTCATCGATTAAATTTAAAGTTAAAGAAGATCCAATCGTTGAAGAATTAGATGCAATGTTGCCACAAACTCAATGTGGGCAATGTGGTTACCCTGGTTGTAAACCTTATGCAAAAGCGATTGCTGATGGTGATGACATCAATAAGTGTCCTCCCGGTGGCGAAGCGGTTATGTTACAGCTTGCTGAACGTATGGGTATTGAACCTAAAAAATTAGATGGTGAAGAGAAACCAAAACTAATTGCTTTTATCCGTGAAGACGAATGTATTGGCTGTACTAAGTGTATCCAAGCTTGCCCTGTTGACGCAATTTTAGGCGCAACAAGACAAATGCATACGGTGATCACCGATGAATGTACCGGTTGTGAATTATGTGTAGCACCTTGTCCAACTGACTGTATTGATATGTTACCGATTCAAATTACCACTCAAAACTGGCAGTGGAACTTACAAACAATCCCAACAAAAACTATCTCAACTGACCGTAATGACGAGCCGTAACATGACACAGCCTAGTAATTTATTAAGTGACGAAAAATTAGAACAAATTGCAGCGGGGAAAATGTGGGACTTTCATGGCGGCGTCCACCCGGTACAAAACAAACAGCAAAGTAATCAAACGGCGATAACTGACGCGGGTATTCCTGATGAGTTAATTATTGCTGTTGAACAAAAAGGTCACACTCCTCAGTTATTAGTAGAAGTCGGTGATAGCGTTTTAAAAGGCCAACCTTTAACGAAAGTGTATGGTGCGTTAGTAGTACAACACGCAAGTAGTTCTGGAACGGTTAAAGCAATTGAACCACGAACAGATTGCCACCCTTCGGGTTTACCTGTGTTATCAGTTGTTATTGATACCGACGGCCTAGATAGACCTTTTCCTTCGCAGGGTTTTGAGGATTACCGCAAAGAAATACCAGCGACCTTGATAGAGGCTGTACAACAAGCTGGTGTTGTTGGGTTGGGTGGAGCAGGTTTTGCTACTCACTTAAAATTAGCACATAGCGAAAACCGCTTACTGATCGTCAACGCAATTGAATGTGAACCTTACATCACCTCTGATGACCGTTTAGTGCAAGAACATGCCGATGAAATCATCGAGGGCATGAAAATAATGCATCATATTTTAAAGCCTAAACTTATGTCTTTTGCCATTGAAGATAATAAACCAGAAGCAATTGAAGCATTTAAAAAGTCATGGCAGGCATTGCCAGAAGCGGAAAGAGAAAATATCGTTTTAAGTATTGTCCCGACGCGTTATCCGTCAGGTAGTGCGAAACAACTTATCGAAGTATTAACCGGTGAACAAACACCAATCGGTAAGCATTCGTCAGAGCTTGGCATTGTCATGCTTAATGTGGGAACCGTATTTGCTGTAAAAGAAGCAGTTATTAACGGTAAGTCTCTTGTTTCCCGTATTGTTACCATCACTGGCGATGCTTTTGCACGTAAAGGTAATGCCAGTGTTCGCATTGGTACCCCGATACAATATTTGTTAGATAAGTATTGGTTAAATGCTCTTCACCATCAAAAGTTAGTTATTGGTGGTCCAATGATGGGATTCACCATAACCGACACCTCTGCGCCTGTCAGTAAAATCTGCAACTGTATTTTGGCACCTACAGAGAAAGAACTGCCTGCTCCAGAAGAAGAGATGAATTGTATTCGCTGTAGTGAATGTGCTGAGGCTTGTCCGGTGGAATTATTACCACAACAACTGCTTTGGTATTCTCAAAGCGAGGACCATAAAAAATTAGAAGAATACGATCTATCAGCCTGCATTGAATGCGGTGCTTGCGCTTATGTTTGTCCAAGCCATATTCCGTTAGTTGAATATTATCGCGTTTCTAAAGCACAAATAAGAACGGCCAAAGAAGAGGCAGATAAAGCAGCGATTGCACGCAAACGCCATGAAGACAGAGAGTTACGTTTAGAGACTGAAAAACAACAACGTCTGTTAAAACATAAACTTGCCGCAGAAAAACGTAAGCAGCAAATGAAAAGTGATAATGGTGGTGAAGATCTTGTTGCAGCTGCACTTGCGCGAGCAAAAGCGAAGAAACAAAGCACAGAAGCAGAAGCTAAACCAACAGCTCAAAATAGCCAAGTAGCTGCCGCAATAGCACGAGCGAAAGCTAAAAAACTAGCCAATGCTTCCATTGAAAGTACGCCAGTTGAAACGAATGATGCTGAACAAGCACCAGATGTTGATCCTAAAAAAGCAGCAGTTGCAGCCGCAATAGCCCGTGCTAAAGCTAAAAAACTAGCAAATGCTTCCGCTGAAAATACGTCAGTTGAAACGAGTGATATTGAACAAGCACCAGATGTTGATCCTAAAAAAGCAGCAGTTGCAGCCGCAATAGCACGAGCGAAAGCCAAAAAACTAGCAAAAGCATCAGCTGAGAATACGTCAGTTGAAACGAGTGATATTGAACAAGCACCAGATGTTGACCCTAAAAAAGCAGCAGTTGCAGCCGCAATAGCACGAGCGAAAGCCAAAAAACTAGCAAAAGCATCTGCTGAAAATACGTCACTTGAAACAAATGACGTTCAACAAGGATCAGAAATTGATCCTAAGAAAGCAGCGATTTCAGCTGCAGTAGCCCGTGCTAAAGCTAAAAAACGAGCAAAAGCATCTGCTGAGAATACGTCAGTTGAAACGAATGACGTTGAACAAGCACCAGATGTTGATCCTAAAAAAGCATCGATTGCAGCTGCAATAGCACGCGCTAAAGCTAAAAAACTAGCAGCGCAAGCCATCGAGAAAGAACAAAGAGAGACAACTGAAGTATTAACAGAGCCGGATAATACTGAAGTGATTAAACAACGTAAGTTACGCAAAGAACAAGCTCGTTTACACAAACAACAATTAGCAGAACAAGCTAATAATGGCTCGATTGAGAATAGTGACATAGAGACGAACCAACAAGATAGTCATCAGACAGAGAACGGTACTAAAAAAAATAATCCAGCCAATACTGTCGAAGCAACAGAGAAAGCATCGCATGATAATGTGGCTGTTGATGATAAAAAAGCAAAAATAGCGGCAGTTATTGCCAAAGCAAAAGCCAAAAAACTGGCGCAGAAGGATCAATAAACCATGGCATTTTTTAGTTCAACATCGCCACACCAACAAATAAAACGCCGTACTCCAGAAATAATGAAAATGGTTATTTTTGCATTACTGCCTGGTATCCTTGTTCATAGTTATTTATTCGGTTTAGCAATTTATGTGCAGATAGCACTCGCCGTTATTACTGCATTATTAGCGGAAGCGGCTTTCTTAGCGCTACGTAAACGTTCTATATTAAAAAGTATTAAAGATTATACAGCAGTAGTCACTGCAGTTTTATTGGCCATATCAATTCCCTCTCTTGCGCCATGGTGGGTGATCGTTATTGGTACTATTTTTTCTATTATTATTGTTAAGCACCTTTACGGCGGATTAGGTCAAAATATTTTTAACCCTGCGATGGCGGGATACGTCTTATTATTAATCTCTTTTCCTGTGCAGATGACAGCTTGGTTGCCAGTGCAATCTATGCAGGCATTTCCAGTCACTTTTAATGACATCTTAAGTTTGATTTTTACGGGTTTTAGCATTGATGGTTATAGCGTAACGCAAATAAAAACATCTATTGATGGCTATACTTTAGCAACACCATTGGAAACTATTCGAAATGCACTCCATTCCGGTGAAACTATTTCAGAAACACTTAAAACAACTCTATTTAGTTCGGACTCTTTACAAGGAAGTCAATGGGTTAACTTAGCTTTCTTAGCTGGCGGTCTTTTATTATTAAAAAAACAAATCATCTTGTGGTATATCCCTATTAGTTTTTTAGTGGGTATGATTGTGTTCTCATTTATTCCTTTTGCTAGTGACCCTGATCTTTATTCATCACCGCTATACCACCTATTTTCTGGTGCCACTATGCTCGGAGCTTTCTTTATTTTAACTGACCCAGTAACGGCAAGCACCACAGTCAAAGGCCGTATTGTCTATGGATTATTATGTGCGTTATTAGTTGTGGTGATACGCAACGTCGGTGGTTACCCTGATGCCGTAGCCTTTGCTGTATTACTAGCCAATATGTGTGTACCGTTAATTGATTATTACAGTAAACCTAAGGTTTATGGGAGAAGACGTAAATGATGATGTTACCTGCGATCAGCCGAAATGCGTTGTTATTAGCTATTTTTGCCATTGTTTGTACAGGTGCAATTGCATTAATTAGTGTGTTAACGCGACCTATTATTTTAGAACAAGAGCAAATTGCATTACAAAACAATATAAATGAACTGATTAAACCAGATCGTTACGATAATAAAATAATCGAAACGTGTTTTACTGTTGTGGATAGTGAATTATTAGGCGATGAAATACCAAAACAAATTTTTATTGCAACTAAGTATAACAAACCAGTCGCAGCTTTAATTCAAACCAGTACCTTTAAAGGTTACTCAGGAGAAATAAAGCTACTTGTTGGCATTTATACCGATGGCACAGTGGCAGGTGTTCGTATTAATAGCCATACTGAAACGCCTGGATTAGGTGATAAAATACAAACCAATAAATCCGATTGGATACTATCTTTTGATGGGCAAGAATACCAAGATTCAGCTGATGATAATTGGGAAGTTAAAAAAGATGGTGGAAGCTTTGATGCGTTCACTGGTGCAACGATCACACCACGAGCAGTGGTTCATGCAGTGAGAGATACGCTTATCTACTTTGAACAAAATAAAACACAATTATTTAACACACCTGCAAATTGCGGAGATAAATAATGACCCAAGAAACTGTACATAACACAACAAAAGATATGGACATGAACGATGAAATTGCAGCTGAAGAAGTTGTAATCGAATCTATTAATGATCCCGCTGTTTATAAAGAGTTAAGTCTACAAGGCTTATGGAAAAACAATCCAGGCATAGTTCAATTATTAGGATTATGTCCTTTGTTAGCGGTAACCAATACGCTAACTAATGCATTAGGCCTAGGACTAGCTACGCTATTTGTTGTTATTTCTTCAAATGTTCTTATTTCGTTAATTCGACACCATGTCCCTAAAGCGATTCGTATCCCTGTTTTTGTAATGATCATTGCTTCGTTAGTAAGTTGTATCCAATTATTAATGAATGCTTATACCTACCAACTTTATTTATCACTGGGAATTTTTATCCCATTGATTGTAACTAACTGTATGATCATTGGCCGTGCGGAAGCATTTGCCTCTAAAAACAATGTTAAGCACTCTGCTTTTGATGGGTTAATGATGGGTTTAGGTTTCACCGCAGTATTGATATTACTGGGTGCAACCCGTGAAATATTAGCGCAAGGCACCTTGTTTGATGGAATAGAAACTCTATTAGGTGATTGGTCTAGTTTTATGACGGTGACACTTTACAACACTGACACAAGCTTTTTACTCGCTGCATTACCACCAGGCGCTTTCATCATTATGGGGCTTATTATTGCTCTAAAAAACACCATCGATAATAAGATAATAAACAAATGAATACATTAAAACGTAGAGAAATTTTAACTCGATTGAGAGATAACAACCCTCATCCTGAAACTGAGTTAAACTTTAGTTCTCCTTTTGAATTATTAGTTGCTGTAACACTCTCTGCACAAGCAACAGATGTCAGCGTTAATAAAGCGACCGATAAATTATTTCCTGTCGCCAATACACCAGAAGCTATTTATGCATTAGGCGTTGATGGCCTTAAGAGTTATATAAAAACCATTGGTTTATATAATAGTAAAGCTGAAAACGTTAATAAAGCCTGCAAAATGTTAATCGACTTACATAATAGTGAAGTGCCTGAAAACAGAGAAGCGTTGGTTGCTTTACCAGGAGTTGGCAGAAAAACAGCAAATGTGGTCTTAAATACTGCTTTTGGTTGGCCAACTATTGCTGTTGATACGCATATATTTCGTGTTGCTAATCGAACTAAGTTAGCAATGGGCAAGAATGTTGATGATGTAGAGCAAAAGCTTTTAAAAGTGGTCCCTGCGGAGTTTAAGGTTGATGTGCACCATTGGTTGATTCTACATGGACGCTATACTTGTATTGCTCGAAAGCCTCGCTGCGGCTCATGCTTAATAGAAGATCTTTGTGAGTTTAAAGATAAAACAGAACATTAATGTTCATGCTCTAAGTATAACGTATCATCTACAAATAAAAGCGTAAAAAAAACCGAGTTAATTAACTCGGTTTTTTATTAACTATAAAAGTAGACTATGTTTATTCAGTTTCAACAGCATCAGTACTTGGTGTTGTACCACGGAATTGCACTGTAATACCGTCAATAAAGCGACGCAGTAATTGGTCACCACACGGCTTAAAGTTACGGTGATCTGACTTTCTAAATAAAGCAGATAGCTCGCCCTTAGAAACAGGAAAGTTAGCTAGTTTTAATGCATTAAGCATATCTTCATCTTTAAAGTTTAAAGCAATACGTAATTTACGAAGAATATCATTGTTAGACAATACTGCTTTAGCAGGCAATACCGCAGGAACAGCACCTTCTTTACGTCCACGCTTTTCATAAATTAAACCGTCAAGAAATAACGAAAGTACGCTATCACGACAGAATATATAACCTTCAGCTTCTTCTTTAGCCATAATGCTATGCAAGAAATCTTCGTTCATTTCATTATCAACAGAAGCAAAAATAGCCAGCATCTTCGTATCGTTTAATTGCAGTGCATAACGTACACGTCGTAAAACATCATTAGTAATCATATATTCTCAATTTTTTGAGTGAAAATAAGCACTGAGTAATACAGCACTTAACATAAAACGCTTACGCGTTACCTTGTACTTTTAACTGTTGCTCTGCTGCAAAGTCTAACATTCTATCTAAAGAAACTAATGCACCTTTAGCAACATTAGGATCCACATCAATCTCATGCCCAGAAGCATCAACCAATGCGTTGTATATTGATTTTAAGCCATTCATAGCCATCCAAGGACAATGAGCACAACTACGACAAGTTGCGCCGTTTCCTGCAGTAGGAGCCGCCATCATTTCTTTATCTGGACAAGCTTGTTGCATTTTGTAAAAAATACCCGTGTCAGTAGCAACAATCAGCTTTTTATTTGGTAATGTTTGCGCAGCCTTAATTAATTGACTCGTAGAACCAACCGCATCGGCTAATTGTACAACACTCTCTGGAGATTCAGGATGCACTAAAACAGCAGCGTCTGGATGAACGGCTTTCATATCACGTAAAGCACTTGCTTTAAATTCATCGTGAACAATACAGTCGCCCTGCCACATGATCATATCAGCTTTAGTTTTACGTTCAATATAGCTACCTAAATGACGATCTGGTCCCCAAATTATTTTCTTACCTTCACTATCAAGATGCTCTACTATTTCTAATGCAATACTTGAAGTAACAACCCAATCTGCACGCGCCTTAACGGCTGCAGAGGTGTTTGCATAGACAACCACAACTCTATCAGGGTGTTGCTCACAAAAATCTGAGAACTCATCAACAGGGCAACCAACATCAAGTGAACAAGTCGCTTCAAGTTCAGGCATTAAAACGGTTTTATGTGGGGTTAAAATTTTTGCGGTTTCGCCCATAAAACGAACACCAGCAATAATAAGTGTTTTAGCTTCATGATCTCGACCAAAACGAGCCATCTCTAACGAGTCAGCAACATAGCCTCCGGTTTCTTCAGCTAAAGCTTGGATTTCAGGATCAGTATAGTAATGAGCAACAAGTACCGCATCTTTTTCGATAAGCAGATTTTTTATTTTAGCTTTATAATCGATTTGTTCCTGAACGGATAATTGGACGGGTTTACCTGGAAAAGGGTAAGCGGATCCAACAAGCGGAGATAACTGACTCATTCTTAACTCTTAGATATAGAAAAATGGGTGCAAATTATAGCAATTTGAATAACAAATTGTAATGAAATATTTTAAAGGATTTAAAACAAAGGATATATACAAGAAGTGGTGGGCCGTGAAGGATTTGAACCTTCGACAAATGGATTAAAAGTCCACTGCTCTACCAACTGAGCTAACGGCCCATATCGTAAAGATATGATTTGGTTTTAATTTCTAATTCACTTTTAAACTAAAAGTGCATCAATAGCTCTACCAACTGAGCTAACGGACCATATCATTAAGATATGATTATAATTTATTACTACACTTTTAAAGGAAAAGTGGTGGGCCGTGAAGGATTTGAACCTTCGACAAATGGATTAAAAGTCCACTGCTCTACCAACTGAGCTAACGGCCCATATATAAATCATATGGTTTGGTTTTAATTTCTAATTCACTTTTAAATTAAAAGTGCATCAATAGCTCTACCAACTGAACTAACTATCCATATATAAACTATATGGTTTGGTTTTAATTTCTAATTCACTTCTAAATTAAAAGAGTCTTAGCAGCTCTACCAACTGAGCTAACTATCCATATATAAACTATATAGTTTGGTTTTAATTTCTAATTCACTTTTAAATTAAAAGTGCATCAATAGCTCTACCAACTGAGCTAACTATCCATATATAAACTATATGGTTTGGTTTTAATTTCTAATTTACTTTTAAATTAAAAGTGCATCAATAGCTCTACCAACTGAGCTAACTATCCATATATAAACTATATGGTTTGGTTTTAATTTCTAATTTACTTTTAAATTAAAAGTGCATCAATAGCTCTACCAACTGAGCTAATTCATATAACACTTTAAAAAAGTGGTGGGCCGTGAAGGATTTGAACCTTCGACAAATGGATTAAAAGTCCACTGCTCTACCAACTGAGCTAACGGCCCATATATAAATCATATGGTTTGGTTTTAAACTCTACCAACTGAGCTAATTCATATAACACTTTAAAAAAGTGGTGGGCCGTGAAGGATTTGAACCTTCGACAAATGGATTAAAAGTCCACTGCTCTACCAACTGAGCTAACGGCCCATATATAAACTATATGGTTTGGTTTTAATTTCTAATTCAACTTTTAAATTAAAAGTGCATTAGTAGCTCTACCAACTGAACTAGACACCGATATACAAGATATACGGTTTGGTTTTTATTTAAGATCTATTTTAAAATTAAATAGATAAATAGCTCTACCAACTGAGCTTTTCATTAAAAGTTACAACATGAGCTAAGTCACATGTCCCTCTCAACTGCGGCGTATAATATAGAATTTTTTTAATAGCGCAACAAAAAATTGCGACTTTTAATTCATCTGCCGAGAAATTAAACAATATATAATTCTCACACTATAAAATGGAATTATATGAATAAAATTAAAGCGCTTTAAGACGTTTATCCGCTAAGCTCGCAGCAGAAGAACTTGGGTATTCAGTAATCGTTTTTTGATAATATGATTTAGCAGAGTCAATTGCCCCTGAGTATTCATCAATAATACCAATTTTAAGCAAAGCATCAGCGCGTTTATTCGATTCAGGATATTGCTCTGTCACGACTAAAAAAGCAGTTTTAGCTTCTTTACGCTTTTTCTCTTTATATAAAAGCTGCCCTAACCAATATTGTGCATTAGGTACATAGCTTGATTTAGGATGATCAATAACAAAGGCTTCAAAAGCAGTAATAGCTTGTTGATATTGTTTGTCATTAAGTACTAAATTTACAGCTGATTGGTATGCGCTTTTATCAGTTCCATCACCAGAAGATAAGTTAGAGTCTGGTACAGAATTAGATTGATTGGTTGAAGAGCCTTGCTGACGTTCATCTAACATTTGATAGAGATTACGTTGGCGGTCTTCTATTTGTTCTAATTGATTATTAAATACTTCAATCGAACCTTTGATTTGATTAACTTCTTGTCCAAGCTGATCAATTTGAGTTTGAAAACGAATTTGCATTTTATTGCGAATTGTCATCACACGGGTCAATTCATCCATGCGTTTGAGTAACTCAGCATTACTTGCTGTGCTAACAGTTGCATCAGAAATAGGTGCTGCAGCATAGATGGACGAAGAGAAAAAAGCGGCCACAAGAATGGCCGCTGTAGTATTACGTTTATTCATATGAAATTAGTAAACTAGTTCTGCACGACGGTTTTCAGCACGAGCAGCTTCGTTATGTCCTAGGTTAACTGGTTTTTCTTCACCGTAACTTACAACTGTAATTTGGCTTGCCGCAACACCCATGTTTTCTAGGTAAGTTGAAACAGATAGACCACGACGTTCGCCTAATGCGATGTTGTATCCAGGTGTACCTAATTCATCAGCATGACCTTCAATCGTGATTGATTTGTCAGTGTTGTTTACTAAGTATTTAGCATGTGCATCTAAGATTAACGCGTACTTAGGAGAGATCACAGATTGATCGAACTCAAAGTTAATTGTAGTTTCTAATATTGCACTTGTATACATTTCAACTAATTGCTCTTCAGCAGTTAATTGAATTGCTTGAATTGTATCAGTTTGTACTGCATCTTGAGCTGCTTGTTGCGCGGCAGCAGCGTCTGCAGCTGCTTGATCTGCAATTCGTTGAGCTTCTGCATCAATATCTGAAGTTGAAGAACAAGCACCTAGTGCTAACATTGGTAAAGCAATCAACAAGCCTTTTGTGATCATAGAACGATTCATTTTATTTCCTTAGTACGTTTATATTAAATTATTGTAAAAATGGCGACCATGCTGGTGATTTAACCTCACCATTATTCGCTGGGATATTCGCTTTAAATCGACCATCCATCGAAACTAATGCTAAGCCCTGTTTACCTTGATAAACAGTGCTGTAAATAATCATACTGCCATTTGGGGCAATACTTGGAGACTCGTCTAACTGTGTCTTAGTTAAAGTTCTTAACTCACCAGACTCAAGGTCTTGCACGGCAATCATATAATTCCCATTATGACGACTAACCAACACAAGATTATCACCATCAGGGGTAACTGCGCCACCTAAATTAATATCACCTTCCCAAGTAATACGTTTAGTTTTACCTGTTGTGAGTGACACCTGATAAATCTGTGCTCTTCCACCACGCTCAGATGAAAATATAATCGACTTTCCATCTGGTGTCCAATTAGGCTCTGTATCTATGACTCGATTATTTGTTAATCGTTTCAATGCCTTTGTTTTTATATCAAATGTATAAATTTCTGGCTGCCCATCTTTTGACAATACTAAAGCTAATTTAGTTCCATCAGGAGACCAAGACGGCGAACCATTAATGTTAGGAAAAGAAGTCATTAGTTCGCGCTTTTGTGTATACAGGTCTTGTATGAAAATTTGAGAACGACGTTTTTCAAAACTTACATAAGCTAATTTACGACCATCAGGAGACCAAGATGGGGACATAATTGGCTGTTTTGAACGCAATACTAACTTCTCACCTTCACCATCATAATCCGAAATACGTAATTGATAAGGATGAGAGCTTGCTCTATCAACAGCAACATAAGCAATACGCGTTAAGAAGGCCCCTCTTTCACCCGTTAATTTTTCGTAAACAATGTCACTAATACGATGTGCATATTGACGAAGTTGTCCGGTTGTTACGGTGTTACGACGCTTATCCATAACAGGATTAAAATCAGGCATATTGACATTACCGGTCAATACATCGAGTAGCTCAAAGGTAACAATATATTTACCAGGAGCAGTCTCATCAGGTTTCACTTCGCCCATCACAATTGCTTCGATACCTAACAGAGTCCAAGCAGCATAATCGACATCTTGACTACTCGATGGTGTCTTAGGCATTTTTTCAATTGATAAAGGGTTAAATTTACCACTACGTTGTAAATCTGCAGCAACAATTTCAGAGAAGTTTTGAGGCTTTTTGCCTTTCCCTAACCATTTAAAAGGAACAACTGCTATCGGACGAGCACTGTTAACACCTTCTGTAATTAAAATTTCTAAACGAGCATAAGCACTGCTAGAAACAGTAACTAATACTAATATACTAATTAAACGAGCAAACATGTTTATTCCTTATAGATCTGGTTCTAATTTAATATCGAAGTCCCTAAACTGACCAACAATTTCAGTATCCTTAGGAATAGGTAATGTATTTGCTTGTAATGTAGCTCGACGAGCAGAATCACATAACACTTTATCACCACTACTCATTACTGCACTTAACACTAAACCATCTGGAGCAAGTTTAATTCTTAAGGTACAAGTTTGTCCTCTCATACTAGAATCCACTTTCCAGTTTCGGCTTATTTTAGAACGAATCAACGCTTGGTATTTGGCTATTTCAGATGTTTGCTGAGCACTTCTTGCACTTGAAAAGTCATCTGAGAATTCCGCTTCCATTTGTCTATCTAATTCTTCTTGTCTTAAACGCTCTTTTTTAGCAGCAGCCGCTGCAGCTTTACGCTTAGCTTCTTTTTCTGCTTTAATTTTTGCCGCTTTTTCTTTAGCTGCTTTATCTTTTTTAGCCTTTTCCTTCGCAGCTTTTTCTTTTGCTAATTTTTCTTTTTCTGCCTTTTCTTTCACAGCTTTTTCGTTCTCTGCTTTTTCTTTCGCAGCCTTTTCCTTCTCTGCTTTTTCTTTGACCGCTTTTTCTGCTGCAAGTTTCTCGGCTTTTAATTTTTCAGCTTCGACTCGCTCAGCTTCTTTTTTAGTCGCTAATACTTTTTTCTCGGCTTCTTGTTTTTGTTTTGCTGCGTCTTCTACTTTCTTTTTATCTGCTAAGACTTTTGCAGCTTCTTCGGCTTGCTTTTTCTTTTGCAATGCTTCAGCTTCCGCAGCTTTTTCTGTTTCAATGCGTTTAGTTTCTTGCTCCTTGCGTAATACCTCTTGTTGTTTACGCTGTACTGCTTCTTTTTCTGCTTTTATTTGATCGTCTTGCTTTTGTTGAATTAATGCTTCTTGACGCTTTTCTTCGACTAATTCTTTTTCTTTTAACTTACGCTGGTCATCAGCTTCTTGCTGTTTAGCACGTTTTTGTTGATCTGCATTTTTTGCTAGATCATCAAGCATCTGTTGATTAATAATAGTTGCATCAATAATCGAAACAGCTTCTTTAGGCTTGTCTTTTGGCAAAGAAAATTCAACACTCATTAGCAATATCCCACCAATAATAAGGTGCAAAGAAAATGCGGTAATGAATGCGATAATATTTGTGCTATTTTTCATTTATTCGTCAGGCTCTGTCATTAAACCCAATGATGGCACACCAGCTTGCTGTAACAATACCATCAACTTAACAACGGTTTTATAATCAACATCACCGTCACCTTTAACAATAAACTGAGTTCTCGGATCAAGTAATAACTGATCTTCAACTAATCGAGTCATTTCATTATCATCTAGCGGTGCGTCTGCATTTTCACCAGAACTCAAATAATATCGCCCCTGCTTGTCTATAGAAGCAATTATCGGTGGTGTCGTTTCTTCTGGTAACGCCTCAGAAACCGCTTGTGGAAGATCCACTTTGACACCTTGAGTAACTAAAGGTGCTGTAACCATAAAGATAATCAGTAATACCAACATAACATCAATATATGGCACTACGTTTATTTCTGCTATAACCCGTTTACGCCTAGGTGAACGATAAGAATGTCGCATAATGCTTACTCACCTTCAGTCATAGCTTGACGTTGTAAAATAGAAGTAAATTCTTCCATTAGATTAACGTAAGAAGCTTCCAACTGTCCGACTTGTGTTGAAAATTTGTTATACGCCATTACAGCAGGAATAGCGGCAAATAAACCCATTGCGGTTGCAATCAATGCTTCAGCAATACCGGGTGCGACCATAGATAGAGTCGCCTGTTGAACTTCACCTAATGCAATAAATGAATTCATAATTCCCCATACGGTACCAAATAAACCGATATAAGGACTGATTGATCCGATGGTTGCAAGCGCAGGCAACCCCCCTTCTAATTCATCCATTTCACGAGATAATGTCACGCGCATTGAACGATGAGCCCCTTCGATTACGCCATCAACATTACGCCCTGGCATACGGTGTAGGCGAGAGAACTCTTTAAAGCCCATGTAAAATATTTTTTCACCACCATTTACTCGTTCACTACGAGCAGCCGTTTCTTTATATAAACGGCTTAAGTCATGACCAGACCAAAAGCGTTCTTCAAAATGTTTGAGTGTATTTTGGGCTGCTTTAAGCATTCTTGAACGAGAGAAAATTAACGTCCAAGAATAAATAGACATGCCTAATAGCAATAACATTACCGACTTTACAAGCAAACTTGCTTGTAAGAATAAACCTAAAAATGACATATCAGCGTGCACGGGTAATTACCTCAATTATTTCTGTTGGAATAGCGGTTGGTTTCATTTTTTGCAAATTTACGCAAGCGATTAGAGTATCAGCCTGACAAAGAAGTTCCCTGTTTTCATCAAAAACTTTTTGCTGAAACATTAAACTCGCTTTACGGTGAGATGTAACCTCTGTCTCAACGCTTAAAAGTTGGTTAAAGCGTGCAGACTTAATGCAGTCCATATCAACTTTCTTAACCATAAACGCAATGTTTTGTTCTAAAAGTGTATCTTGTTGGATATCGAATTCACGTAAGAACTCGGTTCGGCCTCGCTCAAAAAACTTTAAGTAATTCGCATAGTAAACAACACCGCCAGCATCTGTGTCTTCATAATAAATTCGAACTGGTAATTTTGAAGTTAACACATTTTTTCCATTTGTTAGATATGAATTGAAGCAAATAATAGGTTATTTTGTCTTAAATTAAAAATCATATCAAATACTGATATAAGAAGTACTTTTTATCCGTATGTTATCTTATCTATCAATTCAGTAATAAGGTAAATAGAGCAGCTTAAAAGCTATTAATTATAATATTTATAAACACCGAAATGTTACCTAAAAGAACATCATCACTGTAAACTAATTCAAGTTGAATTTAGTAGGTGCACTGAGTATTGTATCTGGATAAATAACGGGTCTAAAACATAACATTATATGTAAGAATAATTACAACACTAAAACGAGCTATATAAATGGATATCACTTTAGAAAAACAACTTACAAAATGGCTAAAAGAACAAAAAAAATCTTGTGGTTTTTTTCTCAATTTAACGATTGCTTTAGGCGTACTAACAGGATTTTCTCTTATATTACAAGCTTACCTAATTGCAACTATCATTCACAGCATTGTTATATTAGAACAGCCTAAAGCAGCATTAAGTAATGAATTTATAACTTTATTATGTTTAATTCCGATAAGAGCTATTTTAGTTTTTGCTCGTGAACGCACTAGTTTCGAAGCAGGGAAACGCCTTCGTTTACAAGTTCGTAAACTAGTATTGGACAAGCTATGTGAGTTAGGGCCTGCATACATTAAAGGTAAACCGGCGGGGAGCTGGGCAACCATTGTATTAGAGCAAATTGAAGATCTACAAGACTTTTACGCCCGTTACTTACCACAAATGCTATTAGTCGGTTTCATTCCCCTAACTATATTAATTGCTGTTTTCCCACTCAATTGGGCGGCAGGATTAATCTTATTGGCGACCGCACCACTTATTCCTATATTCATGATTTTAGTCGGTAAAGGTGCCGCTGATGCAAATCGTAAAAATTTCAAAGTATTAACACAATTAAGCGGACATTTTATGGATCGTTTAAAAGGTTTAAAAACACTTAAATTATTTAATCAAGGAACGGTTGAATTAAGAAACATTGAATCTGCATCAGAGTCATTTAGAGCAGGCACAATGTCAGTGTTACGTTTAGCATTTTTAAGTTCAGCAGTCTTAGAATTTTTTGCGGCAATTTCAATTGCGATACTAGCCGTTTACTTCGGGTTCAGTTTTTTAGGAGAGCTTAATTTTGGGCATTACGGGGAAAGCATTTCTCTTTTCACAGGTATTTTTATATTAATGCTAGCCCCTGAATTTTACCAGCCTTTACGCGACATGGGGGCACATTACCATGCAAAGGCACAAGCAATTGGAGCAGCTGAAGCTCTCAAAGAGTTGATTGAATACGAATTACCATTACAGCAACAAAATACCAGTAAAATACAAAACCAAATAAATGTTAATGACCCACTTATATTACAAGCAAATCAATTCTGTGTTTATAGTTTTGACGGTACTCAACTTATTGGCCCAATAAGTTTTTCCTTACAACAAGGTGAAAATATTGCATTCGTTGGCCCCAGTGGCTCAGGTAAAACCAGTTTAATGAACGCACTATTAGGTTTTCTTCCTTATCAGGGTTCCTTACTGGTTAATGGGGTTGAACTGAATACAATTGATAAAGCACAATGGCGAAAAAATTTAGCTTGGTTAGGTCAAGATCCACAACTTTTTTATGGCAGTATTCGAGAAAACATTTCGATGGGTGACAATTCTTTATCAGATGAAAAAATACAAGAGTCGTTAGAAAAAGTAGGTATATGGGACTTTATTAGCGAAAAAGAATTAGGCCTAGATCATCTCATAGGTGAACAAATGGCGGGTCTTTCCGTTGGCCAAGCTCAACGTATCGCATTAGCGCGAGCTTTAACTAAAAATGCTCAACTATTCTTATTAGATGAACCGACAGCAAGTTTAGATCGACACAGTGAACAAGTCATTTTTAAAACTATTGCTAAAGTGACGCAAAACATGAGCAGTATAATGATAAGCCATCGCCTCGACCAATTACAAAATACCCATAAAATAATCGTAATGGATAAAGGCAAGATAGTGCAGCAAGGGAATTTTGAAACTCTCAATGAAACAGAAGGTTTATTTAAAAACATGCAATTAGATATAGCTGATGTTGACTCCCTTACTCCAATCAAAAATCAGGTAGAAATATAATGAAAGTGTTACTTCCCTTTATTCTTCTTTTCAGAAAACAATGGTTAATGATGTCTGTTGGCTTAGTGTTAAGTATTCTGACGTTATTAGCAGGTATCGGTTTATTATCTTTATCAGGGTGGTTTTTATCTGCTTCAGCCATTGCAGGGTTAACATTACTGGCTACGCAAAGCTTTAATTACTTCACCCCTGCTGGCGGTGTACGTTTTCTATCAATACTACGCACAGTGAGTCGTTACGGTGAACGCTTATCAACACACCAAGCAACGTTCAAACTGCTTACTCAACTACGAGTCTGGGCATGGAGCAAATTATTACCGCTTAGTGCGTCAAACATGCAAGGTAAAAGACAAGGCGAAATACTAAATCGACTAGTCTCTGATATAGATGCATTAGATCATTTGTATTTACGTTTACTTACTCCACTATTTAGTGCTTTTTTTGTATTGATTGCTATGTTTCTGTTTGTTGCTTGGTTCGACATTCAAATAGCATTGATATTATGCATTAGTTTATTAGGACTCTGGTTAGTATTACCAGTACTTTTCTACTACTTAGGGCGCCAACCGGGAATACTTCAATTAGAAAGTAAACGTCAATATCGAGTGCAATTGTTAGCATTTATACAGGGCATTTCAGAAATATCTTTATTTGCTGCAACAGATCGCTTTCGTGAACAATTAGCACAGTCCGAGCAAAAATTATTAGCTAATCAGCAAATGGTTGCTAACGTCATGGCATTTAGCCAAGCTCTATTAATTTTATGTCATGGTTTTATCGTGCTTATTATTTTATACATTGCATCATCAGGCTTTGGTGAATATCAACCACCAGGAGCGATGCTGGCTATGATTGGTTTTATGGCATTAGCGAGTATTGAAATATTATTGCCTATTGCAGGCGCTTTCCAACACTTATCTTCTTGTATTAATGCGGCAACGAGAGTGAATGATTTATTAGAACAAACACCTGATATTGTTTTTAATGAGCAGAGTACAGTTCAAATTAAGCAAGGTAATATTAACCTTAACAATATTAACTTCAATTACACTGATGGAACGAACAACAACACAACGTCAACAGTATTAAACAATGTCAATCTATCGATTAAAGCAGGAGAAAAAGTAGCTTTATTAGGACGAACAGGTTGTGGTAAATCCACCTTATTATCACTCATCACAAGAGAATGGCTACCTAACACTGGCACAATAGAAATTGATAATCTAGGTATCGAACAATATTCTCAAAAAGCATTAACCTCTGGTATTTCTGTCGTAAGCCAACGAGTTTATATTTTTTCAGGTACCTTACGAGAAAATTTAATACTTGCCCAACCAGAAACAGAACAGCAAACATTTAAAAATGCTGCAGAGCAAAAAATAGCACGAGACATTAATGATAAAAAACTACATACCGTACTTAACAAGGTAGGCCTCAGTAATTTAACAGAAAAAGATCAACCTTTTGATATTTGGCTAGGAGAAGGCGGTAGACAGTTATCTGGTGGTGAACAAAGACGCATTGGTGTTGCCCGTGCACTGTTACACAATGCACCTATCTTATTACTCGATGAACCTACTGAAGGGTTAGATAAACGCACTGAACGTGACATATTAAAACTATTATTTGAATTCGCTCAAGATAAAACACTCCTCATGATCAGTCATCGTTTAACAGCAATGAATAAAATGGATAACATTTACTTAATGGAAAATGGCACGATACGTAATAGTGGTTCGCATAAAGAGCTCATACAAACAGATGATTATTATGCAAGCTTACATAACCAGTTAATTCAGTAAGCGAGTATTATCGTATGAATCTGCCAACCATTAGGCAGAATAAGTAACGTAACTTAATGAATCCTCTACCGAGGAGTTAACCAAAAGAGGTTATCGCTTTAATGATTCGCCTTGAACTACGCAAAACTAACGGCACTATCTAGTTAAACTTATGATTTTAAATGCAATTCCGCTTTTATTAACCAGAATTGAAGTTAGGTAACGATTTAAATTAAAAGGAAATTGACGAGTCAATTAGTAATAATGGTTATTTCTTTTAGGAAGTATATGTACCGAAAAGGATTTTGAACAAGGAAAGTAACTTAACTATTTGATTGATATTTAATACTGTATTCCCATTATTGAAGTTAAATAACCTCAGCTATGGATAAGCAAAGCGATACAACCCCGCTATTTCCGCGAATTTCTGCGTTAAATTATCTCTCAATACCCCGTTATTACTTCAATAATTCGTCTTGAACTACGCAAAACTAACGGCACTGCATAGTAAAAAATAATACCTTCTGATTTTAAATACAATTCCGCTTTCATTAACCAGAATTGAGGTTAAATAAGTAAAAATGCGATCACTTAGTTAAAAGCAATCGCATTTTATTAAGTAACATTAACTCGACATAAATAAGTCGAGCTAAAATTAATATTACTCTTGTTCTTGATCTTCTTTTTCATTGGTTTCGGTTTGTTCAAGCCATAGACCATTAATAATGCCTAATGAGCAAGCTAATAACACACCTAAAATCCATGCAAAATACCACATATAATGTTCCTTAATTAATACGCTGAATGTTTATGTTTAGCTAAAAATTCTTTACCTACACGACCAAACATTTTGATATACCCAAAGCTCGTATAAAGTAAAATAATAGGTAAAAATATTGCAGCGGCAATGGTCATAATATTTAACGTTACTTCACTTGAGGTCGAGTCCCATACCGTTAAACTATGGCTTGGGTTAAGACTTGAAGGCATGATGAACGGGAACATACTAACAGCACAGGTCAATAAGACACCAAACTGCGTAATGCTGGTTGCAAAGAATGCAAAACCACTGCGTTTAAAGTAACTCATCACAAAAGCAATCAAAGGAAATAACAAGCCAACAAGTGGAGCAATCATTGTTATCGGATAGTCACTATAATTATGTAACCATGCACCAGGTTGTACGTCTACCATCTTAATTAATGGATTAGATACCCCATTGTGATCAATAGCAGATGAAATAATAAAACCATCAATGCCTTTAGCTAACCAAATACCTGCAATAGCAAATAATAAAGTAGCAATAGGGGCCATAATTAACGTCACCTTACGAGCTCTTTCATATAACTTACCTTCTGTTTTCATCTGCAACCAAGTAGACCCTTGGAGTACAAATAAACACAAACTAAACACGCCAACTAACAGAGCAAATGGATTCAATAAAGCGAAGAATCCGCCTTGGTAATTAGCACGTAAAAATTCATCTAAAACAAAAGGAACGCCTTGCAGCAAATTACCAAAAGCGACACCAAAAATGATAGGAGGGACGGTACTACCTACAAATATTCCCCAATCCCAACTTGTTTTCCAACGAGGGTCAGCTACTTTGCTACGATAATCGAAACCAACCGGTCTGAAAAACAAGGCAAATAAAGTCAACATCATCGCAACGTAAAAGCCAGAGAACGCTGTCGCATAAGCTGCAGGCCAAGCCGCAAAAATAGCACCTGCGGCTAATACTAACCAAACCTGATTGCCTTCCCAATGTGGAGCGATACTGTTGATCATCATTCGACGCTCATCATCGCTTTTCCCAATAATAGGTAAAAGCGTACCAACCCCCATATCAAAACCATCAGTCACTACAAATCCAATCAGTAATACACTAATTAGGACCCACCAAATTAATCTTAACGTTTCGTAATCAAACATTATTTTAACTCCTGTTGGTTTTCAAGTTGCTCAAAGTGATACTTTCCAGTTTTTAAACTACTTGGTCCAAGACGGGCAAAGCGGAACATTAAAAAGAATTCAACAACAAGTAAGACACTGTAGAAACAAATAATTGAAATAATACTAAACCAAAGTTGCTCTACTGATAACGAAGAAGTCGCCATGTGTGTAGGTAAAACCTCAGCGATCGCCCATGGTTGACGCCCGAATTCAGCGACAAACCAACCCGTTTCAATAGCAATCCAAGGCAATGGGAGAGAATATAAACAAATTCGATGAAACAGTTTATTTTGACCAATACGATTTCTAGCCGATTGATATAAAGCAAATAAGAAAATACCTAACATAGCAATACCTGAGCCCACCATGATTCGGAATGACCAAAACATAGGCGCAACACCTGGAATACTATCTTTAACGGCCATTTGGATTTGCGCTTCCGTTGCATCAACTACATTTGGTGCATAACGTTTAACCAATAAACCATAACCTAAATCAATTTTAGACGCTTCAAATGCATCGATATTATCAGGCGTTTCATCACCAGCACGCAGTTTTTCAAGTAAACCATAAGCAATAATGCCATTACGAATACGCACATCATGCTCAGCCATTAACTCTTTTAAGCCTTTCACTTCACCATCAAGGGAACGTGTTGCAATAAGCCCTAAAGCATAAGGAATTTTAACAGCATAGTCTGTACGTTGTTCCTCTTGATTTGGTAAACCAATCATCGTAAATGATGCTGGTGCAGGATGTGTTTCCCATTCTGATTCAATAGCAGCTAGTTTTGCTTTCTGTACATCACCTACTTCGTAACCACTTTCATCACCCAGAATAATAGTACACAGAATACCAGCCGTACCGAACGCCGCGGCAATAGCAAACGAACGTTTAGCAAACGCCAAGTCTCGGCCTTTTAATAAATAATACGAACTGATTGCTAACACAAACATCGCACCGGCTACATATCCAGATGCCACCATATGTACGAATTTAACTTGTGCTACAGGATTAAATACAACATCAGCAAAACTAGTCATTTCCATACGCATAGTTTCATAGTTAAACTCAGCACCAACAGGATTTTGCATCCAAGCATTTGCAATTAAGATCCATAATGCAGACATACTCGAACCGAAGGCAACAAAGAAAGTGGCAGTAAGATGTTGTAATTTAGAAAGCCTATCCCAACCAAAGAAAAATAGGCCAACAAAGGTTGATTCTAAAAAGAATGCCATTAAGCCTTCAATAGCTAATGGAGCGCCGAACACATCACCAACATAGTGTGAATAATATGCCCAGTTAGTCCCAAACTGGAATTCCATGGTTAAACCAGTCGCTACACCTAATGCAAAATTGATAGCAAATAGCTTGCCCCAGAATTTAGTCATGTCTTTATAGATTTCTTTCTTAGTCATCACATACAGTGATTCCATAATCAGTAAAATCCAAGCTAACCCAAGAGTTAGAGGCACAAATAAAAAGTGATACATCGCAGTCATAGCAAACTGAAATCGCGATAGATCAACAATATCGTCCATTTTCTTCTCCTAAAATTTAAAATATATAAACATGTTGTTTTAAAAATACTGTTTTATTGGTTTTATAAACCAATTTAGTATTTATTTTTATCTGACTTAATTGAATCTATTTGGTGAGGGGATTATCGATAAAGCACAGTATTACTTTTTACTCCTCCAAAAATATGATTTTCATCAAAAAGATTAGGGGTTGAGAAATAAAAATTTTTGATAGTAACCATAACGTTAATAGTTAAAACTAAAGTTAACTCGTGGATCAGGGGGATAAAAAATATCCTATTTTCAGGCAAAAGTTTTTTTAACATTTTTTACTACCTATAAAATCTACAATTAACAAAACTGATTTTTAAGATTATTTTGTTAACTTTATGTTGCAATAGAAGGTAAATCCTTTCAACCATTAACGCCTGTAACACAGGTATGTAACTAGGCTTTAACATATGCAATAAATGACCAAAAGTTAGTTATTTATACTGCTAATGTTGATCTTGATCAACCTAAAATACAAACTTAAAAAATGAAATAAATATTTAAACCAAATAAAAAGACTAAGCATAAAAATCAGATGAGATTATTTGATAGTCTAATTTTAGAAATGAATAAGAGAGGAATTAAAATTTAAAGTAAGTAACTATTTTAAAAATTGGATTCAAATAATGCTTTATGAAAAATGATTATAAAACATTCGAATTAAAATTATTGGCATATTGATAATAAACTGTTTTTTAAGCTGACAATTAAGTGAATCAATAACAGTTATTTATGCCAATTATTTATGATAGTTATTTATGATAGTTATTTATGATAGTTATTTATGATAGTTATTTATGATAGTTATTTATGATAGTTATTTATGATAGTTATTTATGATAGTTATTTATGATAGTTATTTATGATAGTTATTTATGATAGTTATTTATGATAGCAATAACCAGAATATGACTAAGGTATGGCAGGTTTATCAAAGCCAAAATGTAGATAAGTTCGATTAGTAGCGATTCGACCACGAGGTGTACGCTGCAAAAAACCTTGTTGAATCAAATAAGGCTCTAGTACATCTTCAATTGTCTCTTTTTCTTCACCAATGGCAGCCGCTAAGTTATCCAAGCCAACAGGGCCGCCTTGGAAGGTATCTAAAATGCACATTAATAATTTTCGGTCCATATAATCAAAACCTTCTTTATCGACCTCTAACATATCTAATGCTTGTTGAGCTATATCAGCGTTAATCACAGCAGCTTTCTTAACTTGAGCATAATCACGCACTCGTCGTAATAAACGATTGGCAATACGTGGCGTTCCACGTGACCGACGAGCAACTTCAACTGCGCCAGTCTGATCCATGATCAGTTCTAAATGCGAGGCACTACGCATTACAATTTTAGTGAGTGATTTTAAATCGTAATATTCTAATCGTTGCACAATACCAAAACGGTCACGCAAAGGTGACGTTAACGACCCTGCTCGTGTAGTCGCACCAATTAATGTAAAAGGCGGTAAATCTAGCTTAATAGAACGTGCAGCTGGTCCTTCACCAATCATGATATCTAGCTGATAATCTTCCATCGCTGGATATAAGATTTCTTCAACAATCGGGCTTAAACGATGTATTTCATCAATAAAAAGCACATCATTTTCTTCAAGGTTAGTTAACAGTGCCGCTAAGTCCCCTGCTTTTTCTAAAATTGGTCCAGATGTCGTTTTAATATTAACTTCTAATTCATTCGCTACGATATGCGATAACGTTGTTTTACCTAAACCAGGCGGTCCAAAAATAAGCAGATGATCTAAGGCTTCATTACGCTGGCGTGCCGCTTCAATGAAAATTTCCATTTGTGCGTTTACTTGTGGCTGCCCTTCATAATCAGCTAATAGTTTAGGGCGAATAGCCCTATCTATTAAATTATCATCGGTTTTTTGAGTACCTGAAATAAGGCGGTCTTCTTCAATCATGAATTACTCTATTAGTTTAAAAATAAGCATTTACTAAAACAAAAATAGCAGCAGTAAGCGCGCACTTAACACAGAAATTTATAGTGATGTTATATCGTGAGACAGTCTACATCATATTCTTTAATGAACTACGGATAAGGGCTTCACAATCCATCCCTTCTTTATAAATTTGCTGTATGGTTTTTTCCGCTACAGCCGGTTTATACCCTAAAGCAATCAAAGCACTAATTGCTTCGTCTTTTGCATTGCCGCTTACAAATGTATTTTCGAAATCATTAGTTAATGACAATCTATCTGATTCTGGTGTTAATAAGTCACTTCCGCCCCAATTTTTCAGGCGATCTTTCATTTCAACCACTAAACGCTCGGCAGTTTTTTTACCAACACCAGGTAGCTTAACTAACGTAGTGACTGCATCGTTATTGATACACTGAACAAATTGATTCGCCGACATACCAGATAAAATAGCCAATGCGAGTTTAGGTCCAACACCATTTACTTTAATTAACTCTCGAAACATCGCACGTTCGTGTTTATCAGCAAAGCCATAAAGTAATTGTGCATCTTCTCGAACAACAAAATGAGTATAAACAATTGCTTCTTCACCTACTGCAGGTAGTGGATAAAAAGAGCTCATTGGTAATTGAATCTCATAACCGACGCCAGCCACATCCAATAAGATTTCAGGAGGCTGCTTTTCTAATAAAATACCACGTAATAATCCAATCATACTGTTCCCTGCTTTGTCATTAATGAACACAATCTATATAAGATAAAGACGAATATTAACAAGCATAAAAAACAACTGACTAAATATCCAGTACTTTATGCTAAGTTAGCTAATTTAAAGCATCTAGTTTGTTTATTTAAACCACTTAATCAGTTTATTTTCAAAAACAAAAAGTAATATTCCGGACCAAATACAGGCGAAGGTGAACATTTTAATGAATGAAATGGGTTCATCATAAAGTAGTACGGCAAATAAAAATAATAACGAAGGGGCTAAATACTGAAAAAATCCTAATGTCGATAAAGGCAACCGTAATGCAGCTTGCCCGAAAAATATTAAAGGCATTGCCGTGACAACACCTGCCAGTATTAACCATACATTGAGTGACCAATCATTATTAAATAAGTTAGACGTATCGCTATGTGTGATCACCATTAAATAAAATGCGGCAATCGGTAACACCACCATTGTTTCTAAAAACAATCCTGTGATTGCTTTCACTTTTACTTTTTTACGTAATAAACCATAAAATGCAAAACTAAATGGCAAGACTAAAGAAACCCAAGGTAATTCACCAAGTTGCCAAGCCTGTGCAGCTACGCCAATAAAGGCTAAGAACACTGCAAACCATTTTAAACGTGATAACCGCTCACTAAGAAAAACCAGCCCTAACATTACGTTCACAATAGGGTTAATAAAATAGCCTAAGCTCGCCTCTAGCATTTTTCCATTATTAATAGCCCAAATAAAAACTAACCAATTACAACTTATTAATAATGAGGTCATTGTTAGCATCAATAGACTTTTATATGAACGACAAACAGATATAACATTCGGCCAGTCTTTTAAATACGAAACTAATAAAGCAGTCACAACTACCGACCAAATAACACGATGAGCGAGAATTTCATAAACAGGAATAAAGCCTAAATGCTTAAAATAAAGGGGGGCAATGCCCCACATTAGATAAGCGCCCAATGCGTAAAAAATGCCTAACTGTGTCTCTGATAGTTTGTTCATAATTTCTCGATAAATAACCGATTAACACCCATTCATGGGTAATAATAGTTCGAAGCTATAGTCTATTTTAGGAAAGTCAACATTAGCGGAAACGCCCACGTACCGTTTTTTTAACTTGTCCAGCCATCGCAACTAGCGATTGTGCGGTATGAGCATGACATATTGCGACTGCTAGCCCATCTGCAGCATCTGCTTGTGGCCGGCCAGATAAGTTTAATATTTGCATGACCATTGATTGCACTTGCTCTTTGGTTGCCGCCCCAGTTCCAACAACAGCTTGTTTAATTTGTCGTGCCGAATACTCACACACGTAGAGATCAGATTGTGTCGCAGCGACAATCGCCGCTCCTCTTGCTTGACCCAGCTTTAATGCAGAATCAGGGTTTTTAGCCATAAACACTTGTTCGATAGCAAATTCAGAAGGATTATATTGTTGGATAATTTCAGCTATACCATTAAAGATCATATTAAGCTTAGGCGCGAGAGTGTCACCCTTAGTGCGGATACAGCCACTTGCAATATAAATACATTTACTGCCTTTTTGTTCAATCACTCCATATCCTGTTATCCGTGACCCAGGATCAATTCCTAAAATAATACTCAATGAAAACCCAACCTATTTAACACAAAACATTTTTATAATCTTCTTATTCATCAGTTAGTAAGCGCATTTTATTACTGCAAATTTAAAGATAATAAAAATATAAAAACGAAGCCAATATAGTGACTCAACAAAATGAAAAAAGCCACCTCATATAAGTAATCAAAAATGACTTAACAAAAGCTATTAAGAAAGCGAGTTAATCTTTTTTAACAAAGTAATGCTCTAAAAATCGATTGCATAACGCAGGGACGTTTTCTTCAGCTGATAAAACAAAGTCGACAAAAGCCTTTGCAATAGGCGATAAATGCTTACTTTCATGATGCACTAAAGACCAACTTCCTTGTAGTGGGAAGTTTTCAATACTTAACTCCACCAAAACACCTGCAGCTAACTCAAGCGTCACACTGTGCTGTGAAACAACTGAAATACCAAGATCGGCCATCACCGCCTGTTTAATCGTTTCGCTATTACCCAAGGTCATATTCACTTTTAACTGTATGTTATTGGCTTTTAATAACTGCTCAAAAGCTTTGCGTGTACCAGAACCTTGTTCTCGATGGATAAAAGCATGGTTAGCTAATTCAGTTAACGGAATATTCTTTTGTTTAGCTAAAGGATGTTGCGGGTTAGCAATCACGATGATCGGATTATCAACAAATGAATGTTTAGTTAATGCCATGGTTTCAGGCACGAGCCCCATAATCACTAAATCGTCTTTATTTTCTTGCAAACGTTGAATGATTTGCTCTCGATTAACAATATCAAGATGGAAGTTAACCTTAGGGTGTCGTTTATGAAATGCCCCAAGTAAATGTGGTGTAAAATATTTAGCGCTGGTCACTGCCGATAATCGAAAGTCTCCCGTTAGCTCACCTTTTAAACTACTTAATGTCATATCAATATTATCAAAACTAACAAACAGTTCATCACAAAATAATTTTAATTCTTTGCCTGCTGGTGTGAGATATAAATTTTTTCCAATTTTTTCAAATAAGAAAATATCTAAGTTATTTTCTAATTGTTTTAATTGAATGCTAACGGCGGGTTGAGACAAACCTAACTTATCTGCTGCTTTAGTATAATTCATGGAAACAGCAACTTGACGGAAAACTTTTAACTGATGAAGAGTAGCGCGCATAAACCTATCATTAACCTTTATTTATGGTAAAAATAAAATATATTAATTTTTATTAATGTAGTTTATCCTTTATTATCTGCAACATGTCAATAATAAGGAAAATTCAATGTTAGCTACTGATAAATTAATTGCAGGCTACCAACGCTTTCGTGAAGGATACTATAAAGATCATCAAGAGAAATTATCTAGATTATCCGAGGAAGGCCAATTCCCTAAAATAGCCATTGTTAGCTGTTCGGACTCTCGTGTAGAACCGACATTAATATTGGATTGTGAACCTGGCGACCTATTTGTTATTCGTAATGTGGCTAACTTAGTTCCGCCTTGTGAAAATGATGATAATTATCATGGTACCAGTGCGGCACTTGAATTTGCAGTGACAGGGCTAAAAGTAGAAAGCATTATTGTATTAGGCCATACACAATGCGGCGGTATAAAAGCATTGATGGATGGCGCAGGCCAAAAAGTAGATAAAAGCTTTATCTCAAAATGGATGATGCAGCTTGAAAATGTACGTGATGATATTATTGCAGATACAGAAGTTAAAGATAACCAAGAACGCTATGATTGCTGTGAAAAGAAAGGTATTCAACAATCACTAGAAAATTTAATGACGTTCCCGTGGATAAAAACACGAGTAGATGCTGGTGAACTAAAACTTCACGGTTGGCGTTATGACCTTTCTAGCTCTGAGTTATGTGCACTAGAAGAAAAAACAGGTCGCTTTTTTAAAATCAGTTAAATTAGTGCTACAACTTATGTAAAGAGCAGATCCGCTGCTCTTTACATATTTAATCGTAATCAAATGAATCGATTCAAAAAGACTTAATCGTCATAGCCATCATCGTAACCATATTCACTATCTGAGTCATACTCATCTTTATCAGCATTGATATATAAACCATTTTCTAGCTCTTCAAGACCAGCAGGCATCTGCATAACAAACTCATCAGCATCAACATCGAATGTTGCTACTACTTCAGGTAATTCATCAGTCTCAACATGAATGAAACGATATTGTTCACCCGATTGATTTGCATCTTCCCAAATGAAATCATCTGCGTCTAATGTAAATTCTTCTTCAGTATCTTCATTGCGAATTGCATAAAAACCCATTAATGCCATAACTCACTCTTCCTTATCAAAAACATTTAAAAATAAACTATCAATGTCTGATGGCAATTTTATGACATCATTCAACGATTTACCTTACACAACAATTTACCTATATAAAAGCCTATCCCATAACCTATTCGAATACTTACTCTGTCTATCCGGAGATTATTTTGTGTTCTACACAATAAACGTTACTGTCTGCTTACTTGACAAAGCAGCAACAGATTAAAACATAAGTGATATTGTACTAAAATATGTTAGGCAATCATTCTGTCAAAAAATGAATGGATAATACAAACTATATTTTAAAAGGTTATCAATTTATTAATATTAACCGCTTAATCAACAACCTTGCCTCTTAATGCTTTGTTATTACCATTACGTTTTTTATCATCCACACGGCGCTTTTTGGCATTACGAGAAGGTTGTGTTGCTTTTCGAGATTTTTGAATTTTCACTGCACTTAAAATGAGTTCTTTTAATCGACTTAATGCTTCATCGCGATTTTTTTCTTGAGTACGATGTACCTGTGCTTTAAGTACGATCACACCATCTTCAGTAATACGATGATCGGATAAAGCTAACAAACGTTGTTTATAAAACTCAGGTAACGTAGAGCTTTTAACGTCGAAACGTAAATGTATCGCTGAATTAACTTTATTAACGTTCTGTCCACCAGCCCCTTGAGCACGAATAGCGGTTAATTGTAACTGCCAATCGGCAATAATTACCCCTGCAGATATTTGTAATGGCATTAAGACTTATTCTCCTTGATCGGATCTAGGTAATGTTTTTGATAGATATCTGCTGGCATATTTGAAATTTGAAAATCAACCATCTTATTGAACACGGCTAGTAATGGAATATATTTATCTGTGTCATTAGAGAGCTCAGATAATAAATAATACCCAGCTTCAACGGTCGATAAACCATCTTCTCTTGGTGATTTACGAAGTCGATAATTACTTTTATTTTCAATGTTAATCATGACTTTAGGTAAACGCTGTAAAAACGGATTGGTCATTAACAATTTGTACGCTTTTTTCCAGCTACCATCGAGTAAAATGAACTGTGAATCTTTATTAATTTTTTGAGTTTGTTGTAACTCACTAATTGTACTGGCTTGCTCATCAGGAAAAACTAAGAATGTATTATTTAAATCAAACATAGAAGCGTCAAAAGAATGTCCAATAGTTAACTTCACCTTAGATAATGATAAATCGAGGATACGTGCTGTACCAATCGCTTTGTTTTGTTCACTCGGATCTTGCAAAATATGTAAAAAGTGTTGATTATCAAGCGAACAAATCGATGTACAAATACACGCAGATAATGCTTTGTTACACTGATTACAAAATGCTCTTTTACTCATGACTTGTTTCAACTTCTTTTAAGGTTTTTAAATGCGCGCTGTATTAACCCATACTGTTATTATTTTGACGCTCAGTACACTGCTCTTTGTTTTCCAACCAGACAGCCATCAATGGCTTGCATATTATCACAGCGCAGTTGAAAAGGGCCAATTGTGGCGATTAGTCACAGCTCATTTTTGCCATACTAACGGCTACCACCTGCTACTTAACGGTATCGGCTTAGTCGTTGTTGTTTCGTTATTTTTTGACACCTTCAAAAAACAACGTTTATTACCACTTCTATTATTCAGTGCTGTATTTATTAGTTTATGCTTATTTTTTATTGAGCCAACAACACAGGGCTATGTTGGTCTCTCTGGTGTATTACATAGTTTGTTTGCATTCGGTGTGTGTGATGAACTGAGAAAGAAAGATAAATGGGGAATCATCTTAGGTGTTGGGTTTATCGCAAAAATAGCTTTTGAGCAATTTAATGGGCCATCAGCGAGTACTGAATCATTAATTGGTGCAACGGTATTAATTAATGCACATTTATACGGTGCGATTGCAGGTGTACTTTATTACTTATGTGCTCAAGTTTGGCGTTTTAGTAAAGCTAAGTACTTATGATCTGAATCCAATTCATATAAAGAATAATTAAATAAAAATAAGTTAATCAATCCCAATGGATTACCAACAAACGACTAAAAATAAAAAAGGTAGCCGAAGCTACCTTTAAATGGCTGAACAAGGAGATCATGAGAGTAAAACCAAGAATACTCAGCCACCTAACTTATTCAATAAAAACTTATAAATCGTTAATACTAAATTATTGTTGTAACAACGATAGTACGTTTTGAGTACTTGCGTTTGCTTGCGACAATATTGATGTTCCAGCCTGCTGTAATATCTGCGCTTTACTCATATTCGATGTTTCAGCTGCAAAATCAGCATCTTGAATACGAGAGTTTGAAGCAGATAAATTTTGCGATACATTTTCTAAATTAGAAATGGTTGAATCTAAACGGTTTTGAATGGCACCTAAATTAGCACGTGATGCCGAGATGGTATCTAAGGCTGCATCAACTTTATTAATAGTATTTGATGCACTCTCAAACGTTGAGACATTAGTACCTAGTGAATCAATCACTTTACCGCCCATTTCTAATCCAGCAGTGAACCCCATTGCAGTCATTGCAGTAGTACGCTCGGCTTGAGTGCCTGCATTAGACGATATTTCAACACCTCTTCCTGGCTCTGCTGAGTAAGTACTGCCTGTTAGTTTTACGCCTGTTTGATCAGAGTAAGAGTTGATATAATCTTTAAAAACTGCTGTTGAAGGAGGAGTTGGGATATCAACGCCATTAATCGTTATAGCAGCCCCTGCGACAAAAGCAGTAGGATTCGCATTTGCTACAACAGAATCAGCACCATTAGCAGCGACAAATCCCATCGTCGCAATGTCGGTCCCAGTAACTGCGATAGGGCTATTATCTTCACTATCTAAAGCAAGGTAACCACCATAAATACCTGTAGCTATACCTGACTCACCTGTCGTTCCGTCGATAGTAATTGTTTGACCAGTATCATTGGTCATGATGAGTTCACCATCATCTCCTTTAGACGCAATAACGCCTTCGACATCACGGTTAATCGTCTCAACAAGATTATCCATAGAAGAGGTCGCAGGTAATGTTACTGCACCACTATCACCTACTTGCACAGTCATTAGACCCGTTGTAATACCAGTCACACTAGTACTTTCGTGATCTCCTTGTATAACGTTATATGCACTTGCTGTTACACCGGTTTCGGCTGATGTTAAATTGATTGCCTTAGCAATTTCCGGAGCGGTATCATCCGCAGGTTTAGGAATCGCGACACCATTAATTGCAGCAAGAGTGTCATCATCACCAGTAAGCGAAACCCCCGTATTAACACGCCCACCGTTTAAATCCGTTTTATTTAAACCTCCGTTTAACCCCAGGTCATTTGCGGTTACAGAAGCAATTTCAAATGTTAGTGTTTGACCTGAATTAGCACCAATTTGCAGCGTTGTTGACCCTGATGACCCATCTAATAATTTTTTACCATTAAATTCTGTTGTTTCTGCGATACGATCGAGTTCGCTATGTAATTGGTCGACTTCTTCTTGAATCGCGATTCTATTTTCAGAAGAGTTTGTATCATTTGCTGATTGCACCGATAGTTCACGCATACGTTGTAAGATATTTGTCATTTCATCCATCGCGCCTTCAGCTGTTTGCGCCATTGAAATACCGTCATTTGAATTACGTACCGCTTGGGTTAAGCCAGTAATTTGTGATTGCATTGAAGTTGAAATTGCAAGGCCTGCTGCATCATCTTTCGCACTGTTAATACGAAGACCCGATGATAAACGTTCCATTGCCTCATTTTGCATTGATTGCGATTTATTAAGCTGACGCTGTGCATTCAACGACATTATATTTGTATTAATAACTTGAGCCATGATGTGTTCCTTTTATCTCTTGGTAATCCTAGTTAGGAAAATGTGGCAATTGAACTAAACAGTTATTTATTGCCGTCAAATTTTACTCTCAACAATAATAATGCGATTAATGTGCCAACTTTAAAATTAAATTTAACACTTAATAATCAAAAGCTTAAAATCAAAAAAAGAGTCATAAAAATGCCTTTCTTTATTTTTTAAGGTTAATTTTTTATAAGCACAAAAAAAGAGGCAATAAATTGCCTCTTTTTTTGAGTCGATTAAACCTATTGATAAGTTATGGTGATAAATACAAATAAGCTTAAATTAAATTAAATAAACTTAACTGCTGTAACTGAACGAAGGTTTGTTGTGACACTTCCAACATGCTGTATTCCTGTTGGTATTCACTGATTGCGGCAGCCATATCTAAATCTTCTAAATTAGACAGCGTTCTTTGAATAGTTAAATTAAAATCTAAGGTTGATTCATACTGGTTATCAATGGTTCTTAAACGTGCGCCTACCGAGCTTTGTGTGCCAGTAACGTTATCTAATGCACCATCAATTTGTAATAAAGACATGCTAAAGGCTGTATTTCTTTGTGCTTCTGCCGTTTGATCTGTTCCGGGAATGCGTAATGCATCAATAGCACTTTGAATAGTAGCAAAGATGTCTTTTTCTTCACTCTGGCGTAACGTAAAAGCATCTCCATCTTCAACTTCACCTTTCACTTGTGTTTTAATACCATTAAATGAGATTGCTTGATCTTCTTCATAAGTTGTTGGTGCTACAAATTGAGTGAATTCAAAACTATCACCGTCTTTTGGTAGGCCATCAACTTCAATAGCAATACCATTAATAGTTAGTGTTTGAGCTTCTGCATTGTCTCCATCGTAAATTGAAGATGATAGCTGTCCATTTACTTCGATATAAAATTGATTGGTATCTGCTCCAGTTTCTATAAAGTTAATAGCAACAGGTCCATTGATTGCAGGGTTAACACTATCTATACCTGCGCCATCTAAATCAACACCACTAATACTAATATTGGCACTCCCTGATACAGCCGTTTCTTTTAAACCGTAAACAGAATATTCAGGGCCATCGCCCGTATCATTAATGGCAATAGTATAATCCTGGTCAAGAAAATCACGCGCTGCATTCTCATCGACAATATTACCCGCACTAATAACGCCCGCACCGGTATTGTTTGCGCTAAGCTCCGAAACAAAAGTGCCATTACCTTCAGCAACTTCCATAAATATTTTAGAACCAGAGTCATTGGCTTGAACTAAAACACCAGCGCCAATTCGATAATCTTTCTCACCACTATCACCATGATACTCTACCTCTCCAAATTCATTTTTTTGAAACGGCTGTGTATCAACTTCATAACCAGCATAAATAAATTGATTATTACCATCTTTGGTATTCGCGACTCCCATCAATTCATCACGCAAACTTTCTAATTCAATAGCAACGGCATTACGGTTTGATTCATTCAGGGTTCCATTACTACCACTGACCATTAATTCTCGTACACGTTGCAAAATATAAGTACTTTGAGTTAATGCAGTGTCAGACAATTCATTTGCTGATTGGGCTGTTTCACCATTACTTATATATTGTTCGCCAATCGATAAGTCTTGTTTTAAACGTTGAATAGTAGCAATAGCAACAGGGTCATCACTACCATTCATTACACGTATAGTGCTTGATAGGTGTAGATTTTTTTCACTCAATGAGGCTTGTTGCTCCATCATTGAGCTAGTATTACGCATAAAAAACGTTTGTGATGAAATTCGCATACTGTCTCTCTTATTTCTTTTGAGCTTACGCCCCTCTATGCTTATAAAAGCAAGAATCACACCAATAAATAGTCGCCAATAAAAATTAAAGGGTTAACGTGAGGCTTGTAATAAGCTTTCAAAAATTTCATTCGCTACCGTAATAACTCGCGCTGCTGCACTATAATATTGTTGGTACATTAATAAATTAGCCGCTTCTTCATCCATATTCACACCACTTAAACTTTGAATTCGCTCAAAAGACTGATCTTTTAAAATGGATGCTGATTGCATAGCAACATCTGCATTAGCTGTTTTCGCACCAATTTCAGATAACATATTGTTATAAATATCCTGAAAGCTTGATTTATTTCCGTTCATTATTTTAGCGCTTTGTAAATCAGTAATAGCTAACATATTACGGTTATCACCGTCTCCTGTTTCATTAAAGCTTAAAATAATTTCGTCATTTACAGCGGGAAATCCAGACTTCATTTCTACTTCAACACCACCAGCAATAAATGTGGCTTTACCAGTGAGCGGATCAACAGGAGTGGTGAGTTCCGTTGTATTAACTTGAATACCGTCTTTATCAAATAGGTTATAAGCGATCTCACTATCTGTGGTATTCGCTGATATTCTAATAGTGAGTGGATTCTCTTCATCCATATAATTGTTATCAGATTTATTACTGATTGTGCTGACACGAAACTCAGCTGTACCAGTATTATCTGAATTTAAAGACGCTTTAATTTCAGCATCGGCCGCAGCTATTTTTTCTGCGTCATTTTCTAAAACGACTGCTTCCTTCGCACCATTACGAGTTGGGCGTAGCGTAAATTCTTTACCTTCTTCTAAAGGTTGGGTTATCGAATCAATGCCAATACTTATTCCAGCACCAGGAATAGCGACACGCGCCTCAGTTGATAGGTCATCAATAGAAACCTCTTGAGACAACCCAGTTGTATTATTAGTCACAGTAAATGAAAGCGTGCTACCTGCTGTATATTCACTTACTTTTAATGTAAATTCATCGGCAGACAATTCACTTAAGTCGTCAATACGAACACTCAATGTAGCTTTACCTAATCCATCATCGTGACTTAAAACACGATTTTGCATTGATTCAGTACTATTAATATCATTAAAAATATCAGCACCGATTTCTCCGTTTAATGTTTGACCTTCTTTTTGTTGCTCGTTAATCGCGTGAGTCAAACCAATGACACTCTGCCCTAATTGATTCATTGCTACTTCAATATCATTATCCCGACTATTAAATAAAGCACCGACTCCCCCACCTAATTTATTGCCATTAATCGCGGTAGATTGCCCATTAAAATTTAAAGCTAATTCTTTACGCGTAAGATCTGGATCACCATCGACAGCAATAACCGATTGGGAAACAGTTCCCATGACTAACCCTTGTCCACTACCAATATAAATATTTACCATGTTATTATCAGCGGCAACGACTGACGTGTTTACATATTCACTTAACTCGGTAATAGCGAGGTTTCGCTTATCCAATAAATCATTTGCATCACCACCACTTGCAGAACCTGTCACAATAGATATTTGAGAATTCAAGCTAGCAATACTTTGTGCTAACTCCGTAATCACATCAGCTGAATTATCAATTTCAGCATTAACGCTTTCGTATTGTGTTTCTAAATGGCTATAAAGCGTATTGTATTGATTGACCATACTAGAAGCATCTTGTAGAAATACGTTCCGAGCTTCCAGTAAGCTTGGATTATCCGCAATGCTACTTAAAGAAGAAAACATATTTAAAACTGATGTTGTTGCTGACGTGTTATCACTCGATAATAATAAATCCATTTGATTTGCTTGCGTATAAGTTTGTTCATAATAGGCATAGCTTGATGTATTGATTACATTTTCAGTAAAAGCAAACTGATCGTAAGCTCGGTCAATACTCGTCACTACAGAACCACTTCCAATAAAGTTTGTACTTAATCGTTGTGCGCCAGCGGCAGAAGTATCAACAGTTTGACGAGAGTAGCCTTCTGTACTTACATTACTAATATTGTGACTGGTTGTAGTGAGGCTTGCTTGTGAGCTATAAATCCCCGAAAGTCCAATTTGTAATAGATCAGCCATTATTATCTCCCGCAACAACTGATTGGAAGCTATTGCTATTCATAATTTGTTTAATTTTTTCTGCATATTTAGGATCTGTTGCATAGCCCGCCTGCTGTAATTCCTCAACATAACGCTCCGCGTTATCACCTTGCTGTAAAGCTTGCTCATAACGTTTATTATTACTAATGAAATCAGTGTAATCTTTAAAGCTTTCTTGTAGACCTTGATAAACACGAAAGTTTGAACGTCGCTGTACTCCGACTCCGTCTTCAACTTCTAAACTACTTTTATTAACGCTCTCACCTTCCCAACCACCATGTGATTTGATATTAAAAAGATTAAAGCTACTTTCTTGGCCTGGAGTTTGTAAGATTTTCTTCCCCCACCCTGTCTCTAATGCTGATTGAGCAACCAAAACCTCTGGCGATACACCCAATGCTTTAGCTGCTTTTTTAGCATAAGGTAATAAAGTTTGAATAAATGAAGAGGGAGAACTAAAGTCGATTTTTTGTCCTTCTGCTGCAACATTTACAGCAGGGCTTTCGACTCTACCTTTAACTGTACTTTGATTTAATTGATATTGAGTTTGCGGTGAGCTTTGTACTTGATCAGGCGCTTTAAAATTATTATTAATAACTTCAGGCTGTAAACTTAACATCTGTTTATCTTCATGATTAGGCATAGTTAATTGGTTTTGATCAATCGACTTAGGACGTACCATTGAAGTAGGGTCTAATTGCCTAACTAATGCATCAGCTAAACCTAAGGTTCCATGACGACTAATATCTACCGCTAACTGCTTATCTTGCATATCCGTATAAAATTTTGTTTGCTGGTTATTAAAAGGGCTTTCTGTTTCAAATGCTTCATTCGCTTGTCGCATTGATTTAATCAACATACTCGCAAACATTGACTCAAATTGATTCGCAACTTCTCGAATCGTTTCTTTGTCATTTGTTTTAGTTTTTTGACGCAACTGCTCCAACCCTTGTAGATCAAAGTAGTTACTTGCCTGCGTTACTGTTTGATTGCTCATTAACAACCCCTATTATTACCATTACATAGATAAAGCAAAATAAGTGCCAGAAGTTAACAAAAGGAAGATAAGTTGTTATTTCCTGATTAATAATAAAGGAGTGGTAGTTTTTGCAGTAAAATGTGGGCGCATCAAGTAGAATGCCTGCGATTTTTGCCCTACACCTCTCATCTATCTATAAATTTATAAGGAATAAATATGCTTAACCCAGTTTTACTGGCGGTATGTCTGATGCTAATACTGTCAATGATGCGAATAAACGTAGTGATTGCACTAACCCTGAGTGCACTAGTAGGCGGTTTAACAGCTGGTTTATCATTACCTGATACGATTTCAGCTTTTGAAAGTGGTTTAGGTGGTGGTGCAACGATTGCTTTAAGTTATGCAATGTTAGGTGCTTTTGCAGTAGCGATTTCTAAGTCTGGTATCACTGATTTATTATCTCAAGCCATCATTAAGCGTCTAAACGGTAAACAAACACAGCAAACCTCTACCGCTATAAAATATACTGTTTTCACGGTTATTTTATTAATGACCATTTCATCACAGAATATTATTCCTGTTCATATTGCTTTTATCCCTATTTTAATTCCACCTTTACTCGGTGTATTTAATAAATTACGTGTTGATAGACGCTTAACTGCTTGTATTTTAACTTTTGGTTTAGTTACTCCTTATATGGTTTTACCGATTGGGTTTGGTGGTATTTTCTTAAATAATATTTTATTAAAGAATTTACATGACAATGGTTTAGACGTAACAGCAAACCAAGTAACAAGCGCAATGATTTTGCCTGCGTTAGGTATGGTTGTTGGTTTATTAATCGCGGTGCTAATTAGTTACCGTAAACCGCGTGTTTACCAAGAAAAGACTGAGAACACTGCGGCAGCTGAATTTAAAGCATTAAATAAACGTCATATAATTGTCGCCTTGATTTCTATTGTTGCAACGTTAACAGTTCAATTAATGACGGGGTCAATGATAGTAGGCGCATTAGCAGGCTTTATTGTCTTTACACTAGGCGGTGTCATTGCATGGAAAGAAACACATGATGTATTCACTAAAGGTGTACACATGATGGCGATGATTGGTTTTATTATGATTGCAGCAGCAGGATTTGCAGCTGTGATGAAAGCGACAGGTAGCGTCGATACATTAGTTCAAGCATTATCTTCAGGTATCGGTGAGAATAAATCATTAGCAGCCCTATTAATGCTGGTCATTGGTTTATTGGTTACGATGGGTATTGGTTCATCTTTTTCAACAATTCCAATTATTGCGACGATTTATGTACCGCTTGCTATCGCCTTTGGTTTCTCACCTATGGCAATTATTGCCTTAGTGGGTACCGCTGCCGCATTAGGTGATGCCGGTTCACCAGCATCAGATTCAACACTGGGTCCAACATCTGGGCTTAATGCAGATGGGGAGCATGATCATATTAGAGATACAGTGATTCCAACTTTCTTACATTACAATCTGCCATTGATTGCATTTGGTTGGATAGCTGCCATGTCGTTATAAAGAGAATTAATAACCTCTCTATTTTATATCAGATATATTCCATATATAGATCTAAAACATGTACTTTTTAGAGACTCTGTCTCTTAGTATAAAAAATAACAAAAAGGGAAAACCATCGGCTTTCCCTTTGTTACACTTATTAATTCAGCGATGGCTAAGCGAGCAGTAAAATCAACGATCTTATTAGATAATGATTAATTCACCTTGTAATGCACCCGCTTGTTTTAACGCTTCTAAAATTGCCATTAAATCCCCAGGTGCTAATCCTACTTCGTTAACTGCTCTCACGAGATCATTTAGGTTAATACCAGGATCGAACCGGAACATACGACTGTCTTCTTGAGTGATGTTAATAGTAGTGTTATCAACCACTTCTGTATCACCATTAGCAAACGCATTAGGTTGAGATACTTCTTTATTTTCACTAATAGTGACACTAATTCCACCATGTGTAATCGCCGTCGGTAACAAACGAACATCTTGTCCTATTACTATGGTGCCAGTACGAGAATTAACAATAATTTTTGCACTTGCTCTTGCAGGCTGAAACTCTAAATTTTCTAGTGTTGATAAATACGATACTCGTTGCGATATATTACGGGGAGCGAGTACACTGACAGAAGTAGCATCCAATAAACTTGCTGTATTTGGCCCCACTAAATTATTAATCGTATCTGCCATTATTTTTGCAGTAGTAAAGTCAGATTCATGCAAATTAAAGGTAATAGTATCACCTTGTGAGAAGGGTGAAATAACTTCACGCTCAACAATCGCACCGTTAGATATGCGCCCTACCGTAGGTGTATTAATAACCACTTTAGAACCATCAGCACCTTCTGCACCTAAGCCTCCAACAACTAAACTACCTTGCGCTAATGCATAAACTTTACCGTCGACTCCCTTTAAGAAAGTTTGTAATAATTCACCACCACGTAAGCTTTTAGCTTCACCAATAGCTGACACAGTAATGTCAATTTTCTGACCTCGTTTTGTAAATGCTTTTAGTTCTGCAGTAATAGCAACAGGCGCTACATTTTTAATATTTAAGCTTTGCCCTTGTGGAATGTTAATACCAAAGTTTCTTAACATAGTTGCAAATGCTTGCTCAGTAAATTTACTGCTTTTTTCTCCAGTACCGGGTAACCCCACCACTAAGCCATAACCTACTAATTGGTTACTACGAACACCTTGTACACTTGCAATGTCTTTAATACGTGCCGCCTCAGCAGCATTAACAAATAAAACAAACGCTAAAACAAGGCATATGGTGAAAAAGGGTTGTACTATTTTACTTAATGATAATGGCATACTGTTCTCCTGCTTATACGCGAGTGACTAATTCAATAAAGCGTTTAGAATGGCCAATAAGGACCGCTAAAGAATGAAGTCAACCACCCTTGTCGTTGTGTGTTTGCAAAGTCACCGGTACCACCATACTGGATACGAGCATTTGCTACATGAGTTGATGAAACAGAATTATCTGAGCTCACATCTTCTGAACGAATAACGCCTTTAATACGAACAAATTCTTCGCCGTTATTTAACATTAACCATTTTTCGCCACGGATTTCTAAATTACCATTACTTAAAACACGTGTAACGTTAACGGTAATACTGCCTTGTAAACTATTACTTTGATCTGTATCTGAATCGCCAGAAAAAGCACTATCTTGAGTAATGCCCCCACCGAAACCAAATGCAGGAATTGACCTTCCGCCTGGTAAAGTGACCGTGTCGACATTGACATTATAACTGTTACTTTTATCTAAACTGGTGCCTGCTTGTTTCTTCGCTGATGTCGACTCTTCTAAGTAGACAGTAATAATGTCGCCTATACGGTGTGCTTTAATGTCTGAATATAAATTATTCGCATAACTATGCTGAAATAAAGAACCGGTCGGTATTACATTTAAATCTGCTTCCCCCGGTTCTACAGGTGAATATTCGGGATCATTTTTTACTTGCTCGTTAGGTAATGAAGTACAACCTACTATGCTCAACAATGAGAATAAAATAAGAATGTTTTTCATATTAATCACCTATTTATAATTGTTGACTAATGTAAGATAACATTTCATCAACAGCTGAAATAACTTTTGAATTCATCTCATAAACTCGCTGACTTTCAATCAAATTAACCAATTCTTCAGTCACATTTACGTTAGAGGTTTCAAGCATCCCCTGTCGTACAAAACCTAAACCGTCACCACCAGGAACCCCTTCGATTGGAGCACCTGACGCACCAGTTTCAGAATATAAGTTCTCACCTAAAGGTTGTAGACCAGATGCATTAATAAATGCACTGACATTTATTTGCCCTACCACTTGGTTCTCTGCTTGACCTGCAATATTGACCGATACTTCCCCTTCTGAACCAATACTGATTGATTGCGCATTATCTGGGATTTGTATTTGGGGAACTAAAGGATACCCTGAACCGGGAGTTACAAGTGTCCCTTCTTCATTAAGCATAAACTCACCATTTCGAGTATATGCAGAACTTCCATCAGGCATCTCAATTTCAAAGAAACCACGACCATCTATCATTAAATCTAATGAGTTATTTGTTGTTAATGCATTACCCTGTTCAAAGTTTTTCTGAACAGCGACCACTTTTGCACCAGAACCAGTCATTAAACCAGATGGTAATTTTGTATCTTGTGTTGCATTAGCACCGGGCTGATTAACATTTTGATAAAGTAAATCTTCAAAAATAGCTCTACTTTTTTTAAAACCAACAGTACTGGCATTTGCTAAATTATTTGAAATTGTTGCAACGTTAGTTTGTTGTGCATCTAATCCTGTTTTACTGATCCATAAAGCGGAATGCATAACCTTCTCCTTAAATTCTTATTAATCTAGCTAGATAAACTTAAACAACTTTTAATAAAGTGTCTGAGCTTTCGTCAATCTCTTCCGCTTTTTTCATCATCTTTATTTGCATTTCAAAATTACGCTGTAAGTTAATTAGACTTGTTAATTCACTGCTTAAATTTACATTTGATGCTTCTAATGTACCGTTACTAACAACTACATCATTGGAAAACTCAGTTTCTTGTCCATCAATACGTCGAAATAAACCATCAGAACTACGCATTAAGTCTTGAATGTTAGGGTTGACTAACTTTAATTGAGCAATGTTCTCTAATCCTTCTGGTGGCGCACCTTCAGGACGAACTTCAATCACACCATCTTTTCTAATATTAAATTTTTCAATTGGCATCTGAATAAAGATATTATTTCCGGTATTATCCAAAACCTCTCTACCACTGGCATCAATTAAAAAACCATCTGCAGTTATATTAAAATCGCCACTACGAGTTAAACCTTGATCACCAGTATCAGATTTAACAACGAACCAACCTTGACCTTCAATAGCAACATCCAATTCACGCCCAGTTTGAAGCACGACGCCACTGTCAAAATTTTGTCCAGGTGATTCTGCCAATGCAAAAACTCGAGTAGGTAACCCATCGCCATGCACTTGCATGCTACGTGCTTGTTCAAAACTAGCTTTAAAGCCGGTTTTACTGGCATTAGCCAAGTTGTTACTGTGGATAGCCAACGCATTCATGTTCTCTTTAGCGCCAGACATTGATACATAAAGAAAATTATCCATTCTACTTCCTTAACTATTGACTGTTGAACTCATAACAGCGGCAAAGATGGTTACACATTTATTTTATAAACAGATAAATGCAATGCTTGTGCCAACAAATAAAATCAGAGAAAAGTTATAATACCGATTACATTAAATAAGTGATCTAAATTTTGCGCAGGAAAAATGACTTAGTTCAAGGCGAAAATTGAGCTAAATGGTTGTTCCCTTTACGAAATTTACAACGAAGAAATAAGTTATTTTAACAAGTAAAATAGATAACTTAATTAGTGTGGTTGGTATAATTAAATGAAGATAAAGAAAGATTTGCTAGAAAGAAAAATGCACCTGAACAGGTGCATTTATAAAATGAGATATAAAAGTCAATAAATTAACGTATTTGTAAAATGGTTTCTTGTAATGAAGAACTAATCTCTAATGAACGAGAATTCGCCTGAAAATTACGTTGAGCGGTAATTAAATCAACTAATTCAGTCGTTAAATCAACATTAGATTGCTCTAAAGCACCTGAGCTAATACTACCAAATGAACCAGATCCAGCTTCACCAGCAAGTGGCTCACCTGAATTTTGTGACTCATTCCAATTTGAACCATTTTGCGCCAAGCCTTGTTCATTTCTAAAACGAACCATAGCAACTCGTGCAAGTGGATCAGATGTTCCATTACTGTAAGTCGCTTCAATCAGCCCGTCACTACCGATTTCAATGCCAGTTAAACGCCCTACTGTCAAACCATCTTGCTCTAATGCAGTCACCTCAAATGCCGCTGAGAATTGAGTTGGATCCTGATAATTAATAGTAATTGCTTGCGTTCCATCTGCGCCAGCTGAAAGCACATTAGCACCACCAACACCTAATTCTTCAAAATCTAACACTGCTGGGTTGCTCCCCTCATAAACACCATTCTCATCAAAGTTAAGCACAACACCATAATGCTCTTCTCCATCTGCAGTATAACTTGCAGAGACACCCGTTGTATCATCAAAAGTACCATCCGCATTTGCATCTACTAAATAATTTACAGGTGTAGTACTTTCAACTGGTTTACCATCTACTGTAACAAAAGAAACCCATTGATTCGTTCCCTCAGCTGATGAGCTTTCAGGCTTTATATAATAAGTATTTAAAATATGTGCTTCACCTAATGAATCATAAATAGTCACTGAGGTTGCATTGTTGTAAGTATCTGGATCTGCAGGATCAAAATTAGCCAATACTTTTGAATCGTCACCAGCTGGTAAATTAAGACTAATGTCAACCGATTCAGTTTTAACAGGTGTTCCAGCAGTTTCTGGAAGTTGAATGGGTTCGGTCGTTGCTAAACTTAACGATGAAGAACTACCATCTAAGTTAACAGGGAAGGCTTGTAAATAATTACCGCTATTATCAACGATATAGTTATCAGCATTTAGCTTAAAAGTACCTGCTCGTGTATAGCTGAGATTATTATCATCAACACCTGGTGACGTTGCAAAAAAACCGCTACCAGTGATTGCTAAATCCAATGGGTTATCAGTAAATTTTAGACTACCTTGGTGAAACTGTTGTGCAACTGCTGAAACCGAAGCACCATCACCTACTTTAGTTTTACTATTAGAAAATAAAGAATTAGCATAAACGCTATCAAACTCAGCTCGAGACTCTTTAAAACCTACTGTTGCTACGTTTGCAATATTATTTGACGTTGTATCTAAATCTGTCTGTGCAGCCGAAATTCCGCTTAGTGCAATATTAAATGACATAGTTATTTCCTCTGATTATATGTTTTCTGAAACTTCAATTGCATCAGCAAGTTCAATACCACCTAAACCTTTTAGATTTAAATACACGCTAGCTGAACCACCACCGAGACTGACACTTTCAACATGTGCATAACTTGCTGTTGTCAATTCTTCGCCATTACCGTTTACTGATCCATAAGCATTAAAAGTATACTTGCCTTCTGGAGCAGGCTGACCTTGTGAATCTAAACCATCCCAATCAAAACGTTGATTGCCGGCACCAACATCACCAATATCAATAGTTCGAATGACACTACCTGTACTATCTTCAACTGAAACTAGAGTACTATAGGCGCCTGTTGTGGTTGTTAGTGAACCAGAAGCTGTTCCACCTTCTGATAAATAAGTTTCATTACTTGGAATCAATACTTTTTTGCCCACTAATGACGATGCTTCTAAAGCTTGACTTGAATTTAATACTTCTTTAATACCTGCAAATTCAGTCCCTAACGTTGCAATTCCTTCCGCAGTAGTAAACGAAGACATTTGAGATATCATTTCTGCATTTTCTACTGGTGAAAATGGGTCTTGATAAGCAAGTTGTTGAGATAGTAAAGAGAAAAAATCTTCCTGGTCCAGTTGTTGTTCAGAATCGATCTCTGCATTAGCTTTAACTTGTGAATCCGTTAATGGCGCAGTTAAGCTTATTCCTGATGAAGTTATAGTAGCCATCTAATTATCCTTATCCTTTACCAAGCTGTAAGGTGCTGCTTAACATTTGTTTCGCGGCATCAGCAATTTGTACATTCGTTTGATATGAGCGAGAAGCACTGATCATATTTGCCATCTCTTCCATTACATTCACATTAGAATGATAAATAAAACCATTTTCATCAGCTTTAGGATGATTTGGTGAATATTCTTGATTTAGCTCTGCAGTGCTTTCAACAATACCTTGTACTTTTACGCCGACACTACTATCTAAACCACCCATTGCACGATTTAGCTCTGCAGCAAATACAGGGTGTCGAGCTTTATAGGTTTCATCAATATTGCTACTAACACTGTTTGCATTAGCCAAATTACTGGCAGTTGTATTTAAACGCACGGATTGTGCACTCATGCCACTTCCAGCCACATCTAATACTTTTAATAAACTCATAATAATTCTCCTGACACGCTATTATTGGCCTTTTATCGCTTTGCGAAGCCCTGATATACTACCGTTTAAAAAATCTAAAGTAGCTTGATACTCTAAGCTATTCTTCATAAATAAATTACGTTCAACTTCCAAGTCAACAGAATTACCATCACCAGTATCCGGTTGATTCGAAGCACGATATAACAAACCACTTTGTGCCATTGAACTTGAGAAACCTGCATTATGGGAACTGTTAGTACGGCTTAGAGAAATACCCGTACCTGACTTTGCTGCATTCAAGGCATCTTTAAAGTTAATGTCTTTAGCCTTGTAATTAGGTGTATCAGCATTTGAGATATTAGAGGCTAAAATTTCAGTACGTCGAGCTCTAACTCCTAATGAGTACTGGTAAATGCCTAATGCTTTATCAAAGTTAATTGCCATAATTTTCTCCTTTGTTTATGTAAATGCAAAGCATGTGCCAAAAACAAAAAAACAAGTATGAAAATCATAAAAATACAATAACGGGCTTTATGTCAGCTTAAAACAGGCTATTTATGGTAGTTAGCGTCAAATATAGAGTGGGGTACAAAATTAAAATGGATTTTAAAAGAGAAGAAAAAATAATTAGTGGCAAACATAAAGTAACTAAAAAGTTCAAACTATTGAATATCAATAATAATCACTAAAGAGGCAATTATTGCCTCTTTAGTGATTATTAATTAAAATAACCAAAAAACTAAGTAGATTATTTAGATTTTAGTTTATATATAATACCTGGATTACAACGTACCATCTCAAATCTATCAGTTAAGCCATTCAACGACTCAGAAGCACCAAGTATCAAGTAGCCATCAGGATTTAAAGCATTAGCAAACTGATTCAATATTTGAGATTTAACCTCATTTGAAAAATAAATCAGTACATTGCGGCAAAAAATCAAATCAAACTTACCAAGAGATGCATAACTATCTAATAAGTTAAGACGCTTAAATGAAGTCAATTTTTTGACCTCAGGTTTAACTTGCAATTTACTACCAAGCCCATCAACAGGAATAAAAAACTGACGCTTTCGAGCGTCTGATAAACCTCGAGATAAAGCTAATGAATCATATTGACCAAGGTTACATTGATTAAGCATTGAATCAGAAATATCTGTACCAGTAATTTTAATATTTAAATTAGTCATTGGTTTTGATTTTTCAAATTCGATTGCAGACATTGCAATTGAATAAGCTTCTTGTCCTGAAGAGCTCGCAGCTGACCATACTTTTATATTTCTTTTCGTTTTGATCAGTTCAGGAAAAAGCTTAGACGTCAATAATTCAAAAGGATAAATATCACGAAACCATAACGTTTCATTGGTTGTCATCGCATCAACAACTAGATTACGTAGTTGAAGGTTTTGACCAGTAATTACCTTCTCTATAAGATCCGATAAACTCGGAAAATCAAATTGAGCAATTAATGGTGTTAAACGACTCTTAACAAGATATTGTTTATTTTCACCCAGTACGATACCACACTGTTTTTCTAAAAAACCAGCAAACTTCTTGTAAAGATCATCAGAAAAAATTCTCACTAATTATTATCCATATTTCATTGTTACTTTAAACAAACAGACTTCATTTTATCAGTTTAAATACCAGATAAAACGGTAAAAGGGTAACAATGTCACCAATTATTCTATAGTATTTCAGCGTTTATTCAGCATCGACATTAACCACTTTTTGGACCGCTATTGCTAACTCGTCTGGGTTAAATTTTGCAATAAAATCGTTAGCTCCCACTTTTTCAACCATAGCTTGATTGAAAATCCCGCTTAAAGAGGTATGTAAAATGATATACAAATCTTTCATATCGGCATTTGATTTTATTGCAGATGTTAAGGTATAGCCATCCATTTCAGGCATTTCCACATCAGAGATCATCAGAGCATATTTTTCAAATACTGGTTGGGTTTTAGCAACCTCATTCAATAGATCTAATGCTTCTTTACCATTTTTAGCTAAATCACACTCAAGACCTAAGGCGGTGAGTGTACGTTGTATTTGCTTTCGAGCAACAGAAGAATCATCAGCAACTAAAATACGTTTATTTCTTATATTTTTGATAGTAATTTGTGTCGTTACTTCGGTATTAACCGGCGCAATTTCATCAAGTACTTTTTCAACATCTAATACTTCAACTAAACGATTATCAACTTCCGTTACTGCTGTTAAATAACTATATCGGCTGCTACCTGTTGGAGGCGGTAAGATATCTTCCCAGTTAATATTAATAATACGCTCAACCGATCCAACTAAGAAACCTTGAACAGAACGATTATACTCTGTGACGATAATAAATCGATTTTCAATATCATCTATTGCCCGTCCTCCGGTTGCTAAGTTCAAATCAATAATTGAAATTGCTTGCCCACGTACATAAGCAACGCCACGAATAGCGCCATTTAATTTAGGTAAAACAGTAAGAGGAGGACATTGTAAAACCTCTCTTACTTTGAATACGTTTATACCATAACGTTGGATTCCACCTAACTTGAAAAGTAATAGCTCAAGTCTGTTTTGCCCTACCAACTGAGTTCGTTGATTTACTGAGTCTAAAACTCCTGCCATATTCGATCCCTTTTTGTTATGGTTATTTTTTAAAAAATAGTTTTATAATCGTTTACTACATAAAATGTAAAATGTGCATAAAATAAGTTAACTTAAATAAGGTAACTAAATTGTTTCGATTTACTTTAATGATACTAAGTCTAGTCTGTTCTTACAGTTTAGCAGATAATAACTACTCTAAAGAGATAGAAAAGTTTGCTGAAAGCCTCGTTTTTGACAAATATCAAGAAACCTTCGAGATAACAGGTGAACAAAAGTTATATATAAAGGCAATGCCTATCACCGATCGCGTTACTTTCTCTAAATGTTTAGTGCCGTTACAAGGTCATATTGTAGGCGATAAAATAAAAAGCAAAACCGCTGTTAAAGTATCTTGTCTGGATGCGACACCTTGGGATCTTTATATTCGAGTAAAAGCACAAACCTTAATCCCACTAATTATTAGTAGCCGCCCAATTAGTAAAGGTGAAATATTAAGTAATAAAAACATAGAACTTATTTATAAAGATAAATCCCGCGTTAGAGGTAGCACCTTCACAAATGCTCAAGCATTAAGAGGCGTTCGCTTAAAAAGAAATATATCTTCTAAAAAAAGCATTCGTCATAAGGATATCTGTTACGTTTGCGAAGGAGATAAAGTCACTATTACAGCGAACAAATCTGGATTAATAATAAAAGCCTCGGGTATTGCCTTAAGCGATGGTAATATAGGAAGCACTGTCAGAGTTGAAAACTCTCGAACACAACGTATTGTCGTTGGTACGGTTTACGCTCTAAAAGAAGTACAAGTAACTTTTTAAAAATAATCATTTTCAGCTAAAGTTATTAACATTTCTGCCGATACATTAATTATGTAGACTAATTGGAATACGATTATGAGTATAAATATCAACCGCCAAGCACCACAAAGCAACCTTGCTATTGATCAAAATAAAACCCAAAAACAAGGCAATGCAAGTGCAACTGACAATACTAGTAACGCAAGTTCAAATAAAGACTCAGTGCAGTTAACATCACAAGCAGTGAGTTTAAATAATATGCAAAAACAAACCTCTAGTGAACCACAAGTCGACATGAAACGTGTTGAGACACTCAAAGCAGCAATATTAAATGGCGATTATAAAATTAATTCAGAGCAATTGGCGAAGAATATTGGTAACTTTGAAACTGACTTTAATAAGGCATATTCAAGTTAATGCCATAACTTAAAAGAATATAAGATGCTGACACAACAACTTTCTCAATTATTAGAATCGATTCAAGTATTACAGAAATTACTTGAAGAAGAAAAACAGTGCTTAAAAGAAAAATCATTCGAAAACCTAAATACACTTCTCTTTAATAAACAAAAATTATTACAAAAAATTAATAGTGATAATAAAACTATCAGTACAAAAGATAACTTAACAATTATCGAACAAGATCAGATTTTATCGACTTTAAAACAAAATATTGTAAATGATTTAACAGAGTGTCAAAAAAATAACGAAATTAATGGGCGCTTAATCGAAATGAGCATGAAAAGTAATAAGCATTTGGTGCAATTACTTACCCAAGCTAAAGGAAAAAACAGCATTACTTACGATCAAAAAGGACTGTTAAATAGTGGGAGTTTGTTAGGTAAGAACATCGAAGCTTAATCGCTATTAAACAGTAAGGTATTCGAACAGTTAGATATTCGAGACAGAAAAAATGCGAGCGACTTAGCTCGTATTTTGCATTTCATTTTGTTGTATTAAATAAACCTAAAACTCGTATCAAACAAATTTAATCTCAATTAAAATGAATAAGTTAATAATGAGACTTTAATAGTAAACTTGGCTTTGCACTTTTATTACATCATCTGGATTTGCAAACTCAGCATCTTTTAAGAACGGTAATGTTGTCATGTTTAAACCTAACTCAGTGATATACAAATCGCTTTCATGGTAAGTACGTATTACTTTCGCTCCTCTTACAAGACCTTTTACTTTTGATTTAAGCCTTCCACTTTGCAATTGATAATCCTGCACACTATTCTCTGAAGTAAGCATCACACCATAAACCTGTTCAGCCAACTCTTTATAAGCTTCTAACTTAGAAGCTTTAATTGCGTTCAACATTTTAATATCATCAGTTGCCCCATTTTGAGCAGACATAGTCGCATAACCTACCGAAACGAACTCATATTCATCAACCTCTTCAACAGGCTCCTTATGAAAAACACAGCCAGAAAGAATCAATAATACGCCAGACAATATGCTCAAAGTAAATGTTCTCTGACCATATTGATTTAATTTAAGCATGAATAACTCCTTAATAGTTTTTAACTGGCAATAATTGCCTATCGATGAATATTTTTACATTCAAAAATAAAGCAATAAACATACCTAAATTTAATCTAATAAAATAAAAACCTAAGAGTATCGATATAATAGGTTAAAACTGATTAATAAAGCACTCTGGTAAGAGGTAAAGAATAAAGATTAAAAAGCAAAAAACAGGCCTAAGCCTGTTTTATTAATAAAGTATTTATATTAAGTTTTATTCAACTAAACGAACAAGTGACTGGCTACTATCACGTTCACTATTACGTAATATATAACGTTTTGGAGTATAATCATAACGACCACCAACAAAAATTCGATGAGGAATAAAAGCACTACTTGTTGATTCAACTACATTATTAAGAGCATTGACGATACGAATATTAACAATAACACCTTCCTCGTTACGAGATAAAGTGCCTGTTAAGATTCGGCTTACATCGACATTTTTTTTAAGCTTTTTCCAATCCCTTGTCATACCAAACTCACCATCATTGGTGACTTGAATATTGCCCATTAATTTATAATCAATTACACGTAACTTTCTAATATGTAACTCATGAAAAAATTGCTCAGAAATAGTCTGTCCTAACCAACTTGTATTATCATGATCATTTAAATCCACCAATGATGTTAGTGCAATTGATTCACGGCTAAAAGGAGCCTCATAATTAAAAAGTAATTGGTCTGCCATTTTACTGACGACCTCTGACAATATAAGTGACTTTTTTCCATTAAATGTATAAAGATGACCGTAACCACTAGAATCAGTCTGAACATCTGCTTGGTCACTATCCTCATTATTAATATCACCTCCACTAAAAGAATGGGCTATATAATAATAAAGGTAATTCTCATTCGTCCTCGCTTCCTCTATAGCGAAAATAGCGGCAGACTCTTGATGCAATGAAGAATGAGATGATGTACAACCTTGTAATATCATAATCAATGTAGAAATAACCAATAATTTTTTCATTAAAGTCCGCCTTGGTAATAAATTTTTTATCCTAAAATATTATCGGCAATAACATTCAAAACTTTAGATAATTAATCATAAAGGGGTAAAAATATAGTTAGTGAAAAAGTTGGTTTAGATTTTGCTTCTTCTCATCACAGCAACAATTTTAAATAATAAGAAAACTTTAATTCACAGTATTAAAAAAGCGGTTAAGCAAATGAGAGTTCCGATGAAAAAAATCATATTTATTACATTACTTTTATTATCCAGTAATACTTTTGCCCAATGGTTTCAAGCTAGCGCAAATGCAGTCATTATAAATAAGAATATTGAGGAAGCTCGAGAACAAGCGATTAAAAAAGCAGTAAAAGATGCACTTCTTTTCTCAGGAGGGACGATATCTAGTTTGCAACAAGTGAACCAAGGAGTACTAGTTGAAAATCAATTAATACTCAATTCAGGTGGGGAGATTAAAGCCTTAAAAATAATTGAAGAAAGCCAAAAAAATAATTTATTAACAGTAAACTTAAAAGTTAATATTATTACACAATCAGATCTGTGTTTTGGCGGGCAATTCCCTAAATCCATGGTAATTAGTCGCTTTGCAATGAATGTTCCTCAGCAAACAGTTGACGGTCAAATTTATGACCTACACAGAAAAGTAAGTAATACATTCTTTAACCAATTATCACTTAGTCCAAATTTATTTAATATACGCCGTTATATCGATAAACCCTTACAGCTTGGTGAAAAGTATAATAATAAAAACTTAGCTGATACCTTAGCAAGCCTATCCTCTCAAACAGATAGTCAATTTATTGTATTTGGTGAGATTAATGATTTATCCGTTAAATTTGAAAGTAAAACATCACTAAATTATTGGATAACAAATCCAGACCGCCATTTTTATATGACCGTTTATTTATATGATGCACTTCAAGGTAAGCTTATTTTTAGCAAACAATACCGTCAAAAAACGACTTGGCAGTATGGAAAAGAACAGCAGGCAGATTTAAATAGTAAGCAATTTTGGGAGTACCAATATGGGCAAGCTATATTAAGCAGTTTAGCTCAGGCAAATATTGATATTTCACAAAGAATACAATGTATTATTCCTCGTGCACGCATAGTCACAGTGAATAGTAATAACATAAGAATCAATCTAGGAAAGAACAATGGGTTACAAAAAGATATGCTCGTTGAATTATCTTATTCAAGTAATTTTAAAGACCAATTTGGCATACAGAGACAATCTTCAACTATTGCTAAACAAGCAATGAAAATAATAGAAGTACATGGAGATAGCGCAGAGTTAACGACTATAGATGATTACCCTTTAAGTAATATTCAAATCAATGATATTGCGACTATTAAATCAATACAATAATTATGTATAATATCCTCGATATTAATGATGTAACGAACTAATTTAATATTATTTATTATAAGTCTCTCTATAGCTCAACAGGATAGAGCACCCGCCTCCTAAGCGGATGATCGGGGTTCGAGTCCCTGTGGAGAGACCAAATTAAAACACCATCAGCTTCTCTACCTTCAATAAACCCACTATATATAAGCCTCAGAGTAAATATTATTGTCTGATACATTCAATAACCACATAGAAATCCAATAAATAAACTAGTGCTACTTCTTTATGAAATGAATGGTGCTAGTTACAAGCCGATTAATTACAACTAGAAAATATTAAAAATAATGTACAATCATTGAAAAACTATAAGGGCTTACTCACCTATGTTTAAATCGTTCTTCCCCAATCCTAAGATTTTTTTCATCTCGGCACTGATCTTTACCGGACTTACTTGTGCTATTTGGTATGGATACAATACGCAAATAGCAACTTTACTTGGTCTTGATATTTCTGAGGCGGAGCCAGCCATCGGCTTGAAGCATTTTGTCACCGATTCATTTTTACTGTTTTACGGTTATTATTTTATCTGCACAGCGTTGTTTGCATTTGCTTGGTTCAAGATATCTCCGCATAAGTGGCAATGGTGGTCAATTATTGGCTCATCAACCATTTTGTTTTCGACTTACTTCTCAGTACAAGTGTCGGTTGCAATAAATAATTGGCGTCGTCCATTCTTTGATTTAATTCAATCGTTATTAAAACCGATTGGTAGTGATGTACCGACAGAAGCTATTGATGTGCAAGCTGCTAGCACGGCTACTGAACAATTATTTGATCTGTTAATTGTATTTGGTGAAATCGCTTTCTTAGCTATTTTCATCTATGTTGTGACACGTTTCTTGGTCAGCCATTTTATCTTTCGCTGGCGTACGGCCATGAATGATTATTACACTGAGCATTGGCTTAAGTTAAGACATGTTGAAGGTGCATCACAACGTATCCAAGAAGATACAATGCGCTTTGCCTCTATTATGGAAAACCTTGGAGTCGCATTAGTTGAAGCGATAATGACCTTATTTGCTTTCTTGCCTGTACTATGGAGTCTATCTGAATATGTCTCTGAGTTACCAATCGTTGGTAAAATTGCGCACCCTCTCTTCTATGCAGCGTTATTTTGGTCAATCTTTGGGACGGGGTTATTGGCATTAATTGGCATTAAATTACCAGGATTAGAGTTTAATAATCAAAAGGTTGAAGCGGCATTTCGTAAAGAGTTAGTGTATGGAGAGGATAATGTAGAGCGTGCGACACCCATTACATTAAACGAATTATTTTCAAATGTGCGCAAGAATTACTTCCGTTTATACTTCCATTACATGTACTTCAATGTGGCACGTATGCTGTATTTACAAGCGGATAATATTTTTGTGTTTATTTTATTAGTGCCTACGATTGTTGTCGGTGCAATCACCTTCGGTATTCTTCAGCAGATCCTAACGGCCTTTGGTCAAGTCAGTAATTCATTCCAATATTTAGTGAATTCTTGGACCACCATCGTTGAGTTATTGTCAGTACGAAAACGTCTTACAGCCTTTGAATCCACATTAGATCAGAACTAACAATCCTTATAGTCTCTTACGAAATTTTATTGATGTTATGACAACAATCTAAATTTTGTTTGGGGCTTTTCTTTGCGATACCTAGTCACTTAAAATCGCTATTTTCACTGTCTTCGTTACATTAACGCCACCTACAGAGTACTCACTCATATTCACTTTCATTATTGATAATCCTACCCTTTTTTGGATTTATCATTACTTTTAATGATACCGGTTACATTAAATAAGCGATCTAAATTTTGCCTAGAGGAAATGGCTTAATTTAAGGCATAACTTAAGGTATTTCGAAGATTAACTTCGTTAATTAGTGTGATTGTTATTAAACGTCTGCAAGCTTTATTGATCTTTAAGATTACTTCCTTGTATCTATGATTCATGACGATGACGATTACCTCCCTTCATCTTTTTCATAAGTAATTCTATCAATATATTAAATTAATATTTTGATTTAAATTGTCCTCTGTTTCTTTATTTGTTATGTTATAACATAACAAATAAAGAAACATTTAAATCTGTTAGACATAATAAGAATTATAAAATGAAAAAGAATTCTCATAATACCAACGAAACTGATACTTCTATCAAGTCTTTATTATTACTCAGCGTTAGCTTCCGTTTAATGATTGGCTCCGCAATCGTCCTGATCCTTTGGTCTGTATTATTCCAATTACTTTAGTGAGTTGAACCGTGATTAATATTGTTAATTTGAGTGTCAATTATAAAGACTCTCTGGCGTTAGATAATATATCTACAAAGATAAAACAAGGACAACTTGTAGCTATTGTTGGCGCTAACGGGTCAGGAAAATCAACCTTGCTTAAAGCGATCATGAGACAATTAACACCAAGTTCAGGTACTATTGAACTTGGCACCCTCTCGCCTAAAGATATAGCTTACCTGCCACAGAGCCACAAAATTGACAGAAAATTCCCTATTACAGTGAAAGACTTTATATCAGCCGGATCTTGGCAAAGAATTGGCTTCTGGCAGAAATTCAATCCATCAGAAAATCAATTACTCAAACAAGCATTAAATAAAGTTAATCTCCAAGGTTTTGAGAAAAGACAAATAAGCGCTTTGTCTGGTGGACAATTTCAACGCATGTTGTTTGCACGAATGTTAATGCAAGATGCCGATATTTTATTACTCGATGAACCTTTTGCAGCTATTGATACGCAAACAACGATGGATTTAATGCATGTAATTAATGATTGTCAGCAACAAGGTAAAACCATCATAACGGTGATCCATGACTTATCTCTCGTGACACAATTTTTTCCCAATGTAATTTTACTGGCTAAAACTCTAATTGCTTCTGGGAACGTAAGAGCAGTAATGACTGGCAATAATTTATCGAAAGCTGGATACCAACATATCGCCTATATGCAACATAACTTTAAAAGCTCAGCTTCATCAGCAACTGATGCTCTAGCAGATACATTAGACAAGGATGATTCAACACAAATTCATTGTGCTAACCCAGCTCATTATGAAGAAAAACTATCATGATCAGCGATATTTATAGTTTGTTTATTGAACCCTTTAATGATTTTTCATTTATGCAAAGAGCATTATGGGGGTGTGTTATTTTGAGCATTAGTGCAACGCCCATTGGAGTCTTTCTAACATTGAGAAGGATGAGCTTAACCGGAGATGCGATGGCGCATGCCATACTACCAGGTGCGGCGATTGGTTTTCTTATATCGGGCGTTTCTATTATAGCGATGACCATTGGTGGCATTGTTGCTGGTTGTATTGTCGCTATTTTGGCAGGTATTGTAGCTCGCTATTCAAACGCTGAAGAGGATTCAAGCTTAGCTGCATTTTATCTGTTATCACTTGCTACTGGTGTACTTATTATTTCAGCAAAAGGCAGTAATGTTGATCTCTTACATGTGCTATTCGGATCTGTTCTTGCGTTAAATAATGACGCTCTGATATTACTTACAGCTATTGCTACAATTTCAGTCCTTTCATTAGCTGTCCTTTATCGACCATTAGTTTTTGAATGTGTTGACCCTGACTTTTTTAAATCAGTAAGCAAGTTAAGTGCTGTTGCTCATTACGCCTTTTTATTATTGGTCGTATTGAATTTAGTCGCTGGCTTTCATGCTTTAGGCACACTCATGTCTGTAGGGCTAATGATATTACCAGCCGCTATTTCCCGATTTTGGAGTGATAAGTTAGGTGCTATGTTATTTATCGCATTATTAACATCCATTATCAGTAGCTACTTAGGCCTTTTTCTTTCATTCCACGTCAGTTTTGCAACCAGTCCAGCCATCGTACTTGTAATGGGTATTTTCTATATCGTATCGCTGCTATTTGGACAACATGGAGGGTTACTTTCAAGAAAATAATAATACTTTTGCGTGTACTCATTTTAAACCCAACTATTTTATACTAACTAAAGGAACAAACAATGGCATTAACCTTATTTAAAAAAGCACATTTATTGGCTTCAATGGCGCTAATATTAGGCGTTAATTCAAATGTAGTCGCATCTGAAAAAGTAGATGTAGTAGCAAGCTTTTCAATTCTAGGTGATTTGATTTCAGAAGTCGGCGGCGACCATATTAAATTAACTACCTTAGTAAAAGCTAACGGTGATGCGCATGTTTACAATCCTACGCCACAAGATGCACAGGCAGTTAAACATGCACAATTACTAGTCGTTAACGGCCTTAGTTTTGAAGGTTGGATGCCACGTTTACTTGAGTCTGCTCAATTTAAAGGAAAAAAAGTAACCGCATCAAACGGTATCAATGTTCTACGAATAGGTGAACATGAAGAAGAACACGAAGAAAATACTGATGAAAAAGAGGAAGTTGGGCATCATCATGAAGGGCCAGATCCACATGCATGGAACAGTATTGCCAATGTAAAAATCTACGTGAATAATATTCAAAGTGGTTTAAGTCAAGTTGACCCTGATAATAGCCAAGAATATAAACAAAACGCAGATATTTATATCGTGAAACTCAATACATTAGAAAATAAACTGCGTAAAAAAATGGAGATGGTGCCATTAACACAACGTAAAGTGATTACGCCTCACGATGCGTTTGGCTATCTTGCTCACGACTTTGATCTTGAGTTTATGGCTCCTCAAGGTATTAGTACCGAATCTGAAGCCAGTGCATCTGATGTTGCTGCCATCATTAAACAAATTCGTCGAGATAATATCAATGCGGTATTCATAGAAAATATTGCTGATAACCGTATGGTTGAACAAATTGTTCGTGAAACAAACACCAAGGTTGGCGGTAAATTGTATTCTGATGCACTTTCTGGATCTAATGAGCCCGCATCAACTTATTTAAAAATGATTGAACATAATGTAACAACGATTGCCAATGCATTAACGCCTTAATAAAATAATTTTAGAGGTATAAAGCAATCAAATATATTTGGTTGCTTTATTAACATTTTAACCTTCATATCTCGATATTTTCACATAATAAGAATAATGAATGACTATGAAAATAAACCTTAACTACTTATGTTTCATCATCATCATGAACCTAATTATTCCAATAAAAGTACAAGCGCATCCTCACTCTTGGATCAGCTTAAAAACAAAAATTGAAGGAAAAGGAAGACAAATATTAGGTTTCACTATGTCTTGGACTTTTGACTCAATCACCTCAGCTTACATGCTGGATGGGGAAGATTTGTCTGCGGCTAACAAATCAAAAACGTTAACAAAAATAAAAGACTCCGTCATGGAGAATATCAATTTAGAGCATTACTTCACCTATTTTTATGATGGGGATGCCCCTATTAAATATGCTTTTTCAAACCAAGGTACCTTAACGCAGCATGGATCAAAATTAACACTCGACTTTTATATTCCTCTTTCTAAACCTAAAGTAATATCAAACCGTCCTTTCAAGCTGGCTATTTTTGAACCAAGCTATTATGTCGATATGAGTTGGGAAAGCAAAAATGATATTGAATTATCTTCTGAATTAAAAAAATTTTGCGCCTTCGAACTTCTTCCCCCAAATCCAACGCCAGAGCAAGTTGCCTATGCGATGTCCTTAGGTGTAGATGAAGATCCCGATGATGCTCTCGGACAACTTTTTACTCAAACAATAATCATTAATTGTCTCAAATAAGGAGTTAGCGTGACCTATAAAATAATTTTCAATAAAACTGCATCTAATAACCCGACCAGAAAAACTAACTCTAATAATGAATCCAATAAAATGATATCTAACAAAGTATGGTTATATTTTGCAAGCTTGCTATTTTTAAGTACAGGGTATGTTATCTGGCAAGCTTGGCCTTCATTAATCATGGCCAGTATGCACTGGCAAAAAAGCATCAATGAACAAATCATTGAATTATTATATTCTGCTAAAACTGAACTTGTTGCATCAGGTTTTTCATTGGTTTCTTTAGCTTTTATATATGGCGTATTGCATTCTCTTGGCCCGGGACATGGAAAGTTGATCGTTACAACGTATCTTGCAACGCATCCAACTAAGATTAAAATAAGTTTAATACTCACGGTTTTGTCTGCTTTATTACAAGCACTAGTCGCGATCATTGCTGTATCTGTGTTACTGCTGGTGTTTAATTCAACTATGCGAGAAGTTAATAATGAGGCGAATAATTTAATTAGTTTAAGTTTTTATTCAGTGGTTATATTAGGTTCGATTGTGATTTGGCGTAATGCTAAGGCACTTTTTAAAGGAGCATATTCTCGCCCTATTCCAATTAAAATAACGGCTATAAAACCTATTATAAATAGCGTTAATCCAAGAAACCATAGCAACGACCTTAACACTAATAATATATGTGGTTGTGGTCATGTACATTTTGCAAGTGCTGAATATATTAACAAAGCGTCTTCATTAAAAGAGTATTTAGCCATAATTTTCAGCGTAGGGCTTCGCCCATGTACAGGTGCAATAATGGTATTACTTTTTTCTAATATGTTGGGATTATATTGGCTTGGGATTGTTAGCGCCTTTTTAATGTCTGTTGGTACTGCATTAACCACCTCTATCATTGCGATTATGACAATATTAAGTACCAAGCTCGTACAGGGATACTTGAGTAGTGGTAATAATCAATATAAAAGTAAAAAAAGAACGAGCATGAAGATAGTCGTTAAGCTAACTGGCGGTATATTATTGGTATTAATGGGTATTATATTATTAAAATCTCAACCTATTGGTATGTCGCCAATACTTTAATAGTACCCATTACACTAAATAAGAGGCCTAAATTTTGTTCAGGATAAATGACTTAACTTAAGACGTAAATTGAGCCTGTCGAAGAATTAACCAAAAGAGGTTAATTCTTTAATAGATAATTGGACTCCCCTACACCATTACCAACGTGTAGGCTAATATCATTGTTACCACACAAAAATATTAAATGGAGTCCAATAGATGAATAATACTAGAATTGGTGTTGATTTAGCAAAAGATGTTATCCAAGTTTGTATTTATGCAAGAAATAAAGTGCTTTCTAATACTGAAATGACATATCAGGCGTTTGCTCTTTGGTTAATCAATACCAAACCTACCACTATTATCTTTGAGGTTTGCAGTACATCGAACTACTGGAACCAGGTCGCATTATCATTAGGCTACGATGCAAAATTAATTTGTCCGAAGTTTGTGTCTTCAATTAGAAAGAAACAAAAAACAGATGCTAATGATGCGCTTGCAATCGTACAAGCATCATTTGTAACCGATATAACTTTTATTTCTGGAAAAAGTATTGAGCAGCAACAATTACAATCAATTATGCGATTACGCGACTTAGCAACAAAGCAGAAAACAGCCTTGAGCAATCAGTTAGGAGCGCTACTACTGGAATTTAGTATTCGCTGCTCCCCAAAGTTAGGTGGATTAAGAGGCGCTATTGAAAGCGTATTAGAAAATGCTGAGAATGAATTTTCATGGGCACTTCGTGCTTCACTGAAAGCAGCATGGGATCACTACTTAATGATATGCCAGTCTGTTGCAACCTATGACGAATCACTCATAAAGGCGATTAATGAGCATCCTGAATGTAAGAAACTTTTAAAATTAGAAGGTGTTGGTGTCATTAATGCAGTTAATTTATACATCGCATTAGGCTGTAGTGAGATAGGTGTTTTTGCTAAGGGCAAAGATGCAGCGGCGTGTATAGGGTTAACACCAATACAGCATTCTTCCGGAGGAAAAACTAAGCTGGGCTCAGTTGGGAAGTATGTAAAAAACAGCATACTCAGAAGTCAATTGGTAGTTGGGTCTATGGCTGCGATTAGAATGATAGTTAAAAGAGACGCAAAAACAAAAAAAGAACGTTGGATACAAGAGTTAGTATCTCGACGTGGTATACGTTGTGCTGCAGTTGCACTTGCCAACAAAAATGTACGTACGGCGTATGCGATGATGACTAAAGGAACTGATTACAAAGCGGAATTACTTGCCGTGTAAAAACGTTCAAACAATAAAAGAATAACTAAGATAAAAGCCAGTAAGAAAATATGCGATGTTCACAAAGGAATTGACGAAATAGTAGAATTATTTTTCTGCGTAAAGAAGTTCAAACAATAAAAGCAATAACTAAGAAAAATCAGCAAGTAAAATCAGTGAACAACCAAGAGACTTTGATCTCGCTTAATAGATGTGATTACTTGTGCGCGTAAATATCAGAGAGCCTGAGTTAGCTACTCAATGAGAGCTCGTACATAAGTGAGTGCTTTATTCTTAGTTACTAATTTTGTTGTTGACACAGGGGAGTCCACATAAGGTTGTTCGCTTTACCAAACTTACAACAAAGAAATAAATTATTTTAACAAGTAAAATAGATCTCTTAATTAGTGTTATTGATATTAGTATTAAGAATGTAACGAATAAATTTAATACAATTAATGCTTATTCTCTCTATACTCAACAGGATAGAGCACCCGCCTCCTAACCCGATGTTCGGGCTTCGATCTCTTGTAGAGATACAAACCAAACCTTATTAGAGATAAATATTTTAAAGATTTACGTTTAATAATTAAATTTAAAACTGGCTTAGTTCACTTGTAAAATAACGAATGAACCTTCATTTAAAAAATTAACAACATATTGTTCCAACTAACACCACCATGAGTAGAATCAGACTTCCCTTGATGATTGAATCCATGTTTTTGATAGAAGCTAACTAAATGATCTTTACAGGTTAAAACGATCCCAAGCTGTCCTCTTGATTTACTAGTTTCGATAAGATGTTTAGTTAATAAACTTGCATAACCTTTTTTCTGATATTTTGGTGCGACGACTAACCCAAATACCGTTTGATACTTTCCATTAGGGCAATGTAATGAAGAGTTTGAATACAATTCATCTGGTAGTTCAGGGCTATCATTGATGCATCCATTTATATGGCCAACAATTTCTTCATTTATTTCTAAAACAAAGAAGCATTCAGGAAAGGCTCGAAATCGTTCTTTAAACATAGTCAAAGTAGCAGCCTCAGCTTCAGGAAACCCTAGGTTTTCAATTTCAGCAATACGAATAATATCTTCTCTAGTTGCTTGACGTAACATTTTCACAGACACTCCATAGTTAACCTCAGCTCTGGATAAGCAAAGCGATACAACACAGCTATTTCCGCTGATTTCTGCATTAAATTATTTCTCAATAACCCGTTATTGCTTTAATAATTCGCCTTGAACTACGCAAAACTAACAGCACTGCATAGTAAAAAATAGTACCTTCTGATTTTAAATATAATTCCGCTTTCATTAACCAGAATTGAAGTTAGTTAAACATATCAAATATAATGTTTAACTTTAATTCTAAGATAAAGTCATTATAAGAGAAGGAATTGTAATCACAAATAAAGTACCAAACTAAAAATTTATGTCTACACTTGATAATAAAAAATGTATCGCGAGTTATACCACTCAGCCTAATTGTGTGATCTAACGTATTTAATCATTAACTGATTATATTCTCTTGGTCACGTATGAAAAAACATGATTTATCAATAATGCACCTTCCACCCTATTCACCAGAGCTAAATCCTATAATTAAATATGATCAAGTAAACACACTAAACCCCCCGAGGCTAAAGCAAGCGCCCCAAAGTCAAAAACAAGGCTTCCCTCCAATCAATAGAACTTCCTGTAAGGGATATAGTTCAACTCATTAATTTTAAAATCATTAAAACGAAAAAGTCCCTGCTGACGTTAGTCAACAGGGATTGTTCGTATTAGGCGCTTGGCAATGACCTACTTTCACATGAGGAGACCTCACACTATCATCGGCGCAGCTGCGTTTCACTTCTGAGTTCGGCATGGGATCAGGTGGTACCACAGCGCTATTATCGCCAAGCATAAAAAATAAATTAGAAAAGCTAATAGTCGATATGTTCTAATTCTGAAATTGTTTTATCTTACAAATTTAACTATGTAAATATACTTCACAAGCGCTAGTTTAAAGAGATTCCACTCTATGTGTCTTGGTAAACACCAACACCACTTAGGTGTTGTATGGTTAAGCCTCACGGGTAATTAGTACAAGTTAGCTCAATACATTACTGCACTTACACACCTTGCCTATCAACGTTGTAGTCTCCAACGGCCCTTTAGGGAACTTAAAGTTCCAGTGAGAACTCATCTTGAGGCTCGCTTCCCGCTTAGATGCTTTCAGCGGTTATCGATTCCGAACGTAGCTACCGGGCAATGCATCTGGCGATACAACCCGAACACCAGCGGTTCGTCCACTCCGGTCCTCTCGTACTAGGAGCAGCCCCTCTCAATTCTCAAACGCCCACGGCAGATAGGGACCGAACTGTCTCACGACGTTCTAAACCCAGCTCGCGTACCACTTTAAATGGCGAACAGCCATACCCTTGGGACCGACTTCAGCCCCAGGATGTGATGAGCCGACATCGAGGTGCCAAACACCGCCGTCGATATGAACTCTTGGGCGGTATCAGCCTGTTATCCCCGGAGTACCTTTTATCCGTTGAGCGATGGCCCTTCCATTCAGAACCACCGGATCACTATGACCTACTTTCGTACCTGCTCGACGTGTCTGTCTCGCAGTTAAGCTGGCTTATACCATTGTACTAACCTCACGATGTCCGACCGTGATTAGCCAACCTTCGTACTCCTCCGTTACTCTTTAGGAGGAGACCGCCCCAGTCAAACTACCCACCAAACAGTGTCCCAAACCCCGATTCAGGGGCCATGGTTAGAACTCAAAACATACAAGGGTGGTATTTCAAGATTGGCTCCACGTCATCTGCGACAACGCTTCAAAGCCTCCCACCTATCCTACACATGTAGGCTCTAAGTTCACTGCTAAGCTATAGTAAAGGTTCACGGGGTCTTTCCGTCTAGCCGCGGGTACACAGCATCTTCACTGCGATTTCAACTTCACTGAGTCTCGGGTAGAGACAGCATGGCCATCATTACGCCATTCGTGCAGGTCGGAACTTACCCGACAAGGAATTTCGCTACCTTAGGACCGTTATAGTTACGGCCGCCGTTTACCGGGGCTTCGATCAAAAGCTTCGACCTAAGTCTAACCTCATCAATTAACCTTCCGGCACCGGGCAGGCGTCACACCCTATACGTCATCTTACGATTTAGCAGAGTGCTGTGTTTTTAATAAACAGTTGCAGCCATCTGGTATCTTCGGCCTCTAGCAGCTTAGAGAGCAAGTCTCATCACCGCCAAAGGCGTACCTTCTCCCGAAGTTACGGTACCATTTTGCCTAGTTCCTTTACCCGAGTTCTCTCAAGCGCCTTGGTATTCTCTACCTGACCACCTGTGTCGGTTTGGGGTACGATCCTTTATTATCTGAAGCTTAGAGACTTTTCCTGGAAGCATGGCATCAATGACTTCAGTACCTTAGTACCTCGACATCGTATCTCAGTGTTAGTAGAAACCCGGATTTACCTAAGTCTCCCACCTACATACTTGAACCTGGACAACCATCGCCAGGCCCACCTAGCCTTCTCCGTCCTCCCATCGCAATAATAAAGGGTACGGGAATATTAACCCGTTTCCCATCGACTACGCCTTTCGGCCTCGCCTTAGGGGTCGACTCACCCTGCCCCGATTAACGTTGGACAGGAACCCTTGGTCTTCCGGCGGGGAGGTTTTTCACCCCCCTTATCGTTACTCATGTCAACATTCGCACTTCTGATACCTCCAGGATGCCTTACAGCTTTCCCTTCGACGGCTTACAGAACGCTCCTCTACCACGCATATAAATATGCGTCCGCAGCTTCGGTGATATGTTTAGCCCCGTTAAATCTTCCGCGCAGGCCGACTCGACTAGTGAGCTATTACGCTTTCTTTAAAAGATGGCTGCTTCTAAGCCAACTTCCTAGCTGTCTAAGCCTTCCCACATCGTTTCCCACTTAACATATACTTTGGGACCTTAGCTGGCGGTCTGGGTTGTTTCCCTTTCCACGACGGACGTTAGCACCCGCCGTGTGTCTCCCATGATTGCACTTGTTGGTATTCGGAGTTTGCAAAGGGTTGGTAAGTCGGGATGACCCCCTAGCCTTAACAGTGCTCTACCCCCAACAGTGATACATGAGGCGCTACCTAAATAGCTTTCGAGGAGAACCAGCTATCTCTTGGTTTGATTGGCCTTTCACCCCCAGCCACAAGTCATCCCCTAATTTTTCAACATTAGTGGGTTCGGTCCTCCAGTTGATGTTACTCAACCTTCAACCTGCTCATGGCTAGATCACCAAGTTTCGGGTCTAATCCCAGCAACTATTCGCCCAGTTAAGACTCGGTTTCCCTACGGCTCCCCTAAACGGTTAACCTTGCTACTGAAATTAAGTCGTTGACCCATTATACAAAAGGTACGCAGTCACGGAATAAATCCGCTCCTACTGCTTGTACGTACACGGTTTCAGGTTCTATTTCACTCCCCTCACAGGGGTTCTTTTCGCCTTTCCCTCACGGTACTGGTTCACTATCGGTCAATTAGGAGTATTTAGCCTTGGAGGATGGTCCCCCCATATTCAAACAGGATTTCTCGTGTCCCGTCTTACTCGTTTTCACTGTAAAGAAGTTTTTGTGTACGGGACTATCACCCTGTACCGTGGCACTTTCCAGAGCCTTCCACTAACTTTTAAACAGCTTAAGGGCTGTTCCGATTTCGCTCGCCGCTACTTTCGGAATCTCGGTTGATTTCTTTTCCTAAGGGTACTTAGATGTTTCAGTTCCCCTCGTTTGCTTCGACTAGCTATGTATTCACTAGCCGATGACACTAAGTGCCGGGTTGCCCCATTCGGATTCCAGGATATAACGCTTGTTATCAACTCCCCTGGACTTATCGCAGATTACCACGTCCTTCATCGCCTCTAATTGCCTAGGCATCCACCGTGCACGCTTATTCACTTAACCATACAACACCTAAAAAGTGTCTAATCACGTTAGATATCGTATGTTGTTTCCAAGACGCTTGTGACTCATATTTTACATATGAAAAACAATCGTTTTTCGTGCACCTATTAGTTAGTAAACTAACTAAGTAGATACGTACTCACATTGCAATAACGAATTATCATAATGTGTGCTTTTTATTTTGCTTGATTACAATATCAAAACCGAAGTTTCAATATTGAGAACTCGTTTAATTCATCGTAATGAATTAAACATTTCGTTTTACTTATCACACCAATCAACACCGAAGTGTCATTGTTATTGTGCGATAAGTAAGAACATTTATCAGCTTTCCTAATTGTTAAAGAGCAGTGTCAAAAACACTTAATAATCATTCTTAGCAGAACAGTTATTAAGTAACTTTATATTCTAGAATAGTGTTGGTATCCCCAAGGGGATTTGAACCCCTGTTACCGCCGTGAAAGGGCGGTGTCCTAGGCCTCTAGACGATGGGGACCCGGAACTATTTTTGCGCTTTATCATTCTAATCAAACAATCTGTGTGGGCACTCGCATCACTTCTACAAGTAGAAATAAAGACTTCATAAGAAGCTTGCTGATGTGTTTCTTTACGTAAGGAGGTGATCCAGCCCCAGGTTCCCCTAGGGCTACCTTGTTACGACTTCACCCCAGTCATGAACCACACCGTGGTCATCGCCATCCCGAAGGTTAAGCTAATGACTTCTGGTGCAGCCCACTCCCATGGTGTGACGGGCGGTGTGTACAAGGCCCGGGAACGTATTCACCGTGGCATTCTGATCCACGATTACTAGCGATTCCAACTTCACGGAGTCGAGTTGCAGACTCCGATCCGGACTACGACAAACTTTAGGAGATTCGCATACCATCGCTGGTTAGCAGCCCTTTGTATTTGCCATTGTAGCACGTGTGTAGCCCATCCCGTAAGGGCCATGATGACTTGACGTCGTCCCCACCTTCCTCCGGTTTATCACCGGCAGTGTCCCTAGAGTTCCCGGCATAACCCGCTGGCAAATAAGGATAAGGGTTGCGCTCGTTGCGGGACTTAACCCAACATTTCACAACACGAGCTGACGACAGCCATGCAGCACCTGTCTCAGAGTTCCCGAAGGCACTCATCAATCTCTTGGTGATTCTCTGGATGTCAAGGGATGGTAAGGTTCTTCGCGTTGCATCGAATTAAACCACATGCTCCACCGCTTGTGCGGGCCCCCGTCAATTCATTTGAGTTTTAACCTTGCGGCCGTACTCCCCAGGCGGTCTATTTAATGCGTTAGCTTTGAATCCCACGGCATATAGCCACAAAATTCTAATAGACATCGTTTACTGCGTGGACTACCGGGGTATCTAATCCCGTTTGCTCCCCACGCCTTCGCGCCTCAGCGTCAGTCTTTGTCCAGGTGGCCGCCTTCGCCACTGGTATTCCTTCAGATCTCTACGCATTTCACCGCTACACCTGAAATTCTACCACCCTCTACAAAACTCTAGTTAACCAGTTTCAAATGCAGTTCCAAGGTTGAGCCCTGGGATTTCACATCTGACTTAATTAACCGCCTACGCGCGCTTTACGCCCAGTAATTCCGATTAACGCTCGCACCCTCCGTATTACCGCGGCTGCTGGCACGGAGTTAGCCGGTGCTTCTTCTGCGAGTAACGTCACAGATAAACCCTATTAAGATTTACCCTTTCCTCCTCGCTGAAAGTGCTTTACAACCCGAAAGCCTTCTTCACACACGCGGCATGGCTGCATCAGGCTTGCGCCCATTGTGCAATATTCCCCACTGCTGCCTCCCGTAGGAGTCTGGACCGTGTCTCAGTTCCAGTGTGGCTGGTCATCCTCTAAGACCAACTAGGGATCGTCGCCTTGGTAAGCCATTACCTTACCAACTAGCTAATCCCACTTGGGCTACTCTTATGGCGTGAGGCCCGAAGGTCCCCCACTTTGATCCGGAGATGTTATGCGGTATTAGCAGTCGTTTCCAACTGTTGTCCCCCACCATAAGGCATATTCCCAAGCATTACTCACCCGTCCGCCACTCGTCAGCAAAGTAGCAAGCTACTTTCTGTTACCGTTCGACTTGCATGTGTTAAGCCTGCCGCCAGCGTTCAATCTGAGCCATGATCAAACTCTTCAATTTAAAGTTTAATTTGCACTTAATTAAAAGTGCGACTCAATACTACTGACTAAAACTTACTGCTAATCACTTATATAAATATAAGAAACTCACAATTTATTATTCTGAAATAATGAATTATTTCGTGTGTCACTATTATTGATGTTGCCTTTACAAGAAAGGACTTTGATTTTTTTTGAAATCACATCAACAACAAGTGCTCACACAGATTGTTTGATTAAATTGTTAAAGAGCGTGCCTTTCGGCTAGGCGGCGTATATTACGCGCCTTTCGAACATTGTCAACGTTTTAATTTAACTTAATTTCGAAGCGAACTACGAAGCGTTAATACGTTAAAAACTATTCTCAAACTCGCTGGGTAACTTGCGTTCCGTCCCGTGTCTGTGGATGCGCATTATAGGGATAGCGAAACTATTCGCAAGCCTTTTATGACGATTAATTATCGTTTGCTTAAATAACAAACAACCTCGCATTTTCTTTCATTTATATGCTATTTTTATTTTCCCCGCATTTATTCTATTTAACGCTAGTATGTTTGATTAGGATTTAGGTAACATACGCGGCTTTTCTGCTATTAAGTTTTGTTTAGTTACAATTGATGAGTGAGTTTTTATGACATTTTCGTTAGGCCAGCGTTGGATTAGTGACGCGGAATCAGAGTTAGGTTTAGGTACTATTGTTGCAATTGAAGGACGTATGTTAACACTGTTATTTCCAGCTTCAGGCGAACAACGCCTTTATTCTATCCAAGAAGCTCCCGTTACACGTGTTCGTTTTAATATAGGTGATGAAATATTAAGTCACGACGATTGGACTTTGTTAGTGACAGATATAGAAGAAAATGACGATATTATCACTTACATTGGTACACGTATTGATACTGGTGAAGAAGCTAGATTAAAAGAAACATTTCTTAACAACTTTATAAAATTCAATAAACCTCAAGATAAACTGTTTGCTGGCCAAATAGATAAATTCGACCGTTTTGTTTTACGTTATAAATCATTACTTAATCAACATGAGCAACAACGCTCTCACTTGCGTGGTTTATTAGGGGCAAGAGTTGATCTTATTCCACACCAATTTTATATTGCTGAAGAAGTTGGTCAACGTCATGCGCCGCGTATCTTATTAGCTGATGAAGTTGGTTTAGGTAAAACAATTGAAGCTGGTTTGATTATCCACCAGCAATTAATTACTGGTCGTGCGAAACGTGTCTTGATCGTTTTACCTGAAAATCTACAACATCAATGGTTAGTAGAAATGCTGCGCCGCTTTAATTTACATTTTAGTATTTTTGACGAATCACGCTGTGAAGAAGCTTATCTCGATGCAGTTAATCCATTTGATACAGAACAATTAGTGTTGTGTAGTATTGATTTAATTCGTAAACAGAAACATTTAAAAAATGCATTACTAGCGACTTGGGACTTATTAATTGTAGATGAAGCTCACCACCTTATTTGGGATAAAGAAAAACCAAGCGTTCAATATAATGCAATAGAAAAACTAGCTAACGCTATTCCTGGCGTCTTGTTATTAACAGCAACACCTGATCAACTTGGTCATGAAAGTCACTTTGCTCGATTACGTTTACTTGACCCTAACCGTTTTTATGATTACCAAGCATTTGTTAATGAAGAAGCAGGATACAAGCCTGTTGTAGACGCTGTGAATCAATTGTTAGATGGCAAATTTTTAAGCGACGATGCCAAAAATAGTATTACTGAACTGTTATCTGAGCAAGATGTTGAACCTTTATTAAATGTGATCTCTGATATTACTATTGATGAAACTGAGCAACAATCTGCACAACAAGAGTTAATCCGCGGTTTACTAGATAGGCATGGCACTGGTCGCTTATTATTCAGAAACACACGATCTGCAATTAAAGGTTTTCCAAAACGCTTATTAAAATCAGTTGCCTTACCGTTACCTGAACAATATAAAACAGCAATCAAAGTTTCTAAAATGATGCCAGTTGGTGATATTGCACAGCAAGCTTTTACTGCGCTATATCCAGAACAGATTTATCAAGCATTTGAAGCTTCAACTGATAACTCGTGGTGTGCATTTGATCCTCGTATTAGTTGGCTGATCGATCTAATCCTGCAAAATAAAAATGAAAAGATCTTAATTATTGCAGCACAAGCACAAACTGCTTTAGCTATTGAAGAAGCTTTACGTACTAGAGAGGCGATTAAAGCGGCTGTATTCCATGAAGGTTTATCATTAATTGAACGAGATAAGTCTGCTGCTTATTTTGCGCAAGTTGAAGATGGCGCACAAGTGATGGTGTGTTCTGAAATTGGTTCTGAAGGACGTAACTTCCAATTTGCTCATCACTTGGTTCTATTTGATCTTCCGATTAACCCTGATTTATTAGAACAACGTATTGGTCGTTTAGATCGTATTGGACAACGTTGTGATATACAAATTTACACACCATACTTGAAAGATACGTCACAGGGATTTCTGCAACAATGGTACGAACAAGGCTTATCTGCGTTTACACAGACGACACCGACAGGGCATACCGTTTACGAAGCAGTTAAAGATGAATTAGTTAACTTATTAGCCACTGGTGATAACAGTGACAACCAGTTAGATAAATTAATCCAACGTACATCGACACTGAATAACGAATTAAAGGCTAATTTAGAGCAAGGTCGCGATAAATTATTAGAAATCAATTCAAGTGGCGTATTACAAAACAGTAACTTGCTTGATGACATCACCGAGATGGATCAGCTTCCTCACTTTACTGGTTTTGCATTACAGATGTTTGATGTACTAGGCGTACAACAAGATGATAGCAGTGAACATTGCTTAATTCTAAAACCAACAGAGCATATGTTGGCTTCTGATTACGCTGGTTTACCAGAAGATGGTGTCACGGTTACTTTTAACCGTAAGACAGCATTAAGTCGTGATGATGTATCTTATTTAACATGGGAGCATCCAATCATTACTAATGGGTTAGATATTGTATTAAGTTCAGAGATCGGCACTACGTCGGTTGCAATCTTAAAGAATAACTCACTACCAGCTGCATCAACTTTTTTAGAGTTAATCTATGTTGTTGAAGCTATCAATACTGATAATGCGCAATTAAGTCGCTTTTTACCAACGACGCCAATTCGTTTGTTATTAGATAAGAATGCTAAGAACTTAGGTGAAAATGTTACTTTTGATAGCTTTAACCGTCAGTTGACGCCAATCAATCGTCATATTAGCCGTAAAGTAGCGACCGCTTCACAAACATTGATAGATCAATTGATTAAACAGTCATTGCCTACAGCACAGACTCTAATGGCTGACATTATTGATGAAGCGAAAGGAAACATGCAACATACTTTACAACAAGAAAAGTCTCGTTTATTAGCTTTAAAAGCAGTCAATCCAAATATTCGAGAAGATGAGATCCAATACTTAAGTGATCAACAAGCGAGCTTTGAAAAAATATTAGATAATACGCAACTAAAATTAGATGCAATTCGTTTTATTGTTTCAACTCACTCGTAACACATCATCATAAAGCATAGGCGATGAAAGCTTTCTTCGTCGCCTTCTCTCTTTTAGATTTAATACAGATAATTAACTATGCCAAATTTTGTTTATAACCCACCAATGCACCCGTACTTAGATATTATCCATCAAGATGAAGATATCGTTGTATTAAATAAACCTTCGGGTTTATTAAGTGTACCTGGTCGAGATACTTGGCATAAAGATAGTTTGGCTTTACGTGTTCTTCGCGTTTGGCCCAATGCTTGTGTTGTACATCGATTAGACATGGCCACCTCTGGGATTATCGTTTTAGCATTACGAAAATCTGCACAAAGCCATATGGGTCGACAATTTCAACAGAAAGTGATTGATAAGACCTATTTTGCACGCGTAGAAAGAATAATAAAGGAAGACGCAGGATTAATTGATTTACCATTACGTTGTGATTGGGAAAATAGACCTAGACAAATGGTCGATTTTGAACAAGGTAAAAGCTCACAAACAGAATGGCAAGTAGTCAAAAGAGAAAGCAATACAACGTTAGTTAAACTCACCCCCCTTACAGGTCGAACGCACCAGTTACGAGTACATATGCAACAATTAGGTCATCCGATTGTAGGTGATGAATTTTACGCAACCGAGTTTGGTAAACAAATATCACCTCAACGCTTAGCTTTACATGCTGCGAGTATTACATTAACTCACCCAACAACTGAATTACGTGTTAGCTTTGAATGTCCTCCTCCTTTTATATAAAAAATCCTAAATAGCTAACTTAGTAAAATTTAACATAATTGTAGCAAATTAAGCACATAAGCCCTTTCTATTAACATTACATTAACAAGCAAAGCTTCTTATTATTAATGGTTATATTAAGTAACCTTAATGTTGCATAAAAAGCCTTTAAAGTACCTTAAAATGGTGGCGTAAGCGTTGTTTTTTCACTAAGCTTTAGCATGGTGAAATTTTTTGTCATAAATAACAACCCAGAAAACTTTACAAAAACAATCATATAAATTGTCCTTTGTATGTAAGTGTTAAGCATCAATAAAGGCAAAAGATGTTCTCAATCTAGTTGACCTTTTTTAATGACACGTAAGATACACTTTTTATAACCATCTATAACAATAAGCGATCATGGAATTACTATGCAGATAGGTATACCTAAAGAGATCCAAGAAAATGAAAACCGCGTAGCCGCAACACCAAATACTGTTGCTCTATTGATTAAACAAGGTTTCACTTTTCTTGTAGAACAAAATGCGGGATCAGCGGCTAGCTTTTCTGATTTAACTTACCAAGAAGCAGGTGCTGAAATTAGCGCTGATGCAACGACGGTTTTACAATCAGACATTATTTTTAAAGTAAATGCACCTACCCAAGCTGAAATTGAACTAATCAAAGAAGGCGCAACACTTGTTAGCTTTATTTGGCCAGCTCAAAACCCTGAATTATTAAAACAACTAGAAGCTAAAAATATTAGCGTGATTGCGATGGACAGCGTTCCTCGTACTTCTCGAGCACAAGCTTTAGATGCACTTAGTTCAATGGCAAATATTGCCGGTTACCGTGCAGTTATTGAAGCAGCAAACCAATTTGGTCGTTTCTTTACAGGTCAAATTACGGCTGCTGGTAAAGTGCCACCAGCAAAAGTACTGATTGTTGGGGCTGGTGTTGCTGGTCTTGCCGCTTTGGGTGCTGCTGGTAGCTTAGGTGCAATCGTTCGTGCATTTGATACTCGCCCTGAAGTAAAAGAGCAAATCGAAAGTATGGGTGCTGAGTTCCTTGAAGTGAACTACGTTGAAGAAACCGAAGTAAGCACCACTGGTTACGCAAAAACCATGAGTGAAGGTTACCAACAAGCACAAGCAGAAATGATGGCTGAACAAGCTAAAGATGTTGATATCATCATTACTACTGCGCTTATCCCAGGTAAACCAGCACCTAAGATCATCACTGAAGCGATGATCAAGTCAATGAAATCTGGCAGTGTCATTGTCGATTTAGCAGCAGCCGCTGGCGGTAATGCAGCATTGACAGTAAAAGATGAAGTATTTACTACTGAAAATGGCGTAAAAATAATTGGTTACACTGACTTACCAAGTCGTTTACCAACACAATCAAGCCAATTATACGCAACTAACTTAGTTAACTTAATGAAACTACTTTGTAAAAACAAAGATGGTCAAATTAATATCGACTTTGAAGACGAAGTGATTCGTGGCGCAACGGTTGTTAAAGAAGGTGAAATTTCTTGGCCGCCACCAGCTATCAACGTAAGTGCAGCACCACAAGCAAAAGTTGAAGAAAAAGTTGAAGTGGTTGTTGAAGAAAAAGAACCAAACAAATGGATCAAACCTGCTGTAGCGATTGTTGCTGCTGGTTTATTCGGTTGGTTAGCAAGCGTAGCACCTTCAGACTTCTTAGCACATTTTACTGTATTTATGCTGGCATGTATTGTTGGTTATGGCGTAGTTTGGAATGTTGCACATTCTCTACATACTCCATTAATGAGTGTGACAAATGCAATCAGTGGCATCATCATTATTGGTGCATTGCTACAAGTCGGTAGTGATAATAACGCTGTTACTGCTCTATCTACGATTGCGATATTAATTGCAACCATCAACATCGTGGGCGGTTTTACCGTGACACACCGTATGTTGAAAATGTTCCAAAAGGATAAATAAATATGTCTCAAGGATTAATTACAGCTGCTTATATCATTGCAGCCATCCTATTTATTGCCAGCCTTAATGGTTTAAGCAGTCAAGAAAGTGCAAAGCGCGGTAACTACTTCGGTATTATCGGTATGATAATCGCAGTCATTGCAACGATTGCAAGCTCGCAAGTATCTGGTTTAGGTTACATTACTATTGCAATGGCAGTCGGTGCTGGTATTGGTGTTCGTTTAGCATTAAAAGTTGAAATGACTTCAATGCCTGAACTTATTGCAATCTTGCATAGCTTTGTAGGCTTAGCGGCAACCTTTATCGGTTTCAACTCATACTTAGATCATGCTGTTTTAGCACCAGCGGCTCAAACAATTCATGACGTTGAAGTATTTTTAGGCATATTCATTGGTGCAGTGACATTCACTGGTTCAATCGTTGCTTATTGTAAACTGAGTGGAAAAATAAACAGTGCTGCGTTATCACTACCAGGTAAAAACTGGATCAATATTGCAGCAGTTACTTCAGCAGCATTATTATTGGTTGCCTTTGTCAGTGGAGATTTAGGTCTTACTGCATTAATCATTATGACAGTAATTGCATTAGCATTCGGTTGGCATTTAGTGGCTTCTATTGGTGGTGCAGATATGCCAGTAGTTGTTTCAATGCTTAACTCTTACTCAGGTTGGGCTGCGGCGGCAACTGGTTTCATGCTAGCAAATGACTTACTAATCATCACTGGTGCATTAGTAGGTTCAAGTGGTGCAATTCTGTCTTACATTATGTGTAAAGCAATGAATCGTTCATTTGTAAGCGTAATCTTAGGTGGTTTCGGTACAGAAACATTTGCCCAAGGCGACCAAGAGTACGGCGAGCATCATGAAACAACAGCGCAAGAAGTAGCAGCATCACTAAATGCAGCGAAAAACATCATTATCGTACCTGGTTACGGTATGGCTGTTGCACAAGCTCAATACCCAGTAGCAGAAATTACTAAGCGCTTACGTGCTAAAGGTAAAAATGTACGCTTCGGTATTCACCCTGTTGCAGGGCGTCTACCAGGTCACATGAACGTACTATTAGCTGAGTCTAAAGTACCTTACGATATCGTATTAGAAATGGATGAAATCAACGAAGATTTCCCTAACACTGATGTGGTATTGGTTATTGGTGCAAACGATACAGTTAACCCAGCAGCAAACGAGCCAGGTACACCGATTTCAGGTATGCCAGTACTAAGTGTTTGGGAAGCAGAAAAAGTAGTTGTGTTTAAACGTTCAATGGGTGCTGGTTATGCTGGCGTACAAAACCCACTGTTCTTTAAAGAGAACTCTGAAATGTTATTAGGTGATGCAAAAGCATCTGTCGATGCGATTTTAGCTAGCCTATAATTTATAAACTTATAAATAATTAGTAAGCTTATAAATAGTTAAATAAGTAATAACATTGACCTAAAAAGCCGAATCAATTTGATTCGGCTTTTTTATTTGCATGTCTGTTTTGTTCTTATTTTTATTTGTACAGCGCTTTTATTTATTAATACAGCCCTATCAATTATTAACACTAACTTACCAAGACTAATTATTAACTTACTACAGTTCGATAGCAGTACTGTGCTTTACTGTGCGCAATGACACTGATGTATGAAACTTTCTAATATTCAAATCCGTATGTAATACGCGATCTACAAATGCTTCATAGGCCTGAATATCTTGAACACAAACAATCAGCACAAAATCGTATGCGCCTGATATTTGATAGCATTGCATGACTTCGTTAGCTTGAATAATTGAGTGTTTAAATTTCTGATAAATATCTGCTCTATCTCGTTCCATCTCTATAGAGACAATCAAGGTCATTTTATTACCCGCTAACTGTGCATCAATGATTGAAACATCACTGATAATCACTCCACCTTCCCGCAAACGTTTAACTCGCTTTAAACAAGCTGGTGCGGACAACCCCACTTTTGCTGCAAGCTCAATATTAGGTAAACGGTTATTTTTTTGTAGCGACATTAATATCGCACGATCAATTCTATCTATATCCATTAGATTACCTCACGCCATGATTTACTTAAAAGCTCACTCACTCTCATTACTTTCCAAAACACATTATTTCTTTAAAACTACATTATTACAGACCATATTTCCTTTTCTCAAGCCAAAAGGAAATATTAAAAACAAGATCAGTCATATTTGAAATTTTCATTCAGTCTTATTATGTATCATATAACCTATTAAAATTTTAAAAAATAAAGGTTAGTCTTATGCAATCCATTAAACATTTTTTCATTGAATTAGGCAGAGACATTTTTAATGTCACATTTACTCTGTTTAAAGTGATGATCCCAATCTTAATTGCCATAAAGATTATTGAAGAATTAGGCGGTATTGTTTTGTTAAGCCAATTACTTGGCCCCTTAATGCAAACAGTCGGTTTACCAGACAGTATGAGCTTAGTATGGGCAACCACGCTACTCACTAATATTTATGGTGGTTTAATTGTATTAATAAGCATCGACAATACTCTGACCGTTGCCCAAGCATCTATTCTTGGCAGCATGATGTTACTTGCGCACTCTTTACCAATTGAAGCGACTATCGCAAAAAAGGCAGGTGTTAGCTTATGGGTAACCTTGGTCTTTCGTATTGGTGGTAGCTTATTGCTCGCGTGGATATTACATCAGACCTATCAGTTAACAGGTAGCCTTAATCAACCAGCCAAAATGCTTTGGTCTCCAGAGGTCAGTATCGAGAATGGTTATCTTGGTTGGGCAACTAGCCAACTACAAAATTTAGCGATGGTGTTCCTTGTTATTTCGACGTTGCTATTCACCTTAAAGGTTTTAAAAATACTCGGTATTGAAAAGTTAATGGCGATCATCTTAAAGCCTTTTTTAAGGTTATTAGGCATTAGCCAAGAAGCAACGAACATTACAATTATTGGTGCCACATTAGGGCTTTCATTTGGTGGTGGGTTATTGATACATGAGGCACAAAAAGGACATGTAGCAGCTCGAGATGTTTTCACTTCCATTATGTTATTAAATTTATTACACAGTTTGATTGAGGATACGTTATTGATTTTATTAATTGGCGCAGATTTTAATACAATTTTCTGGGGTAGGTTATTGTTTTCATTCATTATTATTGCAGCATTAGCAGCGACGATTAGAAAGCTATCGCCAGTATTTTGTGAACGTTATTTATATCGAAGTGTTGCACTCAGCTAAACAGCGACAAATGCGGAACTAAATAAAGCAGGAAGGAAACAGCAAAGGAAAAATCCCCCTTAGGTTAACGTTAACCTAAGGGGGATTTTTAAAGAAGTACTAACAAAATGTCATTTCTAAAGAGATAATTACAATGTGCAACTAGGTGTAGTTCTAGTGCTTTTTGTTAAGTTCTTTAACTCGTCTTGTAGGTTACTAATACGCGTTGTATTTGATGGATGAGTAGACAAAAACTCCATTGGCTCACTGCCGCCAGAAGCGACTGCCATGTTTTTCCATAACTCAACACTCTGTTGTGGATCAAAGCCTGCGTCATTCATTAGCTGTAAACCAACGATATCTGCTTCAGACTCTTGAGCTCGCCCATAAGGCATCGTAATACCATATTGTACGCCTAAACCTAATGCAGCCATTCCCACTTCAGAATATTGAGTAGTGCCAATAACCGTTTGAACAGCAGAGGTACCATAGCCTGTTATTTCACTAGAAGATAAACGCTCATTAGAATGATTTGCTTGTACGTGAGCAATTTCATGTCCAATCACAGTTGCAAGTTGATCTTGGTTTTTAGCGACTGCTAATAAACCAGTATAAACACCAATTTTACCACCAGGTAATGCAAAAGCATTCACTTGATCGCTTTCAAAAACAACCACTTCCCATTCATCAAAATCAGGCTGTTTGCCCAACGTATCAGTGATCTGTTTACTCACACATTGCACATAAGTATTTACTGTTGGATCTTGATTAATCGTCTCTTGCTTTTTTAACTCCGCAAATGAGTTCGCACCTAACTCAGCCATTTCAGAACCATCAAATAACAAAACTTGATTACGCCCTGTTGGTGATGATGTTACACATGCGGTCAACAAAATAGAGCTGCTTAATAATGATAACTTTAAGATTGAATTTTTCATCATGAGTCCAATTTATAAAAGAATAATAAAACTATTATCTCAGGCTAAAAGTAATAATGCGAATGTATTTTAAATCACTAAAAACAAGTTTTAATGACAACTTACTTGCTCTTGATGCCAGTGTTTGTATGCGGGTAATGACATAGTTAATAACAAAATAACACCACCTGTACCTATCATAACCACACTCGCGTAAGGAGCAGAAAAGTGAGTTTGTTGTAATAAGCCTGTCAATAAAGCTGCTCCACTCATTTGAATGCAACCTAGTAATGCACTAGCCGTTCCAGCTCTTTCACCAAAGGAACTTAACGCCATTGATGTCGCTGGGCCCAATAACAAAGCGAAACCAACGCACAGTAACAGCATAGGTAACATAAAATATATCCCTGCTAATAATGCACTTTCAACGGGTATTTGTTGCATAACCACTTGCGTCGCCGCTGACAATATAAACAGCCATAATGCAACTACCACTGTTTGATGATTACCTAATTGTTTAATTACTTTAGGTGCAATAAAACATGCTGCGATATTAATCAGAGCATTAAAACCAAACAAATAACTAAAGGTTAATTCACTAAGCTGTAAATGTTTAATTATCCAACTTGGTGCATAAGAAACATAGGTTAAAATGCTGGCCATTCCAATCATGCAAGTCAATGCATAAAACACGAATTGGCTGTTAGCTAAAATAGGTTGATAACGAGCCCAGCGATATAACGCGGCATGATTATTTTTATGATCTGGACGGGTTTCAGGCAACCTAAAAGCAACAATAAACAAAACTAAAATAGCAAATAAGGTCATGAAAATAAACGTAGAGCGCCAGCCAAAATGCAAAGCAAGAAAACCACCTAGTGTCGGTGCTAACGCAGGAATAACACAAATAACGCCGTTCAAATAGCTATAATAGTGAGCACTTTGCTGTGCGTTAAAACGATCTCGTACTGCACTAAAAACAACAATTGACGTTGCACATGCAGCAATTCCCTGTAGCACACGCGCTAATTGTAAATATTCAAACTCCACCACCGATGCTGCAAATAAACTACTCGCAATATATAAACAAATCCCTAATAAGGCGATAGGTCGACGCCCAAAGCGATCAGCTAATGGGCCGATAAGAATCTGACCAATCCCCATGGCTAAAATAAATAACACTAATGTTGATTGAACTTGCGTGTCAGAAACAGAAAACTCTAACGCCATTTCGGGCATTGATGGCAAATAAATATCGATGGCCAATGGGCTTAACACCACCATCATCATTAAAATAGGTAACAACTTACGGGTCATAACAATCTCTTTTTTTGAAAGAACAGGTTTGGCTGAATTACGATAATAAAGTGACGTTAGTTGAGTCATGTTTTATAGAATAAGACTCAATGATAGTCAGTAAATAACAACGCGAGTTTAAATCAGCTATGATATGAACAGAAGTGACATTAATTCAGATCTTAGTTTCCCCGTGGGAATATCTAGCAATATCTAGGAATATCTATGAACATCGATAAACTAATGCGTATCGACTTAAATTTATTAGTCGTTTTACAAGTTTTATTAGAAGAAGAAAGCGTTACACGCGCAGCAGTTCGTTTAAACCTAAGTCAATCAGCATTAAGTAAAAGCCTCACCCGTTTAAGAACAAGCTTACAAGACCCATTATTTACACGTACCGCACATGGTTTAAAACCAACTACACATGCTTTACAACTACAACAAACACTACCGAATCTATTACAGGGCTTATATCAGTTAACACAAGCACCAAGCTTTGACCCTGCTAGCAGTGACAGACATTTTTCCATCAGTATGTTAGAAAGTGCCTATGCAACATTATTACCATCATTTATCGCTCCTTTATTCCAACAAGCTAGCAACCTTCATTTAGATTTTTTAAATTGGGGCGACAATTCATTACAAGGTTTACAGCAAGGAAAAGTAGACTTTGCTATTACTGGAATTGATTTTTATGACGACCAACGTTTAAAAACACAAAATTTACCGAATGATATTTCACACAACATCTTGTTTCACGATCAACAAACTTGCTTAGTCAATGAACACCATCCAGCGTTAGCTTTACTAGAAAAGGGACAATGGGATCTTAACCATTATTTGCAATTTGACCATCTACAAGCTTGCTGTGAGGGTAATAATTTATGGGCTTTAGATTATTTTTTAGAAAAGCAAAGTAAACAACGAAACATTATATGTACCTTACCTGACTTTTATGGGGCAGCGAGTGTCTGCGCACACAGTAATTTAATTTTCACTTTACCGTCAAGTTTTGTGAACCACGCTCAAAAGCTTTATTCCTTAAAGCAAATACCTTTACCTTTTGAGTTTTATGACATGGCCTATGCATTATTATGGCATCAACGAAATACAGATGAACCAGGACATAAATGGGTAAGAGAAATGATTTGTGGTAGCGTCGCAAATGCCTTTAAAAAATAAGGTTAAACTAATAGCAGATTTATTAAATTAAAAGTAATAAAAAAGCGCTTCAATGAAGCGCCTCTTTTATTCGTGAGATTAAATAAAAATTAATAATTAACTTTTTCAATCCAACCAAATTTATCTTCACGTAAACCGTACTGAATACCCGTTAATTCATCGTATAAGTTACGAGAAACAGTCCCTGCTTTATTATCATTAATAAAGTAATCTTCATCTTTCCAACATAGTTGGCCAACAGGAGAAATAACGGCTGCAGTCCCACAACCAAACGCTTCAGTAATTTTGCCGCTTTTAATGTCAGCTAAAATATCTTCAATAGCAATTTGCTCTTCCGATACTGTGTAACCTAATGTTGGAGCAAGTTGTAAAATTGAGTCACGAGTAATACCAGGTAAAATACTACCGCTTAGTTTAGGTGTCACAATATGATCACCATAAACAAAACAGATATTCATCGCGCCAACTTCTTCTATATATTTACCGTTGATCGCATCTAACCAAAGTACTTGAGAATACCCTCTTGCAGCGACATCTTCAGACATATATAGACTAGCAGCATAGTTACCACCAGTTTTAGCTTCGCCTACACCGCCAACCACAGCACGACGGTATTTATCAGCAACATAAACAGAGACTGGTGAAAAACCATCTTTAAAGTAAGCGCCAGCAGGACCGGTAATGATAAAGTGTAAATACTTATCACTTGCGCCTAACCCTAATTTAGCGCCTGTTGCGATCATAGTCGGGCGAATATACAACGCAGTACCATTTTTTTCAGGTACCCATTGGTTATCTATTTTTAGTAATTCCATTAATGCTTTAAGGTGAAACTCAACATCAACTTCAGGCATTACCATACGAGCTGCAGAACGGTTAAAACGTTTAAAGTTTTCACGAGGACGGAATAAGTTAATTTCGCCGCTTTCTGTACGGTACGCTTTTAAACCTTCAAAAATTTCTTGCCCATAATGTAAAACTGAAGCAGATGGGTCTAATTGCAGCATTTGATAAGGTTTAACTTCAGCATTTGTCCACTTTTGAGTCGGCTCATATGTTTGTGTAAACATATGGTCGGCAAATACTTCACCAAAACTAAATTCTGCAGGGCAAGCATTGCGGTCAGCAACTGCTAGCGGTTTGATATCAATTGACATGTAAATCCCTTATGTATCTGAATGCTTTAACAAGCACAAATATTCTGCGTGTGTATGGGCGAGCAATAGATTTTAAAAAATAATCTACAATACATCCACAATTCTTTTACAAAAAAACCACAATTAATCCAGATTATTGAATAAACAGTGACCATATTCGATTTTAATTCATGAAAAATAAGCTCGTTTTATTTTTCAGTTTTATTTTAAACAAGACAACTTTTAATATAAGCAGCTAAATACGTAATACTTGATTCAATATGCTGCTGATGTGTAAAGCCACTTTTGACTCTAGGTTTAAAGTCATGATCGCCATCTTCTAACCAACACCATTGAAATGTTACAGGTAAAGAATAACTGATGACTTCATTTTGGTCGCCAAGTTTATCACGTGAACCTTGAATAATAGCAATAGGTTGTTTAATTACAGCTAAATGTTCTGTACGTAATTTTTCAGGTTTTCCCTGTGGGTGAAAAGGATAACCTAAACAAGCAATTCCTTTAACCTGTTTTAGCTGTTCAGGAGAATATTCAGTGGCTAAGAGAGTAGCCATACGTCCTCCCATTGACTTTCCTCCTATCACCATTGGCTGATCAAGTGTTTGTACAACCTCTAAAAATTGTTTAATTAACTGAGGCGCTCGCTCAGGAGGTCGGCGACTTCCTGTGTCTACGCGCTGCTGCATATAGTTAAAATTAAAGCGGGCAACTCGAATACCTTGTTCAGCCAAGCCAACACTTACCTTTTCCATAAAGTCTGACGTTAGTGGTGCGCCTGCGCCATGGGAAAAAACAAATAAAGGACCGTTTTCAGGTCCATTAAAAATAAGCTTCATATTACTCTCAAGCTAATATATAAAGAGTCATAATGCGATTATGTCGATAAATCGTCAAGTGAAGAAGCCGATGAATTAAGATAACTTATTAGTTACAATCAAATTAAATAAATGAAGATAGGGATTGAGGAACAATGTTTAAAAAATCAACTTCAACAATAGAGCCATCTCATTTATCCCAGGTTACATTATTACAAGATGTAGCGATAAGAACCTACCAAGAAACTTTTTCTGATACTAATAGTGAGGCTTTACTGCAGCAGTATTATAAAGAGTCGCTCAATATAGAGAAATTATCTGCACAACTTCAAAATACAAACAGTGAATTTTATTTTCTTTATGTCACTTCTAATACATCAGAAAGCATATCTGAAAGTGAAGCTAAAAATACAGACGCTAAGCTAGCTGGTTTTTTGAAATTAAACGTCGATGATGCACAAACAGATATATTTGATGCAAAGGCATTGGAGGTCGAAAAAATTTATATACTTAAAGACTTTTTATCACAAGGTTTAGGTAAAAAATTAATCTCATTCGCTATTGAGCGAGCAATTGAACAGAACAAAAAATACTTATGGCTAGGTGTTTGGGAACATAACTTCCCTGCATTAAATTTTTACTACAAAATGGGCTTTGAACAATTTGGTGAGCATGATTTTAATATGGGTGGAGATATCCAAACAGATTTATTGTTAAAAAGGCACCTGTAAAGCACCTGTTTAAACCAATAAATTGCTTAGTTTAAATAATGGGTTATAACGCTAAGAATAACGCACTGGTTTTAGCGGCCATAATAAAATCATTTTGATGTAACCCTTTAATATTATGACTCCACCATTGAACAGTTACCATCCCGTATTCAACAACGATCAGCGGATGGTGATTGACTGATTCTGCTAGCTCAGCAACTTGATTAGTAAACTTTAATGAGTTTTTATAACGCTTAGTTACAAATGCACAGGATAGTTTTTCTACCCCTTTATCTTTTACCAAAGACCAATCATTAAATTGCGTTTTTAACTGCACAAGTAACTCTGAAATATCACCTTCTGCTAATGGTTGTTTTGCTGCACTCGCATCGCATGCACTACATGTTTGTTCAGTTAACAATATCATTATAATTACCTATTTTTATATTTTGGATTTATGATCATCGATCTACTCTGGTTATTTACAAAAAATAATCACTCTGCTGATGCTTGTAAATGGAAGTATGCCGGCTTGGTTGAAATACGCATATCATCAATGTGCTTACCTACAGTAAAATGATATAGACTCTGCCACTCTTGATCTTTTAATCCTAATAAATCATGAACAAGATCGTCAAAGAAACACCCAATACCAGTGCCTCGATAACCATCACTTTCAGCGGCTAAATATAATGCTTGCCCAATCATACCTGTTTCCCAAAATAACAAAGGATATTGGCTTGCCGAACGGGTTAGGTTATCTTCAAATTTAGTTAACATCCCTAAGCTATAGGTACTGTCTGCTGCTATATCTTGCTCACAACTTACTGCCTTAGCTATTTTTCTATAATCACCTTTTTTTAATAAATATAAAGGCTGATTTTCTATTGTTTGTGACCATTCAAAATCACTATGCATTGCTGACTTTAATGCATTTAAATGAGATGGATTACGCAACCAAAGATATAACCCCGAGTTTATCCCTTCAACATGATGAACAAATAGCATTAAATGAGTTTGGGCTGGTTGTGGCAGGAGAGAAAATAGAATATTTTTCTCTGGTAATGTTTTTTGTAATTGAGAGACAAAAGTATCAATAGACATCGTACTCGCGATCGCATCAAAACTCTGCGCACTTCGACGTTGATGAATAAGTGCTTGTGCGTTTTGTTCAATTAAAGAGGAATCAGTTTGCTCACCATGATTTTTTACAGAAAGAGATTTTTCAGAAAGATCTGATGAAGAAGGTGTTGTCTCAGCGGTTAAAAAAGTAAGATCCTGTTGATGAGTCGCATTAAAAACATCATCAATAATCGACCAATCTTGATGTGACTGGCTTAATTGATTAGCAGGATCAACATACATTATCTCCGGCAAGTCGTTTAACCAGACTTTAACTTCTTCTAGGCTTTTGACTTTTTCTGGGTTTTTAACCTCTTCTATACGAGCGTTGCCACAACTCACCCAACAAACACAATCAACATATTCAACTTCTTCTGCTATGGAGCCTAATTGATTAAGTCCTAATATTGATTGAAGTTTTGTATTCGAAACATTATCAAGCACTTCAACTTGCCAGTTATTTAAGTTTGCAGCAATATTTAAGGCAGCAAGAGCATGACCTAAATCATGTTGGCAATAGCGGTAGGCGCGCTCTCCATACTTCCACGCTTCACGCCAAGCAATACTGGTTAATACCAGTGCAAAACCTTGTTTTTTAATAAATAATTCACTAGAGGATTCTGGCAGTAAAGCGCGATTCTCTAATGAATTAATATACGGATTATAATGAACGCTATACGCCTTTTTATTCTCTGAACTTAAGTTACTTTCGGTCTCAATCTCAAGATCAGGCAACAGTAAATAGCACTCTGTCGGATGTAAATTGCCACTCGATGGATTAACACGTAATGCCCATTCTGTGCCGTTATAATATTTCCATGCAGATAACCCTAAACTGTTCTGTAATAATGCAGCAATACTTTCAAGACAAATAGCTTTTGCAGGTTTAGTAGATCGTTCAGTTAGATAACCAGCAGAGGAGTTATCTAACTCATCCTTTAATAGTGACGGTAATGGTAAACGAATTTTTTCAGCACCTTGATATAAACGATAAGGTAGCGGCTGATTCGCCCAATCCATATAACCAGCAGATCGTGCATATGCGCCTGGTCTATGCTTAGTTTGTTGATGATAGTTTTTAATGATGTTTAATGCAGAAGCAGACATAGCAATATCACTTTTATGATGAGTTAATAACGGAGTAGTTAGTTGATGGTAAGGATGTCATTAACTAACTGTCATTAACAGAAAATCAATAATTGGTTTTATTGTACGCAACTAAGGTTTATTAAATGAAACATTAACAAACCTTAAAGCTCATAACATGTTGATTAATGACTATTCTGGATTAACAGAAAGTTTCGTTCTAATAAAATCACTATGATTAACATAAATTAATGCTGCAACTTTACGTATTAATGCTTCTTCCATTTTATCTAAGTGCCCATCCGCATAAGCGATTTCCCACATTGCTTTAATTAGGTCAATACGAGCTTCACTGTCTAAATCACCTAATTGAGAAGTAAAATCAAAGACTGAATTACTGATAGTTATTTCTTGCATCCCTACTTTCAACAACTCAGCTGCTTTTTCTTTATCAATATCAACCAACTTTTCTAACGTATTAATAATTGCAATTTCTTCTTCTTTAGAAGCGTTTTCATCTGCAACACAGACTTCGCAAAGTAAACAAACAATCGCTAATGTACTATCAAACTTAGGGCTTTCTTCGGGAATTAACGTATTCAATAATCGCTTAATTTTTGTAATCATGTCGTGACCTACCTAAATAAAAAATGTTTAAAAATAAATGTAGTGAAAATAACACTATCATAAAGTTTAGTTGTAACTAAAAGGGAAGGAATATATTTGTTAAAAAAATGATATTAATATGCATTAAGAATGAGTAAGTTGATGGTATGAAACGACTTGATTTCGGCCATTATCTTTAGCTTTATATAAAGCGACATCAGCCTGCTCAAGTAATTCTTTTAGGGTTTCATTTTTAGCCATATTATGACTAATACCAATACTTCCAGAGCACTCGACAAAGTCTCCTTGTGAAGTGGTCAAAGTAACCCTTTCAATAGTACTTCTAACATGTTCAGCGATGACTTCTGCAGATTTAGGGCCACAACGAGGTAATATAATAGCAAACTCCTCTCCACCAATACGTGCACAAAGCTTATTTTCAGGCCCCACATTTTGTAAAGCATTGCTAACAATGATCAAGCATTCATCACCTACAGCATGCCCATATTTATCATTAATATTTTTAAAATAATCTAAATCGATGAGCAGCAAACTATAGGATTTATTTTCTTTATTCTTTTTTGTTAATAACTTTTCACCTTCTTGAAAAAAGAACCGACGGTTATTTAATCCCGTTAACATATCCGTAGAGGCTTGCTTAATAAGCCCCAATTCATGCTTCTCAATTTGTTTACTAAATAAAGTCAGCGCCAATATAATAGCGAACATATCAACTAAAAAAGCCGATTGGGACAATAAATGATTCGCAGCTTCACTAAATACATGTAACGGATTTTCATTAAGGGTATTTTCACAATATAAAAATAATGATGCGGCTACCAAACTTAAAGTAGTTTTAAGCTTTTTTTCTTTTAATTCAAATAATAATAACGCGCCAATAGGCACTAAGAAATAATAAAAATGAAAGCCACTTTCTTGAGTAAAAAAGAGATTACCACACACAAATAAATGCAGCATAATCAAGGAAAAATACCAAGTTTTAGCTGCTTTATGATGGTGTTGATAACTAAAAAAAAGTGAGAGGAAGTAACCACTGGTCAAAACAAGGTTGAACAAAGCAACCAAAGGTTCATTTAATACGTACATATAACTAACGGAATAAACTATCGCAATCAAGATGGTCAAAAGAACGAGCATATTTAGCATTCGAGTCTTTTGTACAGCGCTTGAATGTTCATTTTTAGTGCCAAGTGCCACAATAGATGAGAAAAGATCAAACATAATATTAAGCACTCTTAGGCATAAAAATCAGGCAAACATTTAGCAATAAAACCGTAATAACTTATCGTTTTTTATTCACCATCCGACATACGCTCTAGGCGATCTAATTCCTCTTCACGTGCAGCATTTATTTCATGTAAAACAGTATCAACGTCAGCACTGATTTCTGAATCGATAAATTTCCCTGTTAATACTGTTTTAGGGGTTAATTCACCCGTTTCAAATATGGCCCAAATCTCATCACCATAACGAGTAGACGCAAGGCTAGGAGCAAACTGTGAGTAATATTGAGTCATATTATTGACATCGCGTAGTAACATTTTCTTTGCATTGTTATTACCAGCAGCATCAACTGCTTGTGGTAAATCAATGATCACGGGACCTTCCTCATCAACTAATACGTTAAATTCAGATAAATCCCCATGAATAACACCAACACTTAACATGCGCACGACATAATCCATTACTTTCGCGTGATCAATTAGCGCTTTTTCTTCTGGCATAGTGACATCATTTAAACGTGGTGCAGCAAAGCCATCAGCATCAGTAATGAGTTCCATAATCAAAACACCACCAAAACATCCAAAAGGCGTTGGTACTCTTATACCTGCATCTGCAAATTTATATAAAGCATCAACTTCAGTACTTTGCCAAATTTCTTCTTGTTGCTCACGACCAAATTTAGAACCTTTTTGCATTGCTCTAGCATTTCGGCCATTACGGACCTTTCGTCCTTCATTATACAAAACAGCATTTTTAAAACTACGCTTGCTAGCTTCTTTATAAACCTTTGCACAACGTACTTCATCGCCACATTGAACAACATAAACCGTTGCTTCCTTGCCGCTCATTAATTGTCGTAAAACACTATCTACAATGCCATCGTCAACTAATGGCTGGATTCTTTTAGGTATTTTCATTTATATAATTAAGTTTTCTAATATTTGGTTGAAATAGCTGAATGCTAAGTAAATTTGTAAGCTGATTTAACAGAAACAATGATAGGCCATAATACTATAGTTAGGTAAATAGATAAGCATTGTTTCTTTTTTATTCAACTATAGTCATTAAAAATAAATTTAAGTTCATTTGAAATAGACCAAGTATATTTTTAAATCATTCATTTATGCCGTATTAGTTCATTTTATGATGTTGAACGGTATTTTATGTATTTAAATAATCATCTAGTAAAAGATCAAAATCTTACTGCTTTTTTTTACTGCCAAAAACGTTAACCAACGCTCCTAAAATGATCAATATGCCGCCTATTAATGTCCAAAAAGAAGGAACTTCATTAAAGATAATCACACCTAATATAGTTGAGAATATAATTTGAACATAAGAAAAAGCACTGACTTTAGCGGCAACTTCACTTTGCATCGCTTTGGTTAAACCGACCTGTCCCATCTGGGTAAATATCCCCACAAATAACAATAATATTAGCGCTTCTGTATCAGGCATCACAAAATTATCGCCTAACAAAATAATGGATAACGGTAATGCAATCAGAGGAAAATAAAAGATAATCACCGAACTATCTTCGCATTTACTTAATCGTTTTACGATCACATATGCGGTACCACTGCCTAATGCCCCCAATAAAGCAATAAAAACACTAAACCAAGGTAGTACAACTTCACTATTAAGCGATAGATTCGGTTTAACCATCGCAAACAAGCCTAACAGACACAATAAAATACAAATCAAGGTTGAACGTTGAATTCTTTCTTTTAAAAATAAAAACGCCAAAATAGCAGTAAATACAGGATAGAGATACTGTAATAACGTTGCTTCTACTAAAGGTAATGTTGTCACCGCGTAATACACACACAGCAAAGCAAGTGTTCCAACAACTCCACGGGCTATTAATAGAACTTTATTGTTTCCCCATATCGGTATTTTTTTTCTTTTAATATCAACATAACTAATGATTAATGATACTAAACCACGTGCAGCAACAATTTCAAAAACAGGAATATTGTGAGTACTGACTAATTTCACACAAGCCGTCATTAATGCAAAAGAAAATGCAGATAACAGCATAAATCGTAAACTAATAGGTATCGACAGGAAAAATTTTTGAAACATACTGACACTAATTTGATTAAGAACAATAGAAGTTTAGTTTATCGTATTCTTATCGTTACTAGCTATTTATTTGAGCTTTTAATTTCAATATGATGGGCCTAAATTATAGTCAAAAATCATCATGTACAGCACTAATAAACAACAACAACAACAACAACAACCAGTATTTTTAACATTTAAACATGCTCGATTTAAAGTAGAGCTTTCACTATACCAATTACATTAAATAAGTGTTCTAAATTTTGCGCAATAAAAATGGCTTAGCTTAAGGCATAAGTTAAGGCCTTTCGAAGATTAACTTCGTTAATCGTCTGTCGGAGAATTAACTAAAAGAGTTTAATGCTTTAATGGTTGCTCCCTTTACGAAACTTATAACGAAACAATCAGTTATTTTAAGCAGCAAAATAGATCTGTTAATTTGTGTGATTGGTATTAAAAACGGAAATACAAAGATGAATAAATACATAGTACTATTGTGTACAACAGTAACACTACTGCCTTTTTCAATAGCTAATGCGCAACATAATGAACATCAAGTATCTGATCAAGTAATACAGGCACAACGACTTGAACTTAAAAGTAATACTCAAGATAAAGACTTTGGGCCACAATCACCTCGTAACATTGACCATATAGCAGGTACAAACCCTCAATCTTTTAGCATTGCACCTCTTTATACAAAAATGAATTTATGTAACATTCACTTCCATAAAAATGCAGAACATAAAGGAGGTGAGTTCACACAATATGCAGGTAATGGAGACGGTAAAGGAAATAATAGTGGTTATAAATATTCAGGAACATTAACTGAAGCAGAACTTACACCAACCAGTGAAAAAATTGGAGAAAGTGAACATAGTAATTTAATACCAGGCGATACTATTGAAGTGCATTACGTACACTCAACAGCAAACGTTAAACCTGGACCTACGTTAGCCTCTTGTTTAACAGATACAACAAAAACACCTTTACTACGTGTAGAGACGCAGGTTTACGTATTAGTAAATGACCCTCATGCACTCGATTTTATAGCATTAACAGCGAATGCAGAAAAAGAAGGTTACCAACAGGCATTACACATTCCTGATAATTCAGGCAATGCGATTCAATACAGAGGTTCAACAACAGGACCAAGTTATAATGAAGTGGGATCTCCTTATCAGGTGACTTGGAACGTTCGTCCCGAGGTACTTAAGGTTGACATAAATACAGTTGGTAGATGGTTACAAGGTAATATATATGATGAAAATCATGCTCATGGAGTAAGGAATTTAGTGATTAATCCGACATTATTATCTGCAAATTAAAAATTGTTACTGAAAGTTCACCTATGCAATTTATTATAGAAAGTTCACTTTAAGAAACACAAAGCAACTTCTTTAGGTGATACAGCTAAGTTTTTAAATTTCATCATTCATTTAGAACGATAGCGATAGGTCATGGATCGCTATCGTCCAAACTATAAAACAGATATCGCCTTTTATACCCGTTACCCTTCAAGGTGCAAAATTCAGTAAGCAGTGAAGTGAACAAACAATGAAAGTGTTTACTTCACCGCTTGCCCTCTAAGTCACTAGTTTGAAAACCAACTCTACATTGCAACCTTCGACAATGACTAGTCATTGTCATCATGTTACGCCTTATACCAATCACACTAATTAACTGATCTATTTTACTTGTTAAAATAACTTATTTCTTCGTTGTAAATTTCGTAAAGGGAACAGCCATTTAGCTCAATTTACGCCTTAAACTAAGTCATTTTTCCTGCACAAAATTTAGATCACTTATTTAATGTAATCGGTATTAATTTAGAGTCGAAACTAACGACTGACCAAAGTACCTTGAACGGTAACGGACATAAGCGAGAAAACTTAGTTATTAGGTAATACAGGCGTTAATTTACTTAAAAACTCGACTAATGACTCAGCGAGTACTGACTCTTGTTTCTTACCCAAGGTTTCTAGTTGTATTTGCCCTGTTTCATTCAAAATTGAAATAACTTGCATCTCATCGCTACAAGTAGCGATAAACATCGATGCAGGTTTTTTAAGGCGTTTTTGCATCATAAAATGCGCAATCATATTTTCTTGTAAAATTAAAAAATCCTGCTCATTCCATACTTGAATGAGTTCAATAGGATGGCCTTCAAATTCACAAGCGATGTGCTCACTGTAAGCACTACAAAATAAATCTTCAATAGAAGGATGTAATGTAACTTCAAGTGCTTCCTCAATGTTATTTAAGGTTACTTTTTTATCTCGTACGAGGGCTTTCCAGGTGATCTTTTGATCGACAACATCGCCGACTTGGCATGGAGAAATCCACTCTGCGTCAAATGCTTGAGTAGGTAAAGTCTGATGTGTTGATTGCCACAATTGTTGATGACGTTGGTACAAAGCAAATAGCTCAATTTGGATATCTGTATTCATAGCTCGAATAATTCTTCTATTTAGTTACAATACTCCATATTGTAACGATTCAGGCACTGTTGTCTTGTATTTATAACAAACCTTGCCTTTTAAAAATGAGAAACACCATGTCAGATTCAAGTTTATACAGCCAAAACGATGCTTTAAAAAACCTATCATTGGGTAAAGTCACGGAATATAAATGTCATTATGATAATTCGTTATTACAGGCTGTACCTCGCAGTTTAAACCGTAACGAACTAGGATTAGAGGCAACTTCGTTGCCTTTCTATGGTGTCGATTTATGGAATATTTATGAGCTTTCTTGGTTAAATAAAAAAGGAAAGCCTGTTGTTGCAACTGGCGTGATAAAAGTCCCATTCGATAGTGAATTTTTAATTGAATCAAAATCTTTCAAATTATATTTAAATAGCTTTAATCAAAGTCATTTTGATTCAGTTGAAGCTGTACAGGAAGTATTAACTAAAGATCTTAGCGCTTGTGCAACCAAACCAGTTGAAGTAACGCTCAATGCAACATTGGATAAAATAACTGACACGCTAGGCACATTTACAGGCATTAACTTAGACGAGTTAGATATTGAAGTCTCCGAGTATCAACTTTCACCAGTGCTTTTAAAAGAGATTAGTTTAGCAGAAACGGTAACAGAGACTTTATACTCCCATCTGCTAAAATCAAATTGCTTGATCACCAGCCAACCAGATTGGGCAAGTGTTGAAATTAGCTATACTGGTAAACAGTTAGATCGCGAAAAGTTACTACGGTATTTAATTTCTTTCCGTCAACATAATGAATTTCATGAACAATGTGTAGAACGCATTTTTTGTGATTTAATGGCCTATGGTTCATTAACATCGTTAACGGTCTACGCAAGATATACTCGTCGAGGAGGATTAGATATTAACCCCCTACGAAGTACTTCTACATCATCAACTATTCAAAATGTGCGTTTAATAAGACAGTAATGTTATATTTGTTACAATAACGAACATTTAAATAGCAATAAGATTTAATATCTTAATAGGGTTTAAAGTATTAATGAATTTTTTTTCACGTGCACTTTTAAGTGGCTTACTACTTTCTATTAGTCATTCTGCCTCAGCCATCGGGCTAGTGGATACACTGATCCCTGCATCAATAAAAAAGAGTTATAAAACACGCCAACTTGAGCCGCTAACCTGTATAAAATCAGTCACTCAATTTATAGAAAAAGTAGCCGCATTACCGCCACCAGTAAATACTAGAAGCAGTGAAAACCTACTAACCAATAATAAAAGAGTGGTTAATAATGCTCCTACGCATTTACTAGCCTCTTGCTATATTGAATTAGAGGACTATGAGAAAAGCTTAGCGTTGTTAATGCCGCTGTTGAAAAACCCGAGCGTGACACCTGATGAAATTAGAACGTTAAACTTAATTTCGAGTGAAATACCAGAATCGGAGCGCCCACAATTAAGCAATAAAACACTCATTAATATGATGCAAAACTCACTTAAATTAATGAAAGAAGAAAAACGTAAGAACAAAAATAATTTAGATGAGATATTAAACTTATCGATTACCAAACTAGCGCTCGAGACACATCAATATCAACTTGCAAATGAATCGTTAAGTAAAGTTAAACAAAGCCTGAAAAACTCTAAAGAAACAGAGTTATTAGCTTGGTTAGCTTATTTTTATGGGCACTATTACGATCAGATAAATCAACAACAGCTATCAATAACTAACTTTCAAAATGCTAACTCAATGGCAGACAAACTAAAGCTGATTAAATTAAGCAGCTTGGTAAAAGAAAGTTTATCTAACCTATACCAACAAAAACATCGTTATAAACGTGCCATCGATTTCGCTAGTCAACGTGTAGAATTATTATTACCAACAGAAAACTACGTAGAACAGGCTGATAGCCTATTAAAATTTGCCATTTTGAAACGTCAAAATAAAGAATTTAACCAATCATTAATTTATTTATTTAATGCGATGGAATTAGTAGAGAGAAAAAATAAAACCTTACTAGCCTATATTTATTTAGAGCTGGGACGTACTTATGCCTCTATTCCTTACGATCTGCAAAAGAATACCGATCTTGCTCAGAAATATTTACAAAATGCGCGTCATCATTTTCAAAAGCTAAACAAGCTAGAACAGCAAACTGCAAGCATCTTATTACTGGCGCAGCTCAATATACGCAGTCAAGACACCGGCCTCGCTATCTTACAATTAGAGAATGTACTGACTCTTGCAAAAGATGAATTTCCAGAGTTACGTGTAAAAGCCTTTGAAATGTTAGCATTAAGTTATGAGCTTTCAGGTGACCATCAACAAGCGAATTTCCATTTTAAAAATTTCCACTCTTTACAAAATGCAATCAAAGAAAAACAGTTTGCCTTACAACAATTAAAAATTAACGAACAATTTCAATTGATTGAACAAACTCAACAACAGATACAATTAGAAACAAAAAATAATGAATTGCTATTAAAGAACAATCGCTTTAAGAATGTCGCTTATGTAGCGACTCTTTTGCTATTAGTTTCCTTTTTAATTATTTTTGCTGTTCTACGCCGCACTAAAAAATTGGTAATTTCTGAGCAAATAACACGTAAGAAACTACAATTACATCCAAGAACCAAATTGCCATCGCACCAAGTACAAGTTCAAAACAACGATCTTCAGTATCAAGGTAAACCACTTTTTTATGCATTAGTCTATGTCCCCTTCTTAAGTAACTTAAATGGTTCAAAGGGGCTATTTAGTTCAGAGAAAATTGAAACTGCTTTAGGCGAAGAGTTAAAAAATAATTTTCCAGAACATACAATGATTACTCAAGTTCGCGATAACCAATTATTATTTATTTCCGAACAAGCTCATCATGGCGAAGCTAAGAAGTTTGCACAGGAGATAGAAGTATTCTTTAAATCTTTTGCAGATACTTACTCACTTGATGGACAAGTTGCCAGTGGCGTTGTTGCTTTTCCTTTTTTACATAATGTTTCACGAGCAATTGCACCAGAAAGAATGCTTAACTTAACAAGCTTGGCATTATTTGGTGCTTGTAAAATACGAGAAACAGTAGGTGAAAGTAGCTGGTTAGAGTTATATGCAATTGAGAAAATACAACCCGCATTTTTTGACGGTGACTTATGGATACTGGGTCAAGCAGGTATAGATAAAGGAATTGTAAAGTTAAAATGTAGTCACCCAGGTACTACAATCAGTTGGCCAGAGCTAAATCGTTAATGATTTAAGTATTTAAATTTGACTTATCACGCTTGTACTTGTTCCTTAACTGATTGATAATTAATAAGACATTATTAAAAGGAATCAACTAATGGCATCATCTATCGCAATAGTTCGATTATTGCAGCAATTATTGAAACTAAGTCATCGTCAAAATAAAACGATTGATAAGTATCAAGTGAAGTTTTTAAAAAAATTGCAATCTACTTCAACTGTTGCAGCTGAAATAGAACTTTTTGATGAATATACCCAACAGCTTGAAAGCATTCCAAATAATTTAGATGATAAGCTTTTAGAAGGTCATTTAGTTTCTCGCCAATCTCAAGCTCAACTGCAACAGATACAGTCACTTTCAGGTTCTATTAAAAGTAGAATTGAAGAGATGAAAAGCTGCCCTGAGCCTTACACTGTTATTGAATATCATTCTGAATTAAAAGAGCTCATTAAAATTTATCAACGAGCGGTTATTGAGCTAAGCAAAAATGTAACAAAACCTGAAATTGATAATAAAGCTGACGTTGAATTTATTAATGATGAATTGCAATTACTCATTCTTGAGTTAGATGTAGGTCAAGCTTTTGTTAAAAAGCTTGACCAGGTTCGTCTTAAAATACGTAATGAAAATGACCCTTTTAGTTTACCTCATCACTGCTTAGAAGTTATTACGATCATTATTGATAGCACGCGTGAGGAACGACGATCTTCACGACACTTTTTATACACATTAAATGACAGCCTAACGCAATTTTATTTAAACTTTGCACAAACCTTAAAGATAACTGAAACTGATTTTGAAAAGCAAAAAGAAGCCTTTCTTGCGATAAAAAATAATGCTGAATTATTAAAAGAAACCAGTGAAAAAGAACAAAGTATCGAAACCTTACGTGAGCATATTTCAGAATATGTTACTGATGTACAGGAAGCGATGGCTGAACAAGAAAAACAACAAGAAGAAAAATTCCGCTGTAAATTTCAAGGAATGGTTAGGCAAATTAAAGAATTACAAAATGAAACTCAAAGTTATCAAAAAACACTTAAACAACAAAACAAACAATTACATATTGATTTTTTAACTAAAATCCCAAATCGTGCAGCGTGGAGCGAACGTTTAAAGATTGAAGTGACACGTTTTAAACGTTATAAAAATACGCTTAATATTGCCGTTATTGATATTGATAATTTTAAATCTATTAACGACAGCTTTGGCCATTTAGCTGGTGATAAAGTACTTAATGTAATTGCACAAACATTGCAAAAATCTATTCGTAATGCCGATTATATTGCCCGTTATGGTGGTGAAGAATTTGCTTTATTATTACCAGAGATATCTCCAGCACAAACAGAGTTGGCATTAAATAAGTTACGTGATCGTATTAAAAAAATCCCTTTTCAATTCAAAAAAGAAAATTTATCAATCACCATCTCTATTGGTTTTACTACATTTCTACTTTCAGATGACGCAGATGATGCTTTCGAACGTGCGGATACAGCGTTATATCAAGCTAAAAATACAGGTCGCGATAAAGTTATCTTTTTACCAAAAGATAATGAATAAGCTTTCATTAGGAATAATTAAAACACTTTAGTTTATTTTTATTTCAATTATTTATAATAAATTAATGCTTTTAGATAGCTTATCAACCTCACTAAGTTAGTCTTAACAGACAGTTAAAAGGAGAAGCTATGATTTCACATATTAGTCCCGTTGGTAGTATGGCACTACTTTCTCAATTAGAAGTAAATCAACTTAAATACAGTGCCTCTTGCGAAACTTATCAATTATTCAGACAGTGCTCTTTAGCCGTATTAAAATCAGGTAGTCATACGGATAGCAGTAAAGAGATACTAGAAAAACATAAAGATTTTGAAATTAATGTACTTCATCAAGAACGTGGCGTTATTTTAGAGCTGCTAAACCCACCTGAAGATGCTTATATAGATGGTTCTCTCATTAGGGGCATGCAAGATCACTTGTTTTCTGTATTGCGGGATCTATTGTATGTAAATACACAATTACAACCCGCTGCTTCATCAGAATTTAATAGCGAGCAAGCCACCAGTTTAGTGTTTTCAATCCTACGTAATGCCAATGTATTAAAAGCGGGTGTTGGGCCTAGTGTTGTTGTTTGCTGGGGTGGTCATTCAATCAATGATATTGAATTTGCTTACACACGAGAAGTAGGTAATCAATTAGGTCTAAGAGAGCTCAATATCTGTACAGGCTGTGGGCCTGGCGCAATGGAAGGCCCGATGAAAGGTGCGGCAGTTGGCCATGCAAAACAGCGTGTTAGCAGCGGTCGTTATATTGGTTTAACAGAGCCCGGAATTATTGCGGCTGAACCACCTAACCCGATAGTGAATGAACTGGTTATTTTACCTGATATCGAAAAACGTTTAGAAGCTTTTGTTCGTTTTACCCATAGTATTGTTATCTTCCCTGGTGGTCCAGGTACAGCAGAAGAGCTGTTATATATTTTAGGGATCATGATGCATCCTGAAAATAAACGTCAGCCCTTACCTATTGTATTAACCGGTCCAGCAAGTAGCGTAGATTATTTCAAAGCAATTGATGATTTTATTGTTAAT